>CAZNUQ010000031.1:0-29198 GCA_964576235.1 uncultured Desulfovibrio sp.
CGGGCGGACAGGCTCACGACCGAGGATTTCGAGATGCTGGTGGTGGCGGTGAAGGGCTGAGCCGGGCGACCGGCGCGGCGGGCAGGACGGCCGCCGGGGGGCCGGATTCCCCCCGGCGGCGTCCGGAACGCGCCCCGGATTGTCGGAAGCCGCCCGTGTCCTAGCAGATATCCCCGTAGGTCAGCCGCTCGGCGTATTCCGCCTGCTTGCCCTTGTTCCACATGGACACCGGCCGGTAGTAGCCGACGATGCGCGTGAACACTTCCGAGGGCGCGCCGCATTCCGGGCATTCGAAATGCTCGCCCTTGATGTAGCCGTGGGTCTTGCACACCGAAAAGGTCGGCGTGATGGACAGGTAGGGGATCTTCGTCATGGTGAAGGCCTTGACGATGAACGACTTGAGGGCCTCGGTGTCGGCCACGGCCTCGCCGAGGTAGGTGTGGAAGACCGTGCCGCCGGTGTAGAGCGGCTGGAGCTTGTTCTGGTGCTCCAGGGCGTAGAACACGTCGCGGGAGAGCCCGACCGGTAGCGTGGTCGAATTGGTGTAGTAGGGCGTGCCGTTGCCCGAGGCCCGGATGTCGGCATAGAGCGCCTTGTCGATCTTGGCCAGGCGGTAGCTCGTGCCCTCGGCCGGCGTGGCCTCCAGGTTGTAGAGGCTGCCGGTCTGTTCCTGGAAGCGGGCCGTGAGGCCGCGCAGATGTTTGAGGGCCCGGGTCATGAGCCGCACCCCGGCGTCGGTCTCGATGCCCTTGCCGAGCAGGTTCAGGCAGGCCTCGTGGCCGCCGACCAGGCCGATGGTCGAAAAGTGGCCGGCGAAGCCGTTCTTGAGGTAGCGCCGGGTCCAGGGGAAAAGCCCCCGTTCCAGGTTGTCGCCGATCATCTTGCGCTTGAATTCCAGCGCGTCCCTGGCCAGTTCGGCGTACTCCGCGAGCAGGTCGAGGAAATCCTCCTCGCCCTGGGCCAGGAAGGCCAGCTTGGGCAGGTTGAGCGTCACCACGCCGATGGAGCCGGTCAGGTCGCCGGCGCCGAAAAGCCCGCCCACCTTGTTGCGCAGCTCCCGCAGGTCCATCTGCAGCCGGCAGCACATGGAGCGCACGTCCTCGGGAGAGAGGTCCGAATTGATGAAATTCTGGAAGTACGGCGCCCCGTACTTGGCCGTCAGCTCCAGCAGCAGGGTGCCGATCTCGGAATCCCAGGGGAAATCCGCCGTGATGTTGTAGGTCGGGATGGGAAAGGAGAAGATGCGGCCGTGGTAGTCCCCGTCGGCCATGACCTCCAGGAAGGCCTTGTTGATCATCTCCATTTCCGGCCCGTAGTCGCCGTGGACGCTGTCGAGCATCCTGCCGCCGACGATGACCGCCTCGCCGGCCAGGTGCCGGGGCGGGGCCAGGTCGAAGGTCAGGTTGGTGAAGGGGCTCTGGCCGCCCCAGCGCGAGGTCGTGTTGAGGTTGAACACGAACTTCTGCATGGCCTGCTTGACCTCGCGGTAGGACAGGCCGTCGTGGCGCACGAACGGGGCGAGGTAGGTGTCCACGTTGTTGAAGGCCTGGGCGCCGGCCCATTCGTTTTGCAGGGTGCCCAGGAAGTTGACCATCTGGCCCAGGGCCGCGTCGAAGTGGCGGGCCGGCCCGGCGCAGGAGCGCCCCGGCAGGTTGAAGCCCTCGAGGAGCAGGTCGCGCAGGCTCCAGCCGGCGCAGTACCCGGCCAGACCGAAGGACAGGTCGTGGATGTGGAAATAGCCGTGGTCGTGGGCCTCCCGGATTTCCTCGGGATACTTGCCCAGGGCGTAGCGGGCCTGGACCGTCCCGGAAAGGTGCAGCATGAGCCCCTGGAAGGAGTGGGTCATGTTGGCGTTTTCGGCCACGCGCCAGTCGGTCTTGGAAATGTAGTTGTCGATGACCTCGGCGATGTCCAGGTAGGCGGCCTTTTGCTCGCGCAGTTCCCGGCGTTTTTCGCGGTAGACGATGTAGCGCCTGGCCACGGCGTGAAGCCGCGACTCCATGAGCACGAGTTCCACGGCGTCCTGGACGTGCTCCTGTTCCGGGATGTCGGTCCCCTCAAGCTTGGATTCGACCTTGTGGGCCAGCCGCGTGGCCAAAAGCGGGTCCTGGATGCCGCTGGCCTTGAGGGCCTTCAGGATCGCCTGGGCGATGCGCTGGGTGGACCAGGTTTCCAGACATCCGTCGCGTTTGCGTATCTGCTTGGGCATGGCGCCCCTCCTTCCCGTTGCCGGCGGTCTTTCTGAAAGGTTGCAGGGTCAGCGCGCATCCGGGCGGCAGGCTTTCCCGGACGGCCGCGACATCGTCCCCGGTCAGTTCCGGCACGAGGGTGGTGCGGAAGGCGAACCGCCCGGGATGGCGCCGGGCCAGGGCGAAGATCGCGCCGAGGCGTTCCCTGGCTCCTGCCTCGGTCGCGGCCCCGCCGGTGGCCAGGGGGTATCCGGCGAAGGGCGCCTTCACGTCCACGGAAAAATGCGCTCCGGGATAGCGCGCGAGGATCTCGGCCACGATGTCGGGACGCATGCCGTTGGTGTCGATCTTGACGGGGGGGCCCATGGCGGCCGCCTCGGCCGCGAAATCGGCGATCCCCGGCGCCAGGGTCGGTTCGCCGCCGGTGACGACCAGGCCGTCGAGCCAGCGGGCGTGGGAGGCCACGAACCGGCGCACCGAGGCGGCGGCCAGCGGCGGCGCGTCCTCCGGTCTCCAGGCCAGGCCGGCGTTGTGGCAGTGCGGGCAGCGCAGGTTGCACCCGCCGAAAAAGAGCACGGCCGCAAGGCGTCCCGGCCAATCGCAAAGGGACATGGGCTCGATGCCGCGCACGAGCTCCCAGGCACAAGACATGCTCATTTTTTAAATAATTCCGAAACGATGGAGGTTGAGCCCCGGTCCGTTCGCTCCCTGGCGGACCGGGCTGGACGTTCCCCGGACATCTCCCCGAGCCTTTGCAGTCATACCGCCGGCCCATGCGATTGCAAGGGCCAAGTTGTCCCCTGCCGCCGGGGAAAACCGGCAAGTCCAGGGCGTCCGGCCGTTCCCGGCCCGGGGATTTTTTCGGGGCGTTCCGGTCGCGGTCGCCGCGCGAGTCCGGCTCCGATGGCTCGCCGACGTTGCCCCCCGGCCGGGCCTCGGCTACTCTCGCCGGATGCATCGCCCCGGTTTTTTCTTTCTGGCCTGTCCCGACCCGGAGATCATCCGGGAGCGCGTTGACCGTCTGCTCGCCGAATCCGGCCAGGACTTCGCCAGGGAGGTCTTTTGGGGGGACGAGGAACTGGGGGCGCCGTTTTGGAGCGCGCTGACCGTCGGCAGCCTTCTCGCCGGCCGCCGGGCCGTGGTGGTGCGCCGGGCCGAGGCCTGCCCGGCCGAGTTCTGGCCCAAGCTGGTCCCGGCGCTGCGCGGGTTCAACGAATCCGTGTGGCCGTTTTTCTGCCTGGAAGGGCCGTTCGACCGCAAGGGCCCCAAGTTCCCCAAGGGGCTGGCCGAGCAGCCCTATTTCAAGGTGGCCGAGCAGCGCAAATGGCTGTTCGTCTCCCCGGGCCTCGCCCGCCGGGACATGGGGCCGCTTTTGTCCGACTGGGCCGCGCGCCACGGCCTGGCCTTCGAACCGGGCGTGGCCGCGGCCCTGGCCGAGGCCCTGCCGCCGGACCTGGCCCGCGCCGACAACGAGCTGGCCAAGCTGGAGCTGGCCCTGGGGGATCGGGCCACCATCGAGATGGGCGACCTGGCCCACATGAGCTATCGCGAGGGCCTGGACGGCTTCGGTTTCCTGGACGCCCTGGCCGGGGGGGGCGATCCGGCCGCCGTGTGGCGGGAGATTTTCGACAAGGAACTGGCCGGGACGGAGATGATCTTTCCCTTCGTGGGGCTTTTGCTCTACGAGGCCCGGACCATGTGGCGGCTGGCCGCCGGGGATGACGCCGACCTGCGCCTTTCGCCCCAGGTGCGGCGGAAAAAGGAGGACATGGCCCGGCGTCTCGGGGCGGCCGGCCTGGCGCGGATGTTCGACGCGGCCTTCGCGGCCGAGGCCGGCATCAAGTCCGGGGCCGTCCGGCCGGAACAGGCCATGGAATACCTCGCCGCCGAGCTTGTCCGCCTTTTCGGGGGGCTGGGACGGGCAAAATCCCGGAGTTCCCGATGACGGAACCGTTTTCCCCGCCGTTTTTCCCCGGTTTCGCCGGATTATCCCCTTGCCGTCCACCGAAAAGCCTTGCCCGGTCCGGTCAATATGCTTAATAAGAAAGAATCGCCGCACTATCTCGGCCATCGCCGGCGCCTGAAGGACCGGCTCATGGACAATCCGCGGGCCCTGGCCGACTACGAGGTGCTGGAGCTCATCCTGGGCTACGTGAACGTGCGCCGCGACAACAAGCCCCTCGCCAAGGAACTGCTTGGCCGGTTCGACAGCCTGCGCGGGGCGTTGTCGGCCAGGATGGAGGAGTTGCGGGACGTGCCCGGCTTCGGCCCCGGGGCCGAGGAGTTCCTCACCCTGTGGCGCGAGGCCTGGGCCCGGTTCCACGAGCAGCCGGTGCGGGACCGGGTGGTGTGCAACAGTCCCGAGATCGTGGCCGAGATGGCCCGGGCCAGGATCGGGACGCGGGAGCACGAGGAATTCTGGATGGCCCTGGTGGACACCAAAAACAGGCTCATCGGCTGGGAGCAGGTGAGCCGGGGCACGGTGGACCAGGCCGCGGTCTATCCCCGCGAAGTGCTGGCCGTGGCCCTGCGGCACCAGGCCAGCGGCATGATCCTCGTGCACAACCATCCCGGCGCCGACCCGCGGCCTTCGGTGCAGGACGTGGAGTTCACCCGGCGCATCAAGGGAGCGGCCCGGGAGGTCGACATCCGGCTGCTCGACCATCTGGTGGTCACGGAGAACCGGTTTTACAGCTTTCAGTCCGAAGGCATGTTGTGAACGCGAAAGGAGGGACCCACCATGACGGCTAGTCTGCATGCCACCGTGTCCGGCAAGGTCCAGGGCGTGTATTTCCGGGCCTGGGTGTTCGATCAGGCCACAAGTCTCGGGCTTGTGGGCTGGGTCCGCAACCTTCGGGAAGGCCAGGTGGAAGTCCTGGCCCAGGGCGATGCGGCGTCGCTTGCCGAATTCAAACAGCGGCTGACCCAGGGATCGCCCCTGTCCCGGGTGGAGTCGATGGATTCCGAAATGATCGAGTACGAGAAGGCCTACGCGACCTTCGAGATTCGGGGCTAGGCCGCGCCCCGGGAGGGGCCGTTCGCGTCGGTGAGACGACAGTGGTCCGCGCGGGTCGGTCGCCGACGCCGCGCGGACGTTTTCCATATACCGTGGAGCAGTCCGGCGGCGGCGCGGTCCGCCGGCCGGGACAAGGAGTTTGACCAGCATGGACAACGAGTTCGACCCCAAGACGCCGCCCGAGGGCGCCGCGGCGCAGACCGGGGAGGCGCCCGAGCGGCACGAGCCTCCGGTGGCCAGCGAGGGCGAGGACAAGAACCAGCCCGACATCCCGCTCGAACTGCCGGTCCTGCCCGTGCGCGACATCGTGGTGTTCAACTACATGATCCTGCCGCTTTTCGTCGGCCGGGAAAAATCCGTCCAGGCCGTGGACGCGGCCATCAACGGCTCCCGCTACATCCTCGTCCTCACCCAGAAGGACGAGAAGGTGGACGAGCCCGGCGAGGAGGACCTCTACCGGGTGGGCACGGTCGGCATGATCATGCGCATGCTCAAGATGCCCGACGGCCGCCTGAAGGTGCTGGTCCAGGGACTGACCCGGGCCCGCGTCGAGCGGTTCATCTCCTCCGACCCCTACAACCTGGCCAAGGTGGAGATCCTCGGCGAACGCGACGCCAAGGAGGCCACCCTGGAGCAGGAGGCCATGATGCGGGCCGCCAGGGAGCAGAGCGAGAAGATCCTGTCGCTGCGGGGCATGGCCTCGGCCGACATCATGGCCGTGCTCAACAGCGTCAACGAGCCCGGGCGGCTGGCCGACCTGGTGGCCTCCAACCTGCGGATGCGGGTGGAGGAGGCCCAGGGCCTCCTCGAATGCGAGGATCCCGTCGAACGCCTGCGCATGGTCAACGCGCTCCTGGTCAAGGAGGCCGAGGTGGCGACCATGCAGGCCAAGATCCAGAACATGGCCAAGGAGGGCATGGACAAGGCCCAGAAGGACTTCTTCCTGCGCGAACAGATGAAGGCCATCCGCCGGGAACTCGGCGAGGGCGGCGAGGAGTCCGACGAACTCGAGGAGCTCAAGCAGGCCCTCGACAAGGCCGGCATGCCCAAGGACGTGAAGAAGGAGTCAGACAAGCAGTTCAAGCGGCTGGCCTCCATGCACCCGGATTCCTCCGAGGCCGGGGTCATCCGGACCTACCTCGACTGGATGGTGGAACTGCCCTGGAAGAGGCTGTCCAAGGACCGCATCGACATCAAGGAAGCCAAGCGCATTCTCGACGAGGACCATTTCGACCTGGAGAAGGTCAAGGAGCGCATCCTCGAGTACCTGTCGGTGCGCAAGCTCAACCCCGGCATGAAGGGCCCGATCCTGTGCTTCGTCGGCCCCCCGGGCGTGGGCAAGACCTCCCTTGGCCGGTCCATCGCCCGGGCCCTCGGGCGCAAGTTCATGCGCATGTCGCTCGGCGGCATGCGCGACGAGGCCGAGATCCGCGGCCACCGGCGCACCTACGTCGGCGCCATGCCCGGCCGGGTGGTCCAGAGCATCAAGCAGGCCGGCACCCGGAACCCGGTCATCATGCTCGACGAGATCGACAAGGTGGGCTCGGATTTCCGGGGCGACCCGTCCTCGGCCCTCCTCGAGGTGCTGGACCCGGAACAGAACTTCTCCTTTTCCGACCACTACCTGAACGTGCCCTTCGACCTCTCCAAGGTGATGTTCATCTGCACGGCCAACATCCTGGACACCATCCCGCCGGCGCTGCTGGACCGGATGGAGGTCATCCAGCTGCCGGGCTACACCGAGCAGGAGAAGATCAAGATCGCGCGCCGGTTCATCCTGCCGCGCCAGATCGGGGAAAACGGCCTGGCCGAGGGCGACGTGGCCGTTTCCGACCAGGTGCTGTCCCATGTGATCCGCGAGTACACCCGCGAGGCCGGGCTGCGGAACCTGGAACGCGAGGTCGGAGCCGTCTGCCGCAAGCTGGCCCGGCGCAAGGCCGAGGGCGAGGAGGCTCCCTTCCGGGTCACCGTGGCCTCCCTGGACAAGCTCCTCGGCCCGGCCCGGTTCCTGGACGACGAACGCGAGACCGAACTGCCGCCGGGCGTGGCCGTGGGCCTCGCCTGGACGCCGGTCGGCGGGGCGATCCTGCACATCGAGGCGGCCACGCTTCCCGGCAAGGGCGGCCTGCAGCTGACGGGCAAGCTCGGCGACGTGATGAAGGAATCGGCCCAGGCGGCGCTCACCTACGCCAAGTCCCGGGCCAGGGAGCTCGGCATCGACCCCGAGGTCTTCGAGAAGCACGACATCCACATCCACGTCCCGGCCGGCGCCACCCCCAAGGACGGCCCCTCGGCCGGCGTGACCCTGGTCACGGCGCTCATCTCGGTCCTTACCGACACGCCGGTGTGCAATGACGTGGCCATGACCGGCGAAATCACCCTGCGCGGCCGGATCCTGCCCGTCGGCGGCATCAAGGAGAAGATCCTGGCCGCCGTGGCCGCCGGCATGAAGCGGGTCATCATCCCGGCCCAGAACATGAAGGATCTGCGCGATATCCCCCGCGACCTGCGCGGCCGCGTCAAGGTCATGCCGGTGGAACGCATCGAGGAGGTCTGGCCCCTGGCCTGCGGCGGCGATGCCGAGGTTCCGCAGACCCAGGAGGGCTAGCTCCGCCGGCGGAAGCGTCCGCATCCCCCGCCCGCCCCGGCGGCGGGCGGGGGATGACGCCTCCCGGCCGTGCGCGGTTTCGGGCCGTCGGCGTCAGGGGCTCCCGTCGGGCCGCCGGTTCCCTTTCCAGGCGGTCCGGTGTAGGTAGGCGTCACGGGGGAAATGCCCGCGCCCGCCTGTCGGATGTATCAATAGCGCCTGCAATGTTTGATGTTTTTGTGTAGCCGCCGCTGGCGGCGACACTTTTTTGCGAAACCGAAACCAGCCAGGAACAGCCGCCCATGACCACGCTGCCCGTGCCCGCCGACCTGCCCGATATCCCCGTCAACGACAACGCCACGGTGGTGCTGACCAAGCGCTATCTGCAAAAAGGGGCCGACGGCGAACCCGTGGAGGATGTCCGGGGGCTTTTCTGGCGCGTGGCCTCGGCCATCGCCGCCGAGGAGGCCAAGTACCCGGCGTCGCCGTACGCCGTTCCCGAACTGGCCGGAAAGTTCTACGGCCTGATGGGGGCCATGCGCTTTTTGCCCAATTCCCCCACGCTCATGAACGCGGGAACCCCCCTCGGGCAGCTGGCCGCCTGCTTCGTCCTGCCCGTGGGCGACTCCATGGAGGAGATCTTCGACGCCGTGAAGTACGCGGCGCTCATCCACAAGTCCGGCGGGGGCACCGGCTTCTCCTTCTCCCGCCTGCGGCCGAAAAGGAGCCGGGTGGGCTCGACCGGCGGCGTGGCCTCGGGGCCGGTGTCCTTCATGCGGATTTTCAACACCGCCACCGAACAGGTCAAGCAGGGCGGCACGAGGCGCGGGGCCAACATGGGCATCCTGCGCGTCGACCATCCGGATATTTTGGAGTTCATCACCTGCAAGGAACGCGAGAACGAACTGCAAAACTTCAACATTTCCGTGGCGCTCACGGAAAAGTTCATGCAGGCCGTGGAGCGGGGCGAGGACTACGACCTCGTCGATCCCCGCGACGGTTCGGTCGTCGGCCGGCAAAACGCCGGCGAGGTGTTCTCGCTGCTCGTGCGCAAGGCCTGGGAGTCCGGCGATCCCGGCATCGTCTTTCTCGACCGCATCAACCGCGACAACCCCACCCCGGCGCTCGGGGCCATCGAATCGACCAATCCCTGCGGCGAACAGCCGCTCCTGCCCTACGAGGCCTGCAACCTCGGCTCCGTGAACCTCTCCAGGTTCCACGACCCGGCCGCGCCGGACGGCATCGACTGGGCGGGGCTGGCCGAAACCGTGCATCTGGCCGTGCGTTTCCTCGACAACGTCATCGACGCCTCGCGCTACCCCCTGGACCAGATCACGGAGATGGTCCACGCCAACCGCAAGATCGGCCTGGGCGTCATGGGCTTCGCGGACCTGCTTTATCTCCTCGGCATCCCCTACGACGGCACCGAGGCCCTGTCCCTGGCGGAGCGGCTCATGGAAACCATCCAGGCCGAGGCCCGGTCCGCCTCCAAGACCCTGGCCGCGGAGCGCGGCCCCTTCCCGGCCTACCCGGAATCCGTCTTCGGCAAGCGCAACCTCGGGCCCTACCGCAACGCCACGACCACCACCATCGCCCCCACCGGCACCCTGTCCATCATCGCCGGCTGCTCCTCGGGCATCGAGCCGCTTTTCGCCCTGTCGTTTTCCCGCAACGTCATGGACGGCGAAAAGCTCGTCGAGGCCAACCCCCATTTCGTCGCGGCCCTGAGGGCCGCCGGGGCCTACTCCGACGCCCTCATGGAGGAGGTCGCCAGAAAGGGCTCCATCGCCCACATCGGCATGCTGCCCGACGCATTGCGCGAGATCTTCGTCACGGCCATGGACATCGAGCCCGTCTGGCACCTCAAGATGCAGGCCGCCTTCCAGAAGTACACCGACAACGCCGTGTCCAAGACCGTCAATCTGCCAAACAGCGCCACCAAGGAAGACATCCGCGAGATCTACCGGCTGGCCTACGAACTCGGCTGCAAGGGCGTCACCGTCTACCGCGACGGCTGCAAGGCGGGACAGGTGCTGTGCACCGGCGACGGCTCCCAGGCCGAACCGGCCAAGCCGCAACGCAAGGTGCGCGTGCGTCCGGACATCGTCTTCGGCTTCACCCAGAAGGTCAAAACGGGCCTGGGCGAGCTCTACCTCACGGTCAACGAGGTCGACGGCAAGCCCTTCGAGGTCTTCGCCACCATCGGCAAGTCCGGCCGTTCGGTGACGGCCAAGGCCGAGGCCATCGGCCGGCTGGTGTCCCTGGCCCTGCGCTCGGGCGTGGACGTGGCCGACATCGTGGGCCAGCTCAAGGGCATCGGCGGCGAGAATCCGGTGTTCCAGAAAAAGGGCCTGCTGTTGTCCATCCCCGACGCCGTGTCCTGGGTGCTCGAGAACCGCTACCTCCAGGGCCGCCAGGTCCACGACGACACCGGCAACCTCGGCCACCCGCAATGCCCGGACTGCGGCGGCGAACTGGTTTTCGAGGAAGGCTGCCACGTCTGCAAGGGCTGCGGCTACACCAAGTGCGGCTAGGGGCGGGGAGGCTCCCCCCTCCGGGACCCCTCGGGAAAGGGGGGCGAGGGACGGCATGACGCCATGAAAGGTGCTTTCCGGATGATTCGCGGCGGGCGGCGTCACTGGCTGCCGCCCCTCCTCGCCTGCCTCGTCCTGGCCCTGTGCGCCTGCGCCGGGAAGGGCGGGAAGCCGGTGGGGCCGACGCCCACGGGGTTCGCCTCGGCCGACGCCAAAAACGTCCACGACTTCATGGCCCGGTATCCCGGAGTGGTCATGTCCGGGGATGTCAAGGCCATCAGGCGCCTGTACACCGAGGACGCCCGCGTGGTGCCGTTTCTGGGGAACTTCATCCGGCCGGTCCGGTCCCAGGACATGAAAAAGCAGTTGCCGGCCATCGTGGCCGAGGAGCGCAAGGCGGACATGCGCCTGGCCTTCCACGAGCCCATGGCCATCCAGGTGAAGGGGACCGCGGCCTCGGTGCAGGTGGTGGCCGACATGTCCTGGCAGGAGGGCGGGCAGCCGCGCCAGGCCGTCCTGAACTGCTATTTCGGTCTGACCCGCGACGAGCATTACCTCTGGAAGATCCGCGAGGCCCACGCCGAGCCGGTGCAGCCGGGGTTCACCCTGCCGCCCCAGGCCGCCCCGAAAAAGCCCCTGCCGCCGCGCGACCCGAAACTCAGGCCCCCCAAGAAGGGCAAGGCCCGGCCGGTCAAGGTCGAGCCGGTGCCGGAGACATCCGCCCCGTCCGTCCCGTCCGCCCCGCCGGCAGGGCCGTCCGCCCCCCGGGACGCGGGCGCGTCGCCAGGGGCGATCGTCCCGGACGAGGGACAGGCCCCGCGCCCCCTTTTCTAGCCAGGAAATCCCGCCGCGGCGCGGCTCAATGGTTTCTGCCGAAAAGCTCGGTCATGGCCCGCAGCCGCTCGGCCAGGCCGGCGTCGAGCTGGTCGTCCACGGCCCGCCAGCTCCAGTTGCCCCTGGCCACGGACGGCATGTTCATGCGCGCCCCCTCGCCCAGACACAGCAGATCCTGCATGGGCGCGATCACCGTGGCGGCGGTGCTGGCCATGACCAGGCGCAGCAGTTCCCAGGGCGTCTGTTCCGGCGCCACCTCCCGGCCGAGGTAGCCGAAAAGCGCGCGCCGGCCCTCCTCGCCGGCCTCGCCGGCCCGGGCCCAGCCCAGGCTGGTGTTGTTGTCGTGGGTGCCGGTGTAGGCCACGCAGTTGCGGGCGTAGTTGTGGGGCGCGTCGCGGTTTTCGGCGATGCCGGCCCCGAAGGCGAACTGCAGGACCCGCATGCCCGGGAATCCGAAGGCCGCCATGAGTTCGCGCACCTCGGCCGTGATGACGCCGAGGTCCTCGGCGATGAGCGGCAGGGCGGGGAACCGCCGCTGCATGGCCTTGAAAAGCTCCATCCCCGGCGCCTTGACCCACCGTCCGCGCACGGCCGTCCGTTCGGTCGCCGCGATCTCCCAGTAGGCCTCGAATCCCCGGAAATGGTCCAGCCGCACGATGTCCGACAGGGCCAGGTTGTGCGCCATGCGCCGCAGCCACCAGGAGAACCCCGTGCGTTCGTGGGCCGGCCAGTCGAACACAGGATTGCCCCAGCGCTGGCCCGTCTCGCTGAAATAGTCCGGCGGCACGCCGGCCACGAACAGGGGGCGCCTGTCCGGCCCGAGCCTGAAGAGTTCCGGGTTGGCCCAGACATCGGCGCTGTCCTCGGTCACGTAGATCGGCATGTCGCCGATGACCTGGATGTCGAAGCCGCGCAGGAGGCGGCGCAGGGCCCGCCACTGGGAAAAGGCCAGGTACTGGACGAACCGGACGAAGGCGATTTCCCCGGCCTGCCGGTCCCGGACCAGGGCCACGGCCCGTTTTTCGCGGTCGCGCAACTCCGCCGGCCAGTCGGCCCAGCCCGCCCCGCCGCGCTCGTGCTTGATGGCCCGGAAGAGGGCGTAGTCGTCCAGCCAGGGCGCCTCCTCCCGGCAGAAGTCCAGGAAGCCGGCCTCCTTTTCCAGCCGGTCCCGCCCGCGCGCGAAGGCCTGGCGCAACAGTCTTTCCTTGTATTGCGCCGCGCCCTCGAAGTCGGCTGTCGCCGGGTTGCCCGGAAGTTCGGCCTCGCCGATGTCGGCCGCTTCGAGCCAGCCGTCCTCGACCATGGCCTCGGGGCTGATGAGCAGCGGGTTGACGGCAAAGGCCGAATCGCTGCTGTAGGGCGAGTTGCCGATGAACGGCGAGGTCGGGGTGAGCGGCAGCATCTGCCAGTAGGACTGGGCCCCCCGGGCCAGAAACCGGGCGAAGCGCCGGGCGCCGGGGCCGAAATCGCCGATGCCGAAGCGGGAGGGAAGCGAGGTGACGTGCATGAGCACGCCGCTGGCTCTGCGCAGCATGGGGGCTCCTTTGGATAACGCCTGCTCCCAGCCTGCCATTTTCGCGGGGATGCGGCAACAGCCGGCGCGCCGGAGGCGGGCTTCCGGCCTACTTCCCGGCCGGCTTCAGGAACAGGGCCCCCAGGGGGGGGAGGGTGAGGGTCAGGGTGCAGGGGTGCTCGAAACTCCCGACGTTCTCGGCCATGACGGCGCCGGCGTTGCCGCAGCCCGAGCCGCCGTAGAGCTTGGCGTCGCTGTTGAGCAGTTCGGTCCACAGGCCGGGGACCGGCACGCCGATGCGGTAGTTCTCGCGGGGCACGGGGGTGAAGTTGAGAGCCACGAGCACGATGTCGCCGGGATTCCTGCCGCGCCGCAGGAAGACCAGCACGCTGGCCTCGGCGTCGCGGAAATCGACCCACTCGAAGCCTTCGGGCCTGAAGTCGCGTTCGTGCAGGGCCGCTTCGGTCCTGTAGAGGCGGTTGAGGTCCGCGACCCACTGGAGGATCCCCTGATGGGGCGGCGATTCGAGCAGTTCCCACTGGGGCTCGGCATCGTGGTTCCACTCCTGCCATTGGCCGAATTCGCCGCCCATGAACAGGAGCTTCTTGCCGGGATGGCCGAACATGAAGCCGTAAAGCAGGCGCAGGTTGGCGAAACGCTTCCAGTCGTCGCCGGGCATCCTGGAGAGGAGGCTTCCCTTCCCGTACACCACCTCGTCGTGGGAAAGGGCCAGGACGAAGTTCTCGGAAAAGGCGTACCAGATGCTGAAGGTCAACTCGCCATGGTGGTATTTGCGGAAGATCGGGTCGCGGGAGAAATAGCGCAGGGTGTCGTGCATCCAGCCCATGTTCCACTTCATGCCGAACCCCAGGCCGCCGAGGTAGGGCGGCCGGGAGACCATGGGCCAGGAGGTGGATTCCTCGGCCATGGTTTCGGTGCCGGGAAAGCGGGTGTAGGTCATCTCGTTGAGGCGCCGCAGGAAGTCGATGTTGTCGAGGTTTTCGCGGCCGCCGTGGACGTTGGGCACCCATTCGCCCTCGCGGCGGGAATAGTCGAGGTAGAGCATGGAGGCCACGGCGTCCACGCGCAGGGCGTCCACGTGGTAGCGCCCCAGCCAGAACAGGGCGCTGGAGATGAGGAAGGCCCGGACCTCGTAGCGGCCGGTGTTGAAGATGTAGCAGTTCCAGTCCGGGTGGTAGCCCTTCCTGGGGTCGGCGTGCTCGTAGAGGTGGGTGCCGTCGAAAAAGGACAGGCCGTGGCCGTCGGTGGGGAAGTGGGAGGGCACCCAGTCGAGGACCACGCCGATGCCGTTTTGGTGCAGCCGGTCGATGAGGGCCATGAAGTCCTGGGGCGTGCCGAAGCGGCTGGTGGGGGCGAAGTACCCGAGGGTCTGGTAGCCCCAGGAGCCGAAGAAGGGGTGCTCCATGATGGGCAGGAATTCCACGTGGGTGAACCCGGCGCGCAGCACGTGCTCGGTGAGGTGGTCGGCCATCTCCCGGTAGGAAAGGGAGCGGTAGCGATCCTCGTGGACGCGCATGAACGAGCCAAGGTGCACCTCGTAGATGGAAACCGGGGCGGAAAAGCCGTTTTTCTCCTGGCGCGAGGCCATCCAGTCCCCGTCCTGCCAGGCGTATTCCAGATCCCAGACGATGGAGGCGGTGTTGGGGGAGGTCTCCCAATAGAAGGCGAAGGGGTCGCCCTTGTCGGCCCGGTACCCGGCGGCGCGGGACACGATGTGGTATTTGTAGCGCGCCCCCTTGCCCAGGCCGGGGACGAAGCATTCGAAGATGCCCGAGGCGTCGTGGCGCACGGCCATGGGATGGCGTTCCGGCTCCCAGCCGTTGAAATCGCCGACCACGGAGACGGATTTGGCGTTGGGGGCCCACACGGCGAAATGGACGCCGGTTTCGTCCTCCACGGTCATGGGCAGCGAGCCGAGCTTGTCCGGCAGGTCGAAATGGTTGCCCTGCTTGAAGAGGTAGATGTCGTGGTCGGTCAGGCGCGAAACGTCGTGGCGGGGGGGCTTGGCGTCCCACATGCGGTGCACTCCTTGGGGCCTCGGGCGAAGGCCGGGGCCGGGGACGGAAAATAATCAATACGGGGGTTGGGGCAATTCGGCGGAAGGGGAGCGGCGGTCCCGGAGCAAAAGGCCCCCCGGGACGCCGAAAATCCCCTCCGGGCGGGTCAGCCGTGCCGGCAGTCGTGGCCGTGGGCCTGGCAGATCTCGTCGCGGTCCTTGAGCCGGCCGTCGAGGTAGGCCCGGGCCGCGTCGCCCACCGGGCCGCTGGCGCCGCGCACCACGGCGATGCCGGCCTGGCGCAGCTTGATGACCGCGCCCTGGCCCATGTTGCCGGCGATCAGGGTGGTCACGCCCATGGCCAGCAGGTCGCCGACCAGGCTGGAGCGGCAGCCGCATTCGGCCGGCGGGGTGAAGACCTCCTCGCCGGTGACGGAGTTGTCCTCCCCGACGGTCAGCACGGTGAAGTATCCGCAATGGCCGAAGTGTTCGTCCACCTGGCCGTCGCGGGAGGGAACGGCGATCTTGAACATGGTGATCCTCCTGGCGAATTGCCCTCCCCGCATACCGGAAATCGCCCTGGCTTGAAACCCCCCGGCCTCACTCCCCGGGCGGGGTGCGGCGCCGGTGGAAGAGTCCGGTGTCGCGCACCGGGGCCGTGCGCCAGTTGCGGGTGATGGCCAGCACGCGCAGGAGGAAGGTGATGACGATGGTGCACAGGGCGGCGGCCAGGGGGGGGAGGGCGGCCTGCTGGCGCAGGAACGGATAGGCCAGGCAGCCGATCAGGGCGGCGAAGCCGTAGAACTGCCCCGGCCGGAAGACCATGGGCTCCTCGCGCATGAGCACGTCGCGCAACAGTCCCCCGCCGCAGGCGTTGACCGTGCCGACGAGCACGGCGGGCGCGAAATCGAGGCCGAAGGCCAGGGACTTCTCCATGCCGACCACGGCGTAGGCGCCCAGGGCCGCGGCGTCGACCAGGGCCACCAGTTTCTCGGACAAAAGGGCGCGGCGGCCGAAGAGGAGGCAGGCGGCGGCCGCCGCCGCAACGGCGTAGAGGTAGTCCTGGTTGCGCACCACCGCCGGCACGCTGGCCTGGAGGAAGATGCCGTCGCGGATGAGCGCGCCGCCGACCCCCGTGGCCAGGGACAGGCCGAGCAGGCCCACCAGGTCGAATTCCCGGCGGATGGCCTCGATGGCTCCGGTGGCGGCCATGAGGAACACGGCGAACAGGTCGAGATACAGTGGCAGTTCGAAGCCCTGGGTCATGGCGGGCCGACTCCTTGGGGGGCTCCCCACCCCGGGAAAGCCCGGGACGGGGAGCGGTTCATAGGGCCGGCCGGTCCCGGCGTCAAGAGGTCCCGGAACGGCGCGGCCGGACGAGGGCCAGGAGCTGCGGGCCGGTGCGCGGCAAAAGCAGGGCGAAGGCGCCCATATACAGGAAGCTGAAGAGGAAATGCACCTGGCTTCCGGTCAGGTGCCCCGGCATCAGGGTCCATACCGCGTCGGGCACGGCCGGGGCAAGGAACTGGCCCAGGAAGAGCACGAAAAGGAGCAGGGCGCCCCGGATGGACAGGCGCAGGCCGGCGAGCAGGCCCACGGCCAGGAGCGACTGGGCGGCGGTCAGCATGATCTCGTGCATCTGCAGGCCGTCGAGGGGCATGGGGCTGGCGAAGGAGCCCGAGGACACGCCGTAGACCCCGGGGATCATGCCGACGAGCAGCGTCCACTGGTTGAGCTTGGACGAGATGAGGCTGCCGAGGGCCATGCCGGCCATGCCGCGCAGGGCGAACATGATGGCCACGATGAATTCCGGGGCCTCGGAGGCGATGGGGGCCAGCCACTGCACGAGGAGGAATTCGTTGACCCCGAGCTGGCGCCCCGTGGCCACCAGCCCCTCGCTGAAGGCTTCGGCGTTGGCCACGATCACGCCGGCCGCGAACAGGAAAAGCGCCGCGGTGGCCAGCCGGCGCCAGGCCTTGGGCAGGGCGCCGAGCACGGCGGCCACGCCCTCGAGTTCCGGCTCCTCGCACCGCCGGCGGGCGGCGATGGCGATGTAGACCGCGTAGAGGCCGATGAGCACGGCCCCGTCCACCCAGGTGAGCGACCCGGAAAGCGGGATGGTGATGGCGTAGGCCGTGGCCAGGCCCAGGAAGAGCACCTCCGTGCGCCGGGCCTCCTCCAGGACGACCGGCTGGCGCGAGCGCCACCAGACCACCCCGGCCACGGCCGTCCAGGCCACGCCGATCAGCAGCCGGTTGGCCCCGGTCATGTTGGCGATGGCGAAATGGGCGTAGTCCGATTCGGGATGCTTTCCGGCCATCCAGGTGAAGTACATGTCCACGGCGTATTCCGGCAGGACCGCGATCAGGGCCACCACGGCCAGGGCCAGGGCCTGGGGAATGTCGTTTTGGGCCACGTCGCAGGCCCACAGCAGCAAGAACGAGGCCCCGAGGATGGCGGCGCCGGACACGGCCGCGGCCATGGGGGGCGGCAGGTGGACGGAAAAAAGGAAGCAGGCGAGGCCCGGCAGGGTGGCGGCGGCGGCGAGCCACAGGGGAAGCAGTCTTTTCATACGATGTCTCCTCGATTTGGCGCGACCGGCATAAAAAAAAGACCTCGGCACGCGCGGGCATGCCAAAGGTCTCGCCGATCGGTTTCGAGACACCGACGACAGGGCCAGGCGGCGGATGGCGCCGCAGGGATGTTGACCCTGTCCGAAACAGCTACTCCCCTTTGGAAGAAAATACCATAGTTCATGGCGGAGCCGATGTCAACCGGCTCCGCCAGGGCGGCGCCGCGGCCTCAGTCTTCCCCTCCGGCCAGTTCCCGCGCCATCTTTTCCGAAAAAAGGTACAGAACGTCGATGGCGAAGGCGTACTCCGGCACCTCCTCGCGCCAAAGGGCCATGAGATCCTTGACGCGCTCCCGGGCGGCCGCGAGGTCCGCCGGGGTTTCCGCGTTGTTGATGGCGGCCAGCACCTCCAGGTACTCGTCGCTCATGAAGGCCGTGACCAGGGCCTTGGCCACCCGTTCCTTGTCGATGCCGTCCCAGACGCCGGCAGCCATGATGCCTCCCTTGCGTTTTCCGGCCGAAGCCTCCGCTGGTCCGGGGCGGGTCCCGGAACCAGCCGGACGCGTCATGCCCCCGGGCCCCGTGCGGAGGAGGGGTCGGCCGTTGAAGGTTGTTGGGGATGCAGCGCCGGACTCGCCCGGTCCCGGCGCCTACATCCGGTCGATGGGGACGTTGGCGTAGACCTCCTCGAAATCGTCGCCGAGCTGGTCCACGAACCGGGCCGGGTCGAACTCCCGGCCGCAGGCGTGGCAGGCCAGCATGACGCGAAGGCAGGAACGCTCGAAGGTCAACGGCTGGCCGCAGCCGGGGCAGGCGATGCCCCGGGCCGCGGACGGCTTGAACTGGATGCGGGAAAAGCCCATGCGGTCTCCTTATACCATGTTGGCGCCGCTGAGGACCATGACGAGGCGCTTGTACATGTCCATGTCGCAATGGCCCGGCATCTCGTCGCGGATCAGGCGCAGGGCCTGGAACGGCGGGATGGCCGGGGCGTAGGGGCGGTTGGTGGTCAGGGCGTCGTAGATGTCGGCCACGGCCAGGGCCCGGACATACGGCGGGATCAGCCCGCCGTCGAGCCCCCCGGGGTAGCCGGCGCCGTCCATCCGTTCGTGGTGCATGAGGATGCAGTGCGCGGCGGGCCGGGGCAGGGACATGTTCTGGCACAGGGCCAGCCCCTTGGCCGGATGGGTCTTGACGACCGCCCGCTCCTCGTCCGTGAGCGGGCCCGGTTTGGAGAGGATTTCCCGGGGGACGCCCATCTTGCCGATGTCGTGCAGCAACGCCCCCACGCCGACGTGCGCCTGGGTGGTTTCGTCGGCCTTCAGGGTCTGGAGGATGGCCGTGGTGTAGACGAACACGTGCACGCTGTGGGTGTGGACGCCGTAGTCGTGGGAGGCCAGGGCGGCCATGCGCCGCAGGGCTTCGTCCACCGCCAGGAAGGCCAGGCTCTTTTCCACCAGCGAGGCGATGCGGGCGTATTCCCGTTTGGCCAGTCCCGCGGGCAGGGACGTTTCGAAGACCTCGCGCACCACGGATTCCGAGGCCGTGTACAAAACCTTGGCCCGTTCCGCGACGGGGATGGCCTCGTTGCCCAGGATGTGCGGGAGGTTCTGCTCGACGTAGCGGTTGTAGTCCGGCCGCTGGTCCGCCAGGATGTAGACCTCGGGAACCCCGGCCTCGTGGAGCTTTTGCCGGTGGCGCGGGGTGAACTGCTCGTTTTCGGCCGCGTAGAGCACGTAATTTCCGGCCTGTTTGATGTACACCCGGAACCGTCCAAAGGCCCTCGGAAAGATCATCAGGGGGGAAACCGGGAAAAAGGATGCTTCCCGGGCGTCCTTCTTGGTGCGCTTGCCCAGCATGCCTGCGTCTCCTTGGGTGATCCGTTCGCGTGTCGGCGGGGTGCCCGGGGCCTTTTCGGCCGGTCCCGCGAGGCTTGAGGCGGATCAGGCCCCGGCGGCGGTTCCGTCGTGGCGCAGGAGGACCACCCGCCCGTCGGGCTGGCGCGAGGCCTCCAGATAGAAGTCGAAGGCGTCGAGGGTCAGGCACAGCCCGAAGTCCTCCTCGGGGACGATGGCCGTGTCGCCGAAAAAGATCGAGGCGCTGGGCGCGTTGCGCAGGAACTTCGGGATGGCCTCGAAGGCGTTGGGAACATCCTGGAGGATGTTGGCCAGGTACATGGCGCACAGCTTGTCCTCGGGGGCGTGGGCGAGGCCGGCCCGGCCCATGGCCACGATGGAGACGGTTTCCGGCGCGCCGGCGGCGATGGCGGCGGCGGTGGCCGACATGTTGGCGAAGGAGCAGGTGAGCACCCGGCCGGCCGAGCCCATGGCCGCGAGGAGCCCCCGGGTTCCGGCGCTGGTGGCGTGCACCAGGGTCTTGCCGGCGAGATCCAGGGCCCGCACCTCGCTGGGCGAGTTCCCGCAATCGAATCCGGCGGGCTTGAGGCAGTTGCGTTCGCCGGCCAGGACGTATTCCGGATGGGCGGCCTTGAGGGCCAGGGCCTCTTCCAGGCTGTCCACCGGAAAGATGCGTTCGGCTCCGGCGGCAAAGGCGTGGCAGACCACGGAACAGGCCCGGAAAACATCGATGACCACGGCGGTGCCCGTGGCCTCGGCGGCCCCTGACAAGAGTTCGAGCATACGGATGCGCACGACGGTTCCTCCCTGGCCGAGGGGCATAACAGCGCGGGGGCGCTTTGAAAAGCGGGAGGTGGGCGTCTTGCCAGGGCCGGGGCTTGATCGTATGAAGGCGGAAAATACGCGACACGCTTCGGAGGCGCCGCGCGATGGCCGCACCGTCGGACCCCATGCCGCCGCTTTTGCCCGTCATCCCCGAGTACCGGCCCTGGCTCGAGAAGGTGATCGAGACGACCGCGCGCGACGCCGCGGCGGCCGACGCCGCTTTCGCCGACCGGCGGGGCACCGCCGGCGTTCCGGAATGCCGGAGGGGCGCGGTGGCCGACGAAACGGCCTGAGCGTCCCTTTTCGAGGAAAATCCAAGGAGGGCTCCATGGCCCAGTGCGACTGGCGGGAGAGACGCCGCCAGGTCATGTCCCAGGCCCGCCGGGTGGTCGTCAAGGTCGGCAGCGCGGTGCTGGCCGGCCAGCACGGCGTCGACGCGGCGGTCATCGCCAGTCTGGCCGAGCAGATCGCCGGCCTGACCGCCTCGGGGCGGGAGGTGCTTCTGGTGTCCAGCGGCGCCGTGGCCGCCGGACGGGCCGTCCTCGGCGAACGCTACGACCCGGCCTTCCTGCCCCACCGGCAGGCGGCCTCGGCCATCGGCCAAAGCCGCATCATGCACGCCTACGACCAGGAGTTCGCCCGGCACGGGCGCATCGCCGCCCAGGTGCTGCTGACCCGCGACGACCTGGACAACCGCGAACGCTACCTCAACCTGCGCAACACCTTGTCCACGCTGTTCGATCTCGGCGCCGTGCCCGTGGTCAACGAGAACGACTCGGTGGCCATCGCCGAACTGGTCTACGGCGACAACGACTGCCTGGGGGGGTTGCTCGTCGGCACGGTGGGGGCCGAGGTGTTCGTCAACCTGACCTCCGCCCGGGGCGTTTTCGCCGAAAACCCCGACGACAACCCCGGCGCCGCCCCCATGACCGTCATCGAGGACATCGCCGGCCTCGACCTCGACGCCATGTGCGGTGCCAAGACCACCCTCGGCACGGGCGGCATGTATTCCAAGCTGCTGGCCGCCCGCCGCGTGGCCCAGCTCGGGGTGCCGACGCTGATCCTGGCCGGCCGCGAACCCGGGGCCCTCGCCCGGGCCTTCGCCGGCGAGGAGGTGGGCACCTTCGTCCCCTCCGGCTGCAAGCCCATCCCCAGGCGCAAGTTCTGGCTGGCCTACCACCACGAGCCCCAGGGAACCCTCGTGGTGGACGAGGGCGCCGGCATCGCCCTGCGCGAACACGGCAAGAGCCTTTTGCCCGCCGGCATCGTGGACGTGTCCGGCGATTTCCCGGTCGGCTCCATGGTGCGGATCGCCACCGTGGGCGGGGACGCCCTCGGCGTGGGGCTCACCAACTACGGCGCCTCGGACCTGCGCAAGATCATGGGGCTCAAAAGCTCGCGCATCGCCCAGGTTCTCGGCGAGGCCGCCTACGCCGACGCCGTGCACCGCGACAACATGCTGCTCGACGCGGCCATTTGAAGCCGTCCCGGAGCGGACAGGGACGCCGCCCCTCCCCGCCGGGGGATACTCCCCCCGACACGGAGTCCGGGTTCCCAGAAGGAGATCGCATGGACGCCGAAGCCAAGTGCCGGGGATGGGACGTGTTCGAAGCCGACGGGTTGTGTTCGGTGTGCGGGGAGCGGGCGGTTTTCGCGCCCATACGGCCCGGACACAGCCTGCGCGAGACGCGCTGTTCGGTGTGCCGGGCCAGCCGGCGCACCCGCGACCTGGCCCGGGTGCTGGCCCGACTGGCGGCCGGCCCCGGGGCGCGGCTGCTGCCGGAGGCCCTGGCCGCCATGGCCGGCTGGCGGGTGTTCGAGGCCCAGGCTTCCGGGGCCCTCCACGACCGGCTGCGCTGCCTGCCGGGCTACGTCTGTTCGGAATACGTGCCGGAGCTGGCCGCGCCGGGATCGTGCACCCAGGCGGGGCTGCGTTGCGAGGATCTGGAGCGCCTGAGTTTCCCGGACGCCTCCTTCGACCTGGTGGTGACCCAGGACATTTTCGAGCACGTCTTCAACCCGTGGCGGGCCTTCGACGAGGTCTGGCGCGTGCTCGCCCCCGGCGGCCGCCACGTCTTCACCGTGCCCGTAAGCGAAGGGCATCCGACCACGCCGCGCGTGCGGATCGCGGCCGGAATCCGGGAGGATGTCCTGCCGCCGGTGCACCACGGCGACCCCGTCCGCCAGGGCGGCTCGCTGGTGGTCACGGATTACGGGGACGATCTGCCGGAGCTCCTGGCGGGGCGCGGCCAGCCGACCCTGGTCGCGGCCCACGTGGCCTTCTACAAGCCCTCCGAGATGCCGGGCATCATCGACGGCGAGGTGTACGCCCGCTACGAGGCGGCCTACCGGGCCGGGGAAAAGGCCGGCTTCCTGCGCTACAATTCCGTGGTGTTCGTGACCGAAAAGCCGGCGTGAGGCCGCCCGCCGCTAGAACAGGCTGAGTCCCGTCTCCCCGCCCCGGCCGGCGCATTCCCCGGCGTGGGCGGAGAGGAACCCCTCGTCCCAGCGGAACACGTGCGCCACCACGTTGTGGAGTATCTTCGGCAGGATGTCGGGGAAGCGTTCGGCGGTCTTGGCGAATTTCTCCCGGGTGAGGACCAGGCAGTCCGCGTCGGTGGCGGCCCGCACGGTATAGGCCGCCTTGGCCGGCGCCAGAAGCCCCAGGCCGCCGAAGAAGGAGCCCGGCCCCAGGCGCTGGAGCGACGCCTCGCCGCCGGCCGTGGCCCGCGTCACCTCCAGGTCGCCGCAGCGCACGAAGACGCAGCGGTCGAGGGGGGCGCCCTGCTCGCAAAGAGGTTCGCCGGCACGGAACGACTCGGCCCCGGAGAGGTAGGCCAGGACCTTGATGACATCGAGGGGCACGCCGCTGAAAAGCGGCAGTTCGCGCCAGATGTCCAGGCAGTCGTTGAAACGGCAGACCTTAGGCCCTTCCCGCGGATCCGTGGACGAGCTCATAAAGCATCCCCTTTTTTTCCATGAGCGCGGCATAGGTGCCGCTTTCGACGATGCGCCCGGCCTTCATCACGGCCACCTTGTCGAAATTCTTGATGGTGTCCAGGCGGTGGACCACGGAAACGACCGTGGACCGGCCCTTCCATTTGGACTCCAGCAGGTTCTGGATGCGGGCCTGGGAGGCGTTGTCCAGGGCGGCGGTGGCCTCGTCGAGGATGAGGATGGGCGGCTCCTTGAGAAAGGCCCGGGCCAGGGCCACCTTCTGCCGCTGGCCGCCCGAGAGGCGGTCGCCCATGGACCCCACCTGGAACTCCAGGCCGATCTCCAGCACCCGTTCCAGCATGTCCTCCTCGATCAGCAGGCTCACGATGGTCTTCTGGATCTGATCCAGCACCTTCGGGTTCGTGGTCTTGACCCGGCCGAAGAGGATGTTGTCCATGACGGTCATGGAATAGAGGTAGTCCTCGCGACGGAAGAAGGTCACCGCGCCGGGCAGGTCGGAAGCCACCCGCTCGGCGAACATGGCCCGGCCCTGGAGCAGGAGCCCCTCCAGGATGGGGGACAGGGTCACGATGGAGTGGCGCCCCGGGGTGAAGCGCAGGGCCAGGGTCAGAAGCAGGCGCTCGTCTTCGGGGGCCAGCTTGTGCAGCCGCGTCCGGGCCAGCCGGCCGGCCAGCTCCCGGTACGCCTCGAACTCGTCCATGACCACGGGCGTCTGCTCGAAGAAGATGGCGTCCGGGGAGGGCACGTCCTTTAATATGTCCACCGTGCGGGTGGCCAGTTCCGCCCCGGTCTGGACGAGCAGCATCTTGAGCCCGGATTCGTGCAGGAAGTTCACGAAAAAGGGGTTGGCCGGCAGGTTCTCCGGGGAGAGGTCCTCCCTCTCCGGCGTGCCGAAGATCAGGTTCTCGGCCACGGAGCTGTAGTAGAGGTAGCGGGTGGGGTCGAAGAATTCCACCGAGTCGGCCAGGTCGTCGGCGTGGCCCGCGTGGTAGGCCTCCCGGACGCGCACCACCTTCCGGACCAGATTCTCCTTCCTGCCCTGCTTGAAGACCGAGTTCAGGGCGAACCGCAGGATGTCGGCGAAAAGCCCCACCTGCTGGAGCACGGCGATGATCTCGTCGAGGCTCGGCAGGCGCTCCTCGCCGGTCACGCCGTGGGCCTCGCGCCGGGCGTTGATGGAATAAAGCAGGTTGTCCTTGATGGACCCCTCGAAGATGAAGGGGTGCTGGGACACGATGCCCATGTTGTCGGCGATGTCGGATTTGGGCAGGGCGTCGATGTCGTGGCCCGAAAGGGTGGCCGTGCCGGCCGTGTACTTGAGGATCTGGCACAGGCACAGGGCCAGGGTGGACTTGCCCGAACCCGAAAAGCCGACGAGGGCCACCTGTTCGCCGGGGGCCACGTCGAGGGAGACGCCCTTGAGGAGCTGGATGCCGCCCGGCACCTCCAGCACCAGGTCCCGGGCCTCGATGCTCCCGTCGAGGGGCAGCGGCGGGCGGGGCGTTTCCGGTTCGGCGGAAAATTCCGCATCCCCCTGGAAGTACTCCATGATCCTGCCGTAGCTCACCGAGGCGTCCTGGTAGACCTGGTAGAAGTCCATGAGCTCCTTCCAGGGGTCGTAGAGCTTCTCGTTGGCCGAAAGAAAGGCCACCAGGGCGCCGAGGTCGAAGCGGCCGTTGATGGCCAGGTAGCCGCCGACCAGGAACAGGATGAAGGGCCCGAGGTTCTGGAAGAAGTTGTTGGAGACCTTGATGGCGTACTTGTAGAGGTTCCACACCACCCGGACCCGGAAGAGCGTGTCGGCCATGGCCCCGAAGCGGCGGTTTTCCAGGCGGAAGCTGGCGTTGCCGTGGACTTCGTGGATCCCCGAGATCGTTTCGCTGATGAGCGTGGAAAGCCGCCGGCCGGTGTCCACGCGCGCCTTGTTGGCGGCGTTGGCCCGTTTCTGCAGGGCCGGGATGACCAGCAGGGCGATGGGGTACAGGGCCATGCTGAGCAGGGCCATCAGCGGGTTGAGGTAGAAGAGGTAGCCGGCGAAGGCCAGAAGCGTCAGCACGTTGGTCACGGGCACGGCCACGGCCTGGCCCACGAATTCGCCGGTGTTGGACACCTCGGCGATCAGCGACGACACCACCATGCCGGGCGAGGCCTTGCGGAAAAAGGACATGGGCAGCGTCAGGATGTGGGCGTAGAGCTTCTTGCGCAGGTCGGTCAGGGACTCCTGGCCGATGTAGTTCTGCAGGGCGTTGATGGCCATCTTGAGCCCCGAGGCGGCCACCACGCAGGCCAGATAGTAACCGCAGTACATGAGCAGCAGGTCCAGGCGCTTGAGGGAGATGGCCTGGTTGATGATCTTTTTCTGCATCTCCAGGGGCAGCACCCGCACGGCCACCGTGACCACGATGATGGCCAAAAGCAGACCCTGGAGTTTCAGGTTGCTGGTCCAGACCCAGGAGAACAGGGAGCGCTTGTAGAGGGCTTCCGGGATGTCGGGGCGAAGCTTCATGGGCCGGTCCGCCTTGTGGGAGGAGTGTGGTGGTGTCCGGGGGGCGTGCTCAGCTTCCGGCGCGCCCGCCCCGGGCTTCGATCAGCGAAAGGGCCAGTTCGGCCAGACCGGCGAACTGCGGTTTGGAGATCTGCCCGTCGGCCCCGACCGATTCGCCCTTGTGCCGCAGTTCGTCGGTGATCAGCGAGGAAAAAAGCACCACCGGGATTCCGGCCAGCCTCGGGTCCTCCTTGACGCGCCGGGTCAGGGTGTAGCCGTCCATCAGCGGCATTTCGATGTCCGAGACGACGATGTCCGGCGGGGGGACGTCCGGCTGGCGCAGGATGTCCAGGGCCTGCTGGCCGTTGCCGGCCAGGGCCACCTCGAAGTTGGCCGCTTCCAGGCGTCCCTGGATCATGTGGCGCATGACCCCGGAATCCTCCACCACCAGGGCCCGGCGACGCGTGGCGGAGACGGCGGGCATATCCGTGTCGGCCAGGCCGGCGTCCAGCTCGAAGATGATCTTTTCCAGGTCCAGGAGTTGGATGAAGCGTCCCTCCACGCTGGCCAGCCCGGTGACGCAGTTGCTGGCGAGACCCGCCAGGGCCGGAGGCGGCGGGGCCACGTCGCGCCAGTGGACGCGGTGGATGTGGGTGACGCCCGTGGCCAGGAAGCCCGTGGTGCGGTTGTTGAAACGGGTGACCAGGATGATCTCGTTTTTCTGGGGCACGCGGGGCAGTTCGAGCCAGACGGCCAGGTCGAGCACCGGCAGGACGAGATCCCGCAGCGGAATGGTGCCCATGAAGCAGGGGTGGGGCGCGCCCGGCAGGGGGGAAAGCCCGGGGCTCTCGATGACCTCCAGCACCTTGGCCACGTTTATCCCGAACGACGAGCGGCCCCGCGACGGGCCCTCGTCGATGTAGAATTCGATAATTTCCAGTTCGTTGGTTCCGACTTGGAGCAGTATCTCGGCATCTGCCATGGGGGCTCCCGTTTCGTGGCGGCTGAAGGGCCGTAAATGACTTGGTATCGTGACGGACGGTAAACGAATCCCGGAGTCTCGTAAATGCGCGCTTCCCGATTCGCGCGCGCCGGCCGGAGGCTGTTGACAGGCCGCTTCCGCATCCGGTACCTGCCATGGCAGGGGAGGAAGCGCGCGCCAGTGGCTCGCGCGTCCCGATGGGACGCGGCCGCCGGGCCGGCGCGCCGGCGTGAAGCGCCGCCGGGTCTTCGGGGAGGGCCTTGCGGAAAGGAGTGGTCGTCATGCGCCGCCAGGTTTTCCCCCTGCCGTCCCCTTGCCCGCCCCGGCCGGCCCTGGCCCGTCCCGGAAGGCCGGCGGGGGGTGTTCCCCGGAAAACGGCCCTCCCGTCTGGCGGGGCCGCGGGCGGTCCCGGTCCGAACCGGCGCGATGCGCGGCCCCGGGGCTGAAGCCCCGATCCGGCCCGCCGCGTCCATCCCGATTTCCATCGCAGGTTCCATGCTCGAACGCAGGCTCGATATTTTCGTCTACAGCGGCGGTTCAGGGATGCGCCGCCTTTTTACCTACCGGCGCTGGATGTTCCTGGCGCTGGTGGCCCTGCTGGCGTGTCTCGGCGCGGGGGGGCTTTGTCTGTGGCGGTTCCAGTCCGGCCTCGACGGGCTCATGGTCCGGCGGCAGGAAGCGCTCGGCCGGCTGGTCGGACAGAAGGCCGAGGCGTTGCGCCTGAAGGAGCGGGCCGCCCGGCTGGGCGGCGAAGTGGGGCGCATCGGCGCCTTCAACGCCAAGCTCGGGGCCATGGTGGCCGCGCCCGGCGATGGCGGCGGCATGGGCGCCCTGCCCAGGTCCGGACCGGGCGCGGGGGCTGGCGTCGGCGACGACCTGGGGCGGCGCCTGTTCGACTTCCTGGAGGTCCTCGGCAGCCGGATGGCCGTGGAGGAGGTGCGCCAGCAGGAGCTGGCCCGGCTCCTGTTCGAGCGCAAGCTGGAGTTTCTGGCCAAACCGTCGCTGTGGCCGGCCAGGGGCTACATCACCTCGGCCTTTGGCGGACGGGCCTCGCCCTTCGGGCGGCGGGGCGGCGATTTCCACAACGGCGTGGACATCAAGGTGCCTGTGGGCAGCCCGGTGTACGCCGCCGGCGCCGGCCGGGTGACCGAGGCCGAGTACATGACCGGCTACGGACTGCGCGTGGTCATCAGCCACGATTTCGGCCTGGAAACGGTCTACGCCCATCTGAAAAAGGCCGACGTGAAGCCCGGCCAGTCCGTCAGGCGCGGCCAGTGCATCGGGCTTTCCGGCAATTCCGGCCGCACCACCGGGGCGCACCTGCACTACGAGGTGCAGGTCGGCGGCACGCCGGTCAATCCCCGCCAATACCTCCTCGACTGACGGCGAGCCACCCGCTCCAGGCCTTGCGCGCCCGTTCCGGGTAGGCCAGCTTGCGGTTGGCCTTCTTCATCCGTTCTTCCAGCGGCGGCGTCAGTCCGAAATTGACGTTGCTCGGCTGGAATTTCTTGGCCGGTGTGCGCAGGTGGTTGAGCAGCGCCCCGAGGGCCGTCTCCACCGGCGGCGGGGGCAGTGCCACACCGCGCGCAATCCCGGCCCCGAGCTGGA
Source organism: uncultured Desulfovibrio sp. (assembly GCA_964576235.1). Taxonomy (GTDB): domain Bacteria; phylum Desulfobacterota; class Desulfovibrionia; order Desulfovibrionales; family Desulfovibrionaceae; genus Solidesulfovibrio. The sequence goes on from CAZNUQ010000031.1 coordinate 27,977, forward strand.
TGCCGAGCCACAACCCGCAGGCCGCCGACTCCACGTAGCCCTCCACGCCGGTGATCTGGCCGGCCAGGTACACGCCCGGCCGGGCCACGAGCTCCAGGCGTTCGTTCAACACCCTGGGGGCGTTGACGAAGGTGTTGCGGTGGATGCTGCCAAGGCGCGTGAACTCGGCCGCATGCAGCGCCGGGATCATGCGGAACACCCGCTCCTGCTCGCCGTAGGCCAGCTTGGTCTGGAAGCCGACCAGGTTCATGGTCGAGCGGGCCGCGTTCTCCGGCCGCAGCTGCACCACGGCGTAGGGTCGCCGGCCGGTGCGCGGGTCGGTCAGCCCGACCGGCTTCATCGGCCCGAAGGCCAGGGTGCGTTCCCCGCGTTCGGCCATGGCCTCGATGGGCAGGCAGCCCTCGAAATGGAGCTCTGTTTCGAATTCCCGGCTCGGCACCTTGCGGGCCGCGAGGAGCGCCGCGACGAAGTCCTTGTACCGCCCCTCGTCCAGGGGGCAGTTGAGGTAGTCCCCCTCGCCCTCCTGCCAGCGCGAGGCCCAGAAGGCCTGTTCCATGTCCACGGACTCGGCGGTCACGATGGGCGCGATGGCGTCGTAGAAATACAGGCTTTCCCCGCCCACGGCGGCCAGCAGGCTCGCCGCCAGCCGGTCCGAGGCCAGGGGGCCGGCCGCGACCACCACGGCCGCGAACCCGGCCAGGGCCGGATCGTCGAGGTCCGGGATCTCGCGGCGCACGAGGGTGATGTTCGGGTCGGCCTCGACGCGGGCGGTCATGGCCGCGGAAAAAAGCTCGCGGTCCACGGCCAGGGCCTTGCCGGCGGGGACGGCGGTTTCCCGGGCCGCGGCGATGACCGCGCTGCCGAGTTCGGCCATTTCCGCCTTGAGCAGCCCCACGGCCGTAACCGGCTCGTCGGAACGCAGCGAGTTGGAGCAGACCAGTTCGGCCAGGTTGGGGCTGACGTGGGCCGGCGAGTAGCGCGCCGGCTTGCATTCGAAAATCGTGGAGGCGACGCCGGACCGGGAAAGGGCCAGGGCGCATTCGCATCCGGCCAGGCCGCCGCCGATGATGGCAATGGACATGGTGAGGGCTCCGGGGCGGGCGCGGGGAGGACCGTTCCGGGGGGCCCCCGCCCTCGCCCTTCCCCCGGGAACTTCCGGGGGCGGCTCGGGTTGTCGCATGGTTCCGGCAGGGCGCGTCCGGGGCGCCGGTTCCGGTGGTTT
>CAZNUQ010000031.1:29298-36293 GCA_964576235.1 uncultured Desulfovibrio sp.
GTGGCCGCCATGGCCCAGGCCGTGGCCGAGGGCGTGGACCAGGTCCCGGACATGGTCGGGGTTCTGCGCCGCGTCCCGGAAACCCTTTCCCCCGAGGTCATCGGGAAGATGGGTGCGGCCGAGGCCCAGAAGGCCCAGTCCCACGTACCGGTCTGCACCCTGGCCGAACTGGAGGCTGCCGACGCCGTCGTCATCGGCACGCCGACCCGTTTCGGCAACATGTGCGGCCAGATGCGGCAGTTCCTGGATGCCACGGGCCAGATATGGACGCGCGGAGGGCTTGTGGGCAAGCCGGGCGGCGTCTTCTGCTCCACCGCCACCCAGCACGGCGGCCAGGAAACCACCCTCGTCTCCTGCATCCACACCCTGCTCCACCACGGCATGCTGGTGGTGGGGCTGCCCTACGCCTTCGCCGGCCAGATGCGCCTGGACGAGATCACCGGCGGCTCGCCCTACGGCGCGACCACCATCGCCGGTGGCGACGGCTCGCGCATGCCCAGCGAGAACGAGCTGGAGGCCGCCCGGTTCCAGGGACGCCACATCGCCGAGATCACCCGGAAGCTTCGGGGGTAGGGCGAACGCCCGCCGGGGACGGGGCCTTTTCCGTCCCCGGCTATCCGCCCAAAAACAGCCGGCCGGCCGCGACGAGGGCCATGCCGAGGGCCACGGGGCCGAAAAAGCCCCGGGTCTTCACGGCCAGGGCGAAGGCCGCCAGCCCGGCCCAGAGGATGAGGTTCCCCGGCCCGGCGTCGAAGACGCCCTCGGGGCGCGCCAGGGCCGGGGCGGCCAGGGCGGCCAGCACCGCCGCCGGCACGTGGGCCAGGAAGCGGATGGCCGCCGGCGGCAGCGTCCGGCCGGCCAAAAAAAGCAGCGGCCCCGAACGCGTGACATAGGTCACGGCGGCCATGCCGCAGATGGTCAGGAAGGCTGTCCGGCTGTCCATCGTTCCACTCCCATGCCCAGGGCCGCCCCGGCGAGTCCGGCCCCCAGGGTCGCGAATCCCGAGGCGCCCCAGCCCGCCGCCGCCAGGGAGAGGGCCGCGCCCGCCACCGCCGCGGCCACGTGGGACCGGCCCTTGAGCTGGCCCGCCAGAAGCGCCAGAAACATGCCCGGCAGGGCGAAATCCAGGGCCAGGGCCCGGCCGTCGCCCACAATGTCGCCCAGGGCCACGCCGAGGGCCGTCCCGGCCACCCAGGACGCCTGGGCCAGAACGTTGATGGCCAGGGTCACCCGCCTGTCCCGGTCCCCCCGGCCGAAACGCGCGGCATGCAGGGCGAAGCTCTCGTCGGTCAGCTCGAAGGCGAAAAACGCCAGTTCCCGTTTGCGCCATCCCGAAAGCAGCGGCGCCATGGCCGCCGAAAAAAGCAGATGCCGCAGGTTGACGGCCAGGGTCGTGGCCGCCACGGCCAGCCCCGAGGCCCCGGCGGCGAAAAGCCCCACGGCCACGAGCTGGGCCGACCCGGCGTAGACCAGAAGCGACATGGCCAGGACGTTGAGGGCGCCGAGTCCGGCCTTGCCCGCCAGCACGCCATAGGCCATACCGACGGGAACGTAGCCCATGGCGATGGGCAGGGTCTGGGTCAGGGCCGTTCCGAGGACGGACGGGCCGGCCGGCGGAGCCGGCGTCGTGGTCGGGGGCATGGGCAACCTCTCCTTGGGGAAGGGGGTTTTGCCTCTTGCCGGGTTCCGAGGCAAGCCCCGCGGGGCCGATGGGGAGGGAGCGGATTGGACACGGGAGGTTTCATGAGGATCGTCGGCATCGCCTGTCTGGCCCTGGGGCTGGCCTACGGCGGCTATCTGGCCATGCTCTACCTGGGCCAGGACGGCATGGTCTTTCCCGGACGCCGGGCCGACCAGGAGCGGGTCAGGGAGATCCGCCGCTACTACCCGCGACTGGAGACCATGGACGTTCGGGCCGCCGACGGGACGATGCTCCGAGGGTTTTACCTGCCCCGGACGCGCTCGGCCCAGCCGGCCCCGGCCGTCTTGTATTTCACCGGCAACGCCGAGGAGCAGACCGGTTTTTTCCTGTGGGGGCCAAGCGAGTTGCGGGAGTACACCATCGCCGGCATCGACTACCGGGGCTACGGGGCCTCCGAGGGCAGCCCCTCGGAAACGGCCGTGAAGGCCGACGCCCTGGTGGTGTACGACGCCCTGGCGGCCCGCCTGGGGCCGGACACGCCCATCGTGGTCATGGGGCGCAGCCTCGGCAGCGGCGTGGCCGCCCATGTCGCCGCCAACCGCCCTGTGGCCGGGGTCATTCTGGTCACGCCCTACGAATCCCTGGTCGATGTCGGCCAGGACGCGCACCCCCTGGTTCCGGTGCGCCTGCTCATGAAGCATCCTTTCGACGTGGCCCCGGACGCGGTCCGCGTCACCGCCCCGGCGCTCATGCTCGTGGCCGGGGCCGACCAGCTCGTGCCGCCGCGCCATGCCGCGCGGCTGGCCGCCCTCTGGCCGGGACCCAAGGAGGTCCATACCCTGGGCGGAGCCTCCCATGGCAGCATCGTCGACAGCCCCGAATACTGGCGGCTGATCCGGGAGTTCCTCGCTGCGCGGTTTCCTTGACCATCAGCCGGGAGTCTCCGTCCCCGGACCGACCCGCACGCCCGGTCCGGGCCGGACCCGGTCCAGGATGGCGGCGGTCAGCTCGGGGAGACCCTCGCGGGTTTTGGCCGAGAGAACGATGGCTTCGGGAAAGCGGTTGCGCAGGGGGGCGCGTTCCTCACCGGCCACGGCGTCCCACTTGTTGAGCACAAGGAGCCTTGGAATCTCGCCGAGTTCCATTTCCTGAAGGATGTCGGCCACGGCCGCGACCTGCCCTTCCACCTCGGGGTGGGAGGCGTCGGCCACGGCCACCAGCAGGTCCGCCGACTCCAGTTCCTCCAGGGTGGCCCGGAAGGCTTCCTTGAGTTCCTTGGGCAGCTCCCGGATGAATCCCACCGTGTCGGTCAGGATGATCTCCCGGTCGCTCGGAAAGCGCAGCCGCCGGCTGGTGGGATCGAGGGTGGCGAACAGCCGGTTTTCGGCCAGGACGGCGCTGCCGGTCAGGGTGTTGAGCAGCGTCGACTTGCCGGCGTTGGTGTAGCCGACCAGGGACACCACGGGCAGCCCGGCCCTGGCCCGGCCGGCCCTGGCCGCCGCCCGGCGCTTGCGCAGTTCCTTGAGTTCGTCCTTGATGCGGCCGATGCGTTCGCGGATGCGCCGCCGGTCCACCTCGAGCTTGGTTTCGCCCGGACCCCGGCCGCCGATGCCGCCCATCAGCCGGGACATGGCCCGGTCCTGGCGCACGAGACGCGGTTGCAGGTACTTGAGCTGGGCCATCTCCACCTGGAGCTTGCCCGAACGGCTGGCCGCGTGCTGGGCGAAGATGTCCAGGATGAGCTGGGTGCGGTCGATGACCCGCAGCTGCGTCACCTCGGTCAGGTTGCGGATCTGGGACGGCGAGAGCTCGCCGTCGAAGACCAGCAGCGAGGCCCCGGCCCGAAGCGCCGCCACCTCGATCTCGGCGAGCTTGCCCTTGCCGAGGATGAATTTCGGGTTGACCGCCGCCACCCGCTGCACCACCTGTTCGGCCACGTCGAGCCCCGCCGTGTCGGCCAGGGCCGAGAGTTCGGCCAGGGAGGCCTCCTGGACGGCCCGGGGCGCGCTCGAGACGCTGACCAGGACCGCCCGTTCCCGGCCCGAGGCGGTTTTCCCAGGCGCGGCCAGCCGTTCGCCCTCCCGGGCCAGTTCCTCTTCCAGGGCCGAGGCCAGGGCGTTGAAGTCCTCGTCCACCCGGTCGAAGGGGCGCGGCGGCAGGATGTCGTGGGGGGCGTCGCCGGCGCCCGGCGGCAGCAGGTGCGCGGCGTGCAGCGTCGCCGGGGCGGCCATGTCGTCCACGGTGAGGGCGGCCACGCTGTCCAGGCGCAAAAACAGCATGTCCGTCAGGTCCTCCTCGTCCAGCCCCTGTTCGGAGAGGTGCGTGTGCAGGAGCCGCACGCCGCGCAGGCGGCCGGCGCCGAGACGGGCCCGGTCGAGTTCCGGGATGAGGATGCCCTTGGGCGTGCCGACCAGGATCATGGTCGGCCGGCCCTTGCGGTCGATGAGCAGCCCCACCTGCCGGCCGATGCCGTGGGAGATGGCCGCGAGCTCCCGGGCCTGTTCCAGGGTGTAGCCGCCGACGGACGGATAGCGTCGCGTGCCGAGGCGTTCCAGGGCCTTGATCTGGCTGGGCTTGAGCCCGACCACGTTGCCGAGAACCTTGGTTGCTATGGCGAAACCCTTTTGTTGCAAGGTGACATGCCCAATGGCGCGGGGGGAACGCCGCGCTTCCGTCGCCAGGGCGCGCCCGCGCGGCGCGACGCGGCAATGTAACGCGCCGGAGCGCCTCCCCGCAACAGGGGAACGCGCCGTTCCCGGCGCCCGGCCTTGACGCCCGGCGCCGCCGCGGGCTAGGGAACCCTGTCCCAGCCCCAAGCCGTCTGGAAATCAATGCCCGATCCGGAGCGAACGCCGCATGTCCTCACTGGAAAACAAGCGCCCGAAACCGTCCTTTTGGCTCTCGAACACCCGGGAACAGGCCAAGGACACGGGCATGGCCCTGGTCCTCGTGTGCCTCATCGTCTTCCTGGTCACCCGCGAAGTGCGGTACGTGACCATCGCCACGGCGCTGCTGCTTTTGGACATGATCGCCCCCTCCGCCTTCAAGCCGGCGGCCAGGCTGTGGTTCGGCCTGTCCGGTCTGCTCGGCGCGGTCATGTCCCGGGTCATTCTTTCCCTGATTTTCTACCTCGTGCTCACTCCCATGGGGCTTTTGCGCGCGCTGCTGGGCAAGGATCCCATGCGCCGGCGGCAGTTCAAGAAAAGCGACGCCTCGGCTTTCCGCGTCCGGGACCACGCCTTCGTCGCCGCGGACATCGAACAGCCCTTTTGACGCCCTAAACCGTGCCGATGCACCGTCCGCCCGCCGTCGCGGGGGCGGCCCTTGGAGGTCATATGGAATTTCTGCGTGAACTGTGGGGTTTCCTGCGGGTTCGGAAAAAATTCTGGCTGCTCCCCATCATCCTGGTCCTGCTGCTTTTCGGCGTGCTGGTCGTGCTCACCAGCGGGTCGGCCGTGGCGCCGTTCATCTACACGCTTTTCTAAACGGAACCGAGAATGGCCGAATACATCCTGGGGCTATCCGCCTACTACCATGATTCCGCCGCCGCCTTGCTCCGCGACGGCCGGATCGTGGCCGCCGCCCACGAGGAACGCTTCACCCGCAGGAAGCACGACCCGTCCTTCCCCCGCAAGGCGGCGGCCTACGTGCTGGCCGAGGCGGGGATCGGCCTGTCCGAGCTGGCGGCCATCGCCTTCTACGACAAGCCGTACCTCAAGTTCGAGCGGCTCATGGAGACCTACCACGGGTTCGCTCCCCGCGGGCTGGTCAGCTTCCTGTCGGCCATGCCGGTGTGGATCAAGGAAAAGCTCTTCATGAAGAAGATGCTGCGCGAGGAACTGGCCCGGCTCGGCCAGGGCTCGCCGCGCATCCTCTTCCCCGAGCACCATCTCTCCCACGCCGCCTCGGCCTTCTACCCCTCGCCCTTCGACGAGGCCGCCATCCTCACCATCGACGGCGTGGGCGAATGGTCCACCACCACCATCGGCCTCGGCCGGGGCAGGGACATCACCTTCCTGCGCGAACTCGACTTTCCCCACTCCCTGGGGCTGCTTTATTCCGCCTTCACCTACTACTGCGGCTTCAAGGTCAATTCCGGCGAATACAAGCTCATGGGGCTGGCCCCCTACGGCATCGAGGGCTCGCCCCGCGTGGAGGCGTACCGGACGAAGATCCTCGAACAGCTCGTGGACCTGCGGCCGGACGGCTCCATGCTCCTCAACATGGACTACTTCGACTACGCCACGGGGCTGACCATGTGCCGGAACCGCAAGTGGGAGGCGCTTTTCGGGCTGCCGCGCCGCGCCCCCGAGTCGGACCTCGGGCAGGAGCACATGGACATGGCCCTGGCCATCCAGCAGGTGACGGAGGAATCCGTGCTGCGCCTGGCCGGGACCGCCCGGGAACTGACCGGCTGCCGCAACCTCGTCATGGCCGGCGGCGTGGCCCTCAACTGCGTGGCCAACGGCAAGCTCCTGCGGGCCGGCGTCTTCGACGACATCTGGATCCAGCCGGCGGCCGGCGACGCCGGCGGCGCCCTCGGGGCCGCCCTGGCCGCCCACCACATCTGGGCCGGCCACGACCGTCCGCCCCTGGAGCCCGGCGCCATGGACCGCATGGCCGGCTCCTATCTGGGGCCGGAGTTCACCCTCCGGGACGCCCTGCGGGTGGCCTCGCGCCACGACGCGCCCTGCGCGGCCTACGACGATTTCGACGCCCTGTGCGCCGTGGTGGCCGACCACATCGCCGACGGCAAGGTGGTCGGCTGGTTCCAGGGCCGCATGGAATACGGCCCCCGCGCCCTCGGCGGCAGGAGCATCCTCGGCGATCCCCGCAATCCCGAGATGCAGAAGAAGCTCAATCTCAAGATCAAATACCGCGAGGGCTTCCGGCCCTTCGCGCCCTCCGTCCTGGCCGAGGCCGCCCCGGAATGCTTCGACCTCGACCGGGCCTCGCCCTACATGCTGCTCGTCGCCCCGGTGGCCGAAAAACTGCGCCATCCGCTGCCCGGCGACTACTGGCAGAAGCCCATGTTCGACCGGCTCTACGTCACCCGCTCCGAACTGCCGGCCATCACCCACGTCGATTTCTCGGCCCGCATCCAGACCGTGCACGAGAAGACCAACCCCCGCTACCACCGCCTCATCAAGACCTTCCAACAGCGCCACGGCTGCCCGGTCATCGTCAACACCAGTTTCAACGTGCGCGGCGAACCCATCGTCTGCACGCCCGAGGACGCCTACCGCTGCTTCATGCGCACCGAGATGGACTACCTGGTGATCGGCGACTGCCTCTTCGACAAGGAACAACAGCCCGAATACGCCGACGCCGGCGACTGGCGCTCCGAATACGA
>CAZNUQ010000032.1:0-15289 GCA_964576235.1 uncultured Desulfovibrio sp.
GACGCCCGTCTTTCGGGAAACGGCATCAGGGAGGACGCCGCCGCCTTCGAGGATATCTTTTTCCCGTCGGACATCCAGCGGCTCCAGGACGCGTTTGCCGAGGCCGCCGGAGTGCCTTCCCGCATCACGGACCCTCTCGGCCATCCCCTGACCCGGCCGAGCAACACCGCCGCCGGAGTGCCCGACATTCTCCTTTCCACCGGCCTGGGGCCGCGCTCCCGCCCCCGGACCGCGATCCGGCCGGAGGCCGCGACGGATCGGGGTTCTGACGACCCGGCTCTCGGAAATATTCTCGAAGCCGGAGCCGGCATTTTTTGTCGAGGTCGCCGCATCGCCGAGTGGCGTATCGGCCCCGTGCTGGACGAGACCGTGGACACGGAAACCGTCATCGCCCGTTGCCGGTTCGCCGGGGGCGATGCGAAGGCCCTTCGGGAGGCGCTCCAGCGCGCGCCACGCGTTTCCAGAACGCGTTTCAACGCCATCCTCCGGGGACTCCGGGGGGTCGCCAGGCATCTTTCGAGCCTGGCCGACATCCATTTCGAAAGGTCGCTCCCCGCCACCGGGAAGCGCCCCCCACAAAGCGCCCCCCAGTTGTCCGCGATCTACGACCTTGCCGCCATCATCGACTTCCTGCCCGACCCCACCCTGGTGGTCGATCAGAACGGCGTGGTGATCTTCTGGAACAGGGAGCTCGAAAAGCTCACGGGGGTTTCGGCCTCGGACATGCTCGGCAAATCCGGCTTCGAATACGGGACGCCTTTTTACGGCACTCCGACACCGATTCTGGCCGACTACGTCCGGGGGGCGGTTCCCTGTCCGGACAACCGCTACGCGGTGGCCGCGGCCGGTCCCGGAGAGATCATCGCCGAAGTCAGCCTGTCCACCCTGCCAGACGGTCCCCGCCGGATATGGGCCAAGGCCGTGGCCCTCCGCGACTCCCGGGGCGGCATCGTCGGAGCCATCGAGGCCATTCGCGACATCACGGACCGGCACAGGGCGGAAACAGCCCTCCGGGAAAGCGAGGAAAAGTACCGCCGCATGGTGGAAACCGCCCATGAAGGCGTATGGGTGGTGGACGCCGACGACAGGACAACCTTCGTCAACCGCCGGATGGGGCGGATGCTCGGCTATGCGCCCGAGGAGATGCTGGGCAAAAGCCTGGTCGAGTTCCTGCCGGCCGAACATTCGGGAGCCGTCATGCGCCAAATAGCCAGGCGCAAGCTCGGCCACAGCGACATTTTCGAGCAAAACCTCCTGCGCAAGGACGGCTCAGGCCTGTGGTGCCTCGTCTCGGCCAGCCCGCTTTACGACGCCTCGGGCCGCTATGCCGGATCCCTGGGCATGTTTACGGACATCACCGCCCGCAAGGCGGCCGAGGAGGCGTTGACCCTTCAACGCCAGCACCTGGAAGCCACGGTGGAGGAACGCACCCGGGATATCCAGTCCCAGGCGCTCGAACTGGCCGAGGCCAACATCCGCCTGAGCGAACTGGACCGGATGAAGTCGGCCTTCCTGTCCACGGTTTCCCACGAATTGCGCACGCCGCTGACCGCCATCCTGGGATTCGCCAAGCTGATAGGCCGGGAGTTCACCGAGCAGTTTCTGCCCCTGGCCGGGGACAATGCCGCGCTGACGGGCAAGGGACGGCGCATTGCGGAAAACCTCAACGTGATCCTCAACGAAGCGGAACGCCTCACGCGCCTTATAAACGACGTGTTGGATCTCACCCGCATCGAGTCCGGCAACATGGTCTGGCGCGATTGCCGGTTCGATCCCCTGGACATCGCGCGCAAGGCCGCAAGGAGCATCGCCGGGCTCCTGGAGCAGCGGCCGGGGGTCGTGTTCAACCTGGACATTCCGGAAACATTCCCCGACCTGTGCATGGATCCGGACCAACTCGCGCAAGTCGTTTCCAACCTGCTCCAAAACGCCGCGAAGTTCACCAAGGCCGGTTCGATACGCCTGGAAATCCGCCGCGACGGCGACGACATGCTGCTTTCCGTACGCGACACCGGCATCGGCATCCCGGCGAACCAGCTCGAATGCATCTTCGACAAGTTCCACCAGGTGGGACACGGGGACACGGTATCCGACACCACCAAGGGCACGGGCCTGGGCTTGTCCATATGCCGCCAGATCGTGCAGCACTATGGCGGAAAAATTTGGGCGCGGTCGGAACCCGGCCGGGGCAGCACCTTTTTCGTGCGCCTGCCCCTGGCCGGGGATGCTGCGGAAGACGGGGACGCTGTGGCAACGTCCCTTGAAGGAGGGACCTGATTTTTTCCTTTCAACCGCAGGGGCGGCGTTGCCCTTGAGACGCAAGGCCGTGCCGTCCACGGAACGCGTTTTTAGAATTCCAGATGCCGCCAGGTGCGCGGAAACGCCATCACGTCGCGGATGTTGCCGATGCCCGTGACGAGCATGAGCAACCGCTCGAAGCCGAGGCCGAAGCCGACATGGGGCACCGTGCCGAACCGGCGGGTGTCCAGATACCACCAGTAGGACTCGAGGGGCAGGCCCAGTTCCCGGATGCGGGCCTCCAATCTGTCCAGGCGCTCCTCGCGGGCGCTGCCGCCGACGATCTCGCCGATGCCGGGCACCAGCACGTCCATGGCCGCCACGGTCCTGCCGTCGTCGTTTTGGCGCATGTAAAACGCCTTGATATCCTTGGGGTAGTCGTAGACGATGACCGGACGCTTGAAATGTTCCTCGGTCAGGTACCGCTCGTGCTCGCTTTGCAGGTCGAGGCCGTGTCCGACCGGGAATTCGAAGGCCTTTTTCGAGGCGGCAAGGATGTCCACCGCTTCGCCGTAGGGCAGACGGACGAAGGGTTCGGCCAGGATGCCCTCCAGGGTCGCCGGCAACGCCGGATCCACGTACTTGGCGAAAAGCCCGAAATCCTCGGCGCACTCCCGCATGGCGCAGGTCACGAGACGCTTGAGGATGTCCTCGGCCAGGTCCATGTTGTCTTCCAGGTCGGCGAAGGCCATTTCCGGTTCGAGCATCCAGAATTCGGCGGCATGGCGCGACGTGTCGGAATGCTCCGCCCGGAAGGTAGGACCGAAGGTGTAGACCCGGCCCAGGGCGCAGGCCAGCATTTCGGCCGAAAGTTGGCCCGAGACCGTAAGATAGGCCTCCTTGCCGAAGAAATCCCGCTGGATCCGCTCGGCCGGAGGCAGGGCGGCCTCCTCAGGGCCCAGGGAGGTGACCCGGAACATCTCCCCAGCGCCCTCGCAATCCGAACCGGTGATGACCGGGGTGTGGACCCAGGCGAATCCATGCTCGGCGAAGTAGCCATGGATGGCCTGGCCCAGTGCGGCGCGCATCCGCAGCATGGCCCCGTATTTGTTGGTGCGCGGCCGCAGGTGGGCGATGGTACGCAGGTATTCGTCGGAATGGCGTTTTTTCTGGAGCGGATAGGTTTCGGGGTCGGCCTGGCCCAGAAGCGAAAGGCCGCTGGCCCGAAGCTCGAACCGCTGCCCCTTGGCGGGCGAGAGCACAAGCTCGCCGGTCGCGGCCACGGCCGCCCCGGTGCCCAGATCCTTGACCAACTCGAAGCCGTCCGCGGCGGCGTCCACGATGACCTGGAGGTTGGCCAGGCAGGAGCCGTCGTTGATTTCCAGGAAGGAAAAGCCCTTGGCGTCGCGCCGGGTGCGTACCCAGCCCATGACGCGGATTTCGGGACAGGGACCGTCGGCGGCGAGGGCCGTCTTGATCGTCGTGCGTCGTATGCTCATGCGTCGTTCCAGGTGAAGGTGAAGGAACACTTTGCCGCGCCCGAGGCGATCGTTTCGGGACGCGAGAACCGTAGTCCGGGGCTGTAACCGGCGGCGAACGCCCCGTCGCGCTGGCAGGAAACCATCCGGGCCAGTTCGTCGGGCAGGCCCATTTCGCGGTAGCTTTCGGCGTAGCGGCATCGCGTGACATCGAAGGAGACCGCGTCCGGGCCCCTGCGCTCGTTCTCGATGACCAGGGCCCCGCCGCGGCGCCACAGGGCCGTCACGGTGGCGAAATGGTCCAGGCTCGGCCCGCCCGGCGCTGCGGCGGCAAAGGCCTTTCCTGCCTCGAAGGCGGCGCGCCGCACGGTGTCCTCGATAACGGCCAGGGCCGTCTCCCGGCCGAAACGCGCGCACAGGACGGCATACACCTCGGCCAGCATGGCCGCCTCGATGCGCCGTCTCTCGAGGAGTGCGACACTCCCCGCCCGGGATTCCCCGCCCATGCCCCGCCCCTCCTTCCGCGGCCGCGTGGCCGCCATGTAACGCGACCCCCGTCTTGTGCCATAACGGATCGGCAAACCACAACCTCTTCGTCGCGCCGGACCGTTCCGGATGGTTGCCTCCGTCCACCCGTCCGGCTATACTGCCTCGCCGCGCCGTTCGGCGCGCCGCATGTCGCCAATCCAACCCCGCGAGAAGGACGCCAACCTCATGGGCTTTTTTTCCAAGCTGAAGAAATTCTGGAAATCCGACGAAGGACCGGCCGAAAGCATCGAAACCGCGCGCCCGGAACCAATCCCCGCGGAAACGCCGCTCCCGGCGGACGAAGCCGTTCCCGAAACCGTGCCGGAACCGGAAACCGCACCCCAACCGGAAGTCGTGACGGAACCGGAAACCGTCTCGGAACCGGCGGCTCCAGCGCCCGAATCCCCCCCGCTTCCCGAAGCCACGCCGGTTTCCCAGCCTCCGGCCGTCCCTCCCCGGGCGGAAGCGCCCGCCTCCCCACCCGCCGCGACGACGCGACGGGACGACGCCCGCTCCAGGTGGCGCGACGATCTCGTTCTGGCCCTGCGCCAGGCCGAACCGAAACTGTCCGTGTGGCTCGACATCCTGCTCGCCGATGTGGACGCGGCCGGCCCCGTCCTTTGGGAACGCCTGCGTTTCCTCTTCGAAAGCCTCGAAGCCCCGGCGGGCGAAGCCGACGCCTTCGTGGCCAGGTTCGCCGACTGGCTGGCCATGATGGAATACGACGAGGTGGCGCTTTTCCGCTCCGAACTCCAGTACCGCCTGGCCCTGGCCCTCGACCTGGAAGACGAGGAGGACGAACGCAACCGGCTGTTCCTCAAGCTCTCCGAGGGACTGGCCAAGACCAAGGAGCAGATCGTCCGACGCATCGACGGTCTGCTCGGCCGCCATTCCGTCATCGACGAAGCCTTCTGGGAGGAACTCGAGGAAATCCTGCTCATGGCCGACGTGGGCTTCGAACCGGCCGCCAAGCTCCTCGACGGCCTGCGCGCCAAGGTCCGCAAGCGGGGCACCACCGATCCGGCCGTTTTCAAGGAGATTTTACGCGAGGAACTTTCCGAGATATTCCAGACGCAAAAGACCATCAAGGCCGTCAATCCGCCCGAGGTGGTCATGATGATCGGGGTCAACGGGGTCGGCAAAACCACCACCATCGCCAAGCTGGCCCACCGCGACATCATGCGCGGCAAAAAGGTGCTCATCGCCGCCGGCGACACCTTCCGGGCCGCGGCCATCGAACAGTTGCAGATATGGGCCAAACGCGTCGGCGCGGTCTTCTACGCCAAGGGCGAAGGCTCCGACCCGGCGGCCGTGGCCTTCGAGGCCATGGACAAGGCCCTGGCCGAGGGCTTCGACGTGCTTTACCTGGACACCGCCGGCCGGCTGCACACCAAGACCAACCTCATGGAAGAGTTGAAGAAGATCCGCCGGGTGGTGAGCAAGAAACATCCCGGCGCGCCGCACCGTTCCGTGCTCGTCCTCGACGCCACCACCGGCCAGAACGCCCTGTCGCAGACGAAACTCTTCAACGAGGCGGCCGGGGTCGACGAAATCATCCTGACCAAGCTCGACGGCACGGCCAAGGGCGGCGTGGTGGTCGGCATCGCCCTGTCCTTCGGCGTGCCCATCACCTACGTCGGACTCGGCGAAAAGATGGAGGATCTGCGTCCCTTCGACGGCCAGGACTTCGCCCAGGCGCTTCTGGGCGTTGAATAACGTCGCGGTCTTTGGGCGCCGGGAGGGGGGAAGCCCCCTCCCGGCGGCTACGAAATCCAGGACAGAATGTCGTTTTTGGAGGGGATGCCGCCCACGGCCTTGATGACGCCGTCGACCACCAAGGCGGGTGTCGTGAAGACACCCAGCATGGCGATTTCCTTCACATCCGTGACCTTCTCCACCACGGCGTCGCTTCCCGCCTCGGCCACGGCCTCCCTGACCAGCTTTTCCAGTTCGCCGCACTTGGCGCACCCCGTGCCGAGCACCTGAACACGCATGGGGGAAACCTCCTTTCGCGTCATTTCTTGCAGCCGCAATCGATCTTGCCGGCCACGATGTCGGCCACGTCGCCGAGCACGTCGTGGGTCCAACAGTCGTCGGCACCGGCCGCCTCACGCATGACCAGGGCCAGGATGTAGGCCAGTTCCTGCAGGCTCGCCCCGGCCTCGAGGGCTCCCTTGAAATGCTTGAGCACGCATGGTTTCGAACGAGCCTTGATGGACAGGGCGAAACAGATGAACTGGTAGGTCTTCTCGTCGATGAGCCGCTTCTCGGCGTAAAGCGCGTCCATGGCGTCGAGGTTCGCGGCGAACTCCGGGAACAATTGTGCCAGAAACCGCATGACAGCCTCCATCACAGCAACAGGTTGAAGAAGTACTCAGTTTATTATTTGGTCAAAAAGGAAAATATACTGTTTTATTGTCCCTGACAAGTCACCCCCGGGGGGAGGGGGTGGCATGCACGATTGCAGCGCTTAAAAAAATCATAAGTTCAAGAGGGAGCAGCGGATTTTCTGGCGCTGCCATCGCGTCCCGCAGGCAAGAACGGCTCGCGGCTGGAAATCTATTACACAACTAACTAATATAGAAAGTAAATTTATTTCCAATTATATATTCACGAATCGAGGCAAAGTGGTTATGATTGGATCTTCCCGGGAGCATGCATGGATCGAAACGCGAACGAACGCATACTGGCGCGACTCGAACGAGCCCTCGAGGAAGGCGGGGCGGAGGATGCCGTCCGGCGGCTGGGACTGCTTGCCCCCGCACTGCGCGCCGGGGACGACGAACGTCTGCGATCCCTGGTATTGCGGCATTGCCGGGAATACGGCCTGGACGCGGCCGCGATACTAAACGGGGACGACGCGTCGCCCGCTTCGCCGCAGCAAGCGTTCCCTCCCGCGTTCGATCTGACCCCGGTCTTCGCCATGGGCAGCGTGGATCCCCGAAACGGATCCTGGCGGCTCCGGGAGATCGAACGCATCGCCCTGGCGCCCGCGCTGCTCTCCCCCGCCCGTTTCGTGACCCGCATGGAAAGCCGCGCACTCGAACCGCGCATCCGCCTCGGCGCCTATCTCGTCATCGACACGGCCGAGGTCGGCCTCCCGGAGGACGACGCCACCCCGTCGGCCTTTGCGGTTGCGCTGCGGGACGAGGGGCTGCTCGTCCGCCTGGCCCAGCGCGACAAGGAAGGCAACAGACTTCTCCTGAAAGGCCTCGCGGCGGATGTGCCTTCGATTGCCGTCCCGTGCGGATCCCCGGACTACCGGGTTGTCGGCCGCGTGGTCTGGGTGGCCCAGCCGTTGTGAACTCAGTCCCGGGGTTCCCGGTCGTAGCGTCGGTTCCGGGGATCGAAGCAGTAGCGGCATCCCGGCGGCAGAAAAACGCGCGCCAGGGCCAGACCGGCCACGAAACCGCCGGCATGGGCCCAGAAGGCCACGCTTTCGGCCTGCCCGCCGGACATGCTTCCGGCCAGGCCGGACAGGAGCTGCACCGCGAACCATATCCCCAGAAAGACGATGGACGGCAGTTCGACGATCCATGGAAAGATCAGGATTGGGATGAGCGTCACCACCCGGGCCCTGGGGAAAAGCCGGAAATAAGCGCCCATGACCCCGGCGATGGCCCCGGAAGCCCCGATCACCGGCATGGTCGAGGACCAGTTGAACAGGATATGGGCCGCCGCCGCGAGCAGGCCGCAGGCGACGTAAAAGACGGCGAAGCGCCACGCTCCGTACGCCTCCTCCACATTGTCCGCGAAAATCCAGAGCACCCACATGTTGAGTAAAAAGTGCAGCCAGCCGCCATGCAGGAACATGTAGGTGACCAGCGCCTCGTGGCCGCCCTCGGGGTACCCCATGTAGGCCGCGAAGGCCGGGTTGGTGAACCGGGCCGGCACCACGCCGTAGAGGTGGACGAATTCCGCCAGGATGCGTTCCGGAAGGAACTGCTCGTAAAGAAAAAGCAGCGAGCAAAGCCCGATGAGCGTCCATGTCACCAGCGGCGGGCGCGAACGGGGCACGTTGTCGCGAAGCGGTATCATGATGCGCTCTCCTGCCCGCACGGGGCCGGGAATATCCCTGGTCGGAGGACCGGACCCCGGGGATGGCTCACCGTCGTTTGGGCGTTCCGGTCCCCCCAAACGCCGTTCAGGCGTATCCCTGATCGATCAGCCACTGGCGCCGTCGCCGCGCGTCCTGGCGACGCAGGCCGGCCAATTCCGCCAGGAGCGCCTGGCCGGCGGCCGCCAGGGCGGCCGCGTCGCCCGTGTTGTCGATGACGAACCGGCATTTGGACAGCTTTTTCTCTTCCGGCCACTGCCAGCCGTCCATGCGGTCCGCCAGTTCGTCCGTCCAGTTCCGGTTGGCGACGAGCCGTGTCCGCCGGGTTTGCGGGTCGCAGCGAACGCCGACGATCATATCCACGGCCTCATCCGGCGGCCAGCCCGATTCGAGCAGAAGCGGCACCTCGGCGAAGACCGCCCTCGCCTTGGCGTTGGAGGCGAAAAAATCGGCCAGTTGGCCCTTGACCAGGGGATGCACGAGATCCATGACCTCGCGCCGGAAACGTTCGTCGCCGAGCATTCCTTCGAGGAGCCAGGCCTTGTTCACCGAACCGTCGGGGTTGAGCGCCTTTTCCCCGAACCGCCGGGACAGCATGTGGGCGCCGCCCCCTCCGGGGGCGTACAGGGCGGCCACGGCCGCGTCGGCCGAGAAGACCGGGTGGCCGGCGGCGGCGCAAGCCGCAAGCAGCGTCGACTTGCCGCAGCCCGGCATGCCGACCAGGCCGACCCGTTGGCAACGGCGGCCGAGCAGCAGAAGCAACCGCCAGAAATCGACCGGCGGCGGCAGGCGGAAAGCCATCTCCCGCGACAGGACCGGATGGGTGAAGGCCAGTTTCCAGGCATGGAGCATCTGACGCCCGGCCAGCCGGGCCAGCGGTCCGCCCCGCCGTTTCCATTCGGCGTTTTCGCGCGGCCCGTAGACCGCGTCGCCGACGATGGGATGGCCCATGGCCGCCATGTGGACCCGGATCTGGTGGGTGCGGCCGGTGGCGATGGCCACTTCGAGCAGACTGGCCGAGCCGTCCGGCGCATGCCAGACAAGCCTCCAGGAGCTTCGGGCCTCGCGGCCGCCCTTTTTGACCACCGCCATCTTGGTACGGTGCCTGGGATCGCGGCCGATGGGCAGGCGGATGTCGCCCGAGGCGCCCGACGGCCTGCCATGGACCAGGGCCAGGTAGGTCTTCCGGACGCGCCGGGCCGCGAAATCCTCGGCCAGGGCCAGGCGCGCCGGCTCGGTCAGGGCCACGAGGAGCAGGCCGCTGGTGTCCTTGTCCAGGCGATGCACGATACCGGGCCGTTCGCCGTCCAGCTCGCGGAGGGCCGGGAAATGATGGAGCAGCCGGTTGACGAGGGTTCCCTCGGGCAGACCCGGGGCGGGATGCACCGTCAGTCCGGCCGGCTTGTCGAGGACGAGCAGGTGTTCGTCGCTGTAGAGGATGCCGAGGGCGCCGGCCTCGGGCGTTGTTTCGCCGGGCGTTCGCGGCAGCTCGAGGGCCAGGCGCTCGCCGCCGCGCAGCTTGAGTCCGGGCTTGCGGCACACGGCGCCGTCGACCGTGGCGCATCCCGCCTCGATGGCCGCCCGCACCCGCGCCCGGGACACGCCGCGGCCCTCCAGCCGGACGCACCAGAAGACATCCAGCCGCGTGCCGGCGCCGCCGTCGGTTGCCGGGTCGAACGCGGCGCGCAGCCCGGAAGTGTCTTCCTGTGGTTCCATGGTTCCTCGGTGACGGGTTGGCGGAAAGGGCCTGCATCGGCCAAATGCCGCCCCGGGTCAAGAGCGCCCCGGGGAAATGGATTTGAGCCCGTGGGGGCAATGGGTTACGCTGCCTTCCCGTTCTTCACCAGCCAGGCAAGGAGTCGTGCATGCAAGCCGTGACATTCGACAACGGGGCCGTGCGCCTGACGAGCAAACCGCTGCCGCCGCTTTCGCCAGGCGAGGTCCGCGTCAGGGTGCGCATGGCCGGCATCTGCAATACGGATCTCGAATTGCTGCGGGGCTACATGCGGTTCGCCGGCATCCCGGGACACGAATTCGTCGGGGAGGTCACCGAGGCGCCGGGGCACCCGGAACTGCTCGGCCGGCGGGTCACTGCCGAAATCAACCTCGG
The DNA here is from genome assembly GCA_964576235.1 of uncultured Desulfovibrio sp. GTDB lineage: Bacteria > Desulfobacterota > Desulfovibrionia > Desulfovibrionales > Desulfovibrionaceae > Solidesulfovibrio. The sequence continues at coordinate 10,412 of CAZNUQ010000032.1, forward strand.
CTGCGGCACCTGTCCCGTCTGCGTGAAAGCCGACGCCCGCCACTGCCCCAACCGGACGACCCTCGGCATCGCCGGCAAGGACGGCGCCTTCGCCGAATACGTCTCCGTGCCGGCCTCGGTCGTGCACGTCGTTCCGGAGACGATTTCGGACGCACAGGCCGTCTTCGTCGAGCCCCTGGCCGCCGCCCTGGAGCCGGGGCAGCAGCTCCATCTGACCGCCCGGCAATCCCTTTTGGTCCTCGGCGACGGCAAGCTCGGGATCCTTTGCGCCTGTGCCCTGCGCCACCTCGTGCCCGGTATCGTCCTGGCCGGCCGGCATCCCCGAAAACTGGCCATCGCCGCCGCCCAGGGCGTGACCACGCGCCAGGGCGGTGACACCGGGGAACTGGCCGCCTCCCTCGTCCGGGAATTCGGCCGCTTCGATGTCGTGATCGAGGCCACGGGGCGGCCGGAGGGCGTGGCCCGGGCCCTCGACCTGACGCGGCCCGAGGGCACGGTGGTGCTCAAGACCACCACGTTCGCCGCCACGCCCGTGGACATGGCCCGGGTGGTGGTGGACGAGATCACCCTGGTCGGTTCGCGCTGCGGCGATTTCCCCCTGGCCCTGGCCTTCCTGCGGGATCGTCTCGTCGACGTATCGCCCCTGGTCGAGGCCACCTTCCCCTTCGCCGCCTTTCCCGAGGCCCTGGCCGCCGCCGCCCGCCCCGGCGCCCTGAAGGTACTCGTGGCGTTCGACTGAAGACCGGGACTCCGCCAGGAACCCGTCGGGGATCATGGTTTCTTCCGGCCCTTCGGAAGGTGGTCAGCCGCCGGAACGGGGACCGCGGGAGGGGACGTCGAGACCGGCCTGGACAAGAAGGGACGTGAAGGCCTCGGGCGAAAGGACGGCGACGCCGAGGGTTTGGGCCTTGGCCAGCTTCGAGCCGGGATCGGCCCCGGCGACAAGATAGTCGAGCTTTTTGGAAACCGACGACACCACGGTGCCGCCGGCCGACTCGACCAGCGCTTGCGCCGCCTCGCGGGTCATGTCCGGCAGGGTGCCGGTGAAAAGAAACCGCCTGCCGGAAAGGGGCGTGGCGACGGCCGAGACGGGAGGCTGCGGCGCGTTTTCCGGCCAAAGCCCGATGGCCTTGAACCGGCCGAGCAAGGCCCGGTTGGCCGCGTTGTCGAAAAATTCGCGGATGGAGGCGGCCACCTCGGGGCCGATGTCCGGAAGGGCCGTCAACTCCTCGGTATTGGCGGCGCCGAGGGCGTCGAGGTCGCGAAAATGTCCGGCCAGGGTCCGGGCCGTGCGCGTGCCCACCTGCCGGATGCCGAGGGCCGCGACGAGCTTCTGGAGGGTGGCCTGTTTTCGGGCCGTCTCCACGGCGACCACGAAATTGGCCGCGGATTTCTCGGCCATGCGTTCGAGCGGCACGAGATCGGCCTCGGTCAGGCCGAAGAGATCGGCCGGCGTCGTGACCATGCCCTTGTCGATGAGCGTCCGCACCCATTTCGCGCCGACCCCCCCGATATCGAGCCCGGACTTGGACACGAAATAGCTTATGCCCCGGCGCAGCATGGCCGGACAGGCCAGGTTGACGCACCGCCAGGCAGCCTCTCCCGGCGCCCGGACGGCCGGGGAGCCGCACGACGGGCAGGTGTGCGGGAAAACGAATTCCTTCGCCTCTCCGGGGCGCTTGTCCGCGACGACCCTGACCACTTCGGGAATGACATCCCCGGCCCGGCGCACCACCACCGTGTCGCCCTCGCGCAGATCCTTGGCCCGGATTTCGTCCTCGTTGTGCAGCGTGGCCCGGGATACCGTGACCCCGGCCAGACCGACGGGTTCGAGGATGGCCACCGGCGTCAGCACCCCCGTGCGCCCCACCTGCACCTCGATGGCCGTGAGCACGGTTTCGGCCTCGTGAGCCGGGAATTTGAGGGCGATGGCGAAACGCGGCGCCCGGTCGGTGAACCCCAGGGCCTCCTGCAGGGCCAGACTGTCGACCTTGGCCACCACGCCGTCTATCTCGAAGGGCAACTCCTGGCGCTGCCGGCCCATCTCCCGGAAAAAGGGATAGACCCCGTCGGCCGCGACGACCCGGCCCTGGCCGGCCACGGGCAGGCCCAGGGAGGAAAGGCCCGCCATGACCCCGGAATGGCTGGTCCAGCCGGGATTTTCCCCGGCCCATTCCTGGCTGCCGATGCCGTAGCTGAAAAAGGTCAGCGGCCGGGTGGCCGATATCCTGGAATCGAGCTGGCGCACCGAACCGGCGGCGGCGTTGCGGGGATTGGCGAAGACCTTCCCCCCCTGCTCCCGCTGGCGTTCGTTGAGCTCGTAGAAATCCTGGCGGGTCATGACCACCTCGCCGCGCACCTCCAGGAGCCGCGGCACGGGAAGGCCCGTCCGTCCGGCCTGGGGGCGCAGGTCGAGGGGGATGTTTTTCACCGTGCGCACGTTTTCGGTCACGTCCTCGCCGGACTCGCCGTCGCCGCGGGTGAGCGCCCCGGCGTACACCCCGTTTTCGTAAATGATCTCCAGGGCCAGCCCGTCGAACTTGGGGTCAACCCAGAAACGGCGTTCGAAGGGCGTCCCGTCCTTGTCCAGCTTGTTGCCCGCCCGGGTCAGAAAATCGAGCCACTCCTCCTCGGACATGGCGTTGTCCAGGCTGAACATGCGCAGCCGGTGCGCCTTGGAAACGAAGGCGTCGAGAACCGCGCCGCCGACCCGTTTGGTCGGCGAATTGGGGTCGTCGAGCTCCGGATGGGCGGCTTCCAGGGCCTTGAGTTCCCGAAACAGGACGTCGTAGGCCGCGTCCTCGATCTCCGGATCGTCGAGCACGTAATACCGGTAATCGTGATAATGAATTAATTCGCGCAGTTCGCGCAAACAGGCGGCTATGGTCGCGTCTGGCACGGAACGTATCCTCGCTGCAATGTCTGTTGGGTGCGCGCAGGGGGCCGGAGGGATGCTTCCCCCGGCCGCCGGCGACATCTTCCCCTATCTCCCTGCGCCGAAAATCACCTGCCACAGCCGTTCGAAGGCATGGCCGGTGTTGCCGGCGTCGTCGGGGTCGGCCGTGACAAGTTCCAGGGCCTGTCGGTAAAACGCCAGGGGGCGGGCCAGAATGCGCTCCCTGGCCACGAAGAGCATCCCGGCCGGAGCCGGCACCAGGAAAGAGGCTGGGGCCGGCCTAGCGAACAGGCGTTCGTACACCGCGCCGACCGGGATATCCTTGCCGAATCCCGGCCGTTGGCCGTGCAGGGCCGGATCGCCCATCTGGTGCGGCCGCCCCAGCCGGTCGCATTTGAGCTTGAACGAGGCGAATCCGGTGAACTTGACGCCGAGCCGCGCGTTGCGGGCGATGCAGGCGGCCAGGGAGGCAGGCGTCGCGCCCGGCGCCATGTGCTCGAAAGGGGCGGCCTGGATGAAGACGGTGTACCCGGCCAGATCGTCGTAGCGCCGCGCGATATGGGTGAGGTAGGTATGGGTCTCCCGGCCGATGTTGGGCAGGGCCAGGGGGCCCGGCGCGCCGGACTTGTCGTAGACCGTGACCGGGTAGCCGATCTCCGCCGTCCAGGACACGTCCTCCCGGTGGCGCGCCACCACCACCTCGACCGCGGCAGGGTTCAAAGGATCTCCTTCAGGCCGTCAAGGCCGTCCTGCCGGCCGACCAGGATCATGGTGTCCCCGACTTCCAGGACGGACTGGGGCTGGGGATTGAAGATCATCTCGCCCGAGACCTTCTTGACCGCGATGACGATGAGGTTGAAGCGCGGCCGGATGCGGGCCTCGATCAGGTTCTGCCCGACGATTTCCGAAGTTTCGCCGACCTGCAGTTCTTCCATCTGGAGGTCTATGTCGTTGCCGCGGCCGGCCAGTTCCAGGAAGCTCGTGACCGTCGGACGCAACACCGACTGGGCCATGCGCACGCCGCCGTAGAGGTGCGGCACGAGCACCTGATCGGCGCCTGCCCGCTGAAGGCGCTGGATATGGCCCTGGGCGTCGGCCCGGGCCACGATGCGGATGTTGGGGGTCAGCTGCCGGGCGGTCAGGGTCACGTACACGTTGGCCGCCTCCTGGCTGAGCGCCGCGACCAGCGTCTTGGCCCGCAGCAGACCGGCGGCGAGAAGCACCTCGTCGGCCGTGGCGTCTCCGGCGACGAAGGGATGGCCCTGCTCGGCCAGAAGCCGCACCACCTCGGGATTGCTCTCGATAATCACGGCGGGCACGTTTTCCGCGATGATCTCCCGGGCCACGATGGAGCCGATGCGGCCGTACCCGCAGATGATGACGTGGTCGGACAGGCCGTCGATGATCTTTTGCATGCGCCGTCTCCCAAGATACTGTTGCAGCCGGCCTTCCACCAACACCTGGGTGAAGGAGCCCACCAGATAGGCGAACGAACCGACACCCGACACAATGAGCACCATGGTCAGGGCGCGGCCGTTGCGGGACAGGGGGTAGACTTCCTGGAAACCGACAGTGGAGAGGGTGATGACCACCTGGTAGAGGCTGTCGAAGAAGCTCCAGCCCTCCACCCGCATGTACCCGACCACCCCCAGGCCGAAAACGAGGGACAGGGCGACGAAGCCGCCGATGAGCGGCCCCCATGCCCCCAGGCGGTGGCGCAGGCGCACCGCCCGGCTCTGCAGGCGAAGGGCGCGATGGGGCATCTCAGTCCATCTCCATATGCCACCGGCGCAGGGCGGCGATGCGGTCCCGCAAGGCCGCCGCCTTTTCGAATTCGAGAGCCTTGGCCGCCTCGCGCATTTCCCGCTCCAATTTTCTGATCGTTTTATCCATGTCTTTTTTGGACATGGCCCCGTAGGCCCCGGCCTCCTCGCGGACCGACGCCGGTGCCGCCGCGTGGACGCCCGATGCGGCGCGGCCCG
>CAZNUQ010000032.1:15389-35178 GCA_964576235.1 uncultured Desulfovibrio sp.
CCGCGCCGTCCTGGCCGTACAGGCTGTCGAGCACGCTGTCCATGGTCTTGGTGATGGTCCGGGGCGTGATGCCGGCTTCCCGGTTGAAAGCCGCCTGCTTTTCCCTGCGGCGGGCGGTTTCGTCCATGGCCGCGCGCATGGAGCCGGTCACGGCGTCGGCGTAGAGGATGACCCGGCCGTCGGCATTGCGGGCCGCCCGGCCGAAGGTCTGGATGAGCGAGCGCGTGGACCGCAGAAACCCTTCCTTGTCCGCGTCCAGAATGGCCACGAGGGACACTTCCGGGATGTCCAGCCCCTCGCGCAGGAGGTTGATGCCGACGAGCACGGCAAATTCCCCCTGGCGCAGGGCCTTGATGATGGCCACCCGCTCGAGGGTTTCGATGTCGGAATGGAGATACCGGGAGGGCACGCCCATGGAGTTCAAGTACTGGTTGAGCTCTTCGGCCATGCGTTTGGTCAGGGTGGTGACCAACACCCGCTCTCCCGCGGCCATCCTGGAGCGGCATTCGGCCATGAGGTCATCCATCTGCCCCTTGGTCGGCCGCACCTCCACGAGGGGATCGAGCAGTCCCGTGGGCCGGATGATCTGCTCCACCACCACGCCCTGGCTGCGTTCGATCTCCCAGTCGCCGGGGGTGGCCGAGACGAAGACCGCCTGTCCGATGCGGCCGAGGAACTCCTCGAAGTTGAGCGGCCGGTTGTCGAGGGCCGAGGGCAGGCGGAAGCCGTAATCGACCAGGGTCTGCTTGCGGGAGCGGTCGCCGGCGAACATGCCGCCGATCTGCGGCACGGTGATGTGGGATTCGTCCACGAACAGGATGAAATCCTCGGGAAAGTAATCGAGGAGCGTATAGGGCGGCTGGCCCGCCGCGCGGCCGTCGAGATGACGCGAATAGTTCTCGATGCCGTTGCAGTAGCCGAGCTCCTCGATCATCTCCATGTCCTGCATGGCGCGCATTTCCAGACGCTGGGCCGCGACGAGGTCGCCCGCCGCCTTGAGTTCGGCCAGACGCAGCCGCAGTTCCTCGCGGATGTCGGCCACGGCGCGATTCAGGTTGTCGCGGTCGGACACGTAATGGCTGGCCGGAAAGATGACGGCCTTTTGCATGGAGCCGAGCGCCTCGCCGGTCAGGGGATCTGTCTCCAGGATGGCTTCCAGCTCGTCGTCGAAAAACTCCAGGCGCAAGGCCCGTTCCCGGCTGTAGGCCGGGATGAGTTCGATCACGTCGCCGCGCACCCGGAACACGCCCCGGTGGAAGTCGTAATCGTTGCGCTCGTACTGGATCTCCACGAGCTTGGCGAGCACCGCCTCCATGCCGGTCTTTTCGCCGACGGCAAGAGGCAGCACCATGCGCTCGTAGTAATCGCGCGAACCGAGTCCGTAGATGCACGATACCGAAGCCACGATGAGCACGTCGCGGCGGGTCAGCAGGGAATGGGTGGCCGCGTGCCGCAGCTTGTCGATGTCGTCGTTGATGGAGGCGTCTTTCTCGATGTAGGTATCGGTGCGCGGGAGATACGCTTCCGGCTGGTAATAATCGTAATAGCTGACGAAATACTCCACGGCGTTTTTCGGGAACAGTCCCTTGAACTCGCTGTAGAGCTGAGCCGCCAGGGTCTTGTTCGGGGCCATGACCAGGGCCGGCCGGTTGAGCCGGGCCACCACCTGGGCCATGGTAAACGTCTTGCCCGTGCCCGTGGCCCCGAGCAGCACCTGGCTCGGCACGCCCTGGGCCAGGTTGGCGGCCATCTCGTCGATGGCCCGGGGCTGGTCCCCCTGCGGGGTGTATTCGGATTCAAGCTGGAAAAGCATGGTATTTTCTTTTACAGACCTCTGGAGCGCAATGAAAGCGAAAACCCCGAAGCGTCCGCGGGCCGGCGGCCTTGGCGTGGCTGCGGGGTGACACCCTTTATTTCGTCAAGGAGATGTCCGATGGAGATCGATGTCGTTCCGGCCGATTTCAACCTTCCCGTGGACCGGGCCTGGACCGTGTCCATTGTCATCAAAAGCTTCAAGGGCCGCAAGGACGTTACCGTCCACCTGTTCCGGCCCGAATGGGACCCGGCCGAGGAGGACATCTACGACTGGGATATCCTGCTCGGCGACCCGGTGGACCCGGACCTGCCGGTGAGCCTGGAAAGCAGCCGCCGGATCCTCCTGGAATCCTTCACCGAGGAAGAGCGCGACGTGCTCGTGGACTATCTCAAGACCCGCTACAAGGACAAGGTGTCCGAGATCCACGCCTGCCCGCTCAACTTCCCCATCCCGCTCGGGCTGACGGCGCTTTCGGAACTGGCCGAGGCCAAGGACATCGGTTTCATCCATTTCGACAGGATTCCCAACTACACCCTGCCGTTTCCGGCCCGCGGCTTCTTCGACCTGAGCCAGCACAAGCCCATCATCGACGGGTTCGAGTAAAGCGTCCCGGCAACCCGCCGCCAACAGGCATCGGGGCCGCCAACGTGGTCCCGGGGAGTGCGTTTCATGCAGACCATGTGCGTCTTTTGCGGTTCCTCCTCCGGAAGCGACCCCGTCTATGTCGAGGCGGCCAACCGCCTGGGGCGGCTGCTGGCCGCGGAGGATATCACCCTGGTATACGGCGGGGCCTGCGTCGGGCTCATGGGCGCGGTGGCCGACGCCGCGCTCATGGCCGGCGGCAAGGTCGTCGGCGTCATGCCGGATTTCCTGCGCCGCAAGGAACTGGCCCACCCGCGGCTGACGGAACTGCACGTGGTGTCCTCGATGCACGAACGCAAGGCGCGGATGGCCGCCCTGGCCGACGCCTTCATCGCCCTGCCCGGCGGCATGGGGACGCTGGAGGAATTCTGCGAGATCATCACCTGGGCCCAGCTCGGGCTGCACGAAAAGCCGTGCGGCCTGCTCAACCTGCAAGGGTACTACGATCCGTTGCTCACCATGGTGGAACACATGGCCGGCGAGGGATTCCTCAAGGAGAAGCACCGGGGGCTCGTCTTGTCCGCCGAAACGGCCGAGGGGCTGCTGGCGTCCATGCGGGCGTTCACGCCGGTGCGGGTGGAAAAATGGGTGGACAGCCGGTTGAAGGCGTAAGCCGGCCGTTTTTTTTCGAACACCCCGCGACACGGCAGCCTGCTCCGGCAAGAGGGTATCGTTCCTTCCGCACGCCAGGTCAGAGGAGAAGCCCATGGGCGCCCTTTCCCCGGAAACCGAAGCCATCGCCTCCCGGCTGGACGACCTCAAACTGGGGGCCGCGTTCAGCCGGGAAGAAATCCGCATCCTGGCCGGATATCTCCAGGAATCGAGCTTTCCGGCCGGAACCGTCGTCATCCAGGAAGGACGCCGGGCCACCTCCCTGGCCTTCATCGAATCGGGTGTCGTGACCATCCAGAAGGAGGACACCGGCGCTCCGGAACGCCACATCATCGATCTCGCCCGCGACGCCGTCATCGGCGAGATCGCCTTCTTCGACAACGAGCCCCGCTCGGCCACGGTGGTGGCCAGGACCGACGTCAGACTCCTGATCATGACCCGCGAGCAGTTCGACGCCCTGGCCGAGGCCGCGCCGCGCCTCGCCATCAGGATGCTTTTTTACGTCGGCCAGGTGTTGAGCCGTCGGCTGCGTCAGGTGAGCGGCCGGTTCGTGGGCCTGCTGGCCTGAGACGCCGCTCCGGTTTCCGCCCCACCGGAAAAAGCTTCCCGAACGCAGCCTTGCGGGCTAAGAACAAAGGAAATCCATCCGGGGTTTCCCCGGCGGGCGGCCCGCGGATACCGCACCCGGGTTCCCGACGAACCAAGGAGCACCGACCATGCGCAGCGTCATCCCAACGGTTTTGCTGGTCCTGGCCCTGGCCTCCGGTTGCACCCGTCCCCCCTATTCCGATCCCGGCAAGGATCTGGCCGCCGTGGACGCCGATTTCACCGACTGCTACTCCCGGGCCTCCCTGACCGCCAACACGCCGCCCTTCCCGGACAGCCCGCTGCGGGCCGTGGACAGCGAGGCGGACGCCTGCATGAAGGCCCGCGGCTATCAGGGACATTTTCGCTTGTTCTAGCCGGAGCGGCCTCTTGCCCTTTGGCCGGGATGCGTTATATTAGGATTTCGACGGGGGCGCCCTGGTTTCGACGGGGATAGTGAAGCCCTGGTTGCAGGCCGAGGTGCCGCGAGGCCTCGTAAAACACGCGGCAACTGGTTAACTGCCAACGATTACGATTACGCCCTGGCTGCTTAATGACAGCCAGCGTCCCCTTGGCTGACGCCTGATACGCCAAACCGGGACGCCACCCCCATCAGGCTGGCGCAAATCCGTGTCCGCCGGGAGGCGCGCGAGACTTAAGGTGGACTGGCCGACGGCGGCCCGGCCGAAAGGCCTGCCCGAGGCGAGATTGTTTTTCGGTCTAAGCCTGTAGACGCCTGGCGCGGAGCATTCTCGGACGGGGGTTCGATTCCCCCCGCCTCCACCAACCAAATTTCCGTTACCGTCCGGTACAGTTCAAAAAGTAAGAAATTTCAACCAAGAAGCCGGTCCGCCAGGGCCGGCTTCTTCCGTTTTGGTCCGTTGACATCCGGACAACTGCCGGCCAGCTCTCCGGGCAACTGGCGCAAACCAATGCCCTGCCTACATCAAGCGGTTGCCCTTTGGTAATGTTGTTGCTAGGGCCCACAGGATTCTCGGCGTCTGGCTCGGTCCGAACGCCGCTTCTGTCCCCTGGCTCCATCACCATGCGAGGAAAAGGACGTGACCACCCGCCAGGCCGCTGCTTCCGCCATCGGGCCCATCCGCGTCGCAATGGACTGCTCCTCTCTGGCTGCCGAGGATAGCTGCGGCTGTGTTCATTGGCGGGCTTTGTTTTTCTACCTGTGCCTGGTGGCCGTAGCGTTCCTGCCGCGTCCTGGCCTGGCCGCCGACGAAGCGAACTGGCAGGTGACGCTCAAGACCAAGTTCATGTTCAACAGCCACAGCTCCTATGAGTTCGGCAACCCATATGTGCCGCATCAACTCTTGAGCCGGCTGGAATTTCCTATGGAATCTGTGTGGCTGGGCGTTGCGGCCAGACGACGACTCGGTCGGGCTTCCCTTGGCTTCGAATACCTGACCAGCGTCGCCGACCACGCATCGGGCATCATGAAGGACTCCGACTGGGATGACGACAGCGCGCCGACGCGGCGGTCGGTCTACAGCGAATCCAAATGCCGGATGCGTCCGAGCATCCAGCTGGCCGTGGACCTGGACCTGGAATTGGCCGATCTCGCGCGCCTGCCCGAGGCAGTGAACCTGCGGCCGGTGGCCGGATTTCGTTGGCAACATCTCCTGTTTGTGACCCACGACGGGGTTCAGTACACTTACGGGGAGTGGGGGGAGCCCACCAGCGCCAATGCCTTGGTCGGAGACGGCATCTCCTTCGAGCAGAACTGGTACCAGTATTTTGCCGGATTGCGCCTGGGCTATACATGGAACCGGCCACCGCTTCTGCGCTGGATCCGGTTCGACGCCCAGGGGGACTGGAGCTATGTCGAGGGCAAAAACCTGGACAAGCACCTCCTGCGCGGCAACCGGACCACCCGGGAGAGCACCGTGGGCCATGCCTGGCACGCCACGGCCGGGATGACCCTGGGCCTCACCGAGCGCCTGGGCATGGGCCTGGAGTGGGAATATCTCACCCTGACAAGCACCGGTTCGCACCGTTGGAAGCAAGTCACCGGGGAAAACGCCATGGCCATGAGCTGGTCCCACGGGGTCCGGGTCTGGTCCGAACAGTCCTCGCTGTCACTCAAGCTGGACTACCATTTTTAAATCCCGGATGTTTTACTGTTCCTGTGCAGGAAGGACCCGCGACATGGAACAACAGCCCGTGCGAATGAGGGAGAGCTGGCCTGCAAATTCAAGAGATTGGGGGTGCGGGGGGAACATGACCGGGGCTATACCGGGGCTGTGAACGGGAAAACAAAAAACAGCGAGCTGCTCCCGTTCATCTGAACAGTTGCAACCCGCTGGTTTTATTCTGGTACCGGGAGGGGGACTCGAACCCCCAAGGCCTTGCGACCGGCGGATTTTGAGTCCGAATTCAATATAATCACACTCGGTCCATTGACGAATATCGACGCATAACTCTTTGTTTTTATAGAGACTAATTAGATAGACACATAGATATAGACGGTTGTTGACGCATGTATGGGCCGGGACTATACCGGGACCATGAAAGACACACGAAAACGATTTAAAACCACCTATCAGGGTGTCAGGTATCGAGAGAGCACGACAAAGAAAAATGGCGCTCACCCTGATCGTTATTTCATTATTCGTACATACCTTCATGGCAAGGAAAAAGAGGAAGGCCTGGGTTGGGCTTCCGACGGATGGACGGCCAAGAAGGCCGCCGAGGTGCTCGCCGAACTCAAGAAGGCGCAGACCACGGGCAAGGGGCCGCAAACCCTGACCGAAAGCAGGGAGCAGGCCAAGGCCGTCCGCGCCGAGAAGGCGCAGCGTCTGCATATCGAGGCCGTCCGGTCCATGCCGTTTTGCACGGCCGCACTCGACCACTTCCTGCCCTGGGCCCGACGCAACAAGATCAGCTGGCCTGACGACGTTTCCCGGTTCGAGCAGCATCTCTGGCCGACCATCGGCGCCATCCCGATTCGCGAACTGACCAGGTCCCAGGTCGAATCCATGCTCGGGGGCGTGGGCAACAAGGGCCTCTCCCCCGCCACGGTGCGGCAATGCCTCGCCCTGACCCGTCGCATCTGCAATTTTTGCGCTCTCCTGGTCATCCGGGGCGAGACAGTTTTTCCCGGGCGCAATCCCTGTTCGGGCATCTCCATTCGGCAACCCGACAACGCGCGGTTGCGGTTTCTCTCGCACGACGAGGCGGACCGTCTCATCGCTGCCGCCAGGGATTTCGACCGGGACATGGCCATGCACGACATGATCGCCATGGCTCTCAATACGGGCATGCGGCTGGGGGAATTGCAGCGACTCCGCCGACCGGACGTGGATCTGGCCCATGACCTGGTCCACATCCTGGACCGGGACGGGAAACCCGGCGGCGTCGTCTACCTCAACACGGAAAGCCGGAGCGTCATGGTCCGCCGCCTCTCCGACAACACTCCAGGCCCCCTGGTTTTCGCGCCGCCGGCGGGAGGAATCGTGCGGGAAAACATCTCCCAGCGCTTCAAGAGCCTTGTGGACGGATTGGGCTTCAATGACGGCGTCGAAGATCCCCGGCTCCGCGTGGTGTTCCATACGTTGCGACATACCTATGCGTCCTGGCTGGCCCTGGCCGGAACCGATATTTACGTCATCAAGGATCTGATGCGGCACAAAACGATCACCATGACCATGCGCTACGCGCATTTGATCCCCGACATCAAACGGCAGGCTGTTTTGAATCTTCGTCCAACATCTCCTCCAGATTCCCCACAGGAGTGACTCCCAGGGTGGTCACCAGCCACTCCAGAAACGGCCGGGTCAGGTAGACCACCCGGCGGCCGACTCGGTAGGCATCCACCGGCCCCTTGCCTTTGAGGTCGTAAAATTTCACCGTATGCGGCGAAACCATGCCGCCGAGCAACGTGCGGACCTTGTCCCTGGCGATGGCCGGAGGGAGTTTGGCGCACAGTTCGTCGATAAAGTGCCGTTCCTTGGTGGTCAGTTCGCGATTCATGCCGCCTCCTCGTTTGCCTCGTAGGTTTCGACCGATCCCATGCAGGGCATGGTGACGGCCAGCCACGACTCGTCCGGCTGGCCAGAGAGACTTCCGGTCATGGACATGGGGGGCCTTGCGGGCCGGACAGGGCGAGGGAAACGCCCTCCCCCAACCAGACCGTCCCCAGGACGCGTTCGCGTAGCGTGGACGGCAGGAATCCCGCCGTCCGGGACAATGCGGCGACCAGATCGGCGTGGGGGATGTCCAGCCCCCCGGCGTTCACGGCCGCACCCCCATTTCCCGGGCCCGGGCCAGAGCGGCGTCGATGCGGTCCACGGCCTCGAGGCACTGCCGGGCCGCCCGTTGGGCTTCCCGGGAAAACACCAGGGAATGGCCATGGAGCAGCCGGCGCAGCCGGGAGTCCGCGGCCACGGCCATGGCCATGGCCTCGCGGCAATCGTGGTCGAGCTTGTCGATGGTTTCGCGCATGGTCGTCTCCTACTTGCCGAACCGGTCCGCCGTCTCGCGGGCCACGACGATGGGCCTGCCCACCGATCCATGCCGCAGACGCCAGCGGGCGGCCAGGATGTCCAGGCCGATGGCCAGGGCGGCCAATACCCACACCATGCCGGCGATCACCCAGGCGCCGTCGTCAGGCCGCATCGTCGCTCCCCCCTTCCCGGTCTCCGACCGGAAGCTGGTTGAGCCGGCAATCGATCGGCCGGGATTTTGCCGGCACGGGGCGAAGCAACGCGTGGCGACGCATGAGGATGACACCCTGGATGGAGCCCAGGCAGCCGCGCACGGCTTTTCGCTGGATCTTGGTCAGGCCCGGGTCGGTCGCCAGGGCGGCCAGGGTCGCCTCGGCCTCGGAGAACTTGCGATCAAGCTGCGTCTGCATGGCTAGGCCCCCTTCCATCCGTTCCCGGCCGACCGGGAGAGCCGTTCCAGCCGGGCCAGATGGCCGTCGATGAGGATCCGGATGTCGAGGAGCTCCTCGCGCACGCGCCGGGCATCGTCGGCCGACAGGTCATCGTCCCCGAGGACCTCGTCGATGACCCGGCCCACGTCGCCGATCTCCCCGGCCAGCCTGGGCATGAGCCGCAGCATGTCGGCCATGCTGGACGTTTCCGCCGCGGTTTGGGGCCGGACGCGGTGCGCCAGCCAGTCGACCATGAGGGTGTTGCCGAGGACTTCGCACAAAACAGGCAGATACGGGGCCGACGGCCAGTATTCGTCGTATCGCTCGAACCACCGCTGGACGTTGGCCGGGCTCGTGTCCTTGCCGGTCGTGGCGTTGAACCTTCTGGCGATCTCGGCGTTGGTCAGGCCGGAAAGCGCCTTGGCCGTTTCGACCGTTTCCCCCCAGGTCATGGACGCGACATCGTGCATGCTCGGATCCTCCGCTGCATTGATACTTTTCAATGGCCGCCGGGAGCCGGAACCTGGCATCATGCCATTGCTCACCGGACCGCGCTGCCGGAATCCATGACGCCCGGGCGAAAACGGCGCGGCAGCCCGCCCTACCGGGCCGCCGTCATCCGGATCGGGTCATTTGGCGAGGCGCCATCACTGATCTGCGCCAGCTTTGAACGCGGCTTGGGGCCGGGCTTGCCGGGTTCGCGGGGTTCGGGGAGCAGATCGGCAGGCACGCCGAGTGAAACCAGCTTTTCAATATGCTCGGGCGTCGCCCGTCGGCCGGCAATGATGTTGGACAGCGTGGTCTTGGACATCCCGGCATCGGCGGCCAGGTCCTTGAAGACGATGCGCCGTTCCACGAGCCAGGCGCGGCAGCGATCTTGACGAGTGGGGGTAATTGTGTGAACAGGTTCACAGAATTGCATGGTCCGACCTCTTTTGGTCCGCTGACCGGACGGGCTAGGTCCGGGTTAGCGAAAATGTGTCCCGTTGATTTGGGGATTAGAAATTTTAGGTGATTCGGTCAAGGAAAATTTCAAAAAAGATGGACCATGAGACCAAAACAGCATTGGCCGATCGCCTGAAGAAGGTCGCGGCACAGTTTGGCCTGCAAGAGCAGGAGCTAGCTCAACGGCTTGGTATTTCTAAACAAGCCATGTCAAACTACACCCAGGCGAAGAACGAGCCGAAGCCATCGCTGCTGATTCAGCTGGTCAAGATTTTTGGGATCAACCCGTCATGGCTATTGATGGGCGAGGGTGAGATGCTCCAGCCCGATCCGGCGAAGGAGTCTGTGCGCCCCGCTCCGGTCGCTGGCCAGAGCCCGATGGAACGCGAAATGGAAACCTTTGTCCGCCTGATGCGCGAGCATGGCGCGGGCAAGGACGAGATACGGGAAGGGTTGCTGGCCCGTATGGGCGCGGCGCCGGACCAAGAAAAAAATGCTCTTTCTTCTCGCAGGGAAAAGACTCCACGAAATCCGCCACATCCTGGAATCCCTGGATCCGACGCTGAACTCGGCGAGAAGATCTAAGAGCGCCCTGCAATAACGGAAATCCGACCGACCCCTTCCCCGGAAGCGACGTCGCCCCTCTGGTCCTGACGCCGCCATCATTCACGAAATCTGATGCATACCCATGAGTCGCCCAACGGGATCCGACCGGGCGTACGGGTAGATTTCTTTTTCGCAAGAAATACATAGACAACACGATTTGATCAAGCCGCTTTCCGGCATGATTCTATAGGCCGGTCTTTTGGCCATCCTGTTCGGCGCATGCGGTTTCCACCCGGTGGCACGGAAGCCGTGGAACCGTTCACTGTCGCGGGATCGGAAAGATGGCGGTCCGCAAGGACGTTGCGCCTGCGAAGCGTAGCGTCTTCGAATGCTTGTTTTGACCAGTCGATATCTTGACGTGATCGGCAAATCGTGAAAACTTGTTTCCTTAATTTTCCATTGTGAATCTGAAAAACAACACGCCGCATGCGGCATGCCTATACGACCATCAGGCGGGTATGCTCCTGGAGCGAACCGACGAACCAGTCGGCCTTCGACGAAATGCCGCCGCCAAACGCTTGGACGAAGAAGCAACAAGGCCGACGGAGGTAGAGGGAGAAGCCGTGGACAATCTCATCACCGCCCGCTGCCCGAACTGCCGCATGGAGTTCAACGCCGCCGACCTGGCCGGGCTCGAGAAGTGCCCGGTGTGTGGCAAGCCGTTCTACAAGACCGTTTCCGCGCCTCCCCCTTTCCCCGACTCCTCCGCCTCGACCGCGTTCATGAACCCGGCCAATGGCCATGTCGAGCAAATCAACAACGCCTGGGCCTGGGTGCTCATCTTCGGCTGCATCTACTTCGCGGCCAAGGGGGTCTGGACCCATGCCGTGGCCGCGTTGCTTGCCGCTGTCGCGACCGGCGGCCTGTCCTGGCTGGTCTATCCGTTCTTTGCCAAGCGGATCATGCGGACGCACTACCTGCGCAAGGGATGGCGGGCGGTGTGGTGAAGCAGGACCATAGTGAGTGCATTATAAAATAACAGAAAATTGTTCATAGGACAGACTCTGTAATGCCAAGATATGCCCATTCCTTGGAAGGAAGACCGCCTTCAGAATGGCAGACGCTTGATGAACACCTTTCGGCTGTTGCCTCCAAGACACGTGCATTTGCCGATGCATTTGGGGCTGGAGAATGGGGGGAGGCCGCTGGTGGCTATCATGATGTTGGGAAAGGACAATCTTCCTGGCAGGCGTACTTGGGCGCGTCGGCAACGGGAAAGAGGGGCTTGGACAAAGTGCCGCATGCCATTCACGGCGCGGGGCTGACCATGGAACGCCACCCCAAGCTGGGGAAAATCCTGGCTTACGTCATTGCCGGGCATCATGGAGGTCTGACGGACTGGCTCACACTGGAAAAACGCCTGGCAAAGGAGCGGGAGCTTGGGGAGGCCCGGGAATGCCGGGCAACGGACGTTTTCCCAACAGGGTTCCCGTTCAAGGACATAGGGGAAAATTCGCTGGGGTTCGCCCTGGCCTTCTTCACCCGCATGGTCTTTTCCTGTCTGGTTGACGCCGACTGGCTGGATACCGAGGCGTTTCTCGATCCGCAACGTTCTGCTTGGCGGAGGGGGTATCCGAAGGTCGCCACCCTGGCCGAACGCTTTTTCCCGAAATACTGGGCCATGGTTGCCAACGCCGACGCCACGCCAGTAAACCGCATCCGGCGCGAGGTCGTGGACGCCTGCCTGGACGCCGCCGGGCGTTCGCCAGGACTATTTTCCCTGACCGTGCCGACGGGCGGCGGCAAGACATTGGCTTCCCTGGCCTTTGCGCTCAAGCACGCAAGGCGTCATGACCTTGAACGCATTGTTTATGTCATCCCCTACACTTCGATCATCGAGCAGAACGCCCGGGTATTCCGGAAGTACCTGGGCTGTGACGCCGTGGTGGAGCACCACAGCACTTTCGATCCCGGCCAGGGGCGTGATGACGACGCGATTTCCCCTGCACTGCGTCGGGCGCAACTGGCCTGCGAGAACTGGGATGCGCCGGTCATCGCCACCACGGCCGTGCAGTTTTTCGAATCCCTGTTCGCCGCCCGGCCCGGCCGCTGTCGCAAGCTGCACAATCTGGCGAAAAGCGTGATCATCCTGGACGAGGCCCAGATGTTGCCCAGGAAGTACCTGCTGCCGTGCCTGGCTGTGATCCGGGAACTAGCCGCCCACTATGGGGCCTCGGTGGTTTTGTGCACGGCCACGCAGCCCGCCGTACGCGAAAGGGAGGAATTTTCGCAGGGCTTTAAGGAAATGCACGAGATCATGCCGGACCCGACGAAGTTGCACGAACGGCTGCGGCGGGTGGTTGTTGAAGACCTGGGGAGCCTTGACGACGAGGCGCTGGCCGGACGGTTAACGGAGCATCATCAGGCGCTTTGCGTGGTGAACACCCGCGCCCATGCCCGGGCGCTGTACGAACGGCTGCGTGACCGGGAGGGGATGTATCACCTGAGCACCACCATGACCGCCGTCCATCGCAGCCGCAGCATCGAGGCCATACGGGCAGCCCTGAAAGCGAAACGGCCGTGTTTAGTCGTATCCACGAGTTTGGTGGAGGCCGGCGTAGATCTGGATTTCCCCGTGGTCTACCGGGCGGCGGCCGGGGCGGACTCCGTGGCCCAGGCCGCCGGGCGCTGCGACCGGGAAGGGTTGCTCACCCAGGCCGCCGGAGCGCCCGCCGGCCGGGTCTTTGTCTTCACGCCGGCGGCGGGACTGCCCAAGGGAGACTTCTCGATCACGGCGGACAAGGCCGCCGAGGTGCGGCGTATGGGCTATGACGATCCGTTGTCGCCGGCGGCCATCGAGCATTATTTCCGCTTGCTTTTCTGGACGGCGGGCACGGCGCTGGATGACGAGAACATCTTGGGCAAGCTTGCGGAGGCAGGAAAGAGCGGATCATTTCCGTTTCGCGAGGTGGCCGACGCCATGAATTTCATCGAGGACTGGAGAAAGCCGGTCATCGTGGCCCATGACGAGGAGGCCAAAAAGCTGGTCAAGGAGCTGACGTATTCGCCCACGCCCGGGCGTATCCTGCGCCGCCTGCAGCGCTACATGGTGCCTGTCCACCCCAAGGACTGGGGGGCGCTGCTCGACTCCGGGGCGGCGAGGCTGGTGCTGGAGGGGCTGGCGGTGCTGGTGAATTTAGATTTATATAATGATGACATCGGGTTATGTTCTGAAGATCCGTCATTCATTCGTTGTGAAAACCTCACGCAATAGATGGAGGCGCTATGGCACATGGTGTCACACTGAAAGTATGGGGCGACTACGCCTGCTTCACGCGACCAGAAATGAAGGTGGAGCGCGTATCCTACGATTCCATCTCCCCATCTGCCGCAAGGGGCGTTTTGGAGGCCATCTACTGGAAGCCAGCTATCCGCTGGGTGATCGAGCGCATTACCGTCTTAAGGCCCATACGCTTCGAAAATGTGCGTCGCAACGAACTGGGTCACAAAATGCCTCTGGTCAGCGTCAACAAGGCTATGAAGGACGGCAAAAGCCAGGTGCAGACCTTCATCGAGGAAGACCGGCAGCAACGCGCGGCCCTGGTCTTGCGCGACGTGGCCTATCGCATCGAGGCCCGCTTCGAACCCACGGCGCAGTGGAACCCGGTTGTCGAAAGCGACGGCAAGCACCTGGACATTTTCAACCGACGGGTGGCCAAGGGACAATGCTTCCATAGACCCTACCTTGGCTGCCGTGAGTTCCCGGCCGATTTCGGCCCGGACGATGGCGAGACACCTCATGAGTCTCTCTTTGGGGAACGTGCGTTGGGGTTCATGCTGCATGATCTGGACTATGAAAACGGCATGCAGGCCCGGTTCTTCCGGGCGGTCATGCGTGACGGCATCATCGATGTGCCGCCCTTCACGGAGGCCTATGCATGATCCTGCAAGCCCTGACATCCTATTACGACAGGCTGCTGCATGACCCAAACGTGGACGTGCCCGAACCGGGATTCAGTACGGAAAAGATCCATTATGAAATCTTGCTCGGTCCGGACGGCACGCTTCGGTCCATCGACAACATTCAACAAACACCGGAGAAGGGAAGCAAGCGGCTGCCGCGTCTGCTCAAGGTCCCAGCTCCGGTGAAACGCACGGCCGGCATCGCCGCCAACTTCCTGTGGGACAATACGGGCTACGTGTTGGGCGCGGACGCCAAGGGAAAGCCCGAACGCTCCCGGGAGCAGTTCGCGGCCTTTTGCGCCCTCGCCCATGCCATCGGCGACGGTCTGGACGACGCGGGCATGCGTGCCGTGCTGGCCTTCCTGGACGCCTGGAATCCGGATGACGCGGCATCGCTTGCCAGCTGGGAAGACATGACCGGACTCAATGTGGTGTTTCGGTTGGACGGCAACCTTGCGTATGTCCACGAACAGTCCGGTGTGCGCGAGGCTTGGCTACGCCACCTGGACGCGAAAACGGGCGGCGGCGAGGCGTTCTGCCTCGTGACGGGGAAGCCGGCGGCGGCGGCCCGACTGCATCCGTCCATCAAGGGCGTGCGCGGGGCGCAGTCCAGTGGCGCGGCCCTGGTGTCGTTCAACCTTGACGCCTTCACCTCCTATGGCAAAGAACAAAACTACAACGCCCCTGTCAGTGAGCGGATGGCCTTTGCCTACACCACAGCCCTGAACCATATGCTGGCGCGAGGGAGCGACCAGAAAAAACAGCTTGGCGGCACGGCAGAGGCCATCCGGCAGGCCGCCTACAGCGACACGCCGGCGCCGACGCGACGCGTGCTCATGGTGGGCGACGCCACCACCCTCTTCTGGACAGAGAAACCCACCAGGGCTGAATCCGATTTCGGAGAGTTCTTCAACAACCCGGAGGGTGACGACGAGGCCCATGACGGTGAGGTGATACAGCGGTTGCGTGAACTGGTAAGCGCGGTGGCCGCCGGGAAAGAGCCCCCGCTGTGGGATGGGGACAATGCGAGCACGCCGTTTTACATTCTGGGGCTGTCTCCCAACGCCGCGCGGCTGTCTGTGCGGTTCTGGTATCCGTCCACAGTGAAAGAGATGATGCAACACATCGGGCAGCACTTCGTCGATCTGCGCATCGAAAAAAACTATCCAAAGAACCCGGAGTTCCCGAATCCGTGGCAACTGCTCATCGAGACCGCGCCGCTGCGTAAAACAGAGAACATCCCCCCCACCTTGGGCGGCGAACTCATGCGGGCCGTCATCACAGGCTCGTCATATCCCAAGAGCCTTTACACGCGAGTCATCGCCCGCATCCGCGCCGACCAGGAAGTCTCCTACCTGCGCGCGGCGCTCCTCAAGGCTTGCCTCAATCGTGCAAAGCGCAAGGGGGCGCCGTCCGATAAAACCATGCAAACGGAGGTCACCGTGAGTCTCGATCCGAACAATACGAATATCGGCTATCTGCTCGGGCGGCTCTTCGCCGTGCTGGAAAAGGCACAACAGGATGCTTTGGGAAGCATCAACGCCACCATCAAGGATCGTTTCTACGGTGCGGCGTCCGCGACACCCAGAAAGGTCTTCCCCAGGCTTGTGCATATGGCCCAGCACCACATCAGCAAGTCGGACTACGGTTACGTTTCGGATATCTTGGTGGCCAAGATCACGGAGCGCATGACCGCCGAGCAGGGCTTCCCCGCCCACTTGAACTTAAACGACCAAGGCATGTTCGCCCTGGGTTACTACCATCAGCGCAACGACAATTATCGCCCCAACGACCAGAAGATCGAACCCGTGAAGGAGAAGAAATAACATGAGCGCCATCAGCAACCGCTATGATTTCGTGTTCCTGTTCGACGTGGTCAACGGCAATCCCAACGGCGACCCTGACGCGGGCAACTTGCCGCGATTAGACCCGGAAACCAGCAAGGGCTTGGTCACGGACGTGTGCCTCAAGCGCAAGATCAGGAATTATGTGGAACTGGCCAAGGGCAATGCCGCGCCCTACGAAATATACGTGCGGGAAAAGGCCATCCTGAACAATCAGAATCAACGCGCGCATATCGCCATCGGCGAACAGGACAAAAAGGCCGACAAGACCCGGTTGGCCCGGGAATGGATGTGCCAGAATTTCTTCGATGTGCGGACCTTCGGGGCGGTCATGTCCACGGGAGTCAACTGCGGCCAGGTGCGCGGTCCGGTACAACTCGCCTTCTCCCGCTCCATTGATGCCATCATGCCCCTGGATATTTCCATCACCCGCATGGCCGTGGCCACCGAGGCCGAGGCCGAAAAACAGGGTGGCGACAACCGCACCATGGGCCGCAAATCCATCGTGCCGTACGGCCTGTACCGCTGCCAAGGCTTCGTGTCCGCGCCGCTGGCCGCGCAGACCGGCTTTTCCGAGGACGACCTGAACCTTCTATGGGAGGCGCTGCAATCCATGTTCGAGCATGACCACTCCGCCGCGCGCGGCGAAATGGCCTCGCGGGCGCTTGTCGTCTTCAAGCACGACTCGGCCATGGGCAACGCCCCGGCCCACACCCTCTTCGAGCGGGTGATTGTAACCCGCTCGAAACCCGAGGATACGCCGCCGCGCGCCTTCTCGGACTACGCGGTCTCGGTCAACGGGGCAGACCTCCCGGGCGGGGTGACGATCATACGCAAATTCTAGAAACCATGTATTCCGAATCGGACCTCCTCCCCCTGTCGGCGCTCCAACACCTTGTGTATTGTCCGCGCCAGTGCGCCTTGATCCATCTGGAAAGGGTGTGGGAGGAAAATGTGTGCACGGCGGAGGGCCG
Source organism: uncultured Desulfovibrio sp. (assembly GCA_964576235.1). GTDB lineage: Bacteria > Desulfobacterota > Desulfovibrionia > Desulfovibrionales > Desulfovibrionaceae > Solidesulfovibrio. The sequence continues at coordinate 32,205 of CAZNUQ010000032.1, forward strand.
CGTCCTGCACGAACACGTGCATGACGGGGGCGCGGCCAGGCGCCGGGGTGTGCAGGTCGTTTGCGGTCTGGCCCTGCGGTCGTTTGCACTCGGACTTTTTGGACAGGCTGATGTCGTGGAATTCCACGGGAAGGGCCGCATCTTGCGGGCCTTCCCTGTGGAGCACAAGCGCGGCCGGTCCAAATCCCACGACGCGGACCGCATCCAACTTTGCGCCCAGGCTATGTGTCTGGAGGAGATGCTTGGCGTGGAGGTTCCTGCCGGGGCGCTTTTCTACGCCACTGCGCGCCGCCGCGAGGAGGTGGAACTGTCCGAGGCCCTTCGCGCAGCAACGGCCGAAATGGCGATTAGACTCCATGCGCTCATCGACATCGGGCTGACTCCACCTGCCAGATATGACCGTAAAAAGTGTGGCCTCTGCTCCCTAGCGGATCGTTGTCTTCCCCCAAAGGACGGCTCAGGCGACCGGGTGGCGCGATACATGAAACGCATGTTAGCCGAGGAGGGTGGTGTATGAAATACCTCAATACCCTTTTCGTCACGACACAGGGGGCCTATCTGCATAAGGACGGAGAGGCCCTGGCCATTTGCGTGGACAACGAGACAAGATACAAGCTGCCCGCTCATACCCTGGATGGTGTGATTTGCTTCGGACAGGTGTCCATGAGCCCGGCACTTATGGGACATCTGGCGGAAAAAGACGTCTGCGTGAGCTTTCTATCTGAAAATGGCCGTTTTTTGGCCAGGGTGGCCGGCCCCACGCATGGCAACGTGCTGTTGCGACGGCGACACTATCGCTTGGCGGACGACTCCGCGGCCTCGGCGGACATGGCCCGCACGATTCTGACGGGGAAGTTGCACAACTGTCGGACGTCCTTGCGCCGCAGCGCCAGGGATCATCCGGAACGGCCTGGATCGGTGATGCTCACAGCGGCAGCCGACAGGCTAGGACACATTTTGGACTGTCTGTCCGGTCGAACCGGCGTAGACGCCCTGCGCGGCGCGGAAGGAGAAGCGGCGGCAGTCTATTTCGAAGCATTTCCAGATATGCTGCTGCGTGAAGAACCCGAATTGCGCTTTTCAGGCCGCAACCGTCGGCCACCGCTCGATCCGGTGAATAGCGTGTTATCTCTGTTGTACACGTTTCTCATGCATGACGTGCGTTCGGCTCTGGAGAGTGTGGGATTGGACCCTCAGGTTGGCTTTTTACATCGCGACAGGCCTGGGCGATGGAGTCTTGCCCTGGACATGATGGAGGAATTCCGGCCGGTTTTGGCGGATCGTACGGCACTGACACTCTTTAACCGGGGCATGCTCGACCCGGGGGACTTCCAGACTGCACCGACCGGTGCCGTGATTCTGACGGATGCGGCCAGAAAGACAGTGATCACAGCCTGGATCGAGCGCAAGCGCGACGAGGTAGAGCACCCATTTTTGCGAGAGAAGATGCCTGTGGGCATGCTTTTTTTTACGCAGGCGCTCCTTATGGCGCGGTTTCTACGCGGCGATCTGGACGGCTACCCGCCGTATCTGTGGCGGTAACCTATGCTTGTCGTGGTCAGCTACGATGTCTCGACGACAGACCCGGAAGGGCCGAAGCGCCTGCGCCGGGTAGCCAAGGCCTGTGAAAGCTGGGGGGTACGTGTGCAGAATTCCGTGTTTGAATGTTTGGTGGCCCCGGCCCAGTGGGTTTCGTTGCGGGCCAAGTTGATCAAGCTTATCGATCCCACGAGGGATAGTCTTCGGTTTTATTTTTTGGGTGCGAACTGGCAGAAGCGGGTGGAGCATGCCGGTGCGAATGCACCGATCAACCAGGAGGGAACACTTATCGTTTGAGTCTGGCGCGGACCCCGAGTGATACGGGATTTTCCGGGAGATTCGCGATGCTATTTTATTTAATCATATAAATATGTTCACTGTTTGTTTTAGGCCGATGATTTGTTTGCGGTTCCGAAGATGTCGTCATCCGCGCAGGGAAGTCTGGAAAGCCTCGCCATATGGAGGTTTCCGGGCGGGGAGTCGCCCCCCCCGCGGGGGCGTGGATTGAAACGCTTGAAGCAATCATGGCAGAGACGATGCCGCAGCGTCGCCCCCCCCGCGGGGGCGTGGATTGAAACCTATCCACACCAGTTGTTTGGAGTACCCTTTGGTCGCCCCCCCCGCGGGGGCGTGGATTGAAACCCTGCCATCACCAAGGCCAACGCCGAGGTGCAGTCGCCCCCCCCGCGGGGGCGTGGATTGAAACTTCTGCGGATTGAGCATAAACGAACGTCGAAAGCGTCGCCCCCCCCGCGGGGGCGTGGATTGAAACGTACACGGACGACACCGGGACGCATAGCATCGTGTCGCCCCCCCCGCGGGGGCGTGGATTGAAACACCAAGTTTTCGGGAATCACAGACGCGTTGCTGTCGTCGCCCCCCCCGCGGGGGCGTGGATTGAAACCGTGTCGAATCAGGCCAAGGCGCTCTCCAATATCGTCGCCCCCCCCGCGGGGGCGTGGATTGAAACCGCGACCTGGGACAGCAACGCGTCTGTGATTCCCGTCGCCCCCCCCGCGGGGGCGTGGATTGAAACAGAATCTGTTCCAGGGAGTTTCCGAGGCTGATAAGTCGCCCCCCCCGCGGGGGCGTGGATTGAAACACCAAGAAAATGAGGAAGATGGTTGAGGAGCGAGTCGCCCCCCCCGCGGGGGCGTGGATTGAAACTGCGTATAGCGTGAAATCAGCAACGTCAGCCACGAGTCGCCCCCCCCGCGGGGGCGTGGATTGAAACTCCGTGGAGATCGTCCAACTTGACGGATAGTACCGTCGCCCCCCCCCGCGGGGGCGTGGATTGAAACACTTGTTGGGGCACCTGTCAGCCACGGTCACCAGTCGCCCCCCCCGCGGGGGCGTGGATTGAAACGGTTAGCTACCAATGGGAGACCGATGCACGGTAAATTTCAATTAAGTATTGTAAATTTAAGCGGTTGAT
>CAZNUQ010000033.1:0-4830 GCA_964576235.1 uncultured Desulfovibrio sp.
CCCCCTCCCGGAGTCATGAGCCGTTGGGCCGTGCCTAGGGCTTGCGCTGGCGGCGACGGGCGGCGAAGAGGCCCATCAGGCCCGTGCCCACGATCAGCATGGTGGCGGGCTCGGGGGTGGCCACGGTCATCGGGTCCTCGCTCTTGTACATCCAGCCGTCCAGGAGCACCGTCTTGATGATCTGGGACTGGCCGACCACCTGGGCGAGGGGGTACGAGGGGTTGACGGCGGTGTTGGCGATCTTGATCAGGCCGGCGAGCGGTCCGCCGCCGGTGACGTTCAGGCCGGAGTAGTTGGTCGCCAGGAAGCCGCCCGCGCCGACTATGGAGGGGTCGATCAGGCCGAGGCCGAACCAGTACCCGTCGCCCATGGTCAGGGAGGCGTAGGCGCTGCCGTCGATGACCTGGGCGATGTCATGGGCGACGCTGGCGCTGTTGTTGGCGGGGTTGAGGTCGGGGAGCACGAAGGTGTTGGCCTTGGTGTCGGTGTACCACTTCTGGACGATGCCCGCGGCAAGATCCGCGGAGGAGAGGACGCCGTTGGGGTCGCTGGAGGCCGAAGTGAAGCCGATTGTGTAGGTATTGAGGTCATACGGGACGACGCTCGACACCTGCAGCAGGAAGTAGGCGGACAGGTTGTCGGTGGTGGTGGCGCTCCAGTAGGAGGTCTGGGTGGGGTCCTCCTGCAGGGTGAAGGTCTTCGCCCAGGCGATGCCGTAGAAGAGATCGCCTTCGCTGACGTATCTGTTTTGATCGACGTCGACCCAGTTTTCGACGTTGGTGAACTTGATGTCGGTGTAGCCGCTCTGGAGCGTTGGGTAGGCCCTGGCGCTTCCGGCCAGTGTGAATATGGCCATCAGCACCACGATGTTGATGTGCAGGATCTTTCTCATGACGCTTGCCTCCTCGATTTGTTGCCTGCTTTTCCGGACAGATGCCGCCCCGCCGTCTTGTTGTCACGGACTTCGGCCAGCCGGCCTGTTCTCCGTTTCCACGTTTTAAGCAAATAACGTTCCATGCTGTATCTTTCTGAATTGATGGTGTTTATTTTTTTTGAGCCGGAATCGGGCCGCTCCCTGTAAGTCGGCGCGACGTCCCCTTGTCGGAATCCGTTACAGCGTGGCCGCCGTTTTCCGGCATTTCATCCCGGACACGCGGGAAGCGGCGGGCATGGAATCGCAACCGTGCGCCGCGCTTCGGTTTTGTCGAGGGGCGGGGCTGTTGCCGCCGGGGCGTCTTCCGCGACCCGATGGCGAGGCGGCTTCGAGGGGGATGGTCAGGGCGCGATGGCGTCTTCGAGCTTGCGCCGGGGCGTGCCGTGGCGGATCGCCGGGGCATGGCCGGCCCGGAAGAGCATGACCGGCCAGCAGGCGTTCCCGATATCCGGGAACAGGGCCTCGAATCCGGCCCAGACGTTCCCGAGCAGCTTCCGATGCCTTGCGGAAAAATCGGATTCGCCGTCCAGCTTCCAGCGCAGCCAGAAAAGGGTGATGGCGGTCATGGGCTGGAAGGCCAGCCCCAGCCGGGTCGCGGTCAGCCAGACCCGTTCCAGGGCCATGCCGCCCTCGAGAAAGTCCCGCCGGGAGGGCGATGGCGCGCAAACCAGCCCGGCAAGGGGGCTCCGGGCCATGCCGATGCGGGAGTGCAGCGCCACCAGCCGTCCGACTCCGAGGACATTGGCGGCGCGCATGGCCGGCCAGGTCCTGGTCAGCCGCAGGAAGACGTCCCCGGCGGCTCCGGCGTGGAGGTTCGCCAGCGGCAGTCCGTCACCCGGGGAATGTTCGCCCGGTTCGAAACGGGTCATGCCCATGAAATGTTCGTGCAGGTCGCGGCGTTCCACCCGGATGCGGTCCGCGTGGTAGAGCAGCCGGGCCAGTTCGCGGATGCGCGGGGCGTCGTCGAGCAGCAGCAGGCGGCCCGGACGGGCCGCCGCGACGAGCCGTTCCTGGTCGTGGCGCTCCACGGGGCGGCGATCGAAGGCGCGGCGGTTGGTGCAGCGGGTCCATACCGCGTCCCCCAGCGGGTCCGCGTGGCCGTGCCGGGGGGCGAAGGACAGGGTGGCGACATGGTCTTCCCGGGCCGGCTCGGGCAGGAGCGCGGGGACGGCGGTCCAGCCGATCCCAGGCGCCGCGCTGACCACGTTCTGGACCGCCGCGCCGCAGGCGATGATCGAGGCCAGTTGCCGGACGTTGAAAAAGCTCCGGTCCTGGCCGGGGTCGAGGAAGATATCCAGGCCGCCGGCGCCCAGGCGGAACGCCCAGGGCTGGCAGTTGTCGCCGGATGGGGCCTGCTGGGCGGCCCTGGCCAGCCATTCCAGGTGCGTCCGCGGCGGGACGGTTGCCCCGGCCGTCGGTCCGGGAAGGGCGGGGCGTTGCCGCAGGTTGCTCCCCTTTCCGCCGAGGACGATGTTTTTCACGTACCACAGCTTGAGCCGCTGGACGGGCGAGGCGTTGCCCCGGCGCGGCCTGGCCCGGCGGCTGCGGCCGCCCAGGGCGTCGACCTGGAGGGACCACGGCGTGGCCCGCAGGCCCGGCCGGCCGGTGACGAGGCGCACCGTCTCCGTGGCCGCCAGGGCGGCGCACAGCAGGCAGGCCACGGCCAGGGACGGCCCGCGCCCCTGGTCGATGCTCACCCGGGAGGGATCGATCTGCCCCATGTGGAGCCCCCGGGGCGCCAGCCCCACGGCGAAACGGATCAGGCATTCGCGTTCGTCGAGGCTGTCGTCGACCGCGAAGTATTCGTCGAAGGGCATGGAGTCGGGCGTGAAGACCAGGATGGAGCTGGTAAAACCGAGGGGCGCGGCCGTCACCACGGGGATGCCTTTTCGCCGGGCCGTGTTGAAGAGGAGGCGGCGGATCGTCCAGGCGAAGAAGTCCAGGCTGTCCACCACCACGCTGGCCCCGTCGAGGAAGGCCTCCATGTTTTCCGCCGTCAGTCCGCCGGGGTAGGTGGCCACGACGGCGTGAGGATTGATCCGTCCTATTTCCCCGGACATGACCGCGAGTTTCGACTCGCCCAGATGCCCGACGGTAGCCCCGAATTGGCGGTTGCAATTGGCCAGTTCGAAGCTGTCCGGATCCGCCAGGCGGAAGCCGCCGAATCCCGTCCGGGCCAGGGCGAGGCAGTGCAGCCCGCCCACGCCGCCAAGTCCGGGGATGGCGACGGTGGACCGCGCCAGGCGGTCCTGTTCCGCCGGACGCAGTATCCCCAGATTCCTGGAAAACGCCACGTCCATGAAACGTCGCGCCTCTTCGTCGAGGAGGATTCCGGCCTCTTGTCCTTTTGGCATGTGTCAGCGGGGCAGGCGCGGTCCCCCGAAGAGCGCCTTGTGGTACATGCGGGTGAGGTAATCGCGTTGCTGCGGCGAGAGGTCGTCAAGCAACACCGGATTTCGCGTCAACAAGTAGCGGGCGATTTCGGATTCAAGGGGGGCGTTCTTTTCGGCCTGGCCCATTGTCGTTTCATTGTCGATGGCGTGGGAATTTATCTTGACGAAAAAGTTGTGCAGGTCGGTGTCGAAGTCGTTTGCGGCGTAGGCGTCCCGCAGGGCTGGTTCTATGGTGCGCATGTCGACGCGCAGGGCCACGGCCAAGGCGTTCACCTTGGCATAGTGGCGCTGCTCGCCGAACGGCTGGAAAAGAAAAATGGCATTGTAGAAACGGACATGCTTGGGGTTGACCATGATGCACAGGTCGTCCGCGCCGGTCAGCAGGGCATAGCGGAAGATGGCCTTGGACAGGAAAACCATGAGGTTTTGCCCGCAATGATGGCGGATGGTGGCCAGGGAGCCTATCTCCGCCACCTTGCGTCCCTTTGCGCGCAGGGCGTCCACCTCGGCCTTGTAGAGGTCGTCCATGGGCAGTCCGAACTGGGGCGTGTCCGGGACGTAGCTCATGGTCGAATAGACATCCAGGTAGGACTTGAAGAGGAACACGCAACTGCGCGGCAGGAGATGGTGGGGATTGAGCAGCAGGCCGCTCGGGTTGGCCTCGGGGAGGTAGCCCGAGGCCAGGTACACGTCGTGGAGCAGCGTGAAGGCCTGGCGGTATTCGTCGAGGGTTTCGGCGATCTTGATGCTTGGCCGGTCGATCTGGTCCAGCTTGGCCTCGAGCAGGGCCGAACGGCGGATGCGGATGGTGCGGCGGCGTTCGATGCCGTCGAAATGGCCGCCGGAGCCGGGTGGCGGCGGCGGGGACAGGACGCGCCGGGGAACGTCCTGTTGCTGCTGCGCGGTCCAGGGCAGGGGAGGAAAATGGTCCGGCTCCGGACAGCGCAGGGGCGGCTCCGCATGGTTCGGCATTGCAATCGTTCCGGGAAATCCGGACAGGATTTTGCAACAGTCCGTAAAATAGAAGGTTTCCTGATCAAAAAAAGAATGACAAATGTCCGGTCCGGCCGGACGGCATGCCGGCGACGGCCACGGTACGCCGGGCGGGAAAGGATATTCCCCTCTGCCAGGGCTGCGCATGGAACGGACGTTCAATGTATCGACCTCGGTTTGGTGGGGGTTGCCAGCCTTCCATCCTCATGGCGCTCCCCGCCGGCGCGGACAACGGATGTGGCCGGGCAGACCGCGTCCGGGGCGTGGAGCCGTCTTTCCCGGTTCGATGCAGATTGCATGCCTGTTCGTCGCGGCGGTGTCCCTGCCTTTAGCGGGCGCGCCCGCGCCGTTTGTTGCGGGCCGGGGCCGCCGCGGGGGCGGACGGCCGGCAGGGAGTGGCCATCCCCCCGCGATGTCAGGAAATCCGACAGGCTGTCGGAAGAGCTTGCACGGACGGGGTGTTGGATGCGGGCGGATCAGGCCGCGCGGGGTGCGGCGAACGCCGCGACG
>CAZNUQ010000033.1:4930-8164 GCA_964576235.1 uncultured Desulfovibrio sp.
GGGGTGTTGGATGCGGGCGGATCAGGCCGCGCGGGGTGCGGCGAACGCCGCGACGACGTGCACGATATCGCAGACGGGATGGGCCTCGGGCTTCGGGGCGGCGCGCCATGTCCACTGTTCCAGCGGGGCGGGGAGGCGGATGCCGTGCAGGGGGTCGGAGGCCAGGGGGCGCCCGTCGCCTGTGCGCAGCCAGAGGATGTCGGTGATAAGGCGCAGGACGCCGCCCAGGGACTCCAGCCAGTCCAGATGCGCCTGGACGATGTCCCGGGCGAGGGATGCCAGTTGCCCGTCGTCGTAACGGCCGGTGCCCCAGAGTCGTTCCATGGGGATCAGGGGGAGCTGGGAAAGGGTGTTGGCCGACACGACGAGATCGGGCCGGCTGGCCGGCAGAAGGGCGCACGTCGGCCTGGGCAGGGGGCGTTGGGCGCCGGCGCGGAGGAGCAAGGCGACATCCTCCAGGATGCCGGTCAGGTCGCCGGCACGGCAGACGACATTGCCGAGTCGCGCGGCTGTCTTGCGCGTCGCCCTGGGATGGACGACATCCACGAGGACAACCTTCTTGAATGACTCGGAAAGTTCCTGAAGGGGAACGTCCAGGCAGGGGCCGGAGCCGGCGACGATGGCCAGGTCCCTTTTTTCCGTCTCACGGATGGCGTCCAGGATGCATTGGCGGCTTTTTTCCAGGTGGGGAGCCCAGGCGGCGGCCTGGCGTCCCGCCCGGGCCGCGTGGCGGGCGAGTTCGCGCGGGTAGCCGAGGCGCCGGACGGTCGGGGAGGCGGTCGCGGTGGCGGCCCAGAGCCATTCCTGAATCATGCTCCTGCCTTTGAAAACGGCGTGCTGCAGCCAGCGTACCAGCGAAGTTCCCGGCACGTCCAGCCTTTCCCGGGCAGGCGAAAGCGGGGGGAGGGCGAAAAAAACGGGCGGCGGAAACGCCGCCCGGTGGGCGCGTTGAAGCACCGGGGGGCGCCCCGGTGCAGGCCGGGGGGACGCCTCCCCCCGGCGTTCGGGAAAACCGTCCGTCTAGGCGCGCGGCCGCGTCCTGCGGCGCAGCCAGGCGGCACCGGCCAGTCCCAGGCCCGTCAGGGCCATGGTGGCCGGCTCGGGATTGGGAATGGGGAGGGTCTCGAAGAACACGTCGTTGGCGCAACTTACGGCGAATCCGACCGTGAGGGTGTTGCCCGAGGGCAGGACCAGTCCGTCGCCCAGGTTCCAGGTGGCGTGGATTTCCTTGGATGTGGCGGTTTGCGGCCAGATCACGGACGCCGTCTCCACGATGTCGGCGTTTTTCAAGGCGCCGTTCGTGGCCTGTATCGGATGGTTTCTGCGCCAGCTCCAGTTGCTCTGGTTCGTTTCGAACACGGTGGCCATGTTGTACAGGGCGGTGTTGGCGATGTCCTTCTTGGAGTAGCCCAGTTCGGTTTCGTAGACGTTCCAGGTGGAACTCACGGGGCTGTTTTTGGTCGCGGTGGCGGTGGACTTGCTCCAAACCAGGTTGGTCGGGTTGTGGATGATGTAGTCCCAGGACTGGTCGCTGTCCGTATCGAGGAAGATGTCCCCCGGCTTGAGCTTGTCCGCGTTCCAGGCGGCCACCGATCCGGCCGCGGAAAGGTCGAAATCGACGGTGACGCCGGTGAGGGCGTGCCCGGAGAAGGCGAAGGAGAGCCCGAGGATGTTGGGAATGCCGATGACGTCGCCGTAGGAGTTGCTGTATCCCGGCCAACTGGCCTTCGTGTCTTTCACGAACACGGAAGCGGCGTTGGCGCCGGTTCCCAGGAGGGCCACGAGGCCCCAGGCGAGGAGGATGGCGAGCTTTTTCATGTCGCTGACTCCGGTGGTTGGTTTGGCCGGAGTTCTAGCAAGTTCCATTCAAAAATAAATTTGTCCTGTATATTCGATTTGATGGAATGAAGAGCGCTACGAGCGGCGCCGGCGGAGTTGGCGGGCTTTACACGGGAATGTCGCCTTGGCCGTCACGAGCGGCCACGGCCGACGTCCCGCCGGGTCACAGCAGGGAGGTCCACCAGCGGCGTCTGGCCGCCCGGTAGTCCCCGACTTTCCGGCAGGCCGGGTAGAGGGCGGCGACGGCGGCGAGCCAGAGGGCGTAGACGAGCCACAGGGACGCCCAGGGGGCGGCGGCCGGCGGGAGGTGGTATCCCGACCACTGGGCGTGGCCGGAGACAAGCCAGCCGTAGGCCACGCCCAGGCCGTGCAGCAGGTAGAGGTGCGTGATGTAGAAAAAAAGCGGCGCCCGTCCGTAGGCGGCCAGGAGGTCGGAGAGCCGGCCGCGCCGTTTTTCGAAAAAGGCCAGGCAGCCCCAGGCCCCGCCCAGGGTGAGCAGCAGGTAGGCCAGGGACGGCGGATACTTGGTGGTGCCCAGGAAGGCGTAGAGGGTGCGTCCGGTTTCGGGAAGGGGGCGCCAGGGCCGGGGATCCCCGTAGAGGTTGATCAGGCGCAGCAGGAGGAAAAGGACGAGGGAGGCCAGGGCCAGACGCCGCAGCATCCGGGTTCGGGCCTCGGCCGGCGCCGCGTGGAGCCTGGCGCACACGAATCCCAGGGGCATGACCCCGATCCAGGGGACGAGGGGGTAGAGGAGGTAGACTTTGATGCCGCCGCCGAGGTCCAGGGTCCCCGGTTCGTGGAGCAGGCGCCAGGCCCAGGCCATGCCCCCCATGTCGGCCGCCGTCAGGCCGTCGAGGAGGTTGTGGCCGAAGACCAGGGCCAGCCCGAAGGCCAGCTTCACCGCGTCCGGCGTGAAAACGAGCCCCGCCATGAGGATCAGGCCCGCGCCCAGGACCCACAGGACCTGGAGCATGGCGGCGGTGTCGCCGCCGCCGAGACCCCATCCCCAGGAAACCAGGGTCGCCTCGAGAACGATGAGCAGCGCCCCGCGCGCCAGGCAGGCAAGCGCCCTGGCCCGGACATTGCCGCCTTTCGCCAGGGACAGCCCGACCGAGAGGCCGGCCAGCAACACGAAGGTGGGCGCGCACAACTGGGGCAGGAACCGGGTCAGGAACAGCCAGAAATGGGTCGTGGCCGGATCGGCGGGGGACGGCCCCCGGACGGTGAGAAAATCGCGGCAATGGTCCAGAGCCATGAGGACCATGACCAGCCCCCGGACCGCGTCGACCGCGAGGATGCGTCCTCCGGTCCGGACGGGGCGCGGGATCAGGGCGGGCCCCCGTCCGCCGTTCCCGGCCGGGGCGCTCCGGCGCAGGCGTGCAGCACGGTTCGGTT
>CAZNUQ010000033.1:8264-17180 GCA_964576235.1 uncultured Desulfovibrio sp.
CGTCCGCCGTTCCCGGCCGGGGCGCTCCGGCGCAGGCGTGCAGCACGGTTCGGTTCCTCCCGCCGCGCTTGGCGGCATACAGCGCCTGATCGGCCCGTGACAGGGCCGCGTCCACCGCGGTCTCGGCCGGAAGCACTTCCGATATCCCGGCGCTCACGGTCATGGGGACGGGGAGGCCCTCAACGACCAGTCCCTCCAACGCCGCGCGCAGGCGTTCGGCCAGGGCCAGGGCGCCGTTGCGGTCGGTGCCGGGAAGAAACATGGCGAATTCCTCGCCGCCGATGCGGGCCACGGTGTCCTGTTCGCGCACAAGGCTCCGGCACAGGGCGGCGAAGGCCGCGAGGGCGGCGTCCCCGGTTTCGTGGCCGTGGGTGTCGTTGATGCGCTTGAAGTAGTCGATGTCGAGCATCACGACCGCGAGGGGGCCGCCGTGACGGTCGCGCCGCCGGATTTCGGCCGAGGCCAGGGAGAAGAAACGGCCGCGGTTGGCCAGACCGGTCAGCGGGTCGGTCGTGGCCAGCCGTTCCAGGTTGGCCTCCATCGCCTTGCGGCTGGTGATGTCCACGACGATGACCAGGACGGCTTCCTCGCCGCCGAGCAAGGCCGTGGTCGCCACCAGCATCGCGTCCCGGAACGAGCCGTCGGCCAGGGCCAGCCGGGTCTCGAACTGGACGACCTGTCCCGGCGTTCGCAGCCGTTCCTTGAGCCCGACGGCCTGGCCGCCCTCCTCGAAGGTTCTGCGCAGGACGCGTGGATCGGCCAGGGCCGCGTCGCCGAAGTAGGCGCGCGCGGCGTCGTTGGCCTGGATAAGCCGGCCGTCGTCCCGGCCCAGGACCACCAGGGGCGTGGGCACGGCCCGAAGCACCGTCTGGAGCGTCAGGCGATGCCCGGACAATTCCCGGTTCGCGGCCCGTTCGGCCCGCGTGGCGGCCCATTCCAGGCGTTGCAGCCGGTTGGACCGGATGACCACCAGGATCATGACCAGGTTGATCGTGAGCATGGCCAGGGCGAGGCCGAAGCTCGTCCGCGTCGGAGGGGCGCCGGCGATGTGGGCGCCCATGGTGGCCACGGCGCACCCGGCGCCCGCCGCCACGGTCCCGGCGAAGGACATGGGCAGGACGAGGTAGAAGATGACGGGCAGCATGAAGACGACGAACAGGGCGACATCGGTGTGCGGGGTGACCAGGACGGCGCCGGCCGGTATGACCAGCGCGCTCCAGAATGCGCAGAGGCGCTGGAAGCCTGGGAAGTCGCGGACCTTGCCCAGGCGTCCCAGGGCGGCCAGGGAGGCCGCCACGATCACGGTGCGGGCCGCGATGGCGAAGGAAAAATGCGGCTGGCCGTGGAAACGCCAGTCGTTCAGGTAGAAAAGCAGGTTCACGAACAACGCGCAGAGGAAGGCCAGCCGGACATGCCGGAGGTATTCCGGCAGCCGTTCGGCACGGTATTCCGCCTCGCGCGAGGCGGCGGCGAACTCTCCGCCGCGCGTCAGTGCATGGTCGTGTCTTCGGGCCACGTGGGAAATGCCTGGAAATCCCGATGCCGCGGGCGAAATCTCCCCACGGTCCGGCATGCCCTTACAACGCGGCGTCGCGATTTGGCAAGTTTCTCTCCGTCCTGGCCGGCAGCCGGCCTACGCCTGCTCCTCTCCATGGAGGGCGTAGGCCTCCAGGCGCTCCGGATCGAGGATGGTCAGGCGGCGGCGGGTGAAGGAGCCGATGACCCCTTCGTCGATCAGGCGGCGGAGGATCTTGTGCAGCGAGGCCCGGTGAATGCCGAGGTGGGCCGCCAGATCGCCGTGGGTGAGCCCCGGGGCGCACTCCGCCTGCCGCCCCTGGCGTTCCCACAGGAAATAGATGGCGCGGCAGGTGTTGTGGAAGGAGTTGAGCATGCCGAGGTCGCAGGAATGGTGGAAGAACTGGCTGCTCTTGGCGGTCATGGACTCCATGAGGTTGAGGATGAGGTCGGGGTGCTCGCGCACGAATTCGGGGCTGAAGACCAGGGAACGATGGAGGAAGCAGGCCTCCACATCCTCCAGGCAGAAAAAGCACAGGGAGGCCGATTCAAGACGCTGGAGAACGGTGATTTCGTTGAAGATCATGCCTGACTTGATGATGAGCTGGATCATCTCGCCGCCGAAGCGGGAGGTGTAGGTCAGGCGCACCGAACCCTTGCGCAGGTAGTAGATGCCCTGCGCCACCTCGGGCATGGAGAGGGACACCCGCTGTCCGGCGCCATAATGCCGTTTCTCCCCCAGTCCCAGGATGGATTCCCAGGCGCGGTTCGCGCCTTCCATGATGAACCCTTTCGGGGGGGTGTTCATTGCAGTCATGCGTCACCTCCGCTTCGGCCCGGGGCGTCGCCCGCGCGCGGACTTTCCCCGGGTCGCGCCGTACGTCCGCGTCTGCCAAGGAACCCGGAGGCCCGGCCGGCCGGGACTCCGTCGCATTCGTGTCCGGTTAACCGGGGCACACCCTTTTGTCTGTCGCCTTTGCGACATTTCCCGCGGCGCGCGTGGTTCCAGGCGTTCCGGCCGGTGGCGGCGGGATCGGGTATCGATCCGCTTTTTGTTGACGGGGATTTTATTTGCAAACCTTTTCAGTTGGCACTTTTTTCACAAAATTTCGCGGAATGTCGCCTTTGCAGTATTTCCGTCCCCCCCGCCGGCGTAAAGACGAATCCCACACGGTGGTCTTCAAATTTTTTCATCTCATGGAGAACGGGCATGCAAGTCTCAACACCAACGGCGGCAGGCGACCAGCAGGGAGCCAGACTACACAATAACTATTTCGATGGCTTGGCGGTTACTGGTTATCATAAGGTCATATTTTACATTATCATGTTGTCCTATTTTTTTGAGCAGCTGGACAACTGGAACTTCGGATTCATAGCCCCGGTCCTGGTGCAGAACTGGGGACTGACCATGGCCGATATCGGCCATGTGAATTTTGTTTACTATGTCAGCATGACCGCCGGCGGGTTCCTCGGCGGCGTCATTTCCGATTTCATCGGCCGGCGCAAGACCTTTCTGGCCTCCATCGCGCTGTTTTCCATCGCCTCGGTCATAAACGGCCTGACCAACGACTTTTTTGTCTTCACCCTGTCGCGCGGACTCACCGGGTTCGGTGTCTTTTGCCTCATGGTCTGTTCCCAGGCCTACATCGCGGAAATGGCCCCGGCCGAAAGCCGCGGCAAGTGGCAGGGGCTGGTGGCGGCCGCCGGTTTCTCGGCCGTGCCCCTGGTCGGGGTGCTCTCCCGGGTGGTCATCCCCATGCATGCCGACGGCTGGCGCTGGATTTTCTACCTGGGCGGCGTGGGGCTGATCGGCTTCTTCGTCGGCCTGCGCTATCTCAAGGAATCCCCCCGCTGGCTGGTGGCCAAGGGGCGCGTGGCCGAGGCCGAGGCCGTGGTGCGGGACATCACCGGCCGCTCCGTCGATCTGGCCGACGCCGCCGCCAAGGTGCCGGCCCGGGAACGGGTGCTGGACGTGCTGACCGGCATGTTCCGGCGGGAATACATCAAGCGCACCCTGGTGCTCATGGCGGCCTTCATTCTGACCACCCCGGCCGCTTTCGTCCTCGCGGCCTGGACGCCGACCCTGCTCAAGGCCAAGGGCTTCAGCCTGGAGGACAGCCTGATGGCCTCCATGATCATCATGGTGGGCGTGCCGGTGGGCTGTTACTTCTCCTCGCTCATTTCGGACAAGGGCGGCCGCAAGATCCCCATCATCGGCGTGAGCGTGGTGGCCGGCCTTCTGGGCTTCGTTTTTGCCACGCGGGAGAGCTTCGTCGAGATCGTGTCCCTGGGCTTCGTGCTGACCGCGCTCATCATGGCCATGTCCTTCATGATGTTCTCCTACGCGGCCGAGTCCTATCCCACCCGGATGCGCAACACCGCGACCGGCTTGCACAACGGCATCGCCCGGCTGTCCGTGGCCGCGTTCCAGACGATCATTCCCGTCATATTCGCCAAGTACAGCTTCGCCGGCGTGTTCTACGCCTTCGGCGGCATGATGATCCTTCCGATGCTCGCCGTGGGCCTTTGGGGCACCCGCACCAGCGGCAAATCCCTGGAAGACATCAAATAGCGGCGGGTTTTCCGCTGCCGGTGGAAGGGCCGCAAGGCCCTTCCAGGACGCAATATCCCGAAAGGAGCATGGTATGGCAAAGATCAAGAACGTCGTCTTCATCATGCTGGATACGCTCCAGTTCAACTACCTCGGGTGTTACGGCAACACCAAGGTGAAAACCCCCAACCTGGACCGGTTCGCCCGCAACGGCTTCCTGTTCGAGAACGCCTACAGCGAAGGCCTGCCCACGGTGCCCGTGCGCCGGGCCATCATGTCCGGCCGCTTCACGCTGCCGTTCGGCGGCTGGCAGCCCCTTTCCCACGAGGACACCACCCTGGCCGACATCATGTGGGGACGCCAGGTGCAGACGGCCCTGATCTACGACACCCCGCCCATGCGCCTGCCCAAGTACGGCTATTCCCGCGGGTTCGACTACGTGCGCTTCTGCCCCGGCCATGAGCTGGACCACACCACCTACAAGAAGGTCCCCCTCGATCCGGGCCTGAAGGCCGAGGATTTCACCTCCCCCACCATGGTCTACAACGACAAGGGGGAACTCATCGACGACGCCAGCTCGGCCCTGCTGGAGGAGATCGACTGCTTCCTGCGCCTGCGCCAGGACTGGCGCTCCGAAGAGGACAACTACGTGAGCGTGGTGGCCAACGAAGCCATTGACTGGCTGACCCGCAAACGCATCACCACCCGTCCCTTCATGCTCTGGCTGGATTCCTTCGATCCCCACGAGCCCTGGGATCCGCCTTCGGTCTGGGAGAAAAAGCCCTGCCCCCACAATCCGGACTGGGAGGGCAACCCCATCATCCTGGCGCCCTGGACGCCGGTGGAGGGGCGCATCTCCGAGGCCGAATGCGAGCACATCCGCGCCCTGTACGCCGAGAACATCGAGCTCGTTGACAAAAAGATCGGCATGCTCCTCGACACCATCCGCGATCAGGGCCTGTGGGACGAAACCATGGTCGTCATCACCTCCGACCACGGCCAGCCCATGGGCGAGGGCGAACACGGGCACGGCATCATGCGCAAGTGCCGCCCCTGGCCCTACGAGGAACTGGTCCACGTGCCCCTGCTCATCCACGTCCCCGGCCTGGAGGGCGGCAAGCGCATCAAGGGCTTCGTCCAGAACGTGGACATCGCCCCCACCATCCTCGACGCCCTGGGCGTCATCGAGGAAGGCTCCGCCGACGGCGGCTACGGCTTCCCGGTCTACGACTGGTCCGACATGCAGGGCCAGAGCCTGTTGCCGGTCATGCGCGGCGAGCAGGAACGCCTCCGCGACTTCGCCATCGCCGGCTACTACGGCATGTCCT
Source organism: uncultured Desulfovibrio sp. (assembly GCA_964576235.1). Lineage (GTDB taxonomy): Bacteria > Desulfobacterota > Desulfovibrionia > Desulfovibrionales > Desulfovibrionaceae > Solidesulfovibrio. The sequence continues at coordinate 13,659 of CAZNUQ010000033.1, forward strand.
GGTCCATCATCACCGACGACTACAGCTTCATTCATTGGATGAAGCGGGACGCCTCCCAGATGGACTACACCAACAAGGAGATCTCCGGGGCCCTGGCCGAGAAGGAGGAGATGTGGTCCTGCACGGCCGGCGCCAAGCAGGAGGTTCCGGAGAGCGACGAACTCTACGATCGTCGCGCCGACCCCTTCCAGCTCCATAACCTGATCACCGAAAAGCCGGAAATCGCCGGGGAACTGCTCAAGAAGCTCAAACTCTACATCGGCGAGTTGCGGACGATGTAACGAACGACCGGGCCGCGGGGACCGTCCCGCGGCCCGTCTCGCGAGGAACGCCATGATCACCGAATTGACGGACGCGACGTACAGCCAGGCCTTCGCCGAAACCGAGGGCGGCGTGTGCATCTTTTTCAAGGAGCTTTGCCCCCACTGCAAGAACATGGAGAAGGTGATGGAGAAGTTCGCCGCCCTCGAGCCCGGGGCGCGGCTTTTCCGCATCGACGTGGAGAAGAACGCCGCGGCTGCCGCCGACCAGGAGGCCGCGCGCGCCCCCACCATCTGCATCCTTCGCGACGGGGCGGTGGTCGCGCGCAAGACCGGGCTGATGAACCCCAAGGAACTGCGGGCCCTCTACCAGGCCGGCCGGGGGCGGGCATGAAGCCTGAGCACCGTTTCGACTGTCTCATCGTCGGCGGAGGGCCGGCCGGCATAACCGCCGGCATCTACGCGGCCCGGGCCAACATGCGGGCCGTGCTCCTCGAGTCGAACATCACCGGGGGGCTCGTCAACTCCACCTACACCGTGGAGAACTTCCCCTCCTATCCGAGCATCCACGGCATGGAGCTCATGGGCCGCATGCGCGAACACCTCGACGGCCTTGGCGTGCCGGTGGAGGAGGTCTGCGCGGTGGAGCGCCTCGACCTGGGCGGGACGGAAAAAATCGCCGAAACCGACGAGGCCGTCTACAGGGCCCCCACCGTCATCCTGGCCACGGGCCGCCGGCCGGTGCCGCTCGAAACCCCCACCCCGTGCGACCAGGTGCACCACTGCGCCATCTGCGACGGCGCCCCCTACGTCGGCAAGCGGGTGCTCGTGGCGGGCGGCGGCAACAGCGCCTTCGACGAAAGCCTCTATCTCCTTTCCCTCGGCGTGGCCCATGTCACCCTGGTGGAGGCCATGCCCCGGTTCTTCGCGGCCGCCGCCACCCAGGAGGCGCTTTTCGCCTCGGGCAAGGCCGAGGGCCACACCGGAACCCGGGTGCGCGACCTGGAGGTGACCGATGACCGCCTCGTCGCCGCCGTGCTGGAAAACACCGCCAGCGGCGAAACCTGGCGCGAGCCCGTCGACGGCGTGTTCGTCTTCCTGGGCCAGACCCCCAGCAACGCCCTGTTCAAGGATCAGATCGTCCTGACCGAGGCGGGTTACATCCCGGCCGGACCCGACATGGCCACCAGCCTGCCCGGGGTGTTCGCGGCCGGGGACATCGTGGACAAGCCCTTCCGCCAGATCACCACGGCCGTGGCCGACGGCACCGTCGCGGCCCTGGCGGCGGAACGGTACCTGCGCGGACGGTAGGGGACATCGGCAATGGAGGATGGCGGCATGCGCGACGGAACGGAGAACGGGGGCCGGCAAGCCGGCCACCGCGCCGGGACGGTGACCATCCGCATCCTGGACACCGACGGCAGGCGCCTGGCCCTGGTGGAGCGGGAGCTGCGCCGCCGGCTCCGGGGCCTGGGCATCGCGGCCGAGGTCATTCCGGTCGGCTGCGGCCTGGAGATCGCCAGGCAGGGCTTCGCCGAGTCCTGCCCGGCCCTGCTCGTGGACCAGTATGTCGCGAGCGCCGGGACGCCGCTTACTTCGGAAGTTCTGGAGGCCTTTTGCCGGAAGCTGGAACGCTGGCTGGCGCTTGCGGGCGCCTAGGGGCGGGCCGGTTTCCGGAGGAGGGGGCGGCGTGCCGGGGGTATGCCGCAACCATTTGGTATCACAGTCAGATTCGAGGAGGAAGGATGTATCGTAGGAACCTTTTTCGCGGTTTTGCCGCGGCCGTTGTCCTGACGCTGGCGGCTTTCGTCACGGCCCATGCCGACACTCAGGTCAAGATGCGCGGCGATGCCTTCATCAGTGCCAACTATTTTGCAAACCACAACTACACGGGCTGGAACAAGACCGGGGTCAAGACCGAGGACCGCTTCGAGATATGGGAGCGTTTCCGTCTGCGCACCGATTTCGAGGCGAACCAGACGGTGAAATTCCGCCTGGGCCTGCGGGTGATCAACACCTGGGGCTATGGCACCTTCACCGCCGCCAATCCGGCGCCCGAGGTCCTGGTCGATCTGGCCTACCTCCAGTTCAAGCTGCCGGAAACCGACATTGAAACCACGGCCGGCCTGCAGCCCGTGAACCTGCCGCAAGCCTCCATGTACAACGGCAGCGTCGTGTTCATCGACGCCATGGCCGCCCTGGCCGTCCGGGCGCCGATCATCCCCGGCAACCTGTCGGTGCTGGCCGGCTACGGCCGCCTCTTCGACACCAACAGGACCTTCGACCCCACCACGACCCAGCGGGCCGACGAGATGGACGCCTACTTCCTGACCCTGCCCGTCACCGTGGAAGGGTTCAAGGCCACGCCGTGGGGCATGGTTTCCGTGGTCGGGCGCGACGCCAACTACTCGTACAAAAACACCGCCGACGTGGCGGAACTCGGCAACACCTTCGAGAACGGACTCTTCTCCGCCGCCAGCCTGGCCAACCGGAGCGCCTCGACCGGCCTTGGCCGCTGGAAAAACGCCCAGAATCCGTACTACTGGTTCGGCGGCTCCTTCGAGGTGACCGCCCTCGATCCGGTGCGCTTCTACGCCGATGTCATCTACGGCGCCGGGGCCATGGGCGACACCAAGGCGGCCAAACGCCACGGATGGATGATCGATGCCGGCGCCGAATACACGGGCCTGAGCACCGTCACCCCGCAGGTCTTCGCCTGGTGGTCCACCGGCGAGGACGCCTCCACGCGCAACGGCTCCGAGCGCATGCCCTACCTGTGTTCCAAGTGGGGCCCGGGGCAGAGCTTCCTGTTCGAAAGCGGCCAGGAAACGCCCCGGAACTCGAACACCTACGTCACCCCCGTGGGCAACTACGGCATCGGCGCCTCCCTCAACAACATCTCCTTCATGGAGAAGCTGACCAACCGCCTGACCTTCGTCTACCTGCGCGGCAACAACGACGCCCGGGCCCTGCGGTCGGCGCGGCTCCTCAACGCCTCCTACATGACCATGGGCCACGACCTGACGGAGAACGAGTACCTCGTCGGGCTCAACCTCGACACCAAGTACATGATCTACGAGAACCTGGCCGCCTCCCTCGACCTGGGCTGGGCCCACGGCCAGTTCCAGGAGAGCGTCTGGGGCCACCGGATGGTCGAGCAGGCCGAAAGCAACGGCAACAACATCTGGAAGGTTGCCTTGTCCCTGACCTACAAGTTCTAGCCCGCCTCGCGCGCCGCAATCCTTGCGAGCCGTCCGGCCGG
>CAZNUQ010000033.1:17280-20548 GCA_964576235.1 uncultured Desulfovibrio sp.
CCTACAAGTTCTAGCCCGCCTCGCGCGCCGCAATCCTTGCGAGCCGTCCGGCCGGGCCGCGAGCGCGCGTTGTTCCCACCTGAGAAGCCGGGGCCTTCGGGCCCCGGTCCCGGCTGCCGACGCAGCCACGCCAGGCCCCCGTCGCATGACGGGGGCCTGGCGTCATGAGAGGCACGGTGCGCGATCCGCCGTGAGGGCCGGGAGTTCGGCGAAGGCCGGAAAGCCTATTGGATATCCTTGAAACTCGCCCCGATGGCGACGAAGGGGCCGACGTCGACATGCACCGGCTTGCATGACGCCTTGAAAAGGTAGCCCACGCTCGGGACCTCGAAAAAAAGCGTGAAGTCCAGGGCGTCCTGCATCCTCGAGATGATCCGCGGCGAGTTGTTGTGCATGGCGATGCCGATGCCACCCTTCGAAATGTTCAAGATGACAACAGGCTTGCAGTGTATTTCGTTCTCGGAAAGGTGCAACTCGATATATCCAGAGTACTCTACATGATAACGCTCGTGAAGCCTTTGTTCAGCCTGCATTATCGCGATCCCTTTCGGCGTCGAATTCGATGTCGATATCATGACGACTCCGGCTGTCCCCACCGCTGCGTTTTCCCGAGTGCGGTAACGTCATCGTCCTCCCTGGGCGTTGTCGTCGCTTTCCGGACACACCAGGGGCGGTCCGGGGGGGCGGGCCTCCATGCTCCCGCCGGTGGCATGGAGGCGCGGAGTGCGGTACACCCGGGAAGCGGAATCCAGGCGATATTTCTCAAGAAATATGCCACAGGCGTTTTCCCCCATGATTTTGGAATATTGTCTTCGGGATAGTGTCGCGGGAACAACGACGGTGTCGATGAACTTGTCACATGGGGGCGGATGCGGTGTAAAAAAAATCACGCGGCGATGAAATGGCCGCACAGCGGGTGCCGGAGCGGGGGCGCGGGGAAATTCCCCGGGACAGGGCCCGCCCCGGGCCTAAAAGAGACAAACCACGACAACCTTTGGGACCGAACGCTTTGGACGCTTGTTTTTCCGTTTTTCCTGGACAATTCCCGCGCGCATGGGGTATGAAAAAATCATTTCGTTTCGCCTGTTAATGCGGAGTTGCTTCGAGCAAACCCGTTGTGCCCGTCATTCGAGAGGAACATGCCCCGCGCGCTTGTCATCGACGATGATCAGTACACGCGTGAAGTCCTGCGCCGGCTACTCGGGAAAATGCACATCGAAGTGGCTCTCGGGGCGTCTCTTGCCGAAGGTCTGGAGACCGCCCAGTCCGGCGAATTCGATCTGGTCTTCCTGGACGTCAATTTCCCCGACGGCAACGGCCTGGACAGGCTGAGCGACTTCCTGGCGATCCCCAGTTCCCCGGAAATCATCATCCTCACCGGGGCGGGGGATCCGGACAGCGCCGAACGCGCCCTGTATTCCGGAGCCTGGGACTACATCCAAAAGCCGATCAACGCCGCGACGCTGCGCGACGCCGTGGAGCAGGCCCTCGGCTACCGGCAGCAGTACCAGCGGTTCAGCGGAACCCTCTCCGATACCGGGACCTCCATCATCGGGCAGAGCGCGCGCATCAAGTACTGCACCTCGCTGCTCCTCCAGGCCGCCGCCACGGACGCCAACTGCCTCATTCTCGGGGAGACCGGCACGGGCAAGGAGGTCTTCGCCCGGGCCATACACGCCAACAGCGCCCGCGCCAGAAGCAATTTCGTCATCATCGACTGCACGAACATCCCCCAGACCCTGGCGGAGAGCATCTTTTTCGGCCACCACAAGGGAGCCTTCACCGATGCCCGGGAGTCCCGGGAGGGGCTTTTCACGCTTTCCAACGGCGGCACCCTCTTTCTCGACGAGATCGGCGACCTTCCCCTGGCCACCCAGAAATCCCTCCTGCGCGTGCTGCAGGAGAAACGCTTCCGCCCCATCGGTGCCAAATCAGAAATTTCCAGCGATTTCAGAGTGATCGCCGCAACAAACTGCGACCTCCTGGGCATGGTGGCCGCGGGCACCTTTCGCAAGGATCTGTATTACCGCCTCGGCACGATCGTCATTCCGCTGCCCCCCCTGCGGGAGCGCGCGGAAGACATCGAGTTGCTCATGCGGCATTTCCTGGAAAAAATCACCGAAGAGCGCGGCCTGTCGCAGAAGGATTTCTCCCCGCGCCTGCTGGAGGCCGCCAAACATTATCCCTGGCTGGGCAACGTCCGCGAGCTGATGAACAGCGTCAACACCGCCGTGACCCATGCCGGCGACTCCCCGGTTCTGGACATCTACCACATGCCGCTGGCCTTCCGCGTGCAGATGAAGAAGATGTCCCTGACCGAAAAAAAAGCCGAACCGGCGTCCGTCCCGGCCGTGTCCCACGTCGAGATGGCCGTGCGCGCGGCCGACGGTTTCCCTACCCTCAAGCAGGTGCGCCGGCGCGCCGTGGACGAGGTGGAAAGCGTCTATGTCGGGCTGCTCGTGGAGCAGGCCAACGGAGATCCGAAGAAGGCCTGCGAACTCTCGGGGCTCTCCAGGGCCAGACTCTACGAGCTGCTCAAGAAGTACAACGTGCCCTTGCGCTGACACGCGCCCAACCCGGCCGGCCTGTTCCGGCCGGAGGCCACGCCGGGGCCGGCGGCATGGGTCCCGGTCGGACCGCACCTTTTGCGGGAGGTCGTGGAATGAACGGAGAGGCGTCGAGCCGCAAAGGCCCGGTTTTTGTCGATTTCGAGGGTCTCGTCTGCAACATGGAGGGCGATCCTGAGCTTGCCTTGGATATTTGCCGGATATTCCTGCGCAATTCTCCCAGAGAGATGGAGGCCCTGGGGCAGGCCGTCCGCGACAGGGAAGAGATAGCCGCCTTCGCACGCGTCCACTCCTTCAAATTCATCATCGGGCTGTTCGGTGTCGGCCAGGGGTTGGAGGCCATCGCCTCGCTGGAAAGCCTCATCCACGCCGCGCGTTGGGAGGAGGTGGACGAGAAGCTGTCAATTTTTTCAATTCTTATCGGTGAGATACGGCAAGCGTTACAGGCCTTGCTGCCCGAGTCCGGAGCGGAGGACGTGCCGGCCTAGGACAACGTTTCGCGCAAAGGTCATGGAAGGGCGTTGTTGCCGTTGCCATGCGTGGTGGGGCGGGGAAGGCCATTCCTTTGCGTACCACGGCTGGGACGCCCTCGAGCGCCATCTGGCAGATTCCTGATGTGGCGCGTCCCGGTCCGCGCGGTCTGTTTCCCTCCGGCCTGGCGGGCTGGCCCGTCCCGGCGCTTTCCTCCGTCGTTCCGTTGG
>CAZNUQ010000033.1:20648-34662 GCA_964576235.1 uncultured Desulfovibrio sp.
CCCTCCGGCCTGGCGGGCTGGCCCGTCCCGGCGCTTTCCTCCGTCGTTCCGTTGGATGGCACTTTTGTTGCATATTCGGCTGGCCAAGGGCGAAAGGCAGCTTTTGCCCAACCGCGCGCCAGGGGCGCGACCGGGAAAATGGCGGCAAACGACAGCAACTCGGGGTGAGAGGTGTCGGTATGAACGAGAACGCACGTGCAATCCATGGACAAAATGTTGACGCCTCCGTGACGGCGGCCGTGAAATACGGCACCGTGCTCGAACCGGCCTCGAAAAACGCTTCGGCAACGGCCTCGTTGCTGCATCTTCCCCAGAACGTCGAAACGGATGCGGGCAAGATACTTCCGGGATTGACCCTGATCATTCCGGCCTACAACGAGGAAAACGCCATCGCCCATACCGTGACCGAGGGCATCCGGATCCTCGATTCCATCGCCCAGCAATGGGAAATCATCGTCGTTTCGGACGCCTCCACCGACAGGACCGCCGAACTGGCCCGGCAGGCCGGGGCCAGGGTCCTCGACCACCCCACGAACATGGGCTACGGCAATTCCATCAAGACCGGCATCGTCGCGGCCAGGCACCGGCTGATCGCCATCACGGACGCCGACGGCAGCTACCCGCTGGAGGCGCTGGAGGAACTGGCCCGCGCCGCCACGCGCTACGACATGGCCGTGGGACAGCGGGTGGGCAAGCAGTTCTACGGGGGCTGCGTGAAGAATCTGGGTCGGCAGTTGCAGCTTTTCCTGGTCCAGTTCGCGTGCGGCCTGAAGATTCCCGACGTGAATTCAGGCTTGCGGATCTTCCCGCGCCACTACGCCATGCGGCATTTCGACACCATTTGCGGCGGGTTCTCCTTCACCACGAGCATCACGCTGTCCATGCTGCTGACCGGCATGAAGGTCGCCTATATCCCGATAGACTACAAGTGCCGCATCGGGAAAAGCCATGTCCGCTACTTCCGCGACACCTTACGTTCCTTGCAGATCATCATCTCGGCCATCCTGAAGTACAATCCCATCAAGATGTTCCTCCTGCTCACGCTGCTTCCGGCCCTGGCCGCGCTGTGCTCCCTGGGACTCGGCGGACTGGCCTACGCCAGGGGGGCCATGACGCTCTTTCTGGGCAGCATGATCCTGTGCGCCGGGTCGGCCATGACGGCCTGCGTGCTCCTGGGACTCGGCTTCCTGTCGGTGACGGTCCAGACCAAGGACGAAACGTCGAGCGGCTGGACCAAGGAAACGCTCTGACCGGAGGCCGGGGTTCGGGCCGCCTTTTTCGCCGCGGGAGCGGGAACGTCTTCCGCCGCGGCCCGGTCGCGCGCCCCGCGCGCCGGACCGGGAAAGGAACGAAGGATGATAAGCTGGCTTGACGCGATGCTTGTGGCGGTCATGGCCGTCCTGGTCTACCGGCCCGGCTACCTGGACGGCCCTCCGGACAAGTACGAGGAGGCCATCCATCTCAGCTGGACCCACGCCCTGTGGAAGGGGAAGCTGCCGTACCGCGATTATTACATCAACTACGGCGTGTTCTACACCCTGCTGATGGCCTGGGCCTACGCGGCCTTCGGCAAGAGCCTGCGGACCCATCGCCAGGCCATGGCCACGGGCCATTTCGTTTCCGTGGTCCTGGCCTACGCCCTGGGCTCGATGTTCGTTACGGACTGGCTGGGGCGGATCGTGCTCGCGGCGCTTTTGCCCACGCTTTGCGTGTGCCAGCGCTATCTCGTCAGTTGGGGCGGCAGCCGCATGGCCGGCGGTCTGCTCGTCAGCCTGGTTCTGTGCGCGGCCGTCCTCGACGGCTCCTCCTGGATGTGCTTTTGGGCCGGCGGCCTGCTCGGCGCCCTCGTGTTTTTCTCCCAGGACGAGGCCCTCTCCGTCCTGATCGGGGCCGTGGCCTGGGCCGTTCTCGCCGCCTGGGCCGTGCCCGGCTGGGACGGGACCGTGGCCGTGGGGGCGCTTTTCGTCCCGTTCTGCCTCGGCCTGTCCCTGGCCATGGGGCTCGCCGTCGCCTTGCTGCTGCGCTTTAGGCTTTTCGGGACCTACGTCCACGACGCCATCCTGGGCGTCGTCAACATGGGCCGCTGGCGCGGGGGGCTGACCCTGCCCCGCCTGGGCGGGAACTGGCGGGCCATCCTGGAAAACCCCGGGCTGCTTTTGACGCCCACGGCGCATTTCTGGGCGGCCATGGCCGTCATCCTGCTTTTGGGCGCGGCCCTGGCGGCCATGCTCGTTGCCGGCCGGCCGGACCTGCGCCCGGCGGACACCGTCCTCGTCTATGTCTTTTTCTTCGGCCTCGGCCACCTCGTGACCGGCATCCGGGTCCACACCGGGCCGCAGTTCAAATCGGCCCTGCCGGCCTTCGTCATTCTTTTGGCGTACTTTGTCGGCAACGCGTCGCTCCCCTGGCCCCTGCGGCTCCTGGGCGGCCTTCTCGGCCTGTATCTGGCCGCATCCAGCGGATACGCGCAGTATCTCGCCGTCCATTTCAGTCCCCGGCTCGTGGCGGCCCTGGGCCCCGAGCCGTATTCCGGCGTGGCCATGCCCCGGCCCGTGGTCCGGGTGCTGCGGCAGGTCGAGGAAAAGGTCAGACGCCTGACCCGCCCCGGCGACGAGATCCTGTGCCTTCCCTACGACGGTTCGTCCTCCTTTTTCACGGACAGGAGCTTTTACGGCCGGCATTCCATCGGCATCACCGTCACCCTGTTCGACGACGACCCGGCCCGGCTGGTCCGGGATCTCGTGGAGAACCCGCCGGCCCTGGTCGTCTACGAGCCGACGGCCCCCGACCTCCTGCCGACCTTCCCCTGGCGCGAGCACCTCAAGGACGTGCTGCGGATCCTCAACGAACGCTACGTCGTCGTGGACGCCGTCAAGCCCGTCCCGTGCTCCCCGGACGAATCCGCCGCGATCCGGCAGTTGTGGCCCTGGGGCAGCCTGTGGTTCGCACCGGACGGGGCATCGCTCAATCCGGTCTTTTTATTGCAATTCAAGAAGTGAGTCCCGCGTCAGGAGTCCGCCATGACCGATCCGCGAAAGCCTTACAGTCTGGGCCACATCCGGTACAACGTCGAGTATCTGGCCAGGGTCTTGCGGCATAAGCCGCTTTTCCTGGCCCGGCTGGCCGGCAACTATCTCCGGCTGCCGTTTTGCCCGGACCGCCCGCCGCTGCGGTTCGTGGACATCGCCGTGACCTACCGCTGCAACATGCGCTGCAGCCACTGCTCGGCCACCTGTCTGGCGCAGAAGGGCCGGCCGGAGCTCACCGTGGACCAGTACCGCCTGATCGGGGCCAGACTGCGGCGGGCCGGAGCCCTGGCCGTCAACTTCACCGGCGGCGAACCCCTGCTGCGCAAGGACATCCTGGAGGTCATCCGGGCCTTCGAGCCGGAAAAGCTGTTGGTGGCCGTGCAGACCAACGCCAGCCTGCTCACCCGGGAACGGCTGCGGGACCTGAAACGGGCCGGCGTGGATTCCCTGGGCATCAGCATCGACGGGCCCGACGCCGAAACCCACGACAGCTTCCGCAATACCCCGGGGGCCTACGAAAAGGCCGTCAAGGGCCTGGAAATGGCCTCCGAACTGGGATTCAACGTGGGCATCAGCTACTGCCTCACGCACCACAACCTCCATTCGGACGAACGGCGCGGCATCGTCGCCCTCAGCCGCCGCTACGGCACGACCCTCAACTACAACCTGGCCGTGCCCATCGGATTCTGGGCGGGACGGTTCGACGGGCTGCTGCGTCCCGAGGACCGCCGTTTCCTGCTGGCCGAGCTGGAACGCTATCCGGCCTCGAAGACCGACCACGAAACGAACTACTTCCGCAAGGGCTGCGGCGCCATCAAGGAAAAGCTCTACGTGACGGCCTACGGCGATGTCATGCCCTGCCCCTTCATCCATGTCGGTTTCGGCAACCTCCTGGACGACGAGGTGGAGAGCATCCGGGACCGGGCGCTGGCCTACCGCTATTTCCGGCGGTACACCCCCCATTGTCTGGCGGCCGAGGACATGGATTTCATCGGCAACGTGAAATGCTACCAGCCCGGCCACGACGGCGGGCAGGCCCCGCTCCCCCACGAGCAGGCCTTCGTCGACCGCGACAAGGCCATGCGGTGCTGATTTCGCGGGAGCGCAAAGGAGACGGCATGACAGGTTCCGGCGTGGCGCGTCCCCCGCGCCTTGTCCCGACGGCCGGCCGTCCCTGCCCGGACTGCGGCGGCGAGGCGCCCCGGCCGTTCGCCTCGGGCAGGGACTTCGAATACCGCACGAGCGACACGGAATTCACCTTCGTGCGCTGCGCCCGTTGCGGGCTGGCCTACCTCGATCCGGTCCCCGTCCCCGAGGCCCTGGCCGCGGCCTACCCCCCGGAGTACAAGCCGTTTCATTTCCACACGCGGCGGCGCAGCCTGGCCATGCGGATCAAAAGCGCCCTCGACCGGCGCAGGGTCGGCGCCTACAGGGCCCTGCTCCCGGGACGCGCCCGCATCCTGGATGTGGGCTGCGGCGACGGCCGGGTGCTGGCCCTATTTCATGCCGTGGGGGGAGGGGACTGGGAAGTCGAGGGCCTGGACTGCTCTCCGGAGGCCGTCAGGCGGGTGCGCGAACAGGGATTTCGCGCCCACCAGGGAAGCCATGAATCCCTGGATCTCGGCCAGTCGGCCTACGACCTCATCCTGCTCAACCAGGTGCTCGAACACTTCGTCGATCCCGGCGCCGCCGTGGACAAGCTGCGCGGCGAACTGCGGCCCGGCGGCCTCCTCAACATCGAGACCCCCAGTCTGGACGGCTGGGACGCCCGGCTGTGGCGCGACCGGTTCTGGGGGGGCTACCATTTTCCCCGGCACCTGACGCTTTTCACCGAGGCGACCCTGTCCGGTTTCCTGGGCCGGCGCGGATTTGAAGTCCTGCGCGTGGAATACATGCTCAGCCCGGTTTTCTGGGTGTTCTCCTGGCATCATGCCCTGGAGCCGGTCTGGGGCGCGGCGGCGCGCTGGTCTAGCGACGCCAACCCCGTGGCCCTGGCGGCGGCTTCCCTGATCGACCTGGCCCAGATCGCCGTGCGGGGACGAACTTCGAACATGCGGGTCATCGCGAGGAAACGCTGACATGCTGCGGCAGGCCCCGGGCACGCCGACCGGCTTCGCGACCATGAGCCGGGAACTGGCCAACGCCTCGAACTACCATCGCTGGCTTTTTTCCCTGGTCAGGCCGTGGCTGGGGCGCGTCGTCCTCGAATGCGGCACGGGGAACGGCATCATGACCCGCGCCCTGGCCGCGTCCGGGGCGGAGCGGGTGTATTCGACGGACATCGATCCGCGGTGTCTGGAGCCGTTGCGTCGGGATCCGGCCCTGGCCCGGGTGGAATTCGAGGTCCACGACCTCGGCGACGACGCCTTCGCCGAGGCCTACGCCCGGCGGGGCGTGGACACCATCGTCCACTTCAACGTGCTCGAACACGTCTCCGACGACGCCGGGGCCCTGGCGCGGCTTGCCCGGGTGCTGGTCCCGGGCGGCCGCCTGCTCCTTTTCGTGCCGGCCTTCCCGTGCCTGTACGGGGGCATGGACGAAGCCGCCGGCCATTACCGGCGCTACACCCGCGCGGGGCTCTCCGCCGCGCTCCGGGCCGCGGGCCTGCGCGTCGGGCGGGCCGACTACGTCAATCCCCTCGGCTTTCTCGGCTGGTGGGCCAACAACCGCCTCGTTCCCACCCGGGACCTCGACGCTCCCCGGATCAACGCCCAGATCGGCCTGTTCGACCGCTACATCCTGCCCCTTTCCGTGCGTCTCGAACCGCTTTTCCGCCGCCTGGCCGGCCAGTCGCTTTTCTGCGTGGCCGTCCGCTGAGGCCGGCGGCCGTTGCCTTGGCCGCCCCTTAGGCGGGCCGGGTCCCCACCACCGTCCAGGAGTAGCCGTGCCGGTGATGCAGGCGCACGTCGGCGAAGCCGGCGTCCTCGAACAGGGCGCGGGCCTCGGCGGCCGTGTAATACTTGGCGTAGGCCGGGTTGAGCTGGTCGAAGATGGCCAGCATCCGGGTCCGGTCGTCGAACTTGTCCAACTGGTTGAGCATGTAGGCGCGCATGGGCAGGGGGAAGACCTTGCACAGGGCGATGTATCCCGAAAGCAGGATGTTGATGCCCCGGCAGACGCCCTCGAGGGCCTTGTCCGGCAGGTGCCGGGTCACCCGGCGCAACGGGGTCACGAGCCGGAGGTACAGCCCGTTGCCCTCCGCGCCGTACAGCCAGGCCACGAAGCGGCCGCCGGGCTTGAGCGCCCGGTAGGCGGCCGCCGCCACCGGGGCGGGGTCGGGGATGTGGTGGAGCACGCCAAGCGAGGTCACGAAATCGAAGGGCATGTCCGCGGGAAGCCCCTCCCCGGTCGTCTGGAGGTAGTCGATGGCCCCGGCGAACTCCCGGGTGTTCTCCCGGAGCACGGCCATGGCCTCGGAGGGTTCGACGGCGGCGACCCGGCTGGCCCCGGAGCGCAACAGCATCATGACGACGCGGCCGGTGCCGCTGCCGATGTCGGCCACCCGCGCCCCGGCGAACTCCCGGATGTCGAGCAGCGGCCCGAGGATGTCCGCGAAAAGCTCCAGGGAGCCATAGTAGCCGGTGTTCCACGTATACCGCTGCCACTGGGCCCCGAAATCCTCGATGGTCTTTCGCGTGGCGTCCCTGGCGTCCTGTTGCATGCCGCGTTCCCTTTGTCTCCCGCGCTGGGGCCTTTTCCGCGTCGGCGGGGCGTCAGGGGCGACGCCAGGCGATGTTGATGGAAGTGGGGCGTCCGAACGCGTCGTAGCTTTTTCCGGTCAGCCCCTTCCAGCAGGCGTCGTAGCCCTCCCTGGTCATGACGTAGAGGTCCGGGTCGCCCGCCAGGGCGGCGGCGTCCGGCATGCGCTGGAGGGTGGGGACGCGTGCGAAGAGGTAGGACAGGAAGTCGTTGGTCCGAAGGGTCCCTCCCGCGTCGAGCACCACGTCGAAGAGGTGGAAACTGAGCCCCCCCGGGCGCAGCACGCGGTCGATGTCGGCCAGGATGGCGCGAAACGTGCCTTCGTCCTGGGGCACGTGCTCCAGGGCGGAGATGGAGAAGACCAGATCGAAATAGCCGTCCGGCAGGGCCGGATTGCCCGCGCCCATGTAGTCCCGCACGACGCGGTAGGGCGTCTCGCCGATTTCGGTGGGGCCGCTGCCCAGTCCCTCGAACCTGTCGATGTTCCAGCATTCGTGGCGTCCGGCCAGGTGGGCCAGGACGCGGGAGTTGCCGCCGCCGACCTCCAGGATGCGGGAGTCCGGGGCCAGGTTGGCCTCGATGAAGGCCAGGGCGAGCAGGTCCTGGTAGCGTTTGAGGTCGCAGGCCCGGGGATCGACCGGCGCGCCGTAAAGGGCCGTGTCGAGTCCCCGGAAGCCTGCCCAGTGCCGCTTTCCGGCCACGACGAAATCCGGGGCGTTCGTTGCCGCGAAGGCCGCCGGCGAGGCGGCGGGGGCGGCCAAGCATCCGGGGCGCAGGCGTTCGTAGAGCCGGATGTAGTCCCCGGCCTGGCGCTCGGGGGCGAAGCGCCGGGCCGCGTCGGCGGCGATGGCGGACCGGGGGGCCCCGTCCCTCCTGGCGGCGTGGGCCAGCCCTTCGAGCAGTCCGGTCACGGACCCGACCGGCGTCAGCCAGCCGTTTTCCCCGTGCCGGACGCAGTCCGGCACGCCCCCGGCCTCGAAGGCCACCACCGGCGTGCCGCAGGCCAGGGCTTCGAGCACGGTGTTGGGGAGGTTGTCCGTGAGCGTCGGCAGCACGTAGGCGTCGGCCATGGCGTAGACGGCCGCGAGTTGGGCCTGGTCGTCGATGGGGCCGAGGTCGGCGAAGGGCACGGCGCTCTCCGGTTGTCCGCCCCGGCCGCCGAAGGACAGGGCGATGACCCGGCGGCCGGAAAGTCGCGCCGGCAGGGCGCGAAGCAGCGCCGCGACGTGGTGCGCGCCCTTGCGCCGGGTATGGCTGTGGGCGCCGAAAAGGACCAGGAAATCCGAGGCGCCGAGGCCGAGGCTCTCCCGCGTGACGGCAGCGGCTGCGGACGGGGAAAAGACGCGGGGGACGCCGTAGGGGATGACCTCGGCCGGGAAGGCGCCGAGCAGGCCGCTGCGCCGGGCCTCGCCGGCCAGCCAGCGGCTGGGGGAGGCCACCGTGATGTCGAGATCCGTGTAGGCGAGCCGTTTTTTCCGCCACTGCCCGGCCGAAAGGTCGTCCTCGTCCGGTGAACCGAGTTCGGGGCACCGGCCGCAGGCGGCCTCGAACCGGCGGCAGTCCCCGGCGTAGTGGCAGCCTCCGGTGAAGGGGTTCTGGTCGTGCAGGGTCCACACGATCGTTTTGCCGGCCAGGATCGCGGCGGCCGCGTTCATGTCCAGGAGCCCCGCCACCCAGTGCAGGTTGACGATGTCGGCCCGGGCCAGGGCCGGATGCCCGGCCAGGATCGCGTCGCTGTCCACGGTGCTGAAAAGCTCGCTTCCCTCGGGGCGCCCCGGATGGCGGCGCATGAGCGTCTCCCAGCGGCGCCACTGCGCGGTCCAGGCGGCCGGTCCGTCGGGACTGCGGCGCGTGGGAACCTCGACGACGCCCGGCGTCCGGCTTTGCCGCGCGAGGACCAGCATGGTGGAATCGACGCCCGCTTCGAGCAGGGACTGGTGCAGGCGCAGGGCCGCGATGCCGGCCCCGCCGTGGTCGAGGGTGCACAGGTGCGCGACGTTCATGGGATGTTCCTTGGGCGGTTCCTTCCGGCCGGGGGGTCAGGGTTTGCGCAGCCAGACGCCGGTGTCGTCGATGACGGTGCAGTCGAGGCGCAGCCCCCTGTCCCTGGCGAACTCCTCCACGGCCTTGCGGCACCCGGCCCAGAAGCCGAAGTCGTCGATCTGGATGTAGCCGCCCGGAATGACCTGGTCGTAGAGGTTGACCAGGATGTCCATGGTGGAGCCGTACCAGTCCCCGTCCATGTGCAGCAGGGCGATGGGGCCGATGGTTGGGGCCGCGGCGGGGAGGGTGTCCGCGAAAAGCCCCTGGACGGGCCGGACGAGGTGGCCGACGCCGAGCCGGTCGCAGACCTTTAGCAGGCTGTCCACGGGCGCGGCGCAGGTGCCGGCCCCCCAGCCCGTTTCCTGGGCGCCCAGGCCCTGGTGGGTGTCCTCCTCCCCGGGATCGGGCATGCCGGTGAACGTGTCGAAGCAGTGCAGGAGGCGGGGCCGCCTGGAATGGACGCTGATCACGTGGGCGAGCAGGGCGCTCGTGCCGCCGCCGGCGACGCCGCATTCCACGAAATCGCCCGGCAGGTCCTCCTGGCAGGCCCGGCGGGCCAGGGAGAACAGGGCCTCCAGGTGGGCGGGAACCACCATGGTGTAGGGCCGGATCACGGGCAAAATGGCGTCGAGTTCGCGGTGGACGCGTTCGAAGCCCTCCCGGGGATCCTGGCCGAATTTCGCGAGAAGGGCCGCCGCTTCCGGGTTGTCGGGGAACAGGCGCAGCTCCTCCTTGAGGGATTCCCGGGCCGAGGGAAGCTGGTCCAGGCCGAGGAAGGCCTGGGCCCGCAGCAGGTCGAGGCCGCGCAGGGGCAGGCGCAGGGCCTTGATCCGGATGGTCAGGGCCAGAAGCTCCTCGTGGCGGCCCTTGGCCCCGAGCTCCCGGCAACGGCCCATGGCCTCCTCGGCCAGGGTCCGGATCTCCGGGGAATTCCGCAGGGCGGGGTTTTCCCGGCCGAGCCGCGCGAAGCGGTCCAGGGACCGGAGCAGGTGGGGCGTGGGATCGGGGCGCGCCGTGATTTCCGGCGGCCGTCCGGGGGCGTTTTCCGGCTCCCCGAGCCGGGCCCGGATCAAGGCGTCGAAGTCCCGGATCCGCGCCCGCATGGAGTGGTCCCGGCGGCAGCGGGCCAGGCCCCTGGCCGCGATCTCCCGGCGATGGTCCTCGTGCTTGAGGTAGTGGTCGATCTTGTCGAGAAGCTCCCGGTCGTCGCCGTAGGTCTCGATCTCGCTTCCGGGCTCGAAATACTCCGACAGGTTGTCGAAACGCTGGGTCAGCAGGAAGGCCCCCACGCCCGTGGCCTCGAAGATGCGCATGTTGGCGGTTTCGCGTCCGGCCATGTCCTCGGCCGCGTCTGCGTCCGTCAGTCCGATGGAACCGCGCACGTCGAAGACCACGCGGCTTTCGCGCAGGGCGCGGTACATATCCAGCCCGAAAACCGGGCCGGTATTGATGGCGCGGGTCAGTGGCGTCGCCACCTCGGGGCGTCCGCTCAGATGCAGTCGCAGCCCGAAGCGCCCTTGGGCGCAGGCGTCGGCCAGCAGGTGCAGTCGGGCGATGCGGTCGGGGTACTGGCTGCCGTTGACCTGGCCGCAAAATCCCACGTCGTGGCGTTCCGGCGCCTCCTTCACGGCGCGGAAGAGGTGGTCCGGAAAACCGGGATGGAAATGGGCGGCATCCCGGGCCCCCATTTCCAGGGCCTTGCGGCGCAGGCCGCCGAGGCATGACAGGATGAGGTCGAATTCGCCGGGATCCCAGTCGTGGGGGATGTTCGCCGCCCGCCAGCCCAGGACCAGCCGGGGCCGCCGCGACAGGGTGCGCACGAAGCGGGAGTCGAAGGTGATGGGGTCGGACAGGTAGAGCACGTCGGGCCGGAAGGCCTCGATCTGGGCGCGCACGATGTCTTCCGGGGAGGGCACCCGGCCGCGCCAGTCGAGGCCCTGCTCGAAGGCCCAGGCATGCTGGGCCGCCGGGTTGTTGGCCACGACCAGCCCGGCCTCGTAGCCGAGGGGCCCCAGGTGCGGGGCCAGCATGTGCACCGCGCTGAATCCGTCCTCGTGCAGGGCGCGCATCTGCTCCGCGAAGGGCGCGTGGAGCAGATGGGGATGTCTCGAATAGAAATAATACTGGTATTCCGGATAGAAGGTATGCACCTGGAGGAGGCGCAGGGGACGGCCGGCCGGGGCGTTCCGGTCGTCCGGCCGGGGTTGCGAAACGGCGCCGCCCGACGCGCGGGGCCCGCCGGACGTTTTCTGGAGGGAGGCGGCATCGTCCGGAGCGGAACGGTCCCTGGACGCAAGGGCGGCGCCGAGGCCCCGGAGGTCCTCGTTGTCCGGGGCGAGGGCCGTTCCCTCTTCCAGGTGGGCCCTGGCCAGATCGGGCCGGCCGGCCGCGACCGCCTTTTTGATCCGGCCCAGGAGCCAGGTCAGACGCTCGGCCTTGTAGGACGGGGAACCGAAGGTCGCGGCCGTGGGCGCGCGTCTCGCGAGGGAGCCGTCGGCCCCGAGGGCCCAGGTGGCGCCGCAGGTGAAGCCGCGGTCGTCGATGGGGCCGCACAGCAGTTGGTTGCGCCGGGCCTCGATGCCGGTGGTCACCTCGGCCTTGCCGGACGGCTTGTGGGCGTAGTCGTGGGTCTGGTGCACGGCGGTGACCGCGGCCGTGGCGTCCACCACGGCCTTGCCCAGGTCGTGGGGAGCCCGGGCCAGCCAGTTGTCCCAGGCCGTGCGGCCGATGGCGAAGGGCGGGATTTTGGGCCAGAGGCCGGGGGTGAACACGAAATAGTCCAGGCCGGTCTCGGCGTGGAGGATGGCGTTTTCGGCGATGTCCCGGCGCAGGCGCGGGGCCCAGTCCGGGGCCTGGAAGTCGATGCGGCCGGGCTGGTCGTGGTCGAAGCGGCGCCCCACCATGAGGAATTCCGGCAGCCGGCCGCGCAGGGCGTCCACGGCGGCCGGGAAGTCGTCGAAAAGGACGATGTCGGCGTTGACGTAGGCCAGGATGTCGGTGTCCGAAAGCTCCTGGGCCGCGCCGAAA
Organism: uncultured Desulfovibrio sp.; assembly: GCA_964576235.1. Classification (GTDB taxonomy): domain Bacteria; phylum Desulfobacterota; class Desulfovibrionia; order Desulfovibrionales; family Desulfovibrionaceae; genus Solidesulfovibrio. The sequence goes on from CAZNUQ010000033.1 coordinate 32,447, forward strand.
AGGGCGTCCACGAGCGGGGTGGCGTAGTCGTTGCGGCCGACTTCCGGCACGTGGCGCAGGCCGAGTTCGGCGGCGATTGCGGCGATGCCCGGCTCGTCGCCGAAGAGGATGATGTCGGGCCGGGGGGAAAGCCGCGTCCAGCTTTCGATGGCGTTGCGCTGGATGTCGGCCACGTGGCCGGCAAAGGGCTTGGGCATGGCGAAAAGCGTGAGCCCGGCCTTGCGGCGGCCCGCCTTGGCGTCCCGGTGGGTCAGGAAGGTCCGGGTCAGGTCGTCGCGAAGGCCGGCGGCCCGGGGATGGGGCGCCGGGCCGGCCAGTTCCCCGTCCAGAAGGCGCAGGGCCTCCTGGGGCCGGCCCAGGCGGGCCTGGCACACGGCCAGGGCGTAGGCCAAGCCGGTCGCCGACGGTTCCTTGGCGGCCAGCTCGACGAGAAGTTCCGTGGCCGGGGCGGGCCCGGCCGAACGGTAGATCGAGGCGACGCGCCTGCCCGCGGCGCTGGCCCGGAAACTGCCGCCGACGGTCCCCTCCAGGGGGTTGTGCGGCACCATGCCGCAACGGCCGGCGAAATCGGCCGGGTCGAAGCCGGGAAGGGGCCGGAACGGACCCACGGTGAAGCGCGCGTTCTTGGCCCTGCCGTCGAAGACGAGTTCGATTCCGTGGGCGTTGACGAATTCCAGGAGCGGCACGACTTCCCGGAATCCCAGGAAGGATCCTCCCCCGTGGTAGGGGGCGTAATGGCCCTCGAAGCACTGGAGCACGTCGATTTCGTTGCTCACCGTCCCTTCCAGGAAGGCCGGGGCGTTGGCCTGGGAGAGCCTCTCCGGGCTGTGCCAGAGATCGTCCACCACGACCTGGCTGCCGTGGGGCAGGGCCGGCACGGCGGTTTCCAGGACGTGGCGCATGATGGGCACGCCGGGGAGGTCGTGGGCGTCCACGAAAAAGAGCACCCGGTCGTCGGGCCCCCACAGGGCGGGAAAGTCGACGCCGAGGATGTCCTGTTCCAGCAGGGTGATCCGGGAGAGGTCCAGGGGAAGGATGCGGGTGGATTCGCGCAGGGTGGCGAAGCTCAGGTCCACGGCGACGATGCGGGCCTCCGGCGCCGCCCGTTCCCAGGCCCGCAGGGAGAGGCCCCCGAGGGTTCCGAGTTCCACGATCACCGTGGGCGCGAACTCCCGGGCCAGGTTTTCCAGGGCGGCCAGGGAGTCCTGGGTCTGGTCCCGGTAATAGAGCCGGTTGTCCAGGTAGGCCAGGATGTCGATCCAGTGGCGGTAGGCGGTCCGCCCGGCTTCGTCCCGGCCGGGGCTCCACTCCTCCAGGCGGTATGCGGCCAGTCCCCAGTCCGGGGCGTTGACCGCGAGGGGCTTGCCGCTTTCGAGCATGGCCCGGCACAGGGGCAGGTACTGGGCGTGGTAGTCCAGGCAGGGGAACTGCCTGTCGGTGGTCTGGTCCACGGCCCAGCCGGAGGCGTGCTCGATGTGGTAGAGGCGCAGCGGATCGCGCAGCACCACCTGGGGCATGCCCGAGGCCCTGGCGGCATGGAGCAGCAGCCCGTCGAGATAGATGGACCAGAGGTGGAATTCCGGGTAGCCGCGCAAGTCAAGCCAGGCCTTCCGGGACATGAGGGTGAAGTCGCCGCAGGCCTCGGTGTGCAGCTTGTCCGGGTCGCCCTGGCGCGGGGCGTCGGGGGCGTGGGTGCCGTACTGGCCGTGCACCCGGACCACGCGGTCGCGGCAAAAGGCCAGCCGGGCCGCGAGGTCGAGGCCTTCGGGAATGGCGGTCGCGCCGACGTCGCTGCGGTCGATGCGGTAGACGCATCCCGGGTCGATGTCGCCCCGGGCCAGCCACCCGGCCAGTTCCTCGGAAAAAAGCACGTCCACGTTGGTGCAAAGGAGGTATTCCCCCTCGGCCCGCCGGATGCCCACGTTCTTGGCGATCATCTGGAACAGGGGGAACTTGTCCGCGTTGCCGAAGGCGTTGTGCAGGCGCGGCGGCACGGTGACGACGCGCACGCGCAGGTGCTTGGCCCTCGGCCAGCGCATGGCCCCGCGCAAGGGGCCGCATTGCGGATCGGGGTTCCACTCCACGACGACAAGCTCGGCGTCGAGCCGGACCGTGTCGCACACCTCGCCCAGATGATCGAGGAACACCTGGAAGCGGTGGCGCATGTTGCCGCCATGGTTGTCGTTGCGGGTGGTGACCACGATGCTCAGACGGGG
>CAZNUQ010000034.1:0-13532 GCA_964576235.1 uncultured Desulfovibrio sp.
GGCCGCGGCCGCATCCTGGCGACGAGGTGATCGCATGCTGGAACGCTTCAAGCAACGGGCGCTGGGGGACGGCGAACTGCGCCCGTCCGAATCCGCCTTTCCCGGCCGGCCGGCGTTCACGCCCTATGTCATGGTCCATGCCCTGGACGCCTCGGGCGTGCGGACGCGGCGTTGCGGGGGGACGACGGAGGACTGGCCGGCGGCGGCGCCCGGCGGGGTCGTCTGGGTGCGGGTCGTCGGGGTGCATGATCCGGCCTTGGTGCGGGCCGTGGGCGGGCGGTTCGGGCTGCATCCGCTGCTGCTCGACGACGTGCTGGCCACGGGGCACCGGCCGGTGGCCGAGGATTACGACAGCTGCGTTTTCATCCTGCTGCGCCTGCTCGATTACGACGGGAAGCGCAAACGGGTCCAGGCCGAACAGGTCAGTCTGGCGGCCGGGGACGGGTTCGTGCTGACGTTCCAGGAACGGGAGTCCAACCTCTGGGACGAGATGGCCGCGCGCCTGGAGAAGGGGGCGGGCCGGGCTCGCCGGCGCGGCCGGAACTTCCTGACCCATGAGCTCATCGCGGCCGTCCTCGACGAGTACATCCTGACCCTCGGCCGGCTGGCCGAGGACATCGAGGAGGTCGAGCAGCGGCTTCTGGCCGGCGGCAACGGCGGCACCCTGACGGATGTCTACCGGTTCAAGCGCGAGGTGCTGTTCCTGCACCGCTCCCTGTGGCCGTTGCGCGAGGTCCTCGGGCGCTTCGTCAAGAGCGAGTCGGCAACGGCCGACAGCGCCACGTCCCTTTTGTGGAACGACATCTACCAGGACACCTACCAGGCCCTGGACGGGGTGGAGACGCTTCGGGAGATGCTTTCCGAGATGGTGGCGCTGTCCATGACCAAGGCCGAGCTGCGCATGAACGCCGTGGGCCAGTACCTGACCCTGGTGGCCACCATCTTTTTGCCGCTCAATTTCCTGGTCGGCTTTTACGGCATGAATTTCGACAACCTGCCCTTCAAGTCCGCGGAGTGGGGCGTGTACGCCCTGATCGGCCTCATGCTGGCGACGGTGGCCGGCATGACGTTTTTTTTCCGCCGCAAGCGCTGGCTGGGCGCCGACCCCCGGGCCGGGCAATAGGGGGACGACATGGAAACGAGGATATGCCCGCCCCTGTCCCGGGAGCGCATGGACGGGATCGCCGCCCAGTGGCGGCGGTTCCAGGACGGCCTGCCCGTCGATCCCGGCATCGTGCGGCCGGTGATCCTCGAGTCCTGGAAACGGTGCCGCCGGACGGGGTTCCCGGTCGACCGCGTGGTCCTCGGTCCCGTGGACGCCGAGGCCCTGGAACGGGCCGTGGACCGGAACTGGAATCTCGTGGAGAGCGCCAAGCTTTTGATGGACAAGCTCGTGTTGTCCATCCACATGTCCAAGAGCGTGGTCACGCTGGTGGACACGGCCGGGCTCGTGCTGCACGTCTCGGCCACGGACCGGGATCTCGAGACCGTGCCCTACGGCGTGCCGGGCCGGCGTTGCGACGAGGCCTCCCTCGGCACCAACGGCATGGGGCTTTGCGTCATCGAGAAAAAGCCGGTCCACGTCATCGCCGCGGAGCACTACAACGCCTCGCTGCATTTTTTGAGCTGCTGCGCCGCGCCCATCCGCAACAGCGCCGGCCAGCTCCTCGGCGCCCTCAACCTGGCCATCGACACCGGGAACTTCCACCAGCACACCCTGGGGCTGGTGGAGGCGGCCGCCCACGCCATCGAGGAACACCTGCGCCTGCGGAGCCTGGTCAGCGAGCAGAAGATCATCCTGGAACTGCTCGACGACGGGGTCATCGTGCTGGCGGCGGACGGGAACATCGCCAGCCTCAACCGGCAGGCCTGCGCCATGCTCGGGCTGAGCACCGACGTGACCGGGAAGAACATCCGGAGCATCCTGCCGGCAAGCGAGGTGCTCCAGGAACTCGTCGGGGACCACAGGACGTTTTACGACCGCGAGGTCACGCTGCCGCTGCGGGAGGGCAGTCTGTCGTGCGCCCTGTCCCGTGCGCCCTTCGCCGACGGCGGGGTGATCCTGACCCTGCGCGAGGTCAGGCGCATGCGCAAGTACGCCGCCCGGGTGGCCGGGTCCAAGGCCGTCTTCACCTTCGAGAACATCATCGGCGAATCGGACGCGTTGTGCGAATCCATGCGGCTGGCCCGGATCGCCTCCCTCGGCGACGCCACGACGCTGCTGCTCGGGGAGTCCGGCACGGGCAAGGAGCTTTTCGCCCAGGCCATCCACAACGCCAGCAGCCGGCGCAAGGGACCGTTCGTGGTGGTCAACTGCGGGGCCCTGCCCCGCAACCTGGTGCAGAGCGAACTGTTCGGCTACGTGGCCGGCGCCTTTTCCGGCGCCCTCAAGGAGGGCAGCCCCGGCAAGTTCGAACTGGCCGACGGCGGCTCGATCTTCCTGGACGAGATCGGGGAAATGCCCCTGGAGGCCCAGGTCAGCCTGCTGCGGCTGCTCCAGGAGAGCGAGGTCACCCGGCTTGGCGGCAAGCAGGCCAAGCGCATCGACGTGCGCATCATCGCCGCCACCAACAAGGATCTCCCGACGGCCGTCAAGAACAACGCCTTCCGGGGGGACCTGTACTACCGCCTCAACGTGCTGGCCATCCCCATCCCGCCTCTGCGGCAGCGCGACGGGGACATCCAGCTTCTGGCCCGGGTTTTCCTGGAGAAGTTCACGAAATCCCTGGGGAAGGAATCCATGGACCTCTCCCGCGAGGCCATGGGCGCCCTGGCCGCCTACCAGTGGCCCGGCAACGTCCGGGAACTGGAGAACTGCATCGAGCGGCTCGTCAACATGGCCGCGGGGGAGCGCATCGACATCGCCGACCTGCCCCAGGACATCGTGGCCGACATGATCCGGGGGCAGCATCCCAAACAGGGCGAGGCCTCCCTGTCGCTCAAGCGCATCCAGAAGTCGCTGATCCTCCAGACCCTGCGCGAGACCGGTGGCAATTTCCGCCGGACCTCGTCGCTGCTGCACATCTCCCGCACCACGCTTTACGCCAAGCTCAGGGAGTACGGCGTCTCCGCGGACACCTTCCGGGCCCGCTGAGACGACCGGACGTTCTTGGTCCCGTTCGCCGGGTGGCGGCGTGCATGTAAGCTGGACATGTCAACCTGACATGTTCGGATTTTGAACATGTTCGCGCTGCCCCTCCCTGTTGGCGTATAGGCTAACATGCTGTTTTTGTTTTTTAAAAATACTTTCTGACGGCGCGTGGGGCCTGGCCCGGTTGTTGCTTTAAAGGCGTTCGTTGCGTGGACCCCTGAGATTGTTTTCTCGTGTTCTTTCATGATCAACGAATGATTTCCGTTGCGGCAATAACGGGTTCGTTGATGTCGCAATCGTGCATGGGAAGGGATGCTGGCCTCCTGCTGATGAGGCCTTGTTCCGTTGATGCGTCGATTGCCAGGCCGTCCGGCGCGTTCGCGAGCGAACCGCCGGAGCGTTCATGATGTGTTGCACAGTGCAGCGAAGACAAAACATTCGGAGGAAGCCATGGCTGTTCAGGAACAAGTGTACGGGTTTTTCATTCCCAGTGTGACCCTTATCGGCATCGGCGCTTCCAAGCAGATCCCCGAAAAGATCAAGGCCCTGGGCGGCAGCAAGCCCCTGCTCGTCACCGACAAGGGCGTCGTGGCCGTGGGCATCTGCAAGCAGGTCACCGACCTCCTCGACGCTGCCGGCATGCCGTACGTGATCTATGACGAGACCGTGCCCAACCCCACGGACAAAAACGTCCACGACGGCGTGGAAGTCTACAAGAAAAACGGCTGCGACAGCCTGATCACCCTGGGCGGCGGCTCCTCCCACGACTGCGGCAAGGGCATCGCCCTGGTCGTCACCAACGGCGGCAAGATCCATGACTACGAGGGCATCGACAAGTCCACCAAGCCGCTGATGCCCTACCTGGCCGTCAACACCACGGCCGGCACCGCCTCGGAAATGACCCGCTTCGCGGTCATCACCGACACCTCCCGCCACGTGAAGATGGCCATCGCCGACTGGCGCGTCACCCCGGGCATCGCCATCGACGACCCGGTCCTGATGGTGGGCATGCCCCCGGCGCTGACCGCCGCCACCGGCATGGATGCCCTGACCCACGCCGTCGAGGCCTTCGTCTCGACCATCGCCAACCCCATGACCGACGCCTGCGCCATCGAGTCCGTCAAGCTGGTCTTCAAGTACCTGCCCAAGGCCGTGGCCAACGGGCAGGATCTGGAAGCCCGCGAGGGCATGTGCTTCGCCCAGTATCTGGGCGGCATGGCCTTCAACAACGCCAGCCTCGGCTACGTGCACGCCATGGCCCACCAGCTCGGCGGCTTCTACAACCTGCCCCACGGCGAGTGCAACGCCCTGCTGCTGCCCCATGTCGAGGAGTTCAACATCATCGCCAAGATCGAGAAGTTCGCCGAACTGGCCACGATCATGGGCGAGAACACCGCCGGCATGTCCCAGCGCGACGCCGCCGACGCCGCCATCAAGGCCATTCGCCGGCTGTCCGCCGATGTCGGCATCCCGGCCACCCTGGTCGAGCTCGGCAAGCGGTACGGCAAGGACGTGAAGGCCTCCGACATCCCGACCATGACCGCCAACGCCCAGAAGGACATCTGCAAGTTCACCAATCCGCGCGCGGCCACGGACAAGGACGTGGCGGCCATCTACACCGGCGCCCTGTAGGCCGGAGACGCTTCCCGGGAGGGGGAAACCCCTCCCGGCGATTTCGGACGAGGCCCCCGGAAGACCCGGCGGGCCATCGGGAAAAGGGCTCGTCGCGCCGGGACGCCTGACCAAGCATCATGGTGCCAACCGGTGGGACGTTGTTCGTCCCGGCACGGGCGGGCTCTTTTCCGATGGCGCCGCGGGCGGGTCTTCCGGGGGCCTCGTCTTGCCGCTGTTGCCTCGGGGGCGGGCCTTGGGCTAGCATGGTCCGGCCGGCGCGCCATGGGGGCGGGCCGGCGCACTTCCGGTCAGGGAAGGAGGCGGGCATGCGGCTTTTGACGCGTTCGGATTTCGACGGCCTCATCTGCGCGGTGTTGCTCAAGGAGGCCGGCGTGATGGACGAGTGGGTCTTCGTGCACCCCAAGGACGTGCAGGACGGCAAGGTGGCCTGCGGGCCCGGCGACGTGCTCGCCAACGTGCCCTACGCGCCGGGCTGCGGCCTGTGGTTCGACCACCATTCGAGCGAGACCGACCGGCTGGGGGACATCGCCTTCCAGGGGGCCGCCAGGCCCGCCTTGAGCTGCGCCCGGGTCATCTGGGAATACTACGGCGGCCACGCGACCTTTCCGGCCGCATTCGACGAGATGCTCGCGTACGTCGACCGCTGCGACAGCGGCGACCTCACGCCCGGGGAGGTGGCCCGGCCCGAGGGCTGGGTGCTGTTGAGCTTCGTCATGGACCCGCGCACGGGGCTTGGCCGCTACCGGGACTACCGCATCAGCAACTACCAGCTCATGATGCGCCTGGTGGACCTGTGCCGCCGCGAGCCGGTCGCGGCCATCCTGGCCGACCCGGACGTGGCCGAGCGGGTGCGGCGCTATTTCGATCAGGAGGCCCGGTTCGAGGACATGCTGCGGCGGTGTTCCGAGGTCGCCGGCAAGGTTCTCGTCATCGACCTGCGCGGCGAGGAGGAGATCTTCACCGGCAACCGCTTCAAGGCCTACGCCCTTTTCCCCGGGGCCAACGTCAGCGTCCAGGTCATCTGGGGCAAGGCCAGGCAGAATGTGGTCCTGACCGTCGGCAAATCCATTTTCGACCGCTCCAACCCCGTGGACATCGGCCGGCTCATGCTGTCCTACGGCGGGGGCGGCCACAGGAACGTCGGAACCTGCCAGATCCCCGAGGCCCAGGCCGGAAGGGTGATCGCCGACGTGACGGCGCTTTTGAACGGGGGCGCGGATGCCGGGGTCTGAGCGGCCGGGCCGCCCGGAGGTCCGCGTCCTGGGGCGCGTCCGCTATGCCGAGGCCCTGGCCCTGCAACGGGAAACCGCCGCGGCCGTCAAGGCGGGAGAGGGCGCCGGCGCGGTTTTTATCCTGGAGCATGCCCCGGTCATCACCCTCGGGGCCAACCGGCCCCTCAACAAGGTGCTTTACGCGCCTCCCGGGGTGGACCTCGTCCAGACCGACCGGGGCGGCGGCACCACGGCCCACAACCCCGGCCAGCTGGTCGTCTACCCCGTGGTCGGGCTGCGGGCCCTGGGCCACGGCGTCAAGACGTTCGTGGCCTGGGTGCTGGAACTCGGGGCCAGGCTCCTCGCCGCCTACGGCGTGGCGGCCGACCGCCGCCTGGACCCCCTGGGGCTGTGGATCGGGGCGCGCAAGATCGCGTCCCTGGGCATCCATGTCTCGCGCGGGGTGGCCACCCACGGCATCGCCATCAACCTCGACAACGACCTGTCCCTTTTCGAGGCCATCGTGCCTTGCGGGCTTTCGGACGTGGCCATGACCTCGGCGGCCGCCGAGACCGGCCGTCGCGTGGACATGGCCGAGGCCATGGAGCGGATGCGGGGCCTGGTTTTGGCCGCCCTCGGGGAACGTGCCCCGGGACGGGGGGCCTAGCGCCGCGCCCTTGCCGGAAAATCCTTTCAACCCTTCGCCGCATCGGGAAAACGCCTTGTCGCACCTGCCTCCTCCGTCCCCGGACGACCTGCTCGCCTCCTACCGTTTCGAACTGCCCGAGGGCCGCATCGCCGAGCGGCCCTGCGCCAAACGGGATGCCTGCCGGCTGATGACCGTGGGCCGGACCACGGGCGCCGTGGGCCATGCCGTCTTCGCCGACCTGCCGGACCTCCTGCCCGAGGGGGCCCTGCTCGTGGCCAACGACACGAAGGTCGCCCCGGTGCGCCTTCTCGGGCGCAAGCCCACCGGCGGCGCGGCGGAGTTTCTGCTGGCCACTCCCGTGGCCCTCCTGCGGCCCGAAACCGATCCGGCCACGGGCTGGACCAGCGCGCCGGCCTCGGGGCTGTTGCGCGTTTCCCGGCCGCCGCGCCCCGGGGAGCGCATCGACTTCGCCCCCGACCTGGCCATCGTGACGACGCGCCGGGGCGCCTTCGGCCATACCGAGGTCGTCCTCGCCTGGCGGGGCGACCTGCCCGGCATCCTGGAGCGCGTGGGCCACGTGCCCCTGCCGCCCTACATCCGCCGGGCCGACGACGCCGAGGACCGCCGGACCTACCAGACCGTCTACGCCCGCGAGGACAAGCTCGGTTCCGCCGCCGCCCCCACGGCCGGACTGCATTTCACCCCGGAACTGCTCGACAGGCTGCGGGCCCGGGGCTTCGGCTTCGCCACGGTCACCTGCCATGTGGGGATCGGAACCTTTTCGCCGGTGCGCGTGGACGACATCCGCGAGCACCGCATGCACCGGGAGTGGATCGAGGTCCCGGAGGAGACGGCCGCCGCCGTGGGCGCGGCCCGGGCCGAGGGACGGGCCGTGGTCGCCGTGGGCACCACCGCCGCCCGGACCCTGGAGGGCGCCTGTCGCGAAACCGGCGGGCCGGCCCCCTTCGCCGGGGAAACCGACATCTTCATCCGGCCCGGCCACCGCTTCCGCCTCCTCGACGGCATGGTCACGAATTTCCATTTGCCTGGATCATCGCTGGTGATTATGCTTGCCGCCCTGGTCGGACGGGAACGCCTGCTGGCCGCCTACGGCCAGGCAGTCGCCTCCGGCTATCGTTTTTTTTCCTACGGTGACGCCATGTTGGTGCTGTAGCCGCCTGGCGTCCTCCCACCGCCTTGAGTCGCCGGCGGGAGCGCGGCCCTTCGCAGGGGGAGGGCGCGCCATGCCGCCTGCTCCAAAGGAGTAACACATGTCGCGGATTGTCATCGACGAGCAGCGCTGCAAGGGGTGCCTCCTTTGCGTCGAGGCCTGTCCCAAGACCATCATCGTTCCCTCGTCGCGCTTCAACGCCAAGGGCTACAAGGTGGCCGAGGTTCCCGAGGCCGACATGGAAAAATGCACGGGCTGCGCCTCCTGCGCCAAGATGTGCCCGGACGTGGCCATCAGGGTCTGGCGTACGGTCAAGGAAAACGCCAAGGAGAAGGACTGATGTCGGCCAAACGCATGTTCATCAAGGGTAACGAGGCCATCGCCTACGGCGCCCTGGCCGCGGGCTGCCGTTGCTATTTCGGCTATCCCATCACCCCCCAGAACGACATTCCGGAAATGATGTCCTGGGCCCTGCCCGAGGCCGGGGGCTCCTTCGTCCAGGCCGAGTCCGAGGTCGCCGCGGCCAACATGCTGCTCGGCGCGGCCGCCTGCGGCGTGCGGGCCCTGATCACCTCGTCGAGCCCGGGCGTGTCGCTCATGCAGGAGGCCATCTCCTACATGGCCGGCTCGGAACTTCCCGGGGTCATCGTCAACATGAACCGGGGCGGTCCCGGTCTCGGCGACATCGGCCCCTCCCAGGGCGACTACTTCCAGTCCGTCAAGGGCGGCGGCCACGGCGACTACCGCACCCTGGTCCTGGCCCCGGCCACCTGCCAGGAATGCTACGACCTGACCTACGAGGCCTTCGGACTGGCCTACAAATACCGCAATCCCGTGCTGCTTCTCGGCGACGCCATCGTCGGCCAGATGAAGGAGCCGGTCGCCCCCCGCGACCCGCTGGCCGTGGACCCCGACGAGGGCGGCGACTGGAAGCTCACCGGCCGGGGCGTTCGCGCCCCGAGGCTCCTGAAGTCGCTTTTCCTCGACGACGGCGCCCTGGCCGGCCAGAACATCCGCCTGCGGGACAAGTACGAGGCCATGCGGGCCGAGGTGCGCTTCGAGGATTACGAGACGGCCGACGCGGATCTGGTGGTGGTGGCCTTCGGCTCCATCGGCCGCATCGCCAAGTCCGCCGTGCGCACCCTGCGGGCCAAGGGCCTCAAGGTCGGCCTGTTCCGCCCCATCACGCTGTTCCCCTTCCCGGACGCGGCCCTGCGCGATCTGGCCTCCCGGGGGAAACGGTTTCTCACCATCGAACACAACCTCGGCCAGATGGTCGAGGACGTGCGCCTGGCTGTTCGCGGCATCGCCGATTCGGACTTTTTCGGGGTCTTTCCCGGCAACCTGCCGACCCCCGAGGAATTCGACGCGCCGATCCGCGCGGCCGTAAAGGGGGCCTGACATGAAGGACGAATGCGTCTTCGAGCGCCCGGCCGTCCTGGCCGATGTCGCCACCCACTACTGTCCCGGCTGCCAGCACGGCGTCATCCATCGCATCGTGGCCGAATGCCTGGAGGAGTTCGGGGTCGTTGAGAAAACCGTCGCCGTCAGCTCCATCGGCTGCTCGGTGTTCCTCTACAACTACATCATGGTCGACACCGTCGAGGCGCCCCACGGCCGGGCTCCGGCCGTGGCCACCGGCGTCAGGCGCGCCCGGCCCGAGGCCTTCGTCTTCGCCTACCAGGGCGACGGCGATCTGGCCTCCATCGGCCTGGCCGAGATCATGCACGCCGCCAACCGGGGCGAGCGCTTCTCCGTGGTGTTCGTCAACAACACCGTCTACGGCATGACCGGCGGCCAGATGGCCCCGACCACCATGATCGGCCAGAAGACCACCACCTGCCCGGCCGGACGCTGCCAGGAACGCGAGGGCGGCCCCATGCGCATGGCCGAGATCCTCGCCGGCCTCGACGGGGTGGCCTACAGCGCCCGGGTGGCGGTCAACACCGTCAAGAATCTGGCCCAGGCCAAGCGCGCCGTGCGCCGGGCCTTCGAGACCCAGATCAAGGGCGAAGGCTTCGGCTTCGTCGAGCTCCTGGCCACCTGCCCCACCAACTGGAAAATGTCGCCCGTGAAGGCCAACGAACGCGTCGCCAAGGAAATGATCCCCGGCTTCCCGCTCGGCGTCTTCAAGGACGTGGCCAAGGAGGACTAGCGCCGTGAGCCTCTACCAAGACGTGATCATCGCCGGGTTCGGCGGCCAGGGCGTCATGCTGATCGGCAACCTGCTGGCCTACGCCGGCATGGAGCATGGCCTCAACGTCACCTACATCCCGGTCTACGGGCCGGAGATGCGCGGCGGCACCGCCAACTGCACCGTCGTCGTCTCCGACGACGCCATCGGTTCGCCGATCATCCGCAACCCCAAAAGCCTGATCATCATGAACCGGCCGTCCCTGGACAAGTTCCAGCCCGGACTCGTGGACGGCGGCGTGCTCGTGGTCAACTCCTCCCTGGTCGATCCGGCCCTGGCCGACGCCGGCCGGGTGAAGGTCGTCGCCGTGCCGGCCAACGAGATCGCCGATTCCCTGGGCAACACCCGCATGGCCAACATGGTGGCCCTTGGCGCCTACGTCAACGCCACCGGCATCCTGCCGCTTGCCGTGGTGGAGGAAAGCCTGTCCCACGTGATCGCCAAGCATTACAGCCATCTGATCCCCAAAAACGCCGAGGCCCTCCGGGCCGGCGCCGCGTTTCAGGGATAACGGGGGCCGATGGCCCCTTCGCCGGCCGGGGGGTGAGCCCCCCGGCCTCCCTTTCGAGGGCCCGTTTTTCCGCCCTTCCCGTTGGGAATTCACGGGGGCGGCGGGGGCCCGGGGGAGGGAGCCCTTCCGCGCGAGGGGCGTCCTCCCACGGTTCCCCGCATCTCTCCGCGCAAGGACGCACGATGGAGCGGCTCTACGGCATCATCGGCCATCCCCTGGGCCATACGCTTTCCCCCCTGGTGCACAACTGGGGGTTTCGCCGCTTCGGCATCGCGGGCCGCTACGAGGCCTGGCCCGTCACGCCCGATGCGCTGCCCGCCTTCATGGCCCGTGTCCGGACCGAGCCCATCCATGGCCTGAGCGTCACCATTCCGCACAAGACGGCGGTTCTCGACCACGTGGATGTCGTGACGGACCTCGGCGACGCGGTGGGGGCCGTCAACACGCTTTTCTGGCGCGACGGCGCCCTTTGGGCCGACAATACCGACGTGGAGGGCTTCTGCCGGCCCCTGGTCGAGCGGGGGGTGGCCCCCGAGGCCGCCCTGGTGCTCGGCTGCGGCGGCGCGGCCAGGGCGGTTGTGGCCGGCCTTACGCGCCTCGAGGTGGCGCGGGTGGCCGTGACCAACCGCACGCCGGAAAAGGCCGCCGGCCTGGCCCGGGAATTCGGCGTGGAGCAGGTGGCCTGGGAGGACCGGGCGGATTTTCCGGCGGGCCTCGTGGTCAACGCCACGCCCATGGGCATGGCCGGCCGCTTCGAGGGGCTCTCGGCCTATCCGGCCGGCTGCTGGCGGCCGGAGCAGGTCGCCTACGATCTGGTCTACAATCCCCATCCCACGCGGTTTCTCGAGGACGCCGCCCGGGCCGGCGCCCGTGTGGTGCCGGGGGTGGAGATGTTTTTGCATCAGGCCGTGGAACAGTTCCGGCTCTGGACCGGGCTGGTGCTTCCGGCCGACGAGTTGCGACCGCTGCTCATGGAGGCGCTGTACGGCTCCTGAGGCCTTCGGGGAGGCCGACAGGCGCGCTCGCGGCGGGTCACGGAGGAGGGCTCGTCATGTTTGAGGCCTTTCCGTTCCTGCATGTCCCCTCCATGGTGCTCATGGTGGTTGTCCTCTATGCGGCCCTGGCCCTGGTCCTGGTCTACACCTACGCCTGCCGCCACACCTATCCGGGGTTCGGCGCCATGACCGTGGCCCAGGTGCTGTGGGTATTCGGCCTCTTCATCAACTACTACCGCGTCCTCGGCGAGGATCTTTCCCTTTTTTTGGGAAACAACCTGATGTTGCTGTACGGCGTGTTCCTGTTCTTTGGATTGTCCCGTTACGGGGAGGTGTCGGAACTCCGGTTGCGCACGGCGTTCAATATTGCCCTGTATATAGCCGCCGCGGGCATCATCGGCTACTACCATTTCGTGGAGTTCGACACCTGCCGCCGGGCGGCGGTGTATTCCACCTTCAGCGCGATCATCTACTGCCGCATCGCCCTGGAGCCGTGCCTGAGCCGCTCCTGGCGCACCTACGCCACCCAGGGCGTTTTTTCCGGGATTTTTTTCCTGTTCGGCATAGTGTTCGCCCTGCGGGCCGTCCAGACCTGGCAGGCCACGGATTGTCCTGTCACGAGCCCGGATGGTGTGGCCAAGCTGCTGCTCCTTCTGGCCACGCTCCTGTCGCCGCTTTTCATTTTCTGCATCCTGTCCATGACCTCAAGCCGCGTGGAGGCCGAATTGCGCGAGGCCCGGGACGCCTTGCGGCATCTGGCGGAAACCGATCCCCTGACGGGGCTGTGCAACCGCCGCCATTTCCTGGAACTGGTCACCGAGGCCCTGACCCGGGCCCGGGAGACCGGTGGCGTCGTGGGCCTGGTGATGCTCGACCTGGACCATTTCAAGCGGATCAACGACACCCACGGCCATCAGGCCGGGGACATGGTGCTGCGCGAGGTGGGGCGGCGACTGCGCGAGGAACTGCGTGACGAGGACGTGGTGGGGCGCCTTGGCGGCGAGGAGTTCGGCATCATGCTGCGCGGGTTGGGGGAGGCGGAAGCCCTGGCCGTGGCCCGCCGCCTGCGCGAGGCCGTGGCCGACCTGCTGCCGGGAGGGATGGCCGTCACCGCCAGCCTTGGCGTCGCGGCCGGAACCCAGGACGTGGACACCCTCCTTGGCCGCGCCGACGAATACCTGTATGCCGCCAAGAGGGCCGGCCGCAACCGGGTCGCGGGCCGTGGCGATGCCGCCCTTGCCGCCGGGGATGCCGCGCCGGAGGAGGTTCCCGCATGATGGACGCCCTGCGCGCGTTGGCGCGTTTTTTCGAGGCCGTGGGCCAGGTGGTGGCCGTGGCGCTGCTGGCGGCCGTGGTCGTGGGGGTGGCCGTCCTGGCCTGGCTCGGCCGGGCGAGCCGGCGCATGGCCCCCGTGGTTTCGCCAACGGGCGGGCCGCTTCGGGCCGACGGGCCCAGGCCGAACTGGGTGTCCACCACGGCGCCGCGAAACGATCCCCTGCATCACATCGCGCCCCGTCCCTGCCCGGACAGTCCCATCGCCAGGATCGAGGCGCACCTGCGCCAGGGGGCGTTTCGCGTCGTGGACGCGACCGACCGCTATGTCCACGCCACCCAGGCCTCGCCGCGCTTCGGCCTCGTGGACGACATCGAGTTCCTCCACGACCCGGCCGCCGGCCTGCTCCACGCCCGTTCCGCCTCCCGGGTGGGATGGACCGATTTCGGCGTCAACCGCCGCCGTCTGGAGACGCTGTTCCGGGAACTGGGCCTTTAAGGGGCCTGGACGCCGCGCCGGGACAAAGGAAAACGGGGCGGGGCCGCGCGTGCGGTCCCGCCCCGTCCGTGTTTGCCGTGTCCTCTCCGAAAAGAGTCCCCACCCCGTTTAAGGACGGAGCGCTAGTCCTTGCGGATGGTGAGCTGGGAACCGGCCTGCAGGGCGTTCGGGGTCTTCATGTTGTTCCAGGCCATGAGCGAAGCGGGTTCCACGTTGAATTTCTTGGCGATGGCCCACACCGTTTCGCCGGGCCCCACCTTGTAGCTGACGGCCTTGCCGGCGGCCTTGGCCGGAGCCTGCTGCG
>CAZNUQ010000034.1:13632-28545 GCA_964576235.1 uncultured Desulfovibrio sp.
GGCCCCACCTTGTAGCTGACGGCCTTGCCGGCGGCCTTGGCCGGAGCCTGCTGCGGGGCCTTGGCCTGGGCCTGTTGCGCCGGGGACTGGCCTTTTGCCGGCGCGGGCTGGGTCTTGGCCGGGGGGGCGGGTTGCGGCCCCTTGGCCTGGGCGACCGGCGCTGGCTGCGCCGCAGGCTGGGGCTGCGGGGCCTTGGCCTGGGTCTGTTGCGCCGGGGACTGGCCTTTTGCCGGCGCGGGCTGGGCCTTGGCCTGGACGACCGGCGCCGGCTCGGGCGCCGGCTTGGCGGGCGCGGCCTTCTGGCCTCCCTTGCCGGGGATGGTCAGGGTTTTGCCGGCCAGGAGGTCCTTGCCCGAGCGCAGGCCGTTGGCGGCCATGAGTTCCGAGGCGTCGACGCCGTAGCGGGCGGCGATGGCGCTGACGGATTCCCCGCGCCGCACGGTGTGGGTGACGCTGGACGTCTGGGGCATGGCTTGGGCGGGGACGGGCTTCCCCGCGGCGAGCTGGGCCTGGGGGGCGCCGGGGATGACCAGCCAGGAGCCCAGGGTCAGGCGGCCGGCGCGTTTCATCTTGTTGGCGGCCAGGAGTTCCTGGGTGGAGACGCCGTATTTCTTGGCGATGCTGCCGATGGTCTCGCCCTTGTTCACCCGGTGGCGCTGGGCCTTCTCGGCCGCGAGGGGTTTGGGGGCGCAGGCGTCGGGGCCTTCGGCCAGGGCGGTGTTGTCCGCGCCGGAGGCCGAAAGGGCCACGCGCACGGTCTGGCCGGGCGGCAGGGTTTCGGGCAGGCCGGCGTTGAGCTGGCGCAGCTCGGCCACGGGCATGTTGGCCTTGCGGGCGACGCTCCACCAGGTGTCCCCGGCCTGGGCGACGTAGCTCTGGGAACCGGCGGCGGGATATTTGCCGGGATCCTTCAGGAAGGCCAGGGCGGCCTGTTCCTTGGCCACGGGCACGTAGACGTTGACGGTCTGGTCCGGCGGGCTGATCTGCCGGCGGAAGCCGGGGTTGTATTCCCGGAACTGTTCCCAGCTCATGGAGCAGGCGCCGGCCAGGGCGAGCAGGTCCGTGCCGCCGGGCGCGCTGACTTCCTTGAGATTCGGGCCGGCCTGCCAGTTGATCTTCCGGAAGCCAAGGGGCTGGAGGTTCTGGAAGATCTTCAGCACGGCCAGGAACTTGGGCACGTAGTGGCGGGTCTCCTCCTTGAGGAGCTTCGGATCCTTGGCGATGTCGAAGAAGTCGCACTGGCCGCTTGCCGCCATGACCCGGGAAATCTTGCCCTCGCCGGCGTTGTAGGCGGCCAGGGCCAGATGCCAGTCGCCGAACATCTGGTAGAGCTTGGTCAGGTATTTGGCGGCGGCCACGGTGGCCTTGTAGGGGTCGCGGCGTTCGTCCACCCACCAGTCCACGGTCAGCCCGAAGCGGCGGGCGGTGTAGGGCATGAACTGCCACATGCCGCCGGCGCCCACGGGCGAATAGGCCATGTTGCTGTAGCCCGACTCGATGAACGGCAGGACGATCAGGTCCGGCGGCAGGTTGTAACTGGCCAGGACCGCCCGCACGTAGGGCAGGTGGGGTTCGGCCCGCTGGAGCCATTTCTCCATGGTTCCGCGCCGGTCCATGGAGAAATACTGGAGGAACATCTGGACTTCCTCGGTGTCCTTGACATCGAGGTTGAACTGGATGGCCCCGCGCGAGGCCAGGGCCTGCTTCTCCTGTTCGGTCAGGGGGCGGCCCCGCTTGAGATCCTTGAGGATCTGCGAGGTGTCCCAGACTTCGGGCTCCAGGTTGGCCTTCATGTCGTTGTTCTTGTCGTATTTGTTGCCGGCGCAGCCGGGCAGCCAGAGCAAGACCGGAAGAATCGCGAACAAGAAGAGGTAGCGTGCCATGCACCTTCTCCAAGGGAAAAAAGAAACAGCGGGTCGCCGGATGGCGGCCCGAAGCGTTCGGCGTGGGTTGCTTACGTGTTGTGATATTTGAACAATTTTTGCATTATTAGTCCAAAGCGGATGAAAACGCAAGGAAAAAAAGACTTGAGGTCCCGGCGGCTTTGCGCCACCGTGAGGCATGACCCAGCATGACCGCCCGCGCCGGCCGACTCCCGGCCGTCGCGCCGCGCCCGAGGCCGCAAGGCCCGACCGGGCGCTTCCCGAGGACCTGCTTCCCGGCCGCAAGCCCGTGCGCGAACTGCTCGCCGAGCGCCCGAAAAGCGTCGATGACGTGCTGTTGCGCCAGGGGCTGCGCGGCTCCGACGTGGACGCCATCGTCACGGCCTGCGCCGCGGCCGGCGTGCGCTACCGCTTCGTGCCGGCGGCCGACCTGGACCGGCTTTTTCCCGGAAACCACCAGGGCGTCCTGGCCCGGCTCGTGTCCGGCGAGCTGGCTAGCCTGGACGAGGTGCTCGCGGCCTCCCGGGAGGCGCCCCTGCCCGTGGCCCTGGCCCTGGACCGGGTCCAGGATCCGGGCAACGTGGGCGCCCTGGCCCGCACACTTTTCGCCCTCGGCGGCGGCGGGATCATCCTGCCCAGGCACGAGGGCGCGCGGCTCGGTCCGGGCGCGGCCAAGGCCTCGGCCGGCACCCTGGCCCGGCTGCCCGTGGCCAAGGTCCCCAACCTGTCCCGGGCCCTGGAGCAGGCGGCCGAGGCCGGCTTCACGGTCGTCGGCGCGGCCGGCGAACCGGAATCCCAAAACGCCCTGACCGCCACGCCCGACTTCCCCCTGATCCTGGTGCTCGGCAACGAGGACGAGGGCATCCGCCAGGGCGTCCGGAAACGCTGCCACGCCCTGTACCGCATCCCCCAGGCCCGGCCGCTCGATTCGCTCAACGTGGCCCAGGCCGGGGCCATCATTCTGGGCCGTCTGGCCGCGCTTCGAGGCTAGGCCTCCGGCTCCTCCCGGCCGTTTCCCGGCGGGGCAGCGTCCCAGGGCGCTTCCCAGGCCGGCGGGGCGGTAAAGACCGCCCAGGGCAGGGCCATCCGCCAGGCGTGGAGCCGCAGCGGCGGCTGCCCGCCGCCGTACTTGGCGTCGCCGACCACGGGATGCCCCCGCGAGGCGAGCTGGGCGCGGATCTGGTGCGTGCGGCCCGTTTCCAGCCGGATCTCGAGCAGGCTGGCTCCGGGGACTACCCGCAGGAGCCGGACCTTGCAGACGGCCTCCTTGCCGGTCTGGCCGGCCCGCACCCGTTCCCGCCCCGGAGCGCCTTCCTTGGCCAGCCGGTCCCGCAACGTCAGCCAGCCGTCCCCCCCCTCCCGGGGCCATTTCCCCCGCACCCAGGCAAGGTAGTCCTTGCGGGCCGTTCCCGCGAGCATGGCCTCGTGGATGTCCCGCAGCATCCGGTAGCTTTTGGCCAGCAGCAGCACGCCGGTGGTGTCCCGGTCCAGACGGTGGGCCGGGGTCGGCGGAAACGGGGCGTCGGGGCGGCGTTCCCGCAAAAGCGTCGTCAGATCCAGGCTGTGGCCGGAGCCGGGATGGACCGGCAGGCCCGCGGGCTTGACCACCACCAGCAGGTCGGCGTCCTCATAAAGGATGACCGGGGCGGGATATCCGGGGTCTGGCCGGCCGGTGCCGTCCGTGGGGGCGGGGGGCGGTGACGGCGGGGCGTCGGGCGTCTCGTGGGGCGGGATGCGCACGAGCTGCCCCGTCGCGATCCGGTCGAAGGGCTTGCACCGCCGGCCGTCCAGGCGCACCTGGCCGGTGCGGATGAAGCGTTGCAGGGCCGCCTGGGGCACCGCGCCGCCAAGGCGCCGGGAAAGGTACTGGAGCAGCTTCTGGCCGGCCTCGGCGGGAGTGACGGTGAAGGTCTGGACGGGGGTCTTCATGGGCGTGGGGCGGTACGGTCGCGCGGGGGGCATCCGTGGCGCCGGCGGGAGGCTGCGCCGGGGGGCGCCTTGCGGAGCGGGCCCCCCGAGACGGCCGCGCCGGTTGTTAGGGCGCGAGCTTGAAGCGGCCGGAATCGACGATGAGCATGACGAGCGAATCCGGACCCAGGCCGTTATGGTCCTGGGCGGTCATGGTGTAGACGCCGGAGACCCCGACGACGTTCTGGAGCTTCTGGAGCGCCTCGCGCAGGGCGGCGGGCTCGGCCTTGCCGGCCTTTTCCAGGCCGGCCTTCAGGATGGCCAGGGCGTCGTGGGCGTAGCCCGAGTGGGTGTTGAGGGGAAACTTTTCCTGGATGCCGTTGTCCTTGTAGGCCTTGACGAAGGCCTCGATGACCAGCTTCTGCGGATCCTCGTCGGGCAGGGATTCCGGGGCCATGAGCTTGGTGCCGGGCATGATCGAGCCGCCGGCCGCCTCGCCGGCCAGTTCCAGGTAGTTCGGGCCGGGCTGGCCGTGGCATTGGACGAGCAGGGGGCGTTCGCCGGGCAGGGCCGCGAAGTTCTTGGCCGCGATGGCGCCGGCCGGGCCGATGGTCCAGACCACGGCGGCCTGGGGTTTGGCGGCCTGGAGCTTGAAGGCCTGGGCCGAGAAGTCCGTGCCCTTGGGATCGAAGGTTTCCTCGGCGATGATCTCGATGCCGAACTTGGCGGCGTTGTCCCGCAGCTCGGCCAGGCCGTCCTGGCCGAAGGCGTCCTTGGAGGACATCACGGCGATTTTGGAGATGTTTTTGCCCTTGAGGTAGTCATAGATCTTGGCGACCGCCGTGGCCGTGCGCTGGGGGGCCTTGAAGGTCCAGTCGAAGGGGCCGAACTTGCCGCCGGAGATGACCGCGTCGCCGCCGACGGTCATGATGGCCGGCACGCGGTTCTCCTCGGTGTACTTCTTGACGGCGAGCCCCTCCCCGGTGGAGGTCGGGCCGATGATCGCCAGCGCCTTGTCGCCCTCGACGAGCTGGCGGGCCTGGCGCAGGGCCACGTCGGGGGAGGATTCCGTGTCGTAGACGACGAGCTTTACGGGTCGGCCGAGGATGCCGCCGGCGTCGTTGATCTGCCTGACGGTCATTTCGGCCACGAGCTTGCTCGGGGTGCCGACGACGGCGGCCGGGCCGGACTGGGCGAACAGGCCGCCGACGACGATGGGATCGCCGTCCGGCTGGGTCGTGGCGGTGGCGGGGCAAAGCAGGAGTGCCGCGAAAAGCAAGAGGAATTTTATCATAGGGGATGCCTCCGGGGCGATTTGTCTCGGCGCCTGGGCAACGGGTTTGTACCGCAACCGGAGGCGAAGTACATCACTTTCGCCCGGTTTTCCAGGGTTGGCGTCACCGGGAACCGCGCCAGTAGCCGACGAGCAGGGCCGTCCCGAGGAGCATTCCGTTGACCAGGGTGCGGGCCTCCCCCAAAAACTGGAGCCAGCCCATGGCCGTTTCCAGCACAAGCGCGGCGACAAGGGGGCGCAAAAGGTTGCCAGGACCGCCGATGACCAGGAAAAGCAAGGCTTTGAGCGAGAGCTCCAGATGGAACTGCTCGGGGCTGATAAAGCCCGTGTAGTGGCCGTGGACGATGCCGGCCGCGGCGGAGAGTCCGCCGCCAAGGCCGAAGGACAGGGCCCGGACGGCCGGTCTGTCGATGCCCAGGCTCGAGGCGGCGTGGCGGTCGTCGCGACAGGCGGCCAGGGCCCGGCCCAGACGGCTGTCGCGCAGGGCCAGGAACACGTAGGCGCCCAGGGCCAGCAGCAGCGCGAACAGGAAAAAGGTCGCCCGGTCGCCGCCCAGTTCCCCGATGCCGGGCAGGAAAAGCCCTCTATCGACCATCAGGCCGGCCGAACCGCCGGTCATCCCCTCCAGGGTCAGGACCAGATTGACGAAGACCAGGGACACGCACAGCGTGGCCATGGCCAGAAATCCCTCCCCGAGGCGCTCCATGGGCCGGCTGACCAGCCCGGCCAGCAGGCCGACCCCGAGGACCACCGCCGGGACGATGACCAGGGTGGCTCCGGGAAAGCGGGCGTGCAGCAGCACCGAGGCGTAGGCGCCAAGGCCGGCGAAGGCCGCCTGGGCCAGGGATATCTGTCCGCCGAGCCCCAGGCAGAAGTTGAGGGCCAGGACGTTGACGGCCAGAAACAGGTGCTGGTTGACGGCCACCAGCCGGAAGCCGGGGGTGAGGCAGCCCACCCCGGCGAGGGCCGCGAAAAAGAGGGCGAGGGAGGTTTTGCGGGACATGACCATGGCGTTCTAGGGGCGGTCGGCTTCCTGTTCGCGGGGGGCGGCCACGAGCAGGGCGATGATGAGGGCGTAGGTGGCGGTTTCCTTGAGTTCGCCGGACAAGACGAGGACCAGCGCCGCCTCGGCCATGCCCAGGGCCAGCCCGCCGGCGAACACCCGGCCGAGGGAGGAATAGCCGCCGATGGTGGCCGCGGCGAAGCCCTTGAGCCCGAGCCCCAGGCCCATGTCGTAGCGCAGCCCCGTCTGCGGCCCCACGGCCAGGGCCGCCAGGGAGGCCAGGGCGCCGGCCAGGGCGAAGGACAGCGAATGGCACAGCACCGGGTTTATGCCCATAAGCCGCGCCCCGACGGCGTTCTGGGACGTGGCCCGCAAGGCCCGGCCGAGCCGGGTGTAGCCGAGGAAGGCGCCGAGGACGGCCATGCAGGCCAGGGCCAGGGCCAGGGCCGTGACCGTGTCGCGCCCGAGAAACAGCAGGCCGAGCCGCAGGTCGGGCAGGGGCAACAGGCGCGGCGGCATGAGGGGATTCTTGCCCCAGGCCAGGATGGCCACGCCCTGGAAGACGAGGCTCGCGGCCACGGTGAGCATGAGCTGCCGCAGCGGCGAGGCCCGCAGGGTGAGCCCGAGGGTGGTGGCGAAAAGAATCCGCCCCAGGCAGAACCCGGCCAGTGTCGCGGCGAAAAGGGCCAGCACGGGTGAGAGGCGGATGGCGCCGGCCAGGCTGGTGATGCCCAGCCCGCCGAGGAGCAGCAGTTCGCCCTGGGCGAAATTGATGAGCCGGCTGGAGGAAAAGATCAGGGAAAAGCCCAGGGCCATGATGCCGTAGACGGCGCCGAGGGCGAGGCCGGAATTGACGATCTGGGCCAGGTACAGGGCGAGCAAGGAAACCTCGGGCGTGGCGGGGGTGGAGCGAAAAAAACGGGGGAACCGCGCCATGCGCCGGTTCCCCCGTTTCGCGTCAGGCGGGGTGCCTACTCCTGGTCGATGCCGAACTCTCCGGGCGTGTTGGCGCTGGAGCGGTCGAGCTTGTAGGCCAAAACGATGGTGCGCCGCGCCGAAAGGCCGGCGGCTCCCGGCCAGGTGTTGAGGCTCACCACCAGTTCCTTCTGGCCGTCGTTGTCGATGTCGGCCAGGGCGTAGCCGGTGATGGTGCCCTTGATGCGCCGGGTCTTCCACAGCAGGTTCATGCCCACGCCGTCCCAGTAGAGGGAGTGGATCTCGCCCTGGGAGAAGGTGCGGAACGTCTCGAAGAACTGGGCGGCCAGGGAGATGTTCTTGCTGACCAGCAGTTCGTAGCGGTCGTCCTTGTCCAGGTTGGCCACGATCATGGGCAGGGGGATGTAGTAGTAGGTCCACAGGTAGTCGGACTTGGGCTTGTCCATGGGGGCCATCAGGGAGTCGAATTCGAGGCCGATGGCCGAGCCGCCGTACTGGTCCTCGGTGGCGGCCACGCGCTCGCCCTTGGCGGTGAAGACCACGAGATGGTCCTTGTCGTCGTTGATGACGACCTTGTAGCCGCTTTTTTCCGGCAGGAAGGCGAAGTTGAAGGGGTTGGCCTTGCTCGGCAGGTTGATCCGCGTGGAGAGCTGCGGCTGGCCGCCGGAGAAGATGACGTTGTGCACGCCGTTGACGAACAGCTCCTTGGGATCGCCCTTGGAGCCGACGAGCTGGCGCTGGAAGTCGGGCGGCACGGCGGCCACGTTCATGTAGAGCTTGATGTCCTTGTACAGGACGTTGAGGCGGTTGCCGTCCAGGGCCAGGATGAACGAGCGCGGCTCCTTGAAGTAGCTGGCCGAGACGATGATTTCGGCCTTGCCGTCGCCGTTGATGTCGAGGGTGCTGACGTTGAGGAGCTTGAGGTTGGGGGCGCTTTCGTACTTGGCGCCGGGCATCAGCTGGCGGTCCTTGTAGACGAAGGTCTGGACGGAGTGCTCGCCCAGGATGGCCACCTCGTTGTGCCCGTCGCCGTTGAGATCGGCGATGGAGATGCCGCAGGAGACCAGCGGCATGGACTGGCTGCGCCACACGCCGGGGGTGTCGGAGGGGCCGGCGTAGCGGAAGTTGGGGTTGAGGTAGACCTTCTGGTTTTCGCTGGACTGGTTGACCACGAATTCCGGGTTCATCTGGTTGATGGTCTGCCCCTCGCCCTTGGCCGCGGCGGTCTGGCGCTGGAATATCTCGTTGTTCAGGGCCTGGGCCGTGCGCTCCATGGCCGGAATGAGGTCGGCGAGCTTGGTGTTGACGGCCTTGGGCCACTTCTTGCCGTCCCTGCCGATGACGGCGAGGTCGATGCTGGCCTGTTCGCCGGAGATGGTCACGGAACCGTAGGCGAGGTAGTCGGCGCCGATGTCGGCCAGGGCCTTTTTCGCCTCGGCCTCGGAACCGGGGCCCTTGGTCAGGCGGGCGGACACCTTGGCCTTGTCCAGGGGGGCCAGGTGGCCCGGCCAGTTCATGCGCGATTCGAGCATGCTTTGCACGCCCTGGCTGAGGTACTGGTATTTTTCGGGACCGTGCACCACGAAGGGGGCCACGGCGAACGTCTTGACCTCGGCGGCGAAGGCGGCCGTCGGCAGGCACGTCAAGGCCGCGGCCAGAAGGACGAGGCGGCGAAAAAGCGTCATACTGGGGTTCCTCCGGGTCCGATGGGGACCGTGTTGTCCGGGGATGCGGCGGCGGCGAGGTTGCCTGCCGCTCGCGAGGCCCTGCATTACTATCAAAGCCAAGGGGCTTGCAAGGCCCGCCCGCGACTCTTTTCCCCCTGTCGCCCGCGCCCCGGGCTCTGGCGCGGTCGTGGGCGGTCTGTCTGCCGTGCGGTCGCGCCGGCCGGGTAAAGGTTACAACCGTTTTGCGCACGGCGGGCCTGGCCGCCGCGCCCGCCCCCCGGCAATGCGGGAAAAACTCCCGCCGCCGTGATGACAAGCGCCGGCAAGCCTGCTACCACCCCGCCCATGGAATGGATCATCTGGGTTGCCCTTGCCGTTGCCGCCGTTGTCCTGGCGCTCGTCGTCATCCTGAGGACCAAGCGTCGCGATGCCGGCTCCGTCCCCGGCGTGTTCGACTTCGACAACTACAAGGAAGGCGAGTTGTCCCGGCGGGGACTTTTCGACAAGACGAAATGGCATTGAGACCGCGTGCCATCCCTCCCCGATGGGACGGCGGCCGCATCCCCGGCGCGCGCCCTCAGCCTTGCCAGAGCCGTTCCAGGGCGGCCGCGTCGAGATCGCGGCCGATGCAGAGCAGAAAGGGCTCGTCGGGAAAGGGCCGGTCCAGGGGAAGCAGCTCCCGTCGCCGTCCCACCATCTGAAGGATCCGCGCTCCCGGCATGTCCGCCAGACGCAGGATCCCCTTCACCCGGAAAACGCCTTCGGGCAGGCGGTCGAGCCCCCGGCGCAGCGCCCCCAGCGTGAGCCCTTCCGGTTGCGGCAGGCGCACCGAGGCGAAGGCCTCGTCCATATGGTTGCGCCGGCGCAGGAGGGCGGCGGGCGGCCGTGTCCCGTCCGGTT
Organism: uncultured Desulfovibrio sp.; assembly: GCA_964576235.1. Taxonomy (GTDB): domain Bacteria; phylum Desulfobacterota; class Desulfovibrionia; order Desulfovibrionales; family Desulfovibrionaceae; genus Solidesulfovibrio. The sequence continues at coordinate 23,224 of CAZNUQ010000034.1, forward strand.
CCGGGGTTCCCGCGCCCAGGTCGAACAGGAGGCCGGGATGCACCCGGCCATGGCTCGTCTCCAGGATGGGCGCCCGGGGATTGAGTTCCCGCAGGGCCGCGCGCAACGCCCGCAACGCGTCGGCCTCGGCCAGATCGCGCTTGTTGACGACGAGGATGTCGCCGCCGCGGGCCTGGTCGCGGGCGATGTCCGAGGTGGCGAGCATGTCCAGGCCGTGCACCGCGTCCACCACCGTGACGACCATCTCGAGCCTGGCCAGCTCCGACCAGGCGTCCTGTTCCCCGAGCAGGTTCAGGGGATTGGCCAGTCCGGACGTTTCGAGGATGATGCGTTCCGGGCGGAACCGTTCCGTCAGGTTCCTGATGCCCGTGGCCAGCGGGCCGGCCAGGGTGCAGCAGACGCACCCCTCGTCCAGGGTCACCGCCGTTTCCCCGCCGTCGACCAGATAGCCGTCCACGCCGGTTGCGCCGATCTCGTTTTGAATGACGGCGACGAACCGGTCGTGGGCCCGGTGGTGTTCCAGCATTTCGAGGAGAAGCGAGGTCTTGCCCGCCCCGAGAAAGCCGGAGAGCACGACCAGGCCGGGACGCCGGTCCGCCGAGGCCGGATCGTCCCGGGAAAGCGTCGCCGCTTCGGGATCGTGGGCCAGCCAGCACGGGTCCGCGGCGGCATCCCCGGGCAGGCCGTTGCCGGGGCGCCAGATCGTCAGGTCCGTCGCGCCGGGCAATCCGAGGGCCGGCTCCCGTCCGCTCACGGCCTCGCCCCAGGCCAGCCCCTCGCCGCGCAGGCGTTCCCCGGCCGCATCCTCCTGGCGCGCGGCGCCGTCGGCCAGCCGCACGCGCCGCCATCCGGGCAGGCTGGAACGCGCGAAGGCTTCGGGAGGACTTCCCAGGCCGAAGGTCAACGCCCCGGCCACGGCATGGAACAGTTCCCGGGCCAGTTCCCAGGCGGGGAGATCCTGCTCCGCTCCGCCCGGCGGCACGACCCAGCCCTCGCTTGCGCGAATCCCCCCGGGCGAGAGCACAAGGTCCCGTTCCAGGGCCTCCAGGCGGGAGAAAAGCGCCCGCCGTCCCGGATCGAGGCCGAGGGTCGCCCGCCCCACGCGAAAAAGCGGGCCCATCTCCGGGAATTCCGGAAAGGCCCGGATCTTTTTGCGATACTCCGGCGCCATGACGGCCATTTCGGCCGCCAGGGAGAAGCGGTCGAACAGCGGTTCCTCGGGGTGCGGGAAGTAATGCAGGCCGAAGTCGGCGGCAAGCAGCCCGTCCGTTTCCCGGCAGGCTTCCGGCAGGCAGCCGAAGATGCCGGGCCGGGAGCGCAGGCGGCAGGTCCAGGCCCCTCCGCCGCCCGGGCAGTGGGCGAAGCCCTGCCAGCCGGCGAGGCGCTTGAAACGGGGGGCCAGGCAGGCCAGGAGCAGGGCGGAGGCGGGAATGCGGGCGACATCTTCCGGCGTCGGGGTCTCCCGGCCGGGAGGCAGAATGCGGCTGGTGTCCATGGCGCGTTCCTTCGGGGCCGCCTTGGACGGCCCCTGCTTGATGACGCGGCCGGGTGGGCGGCGAGCGTGGCGTCCCTCGGAAATACGCTGGTATTTTTGAGGGAAAAATAATGATTCAAAGAAGTTGTCCTGGAAAAGAGTATGCGCTCTTTTCCAGGACGTGCTCCTAGAACTCGATGGTGTCGCCGTTCCCCAGGTAATCCGGAGACGTGGACCGGAACCGGGCCGTGCCCCGCACCACCGGATAGCCGGCGGCCACGAACTTCTTGGCGGTCATGTGCCCGGTGCAGTGGTTGCAGCCGATGCGTTCGAACCCGTAATCCCCCAGGGCGATGACCAGATCGTCGTATTTCGGGTCCCAGTCCTCGAAGGGCGAGATGTGGAGCCCGCCGTAGATGCCGTGGAACCTGTCGTTGTCGTACTTGAGGTTGGCGCGGACATAGTCGGTGCATTGCAGAATGCCCTGGTGGCAGCATCCGGAAACGAGCACCAGCCCCTTGTCCTTGACGTTGAAGGCCAGCGAGGTCTCGCCGAAGACCCGGTTGATGATGGGAACGTCGTACTTGACCACCACCATGCCGGGCATGATGCGCTTGACGGGGGTCTTCTGGATGTCCAGGTCGCCCTTGTATCCGCTGTCCTTGATGTACTGGAGCCCTTCCTTGTAGTAGCCGTCGTGCACGTAGACCGGCAGCCGGTTGTCGTACTTCATGGTGACCGGGAATCCCCAGAAATGGTCCCAGTGCTCGTGGGACAAAAACAGCCCCTCGATCTCCCGGGCGGCCAGCATCTGGTCGATCTTCTCCCGCTTGAAGGCCTGGTCCATCCATTCGAAGGACCAGCCGGTGTCCAGCAGGAATTTGTGCACCACGCCGTCGAGGGCCTCGACTTCGATGAGGGCGGAGAAGCCTCCCGGGTTGTCCGGATGCAGGGACAGCTTCTTTTGCGTCTCCCAGGCCTCGGCGATGTCGCCGGGGAGCATCTTCCGGATGGTTTCGACGCCGGATTCGTAGGAGCCCTTGGCGATGCCCTTGCCGTTGCCGAAAGGCGGCCAGCCGATGGTGTACTGGTTGACGAGCAGGCCGCCGGCGGCCTGGATGTCGCCCATGAGCACCGCGTTGCTGAACCAGCTCGTCTCGGAGATGTTGGTCACCTTGACCCGGCGGCAGGCCCCGAAGTCCTCGAACTTGCGCAGGGGCTTGGGCAGCCGCTCGTAGGCGGACGGCGTGTAGGAATAAAGGCCCATTGCCCCGAAAAGGCCGGCGCACACGCCGGTCGCCGCGCCGATGACGAAATTCCGTCTGGAGATGGTGTTTTTCGTGTCCATGGCGTGCCCCTATTCCACGATGGTGACGACCCGGCCGAGCCAGGGCAGGATGTTGATGATGCCCACGTAAAGGGCCACGCCGACGGCCAGTCCGATGGCCAGTCCGCCGCCGAGGCTCGGGGACCAGCGCACGTCGCGGGCCACGATCTCCTCGCGCACGGCGGCGAGTTCGTCGGCGGTTTTGGGCACGGCCTTCCAGCCCGGCCAGCCGTCCATGAACCAGACGTTGATCAGGAAGATGTTGATGAGCCAGATCATGGGGATCATGGGGAACTGCTGGGGATGGGAGAAACCCTTCTGGGTGCCGAGGAACAGGTGGGCCGTCTTGTAGTAGACGACGTAGAGCACCACGGTCATGGCCGCGGTCAGGAAGGTGCGGATGCAGACGTTGGCCGGCCGGGAGAACCGGGTCGGCCAGTTGCCGAGGTAGAAGGTGTGGAACAGGACGGCGGCCAGCCAGAAGATGGCCGTCTCGCCCACGTGGAGCCAGCGCCAGTCCGGGGCCATCAGGCGCTTGGTCCCCCGGATGTTGAGCCCCCACACCAGTTCCTGGGCGTAGAACAGGAAGAAGCACAGGGCGAAGGCGATGGCCACGATGCCGAAGAAGGCGGACACGCGGCGCAGCCAGTCGGTCCTGATGAGGTTGAACGGATAGCGCTCCCAGATGGTCTCGTAGAGCCACACGGTGACGGTGCAGCACATGATCCAGGCGATGTGGAAGTTGCCGGAGACGGTGTTGGCGAACTTCTCCCAGTAGGGGGGGGTGATGCCGGTGTACTGCTGCCAGGGGTAGAACAGGATGGCCATGTGGGAGTGCATGGTCACGAAGTAGACGACCATGCTCAGGAAGAAGGTGACGATGGCGATGGTGATGCCCCTGGCGGGCTGTGACAGGCCGGCCCAGGGGGCGTTCTCGCAGGCCACCACCCAGCTCGGCGACAGCCAGGAGGCGATGGCCGCGAACATCATGATGGCCTCGGCCGCGTACTCAAGGGAGTAGAACTCGGTGATGCCCATGGCCGTGAGCCGATCGATGTTGAAGTAGGCGATGCCGTAGTTGCCCAGGATCTCGATGAAAAATCCCTTGATGAGGAGCAGCATGGCCGCCACGCTGACGGCCGTCAGGACGAGTCCCTTGACCAGGGGATGGGTTTTTTCCAGCCACGTCCGCCGGAAGGGCCAGAAGTCGAAGATGTAGGCCACCCAGATGAACAGGATGAGCAGCCAGCGGCAGACCATGTAGCCCACGTAGGGGGTGTACATGCGCATGACGCCGCGCGGGTCCTGGAAGATCCACCAGCTCGCGTAAAAGACGATGGCGATGAAAAGCGAGTTGGCCAGCAGCGGCCAGGGACCGCTCCATCGTTTGACCAGTCTTCGGCTTTCAAGATAGGAATAGCCGGTGTCGTGTGTCTCCATCGGGTCCTCCCCGTTGTTGCGGACGGCGCCGGGCATCGGGGCGACCGGCCAAGTCAGGCCCCGGTGCCCATTGTCATCCGTGGTTGGTCAAAGGGGCGGGATCGCCCCGGGCCAAAAGCCTCCTCAGGCGCCCTGGATCGACCGTCGCCGGATCGATGCCCAGACGCATGGCTTCCATGAACAGTTCCCGCTGGCAGGCCTCCCCGGGAGGCCCGGCCGCGACGGTTTCGGAGGATGGGGCGCTTTTCCGCGAGGGGAACAGGCGCCGGAAGAATTCCCTGCGCGTCATGACGGGGGACCCTCCGTGGGGGGGTGTTTCCTGGGCGCCCTGGCGGCGCGCATGATCGACGCGAAGGCGTCCAGGCACCGGGCGGCGATGGCGGCGGCGTCCTGCCCGTCGCCGCGGCGCAACGCCTGGAGCAGTTCCACCACTCCGGAAAAGAAAGCCTCGATCTGCTCCCTTCGGGACAACCGGCTCGCCGCGGCCGGGCAGCCGGCGTCCCGCACCTCCCGCAGCATCCCGGTCAGGTGGGGGTTGGCGACGATTTCCGCCAACTCGACGGAAAACGTCGCGAACCACCGGTAGGCCGCGACGGCGTCCCGGTTGAGCAGGGCCTGGCTCAGGTTCGAGGTGACGGCTTCCAGCCGGGCGACGCCGGATGCGGCGCAGGGCTTGGCCGCCAGGCGCGCCAGGGCCGGGACCGTGACGCCCAGGGCGCAAAGCGCCTGTTCCAGGTCGGAAGCCTCGCCGCCGGCGGCGGGGACGCGGTAGGCGCCCACCCTGCCCCGGATGTCGACGAGCCCCCGGGCGGCCAGGGCGGCCAGGGCTTCGCGGACCGTGTTGCGGCTGCACCGGAACCGCTCGGCCAGCTGCCGCTCGCTGGGCAGCCGCCCGGAGCTGTCCGCGGGCGTCTGGGCGACGAGGGCCTGCAACTGCCGGGCGATGTCCTGGACCCGCTCCGGGGCGTCCTCTGGTCCAACCAATTTGGGCATGCCACCCCTCTCCACAAAAAAACTTGAGGAGACCATACGCCTGGCCCTGGCCCGCGACAAGGTTTTTTTCGTTTTTGGTTGGGCCAGT
>CAZNUQ010000034.1:28645-30932 GCA_964576235.1 uncultured Desulfovibrio sp.
GGGCTACATGTCGGGCAGGATCCGGTCCAGGGCGGCCTCGAACAGGGGGAACAGGCCGTGGTAGGCCCGGACGTCGCGGCCTGAAAACCGTTTCGTCTCGGTCGCGCAGAAGATCAGGACGTTTTTGAGGATGCCGCCCTTGAAAAAGGGCATGGCGAAATAGGACCGGATGCCGCGCGGGATGAACAGCACCCAGTCGATGGGCTTGATGCTCCTGGAGGTGTCCTCGACGATGATGTGGTCCAGGTCGAAGCGCACGATGTTTTCCGCGATGGAGCCCTCGTAGGGGTAGGTGTCCCCGTCCGGCGTCTGCCGGAAGGCCGATCCCACGCCGGTGACCTCGACCCGGTTGGCGTCGATGAAAATCCGCGACAGCATGACGCCTTCGGCGAGGCCCGGCTCGGGTTGGCTGTCCAGCAGCGCGCCAAGGAGCGACCGGATGTCCTTTGCCGCGGCGAAGGCCGCCACGGTTTCCGGGGACGGCTGCCCGGGATCCTGCGTGTCGACGCCTTCCTCTCCGGGCGTTTCCAGGGGCGTGAGCGCGAACCACAGGAGGTTTTCGCCCTCGCGGGCATAGGCCCTGACCCGGACGCCGCAGGGGACGAGCCCCCCCTGGCCGTCGATCACGGTCAGGGGGCCGCTCCAGCGCCCCGTGAAGATGAGGTTCTCGAAAACCATGGACAGCTGGACCGCCGAGCCCGGGGCGAAGAACTGGTTCAGGGTCGTCCCCGGTTCCCGGTCGGGGTCGCAGCCGAAGGCTTCCCGGGCGGCGGGATTGGCCAGGACGATGCGGCGGTCGGTGTAGCGCGCCAGGACGACCGGGACCTGGATCAGGGCGATTTTTTCCGCGAGGTTGCTTCCCCAGCCCGAGGTCAGCGCGGTGTCCATCAGGTCGGTGCAGTCCGCCAGCAGGCCGACGGAGCGGGACAGCTGCTCCGGGTCGGGCATGCCGAGGATGGCGATCCAGCGGAAGAACCCCTCGTCGTTCTTGATCCGCACCAGGGCCGAGGCCGTCTGCTGTCTGCGGATGCGGTTGAGGCACTGGAAAAACCGGTCGAGATCCTGCTCCAGCACGACTTCCCGGGCGTGGCGGAGGTTTTTGAGCACCAGGGGGATGCTTTCCGCCAGACCGAGCACGGCGTGGTCGTTGAGGAACACGATTTCGTTCTTGACGATGTCGAGCCGCCAGAAAAGGGCCGGGATGGCTTCCAGGAAGACGGCCAGGGCCTGCTGCAGGGGGGAGGGGAGGCGTCCTCCCGTTGGACTAGGGGATTCCACGTGCGTACCCCGCATGGTGGTTGAAACAGGGGATCACCGGAAAATGCGCCAATCCGGCGTCAAAATCCAGCTGTTTCGGCGGACCGTCCGCGCGGGAGGGGCGGCTGGCCGGGACGATCCCTCGTGTTCCCCCTTTAGAAGCTCAGACGCAGGCCCACGGCCAGGTCCGGCTGGCCGGCCGGACGCAGGGTCGCCTCGATGGACCACCGCGGCCAGGGGCGCAGGGTCAGGGACAGGTGGGGGGCCACCGGGGATTGCGGCGCGTAATAATAGCGGGCCGACTGGGGGGACGCGGCCAGGATGGCCCCCAGGAGCGGGTCGAGTCCGGCCGCCGGATCGGTGTAGCGGGGCAGGCGCTTGTCCAGGCAAAAGGCCGTCAGGGCCACTCCGGCGGACACGGCCGCCCTTCCCCAGTCGTAGCCCAGGGCGGCGGTGGCCTCATGGCTCGTCCAGGAAAAGAAGGCGTCCCGGTTCTGGGTCGCCGCCGCCGGGGAGGGCGACACCGACCGGCTGCCGTCGCGGGCGCCGGCCAGGAAGAGCTCGTAGGACAACAGCAGGAAGGCGCCGCGCCCCGGGGCGCGCCGCCACGTCAGCCGGACCGCCGGTCCCCACAGCAGGGCCGGCCGCGTTTCCCAGGATTCGCAAAAGCCGATCGCGGCGTTTTTGGCCTCGAACCGGCCGACCGCCGTGCCCATGTGCCACCCCGGCGCGAATTCCAGATGCTCGGTGTCCACCAGCCGGTAGGACAGGCGGACGTAGGCGCGGGTTTCCCGCCAGTCGCGGACCCAGCCGCCCCGTTCGGGGACGAGGCCCAGGGAGGGCGCGTCGTTCCCGGGTTCCCGCATGTCCCGATGCCCCAGGGTCCGGAAGAAGGCGGCCAGTTCGAAACGCTGCGCCGGCGGGGAATCCGACGCGGCGGCCGCCAGGGCGGCGGGGCAGGCCAGGAGGCAGGCGAGAAGCCCCAGCATCCGGTGATACGCCGCTTTCCGGCCGCGCATGGTCCACCTCC
>CAZNUQ010000034.1:31032-33786 GCA_964576235.1 uncultured Desulfovibrio sp.
GTGCGTGTTGGCCGGTGCACATGCAACCGCAAAGAGGGGGGTATGAAGAATTTTTTTTCATCGAGGCAGGGGATTGTTTTCGCCGGACTGGTCATCGGCGTGCTTGCGCCGCTTTTGCAATATTGGGGCAACCCTGGAAACATGGGTATCTGCGTGGCCTGCTTCGAGCGTGACATAGCCGGGGCCGTGGGCCTGCATCGGGCCGCGGTGGTGCAGTACATGCGTCCGGAGATCATCGGGTTCGTGCTCGGTTCCCTGCTGGCGGCGCTTTTTTCCAGAGACTTCCGGCCCCGGGCCGGGTCCGCGCCCATCGCCCGCTTTGTCCTGGGGGCCTTCGCCATGATCGGGGCCCTGGTCTTCCTGGGCTGCCCGTGGCGGGCCGTTTTGCGCCTGGCCGGCGGCGACCTGAACGCCGTCGCCGGCATCCTGGGGCTGATCGCCGGCGTCTGGATCGGCACCATCTTCCTGCGCAAGGGGTACAACCTGGGCCGCAGCCACAAGACGTATCCCTCGGTGGGGCTGATCATGCCGCTGGTCATGGCCGGCTTCCTGGTCCTGGTCTTTTTGTACCCCCAGATTCCCGGGCAGCCTCAAGACGGCGTGCTTTTCTACAGCGTCAAGGGCCCCGGCTCCATGCACGCGCCCCTTCTCGTCTCCCTGGCCGCGGGCCTTGTGGTGGGGATCGTGGCCCAGCGCAGCCGGTTTTGCACCATGGGCGCGTTTCGCGATGTGATCCTCTTCAAGCAGGGCCATTTGCTTCTCGGGGTCGTGGCCTTGTTCGTGGCGGCCGTGGCGGTCAATGCGCTGCTGGGCCAGGTCACGATCGGCTTCGCGGGCCAGCCCGTGGCCCACACCCAGCAGGTGTGGAATTTCGCGGGCATGCTGCTGGCCGGTCTGTGCTTCGCCCTGGCCGGCGGCTGCCCGGGGCGGCAGCTCTTCCTGGCTGGCGAGGGCGATGGTGACGCCGCCGTCTTCGTGTTCGGGATGATCGTGGGCGCGGCCTTCGCCCACAACTTCGGTCTGGCCAGTTCCCCCGAAGGCGTGGGCCCCCAGGGCATCGCCGCCGTGTTCGTGGGGCTTGCCGTGTGCCTGTATTTCGGCCTGACCATGCGCGCCAAGGCGTAAGGAGACACCAGCATGAGCGAGATCGTGGACGCCCGGGGACTGTCCTGCCCCCAGCCGGTTTTGGACACCTTGAACAGGATCGCGGCCATGGGGAAGGGAACCCTCGAAGTGTTGGTGGATACCGAGGCCTCCAAGGAAAACGTCTCCCGGGCCGCCCGGGCCAAGGGCTGGACCCTCGAGGCGGTGGCCGAGGACGGGGGGGAATACCGTCTCACCATAAGCAAACGGTGACATGGGATTTTTTGATTTTTTCCGCAAAAAGGCTTCCGGGCTCCCTGCCGCCTCCAAGGCGGACAGGGGGCTCTTGGTTTTCGCGAACACCAGCGAGGTGATCCGGGCGGAAAAGGTCCTCAGGGCCGCGGGTGTCGCGGTGAAGGTGGTCGGCCCGCCGCCGGAAATCCGCAAGGGCTGCGACCTGGTGGTGGAGTATCCGCTGGTCGAAGGCCCGAGCATCCTGCGGCTGCTTCAGGATTCGGGCGCGCCCCCCCTGGAGGCGATCCCGGTCACGGGACCGTTATTGACGCCGGTCGAGCTCTTCCAGGTCAAGGACTTCGGGGAGCACCTCATGGTCCGGGCCGCGAACATGAAACTGACCGTGGAAAAGGCCACAGGGGTGATCGTCAACATTTCCGGAGGCGGCTGCCCGGATGTGCCGTACCTGGCGGCGCGACTGATCGGCCTGCGCCTGACGGAAGCGCCTTCCCCGCGCGAGATCGGGCACACCCTGTGCGGATACGCCCTGGGGCTGGCCTTCGAGGAGATGCTCCGTCGATGCTCGCCGTCGTAGGAACGATTCCGGACCCTGCCGTGCCGGTGATCGAGGGCCGGACCGATTGCGACCGGAAGGGGCTCGCGGTGGGGGGGCTGCGCATCGCCACGGACCGTGGCACGCCCGCGCTTCTCGGCGCGGCCTGCGCGGCCTGCGCGGTACTCGGCCTGCCCGCGCCGTTCGCCTTCCTGGCGGGAGACGAGGGATTGGGCCGGGGCAGCCGCGAACTGTACCGCCACCTCGTCGCCGTCCTGCCGGGACGCCGCCTGTCCACCATGGCCTTCCACTATCTGCTGCCGGATGTCATGTGGCACGACAAGGTGCTTTTCGCCGTGGACGAGATGCGGCCGCGCCCCCGGCTTGTCGCCGACGCCGGGTTCATGTACGCGGCCAAGATGAGCGGCCAGGCGGCGTCCTATGACCTGTTCACGCCGGACGCCGGGGAACTGGCCTTCCTTGCCGACGAGAACGCGCCGCACCCGTTCTACACCCGGGGATTCATCCTGCATGAAGACAACCGGGTTCCGGACCTGATCCGCCGGGCCTACGCGGGCGGGAACGCGGCCTCGTGCCTTTTGGTCAAGGGGGGCACGGATTATGTGGCGGATGGTGCCGGAGTGGTTTCCGTCGTGGACAGTCCGTGCGAGGCGGCCATGGAGGCCATGGGCGGCACCGGGGACACGCTGACGGGAACGGTGGCGGCCCTGATCGAGGCCGGTTGGGAGATCGCCGCGGCGGCCCGGGTCGCCGCCCGGGCCAACCGTCTGGCAGGGCATCTGGCCCGTCCCACCCCGGCGTCGCGCATCTCCGAGATCGTCGCGCGCATTCCGCAGGCCCTCGCCCTGGCCCTCGCCGAAGAG
>CAZNUQ010000035.1:0-11605 GCA_964576235.1 uncultured Desulfovibrio sp.
TCCGAAAGGACTTTATTTAGGATCGTAGCTCAGGGGGAGAGCGCTTGCTTGACACGCAAGAGGTCGGGAGTTCAAATCTCCCCGGTCCTACCATGAATGTACAGGGAGGCTTAGGCCTCCCTTTCTTTATAGGATGATGGGGCAACTACCCCCGGAGAAGGCGACGTGCTGGTCAATATCGAGGATACATCCCTGGAGGCGGCGGCCGGCGAATCCTGCGGCCAAGCCCTTTCCCGGGCCATTTCCGGCAAACGCATGAAGAACGCCGTCGCCTGTCTGGTTGACGGCGAGGCGCGCGACTTGTCCACGCCGCTTCAGGAAGGAAACCGCGACCTCGCGCCCGTCGCGGCCGATTCCCCCCTGGGGTTGTCCATCATCCGCCATTCGGCCGCCCACATCATGGCCGAAGCCGTCAAGAAGCTCTTCACCGGCGTCCAGGTCACCATCGGCCCGGCCATCGAAAACGGCTTCTACTACGATTTCGCCTACGACCGCCCGTTCACGCCCGAGGACCTCGAGGCCATCGAGGCCGAGATGCGCAAGAGCATCGCGGCCAATCATCCGTTTTCCTGCACCTATGTGCCCAAGGACGAGGCCAGGGCGCTTTTCGCCTCACAGGGCGAGAACTACAAGCTCGAGATCATGGACGAGAACATCGTCGGCGACACGGTGTCGCTGTATCGCCACGGCGAGTTCACCGACCTGTGCCGCGGTCCGCACGTTCCGGCCACGGCCATGGTCCGGGCCGTCAAGCTCCTCTCCGTGGCCGGCGCCTACTGGCGGGGCGACGAGAAGCGGCCCATGCTCCAGCGCATCTACGGCACGGCCTTCGCCTCCGAGTCCGACCTCAAGACCTACCTCCACCACCTGGAGGAGGCCAAGAAGCGCGACCATCGCAAGCTCGGCACCCAGCTCGATCTCTTCAGTTTTTCCGAGGAGGCCGGGGCCGGCATGGCCATCTGGCATCCCAAGGGCGAGCTTGTCCGGACCATTCTCGAGGATTTCGAGCGCCGGGAGCACCTCAAGCGCGGTTACCAGCTCGTGCGCGGCCCGCAGATTCTCAAGCGCGAACTCTGGGAGCGCTCGGGCCATTACGACAACTACCGCGAAAACATGTATTTCACCGAGATCGACGAGCAGGCCTACGGCATCAAGCCCATGAACTGCCTCGCCCATATGCTCATCTACAAATCCCGGATCAGAAGCTACCGGGATCTGCCCCAGCGTTACTTCGAGCTGGGGGTGGTGCATCGCCACGAAAAATCCGGCGTGCTCCACGGCCTGTTGCGCGTGCGTCAGTTCACCCAGGACGACGCGCACATCCTGTGCCGCCCCGACCAGCTCCTTGAGGAGATCACCGGCGTCGTCCGGTTCGTCCAGGACGTGGTGGGGCTTTTCGGCTTCGACTACGAGGTCGAGCTTTCCACCAGGCCCGAGAAGTCCATCGGGTCCGACGAGGATTGGGAGCGCGCCACGAACGCGCTGACCAACGCCCTCGATTCCCTCGGACTGCCCTACGACATCAACGAGGGCGACGGCGCGTTCTACGGGCCGAAAATCGACATCAAGCTCAAGGACGCCCTGGATCGCCGCTGGCAGTGCGCCACGGTGCAGTGCGACTTCACCTTGCCGGAACGATTCGATCTCGTGTATACGGACGCGGATGGGGAGCGCAAACGGCCCGTGATGCTGCACCGGGTCATCCTGGGCGCGGTGGAGCGGTTCCTCGGCGTGCTCATCGAACATACCGCCGGGGCGTTGCCGACCTGGCTCGCGCCGGAGCAGGCCCGCATCCTCATCGTTACCGACGCCCAGAAGGAATTTGCTGAAAAGGCCCTGGAGCGCCTGCGGGAAGCGGGCGTGCGCGCCGAACTCGACGACCGCAACGAGAAGCTGGGCTTCAAGGTGCGCGAGGCCCAGGTGGAGAAGATTCCCTTCATGCTCGTGGTGGGGGAAAAGGAAAAAGAACTGGAAGGCCTGAACGTGCGACTGCGCTCCGGGGAGAATCTTGGCGTCAAGACCCTGGACGAGGTCGTGCTGCTCATCTCGGCCGACTGCCAGGAACCGTTTAAGCGTGGAGGGATGCGCTATAACTTCTGCTCCCAGTAGTGATCCTCGGTGCAACCACCGGATTCGGGCCCGCGAAGTGCGGGTGATCGCCGATGACGGGGCGCAGGTGGGCATCATCCCCACCAGCGAGGCGTTGCGCATGGCCCAGGAAAAGGGCCTGGACCTCGTCGAGGTCGCGCCCAATGCCGAACCCCCCGTCTGCCGGATCATGGATTTCGGGCGCTTCAAGTACCAGCAGCAGAAAAAGCTGCAGGAGGCCCGGAAAAAGGCGACGACCGTCCAGCTCAAGGAAATCAAGGTCCGTCCCAAAACCGACGAGCACGATTACCAGACCAAGCTCAAGCACATCCGCCGTTTCATCGAGGACGGGGATCGTTGCAAGGTCACGGTTTTCTTCCGTGGTCGCGAGATCGTGCACAAGGACCGGGGGCAGACCATTCTGGCCCGGGTCGTCGCGGATCTGGGCGAGCTGGTCCGTGTGGAGCAGGAGCCCCGCACCGAGGGGCGCATGATGACCATGCTTCTGGCCCCGCAAGTGAAGAAACCGACCGCGCCCGCCTAGGTCGCGGAGACAAGGAGTCCGTCATGCCCAAGATGAAGACTAACCGGAGCGCGGCCAAGCGTTTCGGCAAGACCGGTTCCGGCAAGTTTGCCCGCCGCCGCCAGAACCTGCGCCATATCCTGACCAAGAAAAACGCCAAGCGTACCCGGCGCCTGGGCCAGGGCACCCTGGTGGATTCGACCTGCCTCAAGGCCGTGCGCCGGCTGCTTCCCTACGCCTAAGGCGGGGACGGCCCCTCATCACGCATAAGGAGCGAACACGATGCGCGTCAAACGTGGACAAGCCGCACACAAACGGCACAAGAAATATTTGAAGATGGCCAAGGGCTACGTCGGCGCCCGCGGCGTGCTCTATGAAACCGCCCGCGAGGTTGCCGAGCGCTCCCTCGTCTACGCCTACCGCGACCGCAAGCAGCGCAAGCGCCAGATGCGCAAACTCTGGATCCTGCGCATCAACGCCGCCGCCCGTGAGCATGGGCTCTCCTACAGCGTGTTCATGCGCGGCCTGACCCTGGCCGGCGTGGATCTCGACCGCAAGGTTCTGGCCGACCTGGCCGTTCGCGAAAAGGACAGCTTCCAGAAGCTGGCGGAGCTGGCCAAAGCCAAGGTGAACTAAATTGTCCGACGGATCGACGCTCGTTGTCGAGCTTGAGGGCCTGGTCGGGGAGTGCGCCGCGCGTCTCGACCAGGCCTTGGTGCTTGAGGACCTCGAGGCTATCCGGGTCGCCTACCTGGGACGCAAGGGGAGGCTGGCCGGGCTGATGTCCCTCGTTCCCGGCCTCGACGGCGACGCCCGCCGCGAGGCGGGCCGGACCGCCAACACGGTCAAGGAGACCCTGACCGGGCTTTACGAGGCCCGGCTGGCGGCGCTTTCCCGGGCCGCCCTTTCCGCCTCCCTGGCCGACTTCGACCCCACCACGCCGGGACGCGTGCCCTTCGGCGGCAGCCTCCATCCCGTCACCCTGGTCACGGCCGAGATATGCCAGGCCTTCGAGGCCCTGGGCTTCTCCATCGTCACCGGACCCGAGATCGAGACCGACTACTACAACTTCGAAGCTCTCAACATGCCGCCCGAGCATCCGGCCCGGGACATGCAGGACACCCTCTACGTCACCGACAACGTGGTCCTGCGCACCCACACCTCGCCCCTGCAGATCCGTACCATGCTGGCGCAAAAGCCGCCCGTGGCCGTCATCGCCCCGGGCAAGGTCTACCGCCGGGACTCCGATCTGACCCACACGCCCATGTTCCACCAGATCGAGGGCCTGCTCGTGGACGAGGGCGTGTCCATGGCCGATCTGCGCGGCACGCTCACCGCCTTCGTGCGCCGCATCTTCGGTCCCTCCACCAACGTGCGTTTTCGTCCGAGCTTTTTTCCCTTCACCGAACCGAGCGCCGAGGTGGACATTTCCTGCGTCATCTGCGGCGGCAAGGGCTCGGTGGCCGGCAACACCTGCCGGGTGTGCAAGGGCACGGGCTTCGTCGAGATCCTCGGCTGCGGCATGGTCGATCCCAATGTCTTCGCCGCCGTGGGCTACGACACCGAGCGCTACACCGGCTTCGCTTTCGGCATGGGGGTCGAGCGCGTCACCATGCTCAAGTACGGCATCGGCGACCTGCGGATGTTTTTTGAAAACGACGTTCGGTTCTTGAGCCAATTTTAAGCGGGGCTCCGTCCCCCGATCCCGCCCGGACCGATCCGGGTTTCTCCCGTTGCTGGCCGCGAGGGCGCGGCGGCCGGGGGAGGGCGGGACCGGGGGAGGGGAGCCCTTTTTGCGAAAGGGGGCCGATCCCGGCCGCCGGAGGCACACCATCATGCTGCTCAGTCTGTCCTGGCTTCGTGAATTCACGCCTTACGACGGCACGCCCCAGGCGCTCGCCGATCGGTTGACCATGCTCGGCCTCGAAATCGAGGAGATCAAAAACCCCTTCGAGGCGATCATGGCCGTGGTCGTCGGCAAGGTGCTCACCCGCGAGCCCCACCCCGACTCCGACCACCTGTCCTGCTGCACGGTGGATGTCGGACGGGGCGACGCGCTGCCCATCGTCTGCGGCGCGGCCAACGTCGCGGCCGGCCAGCTCGTCCCCGTGGCCACGGTCGGCGTCTCGCTTCCCGGCGGGCTGACCATCAAGAAAAGCAAGATTCGCGGCCAGGTGTCCGAGGGCATGATCTGTTCCGAATCCGAACTCGGCCTGGCCGAGGAGCGCAGCGGCGGCATCATGGTCCTGCCCGGCTCCTGCGTCGTCGGAACCCCGCTCCCCGAGGCCCTCGGACTCGACACCTGCGTCCTCGATGTCTCCATCACGCCCAACCGGGCCGACTGCCTGAGCGTGCTGGGGCTCGCCAGGGAGACGGCCATGGCCTTCGGCCTGCCGCTTCGCCTGCCCGAGGTCGCCTACGGCGAATCCGGCCCCGACGCCGCCACCCAGGTTTCCATCGACATCGAGGACCCCGGGCAGTGTCCGGTCTACCGGGCCAAGCTCATTTCCGGCGTCAGGGTGGGGCCCTCGCCCGACCGCGTCCGCTGGCGGCTTTTGGCCATCGGGCAGCGGCCCATTTCCAATATCGTCGACGCCACCAACTACGTGCTCTTCGAACTCGGCCAGCCCCTGCACGCCTTCGACCGGAACAAGCTGGCCGGCAGCGTGGTCAAGGTCCGAAACGCCAGGGACGGGGAGCGGTTCACCACCCTCGACGGCCAGGACCGCCTGCTCACCGGGCGCGACCTGCTGATCTGCGACGCCGAGAAGCCCGTGGCCCTGGCCGGGGTCATGGGCGGCGCCAACAGCGAAATGGGCGCCGACTCGACCGACGTGCTCCTCGAATGCGCGGTGTTCCGTCCCGGAACCATCCGCAAGACGGCCCGCCGCCTGTCGCTGCCAAGCGAAGCCTCCTACCGCTTCGAGCGCGGCGTGGACCATGTCGGTTCGGTCTACGCCATGCATCGCGCCGTGTCGCTCATGCTCGAAACCGCCGGCGGGACCGCGCTGCCGGGCGTCGCCGTCGCCGAGCCCAGGCCCTACGCTCCTCGCGCCATCACCTTCCGGCCGGCCCGCGCCTCCATGCTCCTCGGCGTGGAAACGTCCGAGGATTTTTGCCGCCGGACCCTCGCCTCCCTGGGGTGCGACCTGGCCGAGGCGGCCGGGGCGGGCGGACTGGCCGTGACGCCGCCTTCCTACCGTCTGGATCTCGAACGCGAGGCCGACCTCATCGAGGAAGTGGGGCGGGTCTACGGCCTCGACCGCATCGCGCCGAAACTTCCCCGCATTTCCAAGTCCCTGGACGAGGTGCCGGCTGAATCCGAATTCGGCTTCTGGGCCAGGGTCCGGGCCTTCGCCGTGGGCGCGGGACTGCGCGAGGCCGTCAACTACAGTTTCGTCGGCCATGCCGACCTCGACCTGCTGTGCCTCGACAAGGATTGCCGCGTTTCCGTGGCCAACCCCCTTTCCGAGGACCAGAACGTCATGCGGCCCATGCTTGCGCCCGGGCTGCTCAACGCCGTGCGCCACAACCTGTCCCAGGGCAACGCCGCCCTGCGGCTCTTCGAGGTCGCCCGGGTTTTCACGGCCGATGCCGCATCGCCTTCGACGGCCCGGGAGGCCGGCCGGCTGGGCATCGTCCTCACCGGTCCCCGCCACCCCGAAGGCTGGCCCTGGCCCCGGGACGAGGAAGCCGACTACGTCGACATCAAGGGGCTGCTCGACGCCCTGCTGCGGCATTTCCACCTGCCCGACGCGGTTTGCGAAGGCGAGGAAACGCTGCCGTGGCTGGCCCCCCAGGTGGGGCTGCGCGTCGGGGAGACGCGCCTCGGCTGCATCGGCCGGGTCACGCCCGAGGTGGCCGACGCCTACAACGCCAGAAGCCCGCTGTGGCTGGCGGAAATCGATCTCGACGCCCTGCGCCGGCTGGTCGGCGCCCGCCGCGCCGCCTTCTCGCCCCTGCCCGGTTTCCCGCCGGTGCGTCGCGACATCACCCTGGCCGCCCCGGCCGGGGTGACCGTGGGGGCCATTCTCGACGCCATCCGCGGCGCCGGGGTGGCCATCCTCGAGGACGTGCTGCTGCTCGACGCCTACAGACCCGAGGACGGGACCGACCGGCGCCTGACGTTCCGCATCACCTACCGGCATCCCGAAAAGACGCTCAAGGACAAGGAAGTGGACAAGCTCCACGAATCCCTGGCCCAGGCGGTGCTTGCCCGGCTGCCTGTCCGCCGCCCCTAGCGCCTGCCGCCAGCGGGGCTGCGGCCGGATCCGGAATCGACCCGACCGGCTACGGTGGCTGGATGGCGAAGGCCGACTGACGCGCCCATGTTTTCGGGGGAGCGCCGCGCGTGGGCGTTTCCCGGAAGGCATGGGCGTTTGGCATGGCGTCCGGATCTTTCCCCGGACGTTCCGGCCGGGGAGGGGCGGCCGGCCCCGTCGCCGGCCATGGCGGGCCTTGACCGTGGGGCGCGGTTGGCGCATGTTCGCCTGATATGCTGCAAAGGACCTACAAGATCGGCGAAGTCGCCAGTCTGACGGGACTTAAGCCTTTCGTGCTGCGTTTTTGGGAAACGGAGTTTCCGCAACTCCGCCCGGTGCGCACCAAAAAGGGGCAGCGGCTGTACGCGGATGAGCATGTCGCACTCATCTGCCGCATCAAATCCCTCCTGTACGACGAAAAGCTGACCATCGACGGCGCGCGGCGGCGTCTTGCCGAGCCGGAGCGGGAGGCGCCGGTCCTGCGGCGGGTCTACGACGAGTTGCTGGCGATCAGGCGGCTTCTTGACCGGTAGGTTTCGTGGTCGCGTTCCGATCAGAAGATTTACATATTTGTTTTAGTTGTGCTTCGGTGGGTGTATCGGGGTTTTGTGGGGATTTTTGGGACCAGGCCAATGATTTGAGTGTAGACGTGGCCTGATTTTTACATTATTGGGATATCGCGGCCGGTGAGGAGTCCGGGGCGCGCCGGGAGGGTGCGGCATTGTCGCCTGCCGCCCGGGCGGGCCGAAGCCTTTGAGGCGGGAAGGGCCGGGGCGCGGGGACTTCCGGTGTCCCGGGTGCTGCAAGCGCCTTCCGGGGACACGGCTGGCTGGCGGGCGTGACCGAGGCCCGTGGCATGCAACCTGTTCAACTTTAATGCGAGAGGATCCTATGAGCGGAATCAAAGCTCGTCTGGACGCGATTTCGGCCATCATCAACTATAAGCCGTCGCACGCCCCGCTGAATTTCAGCGATACCAAGCCCACGGATGTCTTCGGCTGCAACGTGTTCAACGCCAAGGTCATGCAGGAGCGGTTGCCCAAGGACGTGTTCAAGTCGCTCAAGAGGACCATCGAACTCGGCCAGAAGCTCGATCCCTCCATCGCCGACACCGTGGCCAACGCCATGAAGGACTGGGCCATCGAGCGCGGCGCCACCCACTTCACGCACGTCTTCTATCCCCTGACGGGGCTGACCGCCGAGAAGCACGACGCCTTCCTGGTTCCCGACGGCAAGGGCGGGGCCCTGGCCGAGTTCTCCGGGAAGATGCTCATCCAGGGCGAGCCCGACGCCTCGAGCTTCCCCTCCGGCGGCCTGCGCACCACCTTCGAGGCCCGGGGCTACACCGCCTGGGACGTCACCAGCCCCGCCTACATCCTGGAGAACCCCAACGGCACATTTTTGTGCATTCCGACGGCCTTCGTCTCCTGGACCGGCGAGGCCCTGGACAAGAAGACCCCGCTTCTGCGCTCCAACCAGGCCCTGTGCAAGCAGGCCAAGCGCGTGCTCAAGATGTTCGGCGTCGAAACCAAGCTGCCCGTGGTTTCCTATGCCGGCCCCGAACAGGAATATTTCCTCATCGACCGCAACTTTGTCTTCTCCCGTCCGGACCTGCTCATCGCCGGCCGCACGCTGTTCGGCGCCAAGCCGGCCAAGGGCCAGGAGTTCGAGGACCAGTACTTCGGCGTCATCCCCCGCCGGGTGCTCTCTTTCATGATGGAGGTGGAGCGCGAGCTCTACAAGCTCGGCGTGCCGGTCAAGACCCGCCACAACGAGGTGGCCCCCAGCCAGTTCGAGATCGCCCCGATCTACGAGATCGGCAACCTGGCCACCGACCACAACCAGCTGGTCATGACCGTGCTGCGCACCGTGGCCAAGCGCTACGGCATGGTCTGCCTGCTGCATGAAAAGCCCTTCGCCGGCATCAACGGCTCGGGCAAGCACCTCAACTATTCCATCGGCAACGCCGATCTGGGCAGCCTCTTCGATCCGGGCGACACGCCCCACGAGAACGCCCAGTTCCTGGTCTTCTGCGCCGCCGCCATCCGGTCCGTCCACAAGTACGGGGCCCTGCTGCGCGCCACCGTGGCCAGCCCCTCCAACGACCACCGCCTGGGCGCCAACGAGGCCCCGCCGGCCATCATGTCCGTCTACCTGGGCGAGCAGCTGGCCGACGTGTTCGAGCAGATCAAGAAGGGCAAGATCGAGGGCTCCAAGCAGAAGGGCGTCATGAACATCGGTGTCGACACCCTGCCGCCGCTGCCCCTGGATCCGGGCGACCGCAACCGCACCAGCCCCTTCGCCTTCACCGGCAACCGCTTCGAGTTCCGCGCCGTGGGCTCCTCCATGTCCATCGCCGGCTCCCAGGTGGCCCTCAACACCATGATGGCCGAATCCCTGGACTACATCGCCACCCGGGTGGAGGCGGCCACCGGAGGGGATCCGGGCAAGCTCAACGCCGCCGTGCAGGATGTCATCCAGGAGATCATCAAGGAGCACGGCGCCGTGATCTTCAACGGCGACGGCTACTGCGAGAAATGGCACGCCGAGGCGGAACGGCGCGGGCTGCCCAACCTCAAGACCACCCCCGACGCCCTGCCGGTCCTGGGCTCCCCCGAGGTGATCAAACTCTTCACCACCTACGGCGTCTTCAGCGAGGCCGAACTCAAGTCGCGCGAGGAAATCTACCTCGAGCAGTACACCAAGACCATCCAGACCGAGGCCAACCTCGTCGCGCGCATGGCCAAGACCATCATCTTCCCGGCCGCCATGCGCTACCAGAACGAACTGGCCGCCACCTGCGCCAACCTCAAGGCCATCGGCCACGACTACAAGATGGTCGCCCTCGAGGACGTGACCAACAAGCTGCGCGACCTGCAGGCCAAGGTCGCCGATCTGGAAAAGGCCATGGAGCATGCCGCCGACAGCACCCTGGCCGAGGCCAAGTACCTGTGCGACACGATCCTGCCGGCCATGAACAACATCCGGACCGTGGCCGACTCCCTGGAATCCGTGGTCGCCGACGACCTGTGGTCGTTGCCCAGCTACCAGGAAATGCTGTTTATCCGCTAGGCCGCCGCGCTCCCGGCGCCTTCCGCGCCGGCCGGCGAAACGCGAAAGGAGGCCGTCCCCGCACCAGGGGGCGGCCTCTTCGTTTTCACGGCGCCGGAGGCACCGTCGCCGACAGGGACGCGGCGCATCGCACACAGTGAAGAGGGCGGGATGCCCCGGCGGCCAAAGGGCGACGCCCTTTGGGAGCCCGTCCTGTTTTCAGGGTGGCGGTTCGGGCAGCGGACCGTGGCGGCAACAACAAAAGGCCCCGCCGCCTCGATGGCGGCGGGGCCGTCGGTGCGGCGCGTGGGGATCAGCAGCGTTTGGCGGTGCCGTTGAAGGAGATGGAAACGATTTCGTAGTTGATCTTGCCGCGCGGGGCGTCGACCACGATCTCGTCGCCTTCGTATTTGCCGAGCAGGGCCTGGCCCACCGGCGAAAGGATGGAAATGGTGCCCTTGCCCGGTTCGGCCTCGTCAGGCCCGAGCAGCGTGTATTTCTTGAGATCGCCCGTGTCCACGTCCTCGATTTCGACCGTGGCGCCGAAGGTGACCTGGTCGCCGCCGAGGGTGGCCAGGTCGATGACGTTGAAGCGGGGCATGCGCGATTCGATGAAATTGATGCGGGCTTCGAGCATTCCCTGGCGTTCCCGCGCGGCGTCATAGCCGGCGTTCTCGCGCAGGTCGCCTTCCTCGCGCGCTTCCTTGATGGCCAGGATGACGGCCGGGCGTTCTTTCTTGAGGCGCTCCAGTTCGCGCTCGAGCTGTCTGAAGCCTTCAACGGTAATAGGAATGCTTTCCATCATCGATACCTTACGATCGGTTGGATTGTCGGGGTAAACCAATAACACCGGCCCCGCCCGGAAAGGACGCGGCCGTAGACTGTCGTGAGGTCATTGCGGACACGGACGGTTTTGTGGTTAGACCATCCTTCGTCAGCGGTCAAGCCGGGAGTTGTCCGCCCCGGACCTTGTGCGGTAGGGACATGGCGGACAGGGGGCGCACGCCCCGGCCGTTCCCGCAACCCCACGGAGCATCCCGCATGCGCATCTATCTCGCCGGTCCTCTCTTTTCCCTGGCCGAACGTGTCTTCATGGCCCGTCTCCGGGACCGGGTCGAGGCCCTGCCCGGCCTCCAGGCCCTGTGGCCCGGCGATTTGTTCGTTGAAGACGATCTGGCGGCCATGGGTGCGCGGGCCAAGGTCCACATCTTCGCGGGGTGCGTCCGGGGACTCGCCGGGTGCGACCTTGTCGTCGCGGTCCTCGACGGCACCCAGGTGGACGACGGCACGGCCTGGGAGATCGGCTACGCCCACGCCAGGGGCGTGACGGTGTGGGGGCTGCGCACGGATTTCCGCATGGCCGGGGATACGCCGCATTCCCTGGTCAACTGCATGATCGAATGTTCATGCTCAAAAATATTCCGTGATGTCGATGAATTGCTATCCTCCCTGGAGGAGGTTCCCCTCTCCCCTCCGCCCCCGGCGGGAACGGGCGCATGAGCAAAGTTTCATTTGCCTGCCTGCCCCGATTGTCCTATACGTCGTAACCATGTTCTGACTGTTCCTCTGTTGTTCTCCTGAAACCACAATCCAGGGGTTGATGTCAGTCATGGCGGAAACGTGTAAGGATCCCTTGCATTTCTTGGTGGATCGCCTGTGCTGCCGGGTCTATCTGGACGGA
>CAZNUQ010000035.1:11705-14022 GCA_964576235.1 uncultured Desulfovibrio sp.
TGGCCGTCAACCAGGAGGGGCGCATCCGTTCGGTCCGGGCCGGCGGCGAGCTTGGCCGGCGCATCCGGGACATGGGGCTCGTGCCGGGGACACGGTGCATGGTGGTCGGGCGCGCCCCGCTGGCGGACCCTGTCGCCGTGCGCCTGAAGGGGTTCACCCTGTGCCTGCGCCGCAACGAGGCCGATCACATCCTCGTGGAGGCCGTCTAGCCCATGACCCACGACATCCGCGTGGCCGTCGCCGGCCAGCCCAACTGCGGCAAGAGCACGATGTTCAACGCCATCACCGGCGGTTCCGCCCGCGTGGGCAACTATCCCGGCATCACCGTGGACCGCCTGGAGGGAACCTACCGCCAGGACGACTGGGTGGCGCATCTCGTGGACCTCCCCGGCACCTATTCCCTGACCTCCTATTCCATGGAGGAGGTGGTCGCCCGGGATGTCATCGTGGACGAGCATCCCGACGTGGTCATCAACATGATCGACGCCACGGCCCTCGAACGCAGCCTCTATCTGGCCGTGCAGCTCATGGAGATCGGCGCGCCCATGGTGCTCGGTCTCAACATGATGGACGAGGTCCGGCGAAGCGGCATGCGCATCGATTGCGACAAGCTCTCGCGGCTTCTCGGGATTCCGGTCGTGCCCTGCGTGGCCCGGATCGGCCAGGGCCGCGAGGAACTCATGCGGGCGGTCCGCGAGGTCCACGACACGACCGGGGGCGAATGGAAGCCCATCCGCATGTCCTACGGCCCGGAGCTCGACCCGTTCCTGGAGCGGATGACCGGAGTCATCGAGGAGGCCGGCTTCCTGGCCCGGCGCCATGACGCGCGCTGGGTGGCCATCAAGTACCTCGAGGGCGACGAGCAGGTGATGACCGAGGGGCGCGCGGCCGGCCCCGTGTCCGCCGAGCTGGAGGCCATATGCCGGGAGGCCGAGACCCTCACCCGGCAGCACAGCGCCGCGACCCCCGACGCCATCATCGCCGACTGGCGTTACGGCTTCATAAACGGCCTGCTCAAGCAGGGCGTGGTCTCGGGAGGGGATGCCCTGCGCCGCACCTCTTCGGACGCCATCGACCGCGTCGTCACCCACAGGGTCCTCGGCCCCCTGGTCATGCTCGGCGTGCTGTGGCTGATGTTCCAGGTGACCTTCACCCTGGGCGAGTACCCCAAGGGCTGGCTGGAGGCCGGCTTCGACGCCCTGGGCGAACTCGCCGCGGCCGTCATCCCCGAGGGCAATCTCCAGTCCCTGGTCGTGTCCGGCATCATCGGCGGCGTGGGGGCGGTCATGAGCTTCACGCCCCTGATTCTGGTCATGTTCGCCATGCTCGTCTTCCTGGAGGACCTCGGCTACATGGCCCGGGTGGCCTACATGATGGACCGGGTGCTGCGGGTTTTCGGGCTGCACGGCATGTCGGTCATGCCGCTGGTCATGTCCGGCGGCATTCCGGGCGGCTGCGCCGTGCCGGGGGTTCTGTGCGCCCGGACGCTGCGCAGCCCCCGCGAACGCCTGGCGACCATCCTGACGGCGCCCTTCATGGTCTGCGGGGCCAAGACCACGGCATACCTCATGCTCGTGGCCGCCTTTTTTCCGGACTCCCCCACCCTGGCCATGTTCTTCGTGGTCCTGGCCGCCTGGGGCTTCGTGCTCGTCGTGTCCCGGATCTTGCGCTCGACCGTTGTCCGGGGGGAGAGCACGCCCTTCGTCATGGAGATCCCCCCCTATCGCCTGCCCACCCTGCACGGCGTCGCGATGCACACCTGGGAGCGGGTCTGGCAGTACGTCAAGAAGGCCGGAACCGTCATCCTGGCCGTGTCCGTCCTCATGTGGGCCGTCATGACCTTTCCGAAACTGCCGCCGGACCGGGAGGCCGCCTTCGAGGCCCGGGCCCTGGAACTGGCGGAGACGTTCCGGGCGGAACATCCCGGCGCGGGGGAGAAGGAACTGGCCGTCCTGATCCGGGATGCCGGCAGGGACCTCGACGCCCTGCGCAACGCCGAGGCCCTCAGGCATTCCCTGGCCGGCCGCGTCGCCGAGGCCCTCACGCCGCTGACGGACCTGGCCGGCTTCCCCTGGCAGGCCAATATCGCCCTGATCGGAGGCTTCGCGGCCAAGGAGGTGTTCGTTTCCACCATGGCCACGGCCTATTCCGTGGGCGACCCCGAGGACGAGAACGCGGTCTCGCTCGGCCGGCGCCTGGCCGCCGACCCGGCCTGGAGTCTGCCGGCCGTGCTTTCCGTTTTCACCTTCATGCTGCTCTACACCCCCTGCATGGTCACGATGGTGACCATCGCCAAGGAGACGGGCTGGCGCTGGGC
>CAZNUQ010000035.1:14122-24031 GCA_964576235.1 uncultured Desulfovibrio sp.
CGGAACCGAAGTTTTTTCCTGTCCGATCCCCAGGGCGGACCATCCGACGCAAAAGGGGGCCGAAAGGCCCCCTTTTTTTTGTTCCGGGCGCGGGCCGTGCCGGCCTCACACCTCGAACAGCG
Organism: uncultured Desulfovibrio sp.; assembly: GCA_964576235.1. GTDB lineage: Bacteria > Desulfobacterota > Desulfovibrionia > Desulfovibrionales > Desulfovibrionaceae > Solidesulfovibrio. Next base: position 14,245 of record CAZNUQ010000035.1, read on the forward strand.
ATTCCAGGTCCGTGCGGGTGAGGGACTTGAAGGCGTCCTGGCCGGGGATGATGGCCTCGGCCACGTCCTTTTTCTGCTCCTGGAGCTTCAGGATCTTTTCCTCGACCGTGTTCTGGCAGATCATCTTGTAGGAGAACACCTGCCGCAGCTGGCCGATGCGGTGGGTGCGGTCCGTGGCCTGGTTCTCCACGGCCGGGTTCCACCAGGGGTCGTAGTGGATGACGTAGTCGGCGCTGGTGAGGTTGAGGCCCGTGCCGCCGGCCTTGAGCGAGATGAGGAAGACCTTGATGGAGTCGTCCTCGTTGAAGCGGTCCACCTGCTCGAAGCGGTCCTTGCTCGACCCGTCGAGGTAGGCGAAGGGGATCTGGCCGATGCCCATCCAGGAGCGGATGATGTGGAGCATCTGCACGAACTGGGAGAACACCAGCACCTTGTGGCCTTCCTCGATGCAGTCCGTGATGAGGTCCTTGAAGGCGTCGAACTTGCCCGAGGGCAGGTTGGTGTTCACGCCGGGCAGGTCGAGCTTGAGGAGCCGGGGGTGGCAGCAGATCTGGCGCAGCTTGAGCAGGGCGTCGAGGATCGACATCTGCGATTTGGCCATGCCCTTTTCGTCCACCGTGGCCAGCACCTGTTCCTTGAGTTTTTTGGCCAGGGCGGCGTAGAGTTCGAGTTGCTCGTCGAGGAGGTTGCAGTAGTAGACGTTCTCGACCTTGGGCGGCAGGTCCTTGGCCACCTCGGACTTGGTGCGCCGCAGGATGAACGGCCGCACCCGGCCGCGCAGGTAGTCGAGGGTTTCCTCGTCGCCGTCCTTGATGGGCTTGACGATGCCGCGCTGGAAGGCGTTCTGGCCGCCGAGGAAGCCGGGCATGAGGAACTCGAAAAGCGACCACAGCTCGAAGAGGTTGTTCTCGATGGGCGTGCCGGACAGGCAAAGGCGCGTCTTGCCGGACAGGCGGCGCACGGACCGGGCGGTGATGGTGTTCGGGTTCTTGATGTTCTGGGCCTCGTCCAGGATGATCGTGGCGAATTCGTGCTTGAGGAGTTCGTCGAGGTCGCGGCGCAACAGCGCGTAGGTGGTGATGACCAGATCGGATTCGCCGATCTTCTTGAACATGTTTTCGCGCCGGGCGCCGTAGATGATCAGCTGCTTGAGGTCCGGCACGAACTTCTGGGCCTCGCGCTCCCAGTTCGGCAGGACCGAGGTGGGCACGATGATGAGATTGGCCCCCTTCACCCCGCGTTCCACGTTGTGCTGGATGAACGAGAGGGTCTGGACGGTCTTGCCGAGGCCCATCTCGTCGGCCAGGATGCCGCCGAACCCGTATTCCCGCAGGAAGTTGAGGTAGGACAGCCCCTGGACCTGGTAGGGGCGCAGGCTGGCGTTGAGTCCCCGGGGGGGCTTGAGGGGCACGATCTCCCGGAAGCTGTGGATCTTCTGGCGCAGGGTGTTCCAGAACGAGTCGGTGCGCGCCTCGGGCAGATCCTCCAGGATCTTGTCCAGGACCGGCGCCTCGAACTGCTTGAATTTGGTCTGGGGCGGCTTTTCCGTGTCGTAGCCGAGGGCCCGCAGCTTGTGGGCCAGCTTCTCCAGCCACGCCTCGGGCAGGCTGGTGTAGGAGCCGTCCTTGAGCTGGACGTAGCGTTTGCCCTGGGTCCAGGCCTTCCAGATCTTCTCGATGGGCACCTTCTGGTCGTCGTAGGCCACCTGCAGGTCGAGGTTGAACCACTTCTCCTCTTCCTTGGATTCCACTTCGGCCACGATGACCGGCGTCGACAGGCGCACCTTGTAGCGGGTCAGGTTCTTTTCGCCGTAGACGCGGTATTTTTCCACCAGCTTGGGATAGGCGTCGAGGAGGAACACGATGGCCTCCTCGGTCTCCAAAAACCAGTTGGCGCTGTTGCGCGGCTGGAAACGCATGTCCGTCAGCATGGAGATGAGGGCCTGCTCGTGTTCGCAGTCCCGGGCGATCAGGTAGGACTTGCCCTCGTAGAGGTACGAGGCGGTCATCAGGTCCGGGTTGGGCCCGGGGACCGTGATCTCGCCGTGCTCGGTCTGGTAGACGTTCTGGATCTGCAGGGTGAGCAGGCTGCCTTCCTCGTCCAGGAAGATTTTCGGATCGAAATTGGCCGGCACGAAAAACGGCTGCATTTTGACCAGGAATTCCTCCTGGCCGTACAGGTCCGTCATGGGCAGGTGCGTCCAGACCCGGTCCAGGAATTCCGAAACGTCGGCCGTGGGGATAAAGGACGGCTGCTGGACGATGTCCGAGACGAGCTGGGGCGGCAGGCCCGTCTGCACGGGGTAGAAGCCGTTTTTCCAGCACACCCAGATGGGCATCTGGCCGTAGAAATAGACTTCCTGGCCGAGGATGGAGAAGGGCGCCTTGCCCGGGGTGCCGAGGAGGATGTCGAAGGACAGGCCGTCCTCGGCGAGCCTGGGGGCGAGCTGCAGGCGCATGGTCTTGGACTCGATGCGCACGGGCTGCTCGGTGTCGCGCCAGTAGAGGTAGTATTCCTTGCCGATGGCCCAGAAGAACCAGGCCAGCAGTCCGGGCGGGATCTCCACCCGGTGCCCGGCGTAATCCAGGTGGTGCTGGAGCATCTCGGCCACCACCGGAAGGGTGGGGGAGAGCTCGGACCAGTCGGGATTCTTGATGATCTGTTCCAGGGTGATTTCGGAATGGACCTGGGAGATGCCGGACTTGTTCTGGCGCGCCCGGAAAAAGGCCACCTGGAGCCGGCCCGGCTCGGGATGGAAACGGAAGATGAGGTAGTGGCGGCCGGGTTCGGGCTCGGGTTCCGTGGAAAAATAGGTGCGGAAGGTCTGGCGCCATTCGCCGCGCGGGGAGGGTGCCCCCGCGCCTTCCTCGCCGCCGGCGGATTCCTCGGACAGGTCGCGGATGCACTTGAGCGCCGTGGCGCCGATGTGGCGGCACACCCCGGAGAAGGAATCGGGGCAGTTGCAGAAGTAATTGATGCTGCCTTCCTTGAGGTTCACGGAAAGCTCGGAGGAATAGACCTGGAAGTCGTCGCCCTGGACCTGGCCTTCCACGTCGAAGAAATGGTCGTGCTGGTTGATGGTGAGTTTCTGGATGCCGTCGCTGGCCACGATGGCATGGGATCCGTCAAGGATGTAGTCGGGAATCGTTTCCCGGACGAAATCCGACAGCAGGGACTTGATTTTGGTTTCTTCGTTTCCGGCGGCCATGGGCCAAAGACTCCTTCGCGACATCGGAATAGGCCGGTTCGCGGCGTCGTCGGGGCGTCGCTCCGGGACCTCGGCCGTGGGGGGGGCCGATCCAGGCCACATAACGGATTCGCGGGCAATATGGAACGGAAATGTTGCCGGCGCGGCTTCGACGCCGTTGCGGCGCGCCCGTCGCCGGACGGACGCCGCGGAAAAAGGCTTTTAATTTTGGCGGGCCCCGTATAAGGCTGATCCGTGCAAGGCTCGCCGCATCCGTTTCAATATGTCGATCTGGATGAAAGTTGCAAGCGAAAAGGAGAACTATGCGTCCGGCGCGCGTGTTGTTTTTCGTCCTCGTTGTCTGTGTCCTGCTTGTTACGGGTTGCGACCGCGCGCCCCAGGAAGGCGGAAAGGCCGGCGACGGCCGGTCCTCTTCCCGGACGGCCGGGACAGCGCCTCCGGCCGGCGAGCCCACCCCGGGCGGCCGCATCGTCATGGCCACCATCGGCGAGCCGTCGAACCTCATTCCGCCCCTGTCCGCGGACTCCGCCTCCCACGAGGTGGCGGACCTGCTGTACGTCTCGCTTTTGCGCTACGACAAGGACATCCGGCTGGAGTGCATGGCCGCCGAACGCTACGAGGTGCAGGACGACGGCAAGCTCCTCAAGTTCTGGATCAGGCCGGGCATCCGCTGGACCGACGGCACGGAGCTCACGGCCGAGGACGTGGAATTCACCTACCGGCTCATGATCGACCCGAAGACGCCCACGGCCTACGCCGAGGACTACAAGGCCATCCAGAGCCTCACCGTGACCGGCCGGTATTCCTTCGAGGTCCGGTACGCCGAGCCCTTCGCCCGCTCGCTGGTGACCTGGGCCGGGGCCATCCTGCCCAAGCACGTCCTGGCCGGCCAGGATCTCATGAACACCCGGTACGCCCGGGAGCCCGTCGGCGCCGGCCCCTACCGCCTCGCCGCCTGGGAGGCGGGCCGCCGCCTCGTCCTCGAGGTCAACCCCGACTATTTCGAGGGCCGGCCCTACATCGACCAGGTCGTGTACCGCATCATTCCGGACACCGCGACCATGTTCCTGGAACTCAAGGCCGGCAATTTGGACATGATGGCGCTGACCCCCCAGCAGTACCTCTACCAGACCTCCGGCCCCTCCTGGGAGGCCGACTGGCGCAAGTTCAAGTACCTGGCCTTCGCCTACACCTACATGGGCTACAACCTCAAAAGCCCGTTTTTTGCCGATGTCCGGGTGCGCCAGGCCATCGCCCACGCCGTCAACAAGGAGGACATCGTCAAGGGCGCCCTCCTGGGCCTGGGGCTGCCCACGGTCGGCCCCTACAAGCCCGGCACCTGGATGTACGACACGGCGATCAGGGACCATGCCTTCGATCCGGCCCTGGCCAGGACGATGCTGGCCGAGGCCGGCTGGAAGGACCGCAACGGCGACGGCGTCCTGGAGGACGCCTCGGGCCGTCCCTTCGCCTTCACCATCCTGACCAACCAGGGCAACGACCAGCGGGTCAAGACCGCCACCATCATCCAGAGCCAGTTGGCCGCGGTCGGCGTCAAGGCCGAGATCCGCACCGTGGAGTGGGCCTCCTTCATCAAGGAGTTCGTGGACAAGGGGAATTTCGACGCCCTCATCCTCGGCTGGAACATCACCCAGGATCCGGATGTCTACGACGTGTGGCATTCGAGCCGCGCCGTGCCCGGGGGGCTCAATTTCGTGGGCTACAGGAATCCCGAGGTGGACGCCCTGCTGGAGCGGGGGCGCCGCACCGTGGACCAGGCCGAGCGCAAGAGGATCTACGACGCCTTCCAGGAGATCCTGCACCGGGACCAGCCCTATCTGTTCCTTTTCGCGCCCTACGCCCTGCCCATTCTCGCCTCGAGCGTCCAGAACGTGGCGGCGGCTCCGGCCGGCATCACCTACAACTTCACCAAATGGTGGATTCCCCGCGACAGGCAGACCTTCCGGCTGGAGCCCTGATCCGGCCGGGGGGCGGCTTCCGGGGCCGGGGGGCGGCCGCCCCCTCGCGGAAGCGGGCGATATGGCGTATGGTGTCCCTCCGGCGGAAGCCGCGGCTCCGTCCCGTCGCGGCGGGCCGGGCCGCATCCAGTATCACGGAACACGCATGGGGGCGCCGCGACCCCTTCCCGGAATGACGAGGCCGGGCCGGCCATGATCCGCATCAACGACATCCTGGACAAGACCGCCGTCTACCTCTCCGAGGCCGAACAGGCGCTTATCACCAAGGCCTACGTGTTTTCCGCCGCGGCCCATGCCGGGCAGGTGCGCCTTTCCGGCGAGCCCTACCTTTCCCATCCCCTGGAGGCCGCCAACATCCTGGCCGACATGCGCCTGGACGCGGCCAGCGTCGCCGCCGGACTCCTGCACGACACCGTGGAGGACACCAAGGCCACGGTGGACGAGATCGAGGAGCTTTTCGGCGAGGAGGTGGCCGACATCGTCGACGGCGTGACCAAGATCAGCCTGATCCCCTTCGAGACCAAGGAGGAGGCTCAGGCCGAGAACATCCGCAAGATGATCCTGGCCATGGCCGAGGACATCCGGGTGGTCCTGGTCAAGCTCGCGGACCGGTTGCACAACATGCGCACCCTGGAATTCCAGAAGCCGGTCAAGCAGGGGCTCATCGCCCAGGAAACCATGGACATCTACGCCCCGCTGGCCAACCGGCTGGGGCTGCACCGCATCAAGACCGAGCTGGAGGACCTGAGCTTTAAGTACCTCAAGCCCGATGTCTACAGCCAGATCAAGGCCGGCGTGGACCGGCACCACACCCTGGACGAGACCTACATCGAACGGGTCATTTCCCACATCCGGGAGCTGCTCGGCCCCAACCACATCCGGGCCCGCATCTTCGGCCGCCGCAAGCACCTGTGGAGCGTCTTCAACAAGATGCGCGTCCAGGGGCTGACCATCGACCAGGTCCACGACCTGGTGGCCTTCCGGGTCATCGTCGAGACCATCCGCGAATGCTACGCCGTCCTGGGACTCGTCCATTCCATCTGGAAGCCCGTCCCCGGCCGCTTCAAGGACTACATCTCGATGCCCAAGGCCAACATGTACCAGAGCCTGCACACCACCGTGGTCGGGCCGGAAGGCGAGCGCATCGAGATCCAGATCCGTACCGTGGAGATGCACCGGCTGGCCGAGGAGGGCGTGGCCGCCCACTGGAAGTACAAGGAGCGCGAGAAAGGGAAGTTCAACCCCAAGGACGTGGAGCGCTTCGCCTGGCTGCGCCAGATCATGGACTGGCAGCGGGAGCTCAAGGACTCCCGCGAGTTCGTGACCAACCTGCGGTTCGACCTCTTCCAGGACGAGGTCTACGTCTTCACCCCGAAAGGCGATGTCAAGGAGCTGCCCGAGGGCGCCACGGCCGTGGACCTGGCCTTCCTCATCCACACCGCCATCGGCGAGCACTGCGCCGGCGCCAAGGTCAACGGACGGCTGGTGCCCCTGGAAACGCCGCTCAAAAACGGCGACACCGTCGAGATCATCATCGACAAGAACCGCCACCCCAACCGGGACTGGCTCAAGTTCGTCAAGACCGCCAAGGCCCGCACCCGCATCAAGCACTTCATCCGCACCGAGGAGCGGGTGCATTCCATCGCCCTGGGCCGGGAAATGCTGGAAAAGCAGGGCCGCAAGGACGGGGTCAACATCCAGAAGGCCATCAAGGAAGGGGCCATGCTGGCCGTGGCCCGGGAACTCTCCCTGCCCGGCGTCGAGGACGTGCTCTCCGCCGTCGGCTACTCCCGCATCACCCCCAAGAGGGTCATCGGCCGGCTGCTGCCCAAACGCGAAGGGGAGGAGGCCGAAGCCCCGGCCAGGCCGGAACCCCAGTTCGCGCCGGGCGAGGGGCTGGTCCTGCCGGGCAAGGCCAAGACTATCGACGCGGTCAGGATCCAGGGGGTGGACGACGCGCTTATGCGTTTCGCCCAGTGCTGCAACCCCGTGCCCGGCGACCCCATCGTCGGCTACGTGTCCCACGGCCGGGGCGTGGTCGTCCACACCCACAACTGCCCCAACATTCCCAATCTCGAGGCCGAACGCCTGATCCCCGTGAGCTGGGGCGAGGAGAAGGAACGGCCCTACCCCGCCGGCCTGTCCATCCTGGCGAAAAACCAGAAGGGCGTCCTGGGCAAGATTTCCCAGACCCTGGCCGAGCAGGGCGTCAACATCGACTCCGGCACCATCCATTCCAACGTGGACGGCACCACGGAACTGGTCTTCCGGGTGGAAGTGCGCGATGCCAGCCACCTCTACCAGACCATCGAACGGCTCAGCCGCCTGGACCAGGTGATGGCCGTCAGGCGCAAGGCCGTCACCGACGAACTGGGCGTCAGCCCCGGAACGCCGCCGGTCGAGGAGGCGTAGCCCGTCCGCCGCCTCAGCCCTCGGCCTGGCTGGCCAGGATGTAGCCGACGAGGGCGGCGTTCATGATGTCGCCGGGCGTTGCGCCGGAGGTGGCGCCGGTGAGGCCGGCGGAGTAGGCGGCGACCGAGGCGTTGGAATAGGAGGCGTTGCTCGCGGTCGTGGTGGTCGATGTCGTGGTGCTCGATGTCGGGATGGTGATGCCGCCGAGGGTGTCGTAGAGGGTGTCCAGGGCGCTCGCCCGCGTGGCCTGGGTATCGGCCGAGGCCATGCTGGTGTTGTAGGTGGTCAGGGCGTCGAAGCACTGGACCTGGACGCTCGACTGGGCATCCGAGGGCAACAGGCTTTTCATCGTCGCGTTGAAATCGGCCTTGGCCGTGGCGATGTCCGCGCTTCGGGAATTGCTGGTCCCGGCGGTGTTCTCGGCGTTGACGAGCTTGGCGCAGGCCAGGGAATACTGGTAGGCCCAATTGACGGCGTCGGTGGCCATATGCCCCTCCGGACGGATGCTTCGGCCCCCGCGCGCGGCGCGGGACCGTTTCTCCCGGCAAAGCAAGAATCCTGCCAAATGTTGTCTTCTGCTAACGCCATGGAAAAACACGGCATCCCTGTCTCCGGGGACGGGAAGATTTTGCCGTGGTCGAAGGAAGGGGGGGGCGGCGGACATTCCCTTCGGGCCGCATGTTCCCCGCCTTGGCCGCGCTCCGGCGTCTTAACAAAGTTCCATGTTGGCCTGTTTCCCTTGACTCCCTCCCCGGTCGACCTGATATAAATGTAATCTTGAGAGCCTCTCGCAACCGGGATGCCCTTTTGTCGCGGCATCGCGCCCGCCGCCGCTCCGCCTGTGCGGAAACGGTCCGGTGGAAACGGCCCTGCCCACGCGCTCCGGCAATGCGACAGGCAAGATCGCCTCTCCCGGGGGACCGTGCATACGGCCCGGGGGTGCAACAAGGAGGATTCTCGTGGTGCGAGCCACCGGTGCATTGCTGGCTGTTTTCCTGTTGCTTTTTGCGACCGTCGATTTCGCCGCGGCCAAGCGGTTGGGCGGCGGCGGGTCCATCGGCAACCGCCAGTCCTTTTCCCAGAGCACGTCCCGTCCGGACATGGGCGGGCCTTCCGGCGCCTTCGGCACCCAGCAGTCGGCGCGGCCCAATCCGACCGGCGCCGCTCCCGGCGGCGGGATGTTCTCGCGTCCGGGACTCGGCGGCATGCTCGGCGGTCTGCTCGTCGGCGGTCTGGTCGGCTCCATGCTGTTCGGCGGCGGCCACGGCTACGGCGGACCGGGCCTTTTCGACCTGCTGCTGATCGGCGGCGGCCTCTTTTTGCTCTTCCGGTTCCTGCGCTCCCGCAGGGCCGCGACCGCAGGCGCTCCGGGCATGGCCCGCACCTACGAGGCCGAACCCGCGCGTCCGGCCCCCATGTCGGCCCCGACCCCGGCCCAGGACGCGGCGGCAAACGGCTGGGCCAACCTGGGAGCCGCGCCGTCGGCGACGCCGGCTTCCGGACCGGCTGCCGGACCGGAACTGCCCCCCGGTTTCGACGCCAACGATTTTCTGACCGGCGCCAAGACGCTCTTCTCCCGGTTGCAGCGTTCCTGGAGCGCCCGCGATCTGGCCGACATCGCCGCCTTCTCCACCCCGGCCTTCATGGAGGACGTGCGCAAGCAGGCGGCCGCGGACCCGAACCCCGCGCCGACCGACGTGCTCCTGGTCGACGCCAGGCTCCTCGAAGTCCGCAGGCAGGGCCAGACCACCATCGCCTCGGCCTATTTCGACACGCTCCTGCGCGAGGACCCCAAGGCCGACCGGCCCGAGCAGGTTCGCGAAGTCTGGCATTTCGTGCGCCGGGAGGACACCTCCGGCGACACCTGGCGTCTCGACGCCATCCAGCAGCTGGAAGGGTAGCGGCTGCGCGGCGCGCGGGAAGGGGGAGCCCCTTCCCGCATGGCCGCTTTGAAGGGCCGGGGGAGAGCTCCCCCGGCTTTTTTTGCGCCTTCGGCCAGGCGCCCCGCCCGCGTGACGGTCAGGGCCGGATAACCAGACCGCTTCCCGTGGGCGTCGTTTCCCCGGCCGCGTGGTCGCGAAGGTAGGCCGCGGCCGTCTCGCCGGTGCAGTGGCCGGCGAAGACCCGGCGCACTCCGAACTCCCGCAAGGCGCGTGCCGTCTCGGCCAGGGCCGCCTCTCCGGCGCCG
>CAZNUQ010000035.1:24131-32561 GCA_964576235.1 uncultured Desulfovibrio sp.
CGCCGCCGAGATCGAGCCAGACCGACCAGCCGTGCTCGAAGCCAAGCCCTGGCGCGGCGGACCGGTTGTCCACGAGAATACGGAGCGACGTGACCGTCATGACGCGCGGCGTCCTCAGGAAACCGCGGCCAGGGCGGCCAGCAGGTCGCGGGCGGCCGCGGCGTCGGGACGCGGCGGCAGGCGCAACAGGATGCCCAGGCCCTCGCCGGCCTCGTGGAAGGCCTCGTCGGAAAGCTCCGAGATCACGGCCGTGTGCACCATCGCGTTGATCCGCATGAGCCGCCCCACGAGATCGAACGGTCCGGCGTCCGGCAGTTCGCCGTCCACCACGCAAAGGGCCGGCGGCGCGGTCCTGACGGCTTCCTCGGCGGCCTCGGCCGTGGGGGCGAAGCGGAGCCTCGTATCGTCGCCGGCCAGTCCGGCCAGGAAATCCGCCAGGAAATCCGGGGCATTGCTCGCTATGAGAATGTGCCTCATGTCTCTACTCCGTTTCAGGCCTTGCCGCAGCACGATCCCGGGCCGGCGCAGCCGGCGTGCCCCGGCCGCGAACCGCAACAGCCGTGGTCCGACGGCCCCGGCAATCCGGCCGCCGTCCTGCCTGTCAGCGAGCTGGTCGGCGACGGCAGCTTTTCGGCCGGCGCGCCGCATCGCGGACACGCCGGCCTGTCCTCGGCCCTGGCGCGGATGACCTCGCCCTCGTATCCGCAGGCCGGGCAGGAAATGTCATAGATCGGCATGACGGTGTCTCCTCTGGTTGCGTGTTCCGTCTTTCGGGTTTCCCTCCGGCCTCCGCCCGGGAACGTCCGGGAGGGGCCGGGAGGGGGTGACCCCCTCCCGGCGGGGCGCGGGGCGGAGCCCCGCTTCCCCCTCCGAAAGATCCAGCGCTAGGCCCGGCCGCCGCCGCAGGTGTGTTCGAGGGCGAAGGGAACCAGGTTGCCGGCCAGGAAGGCGGCGACGGCATCCTTGACCGAGGCCGCGTCGCCCCCGTGGTAGACCTTGATGCCCACCTGGTTGAAGCCGAGCAGGGGGCGCATGCCCATGCCGCCGGCCAGGAGCACGTTGACGCCGTTTTGGGCCAGGTGGTTGACCGGGGCCATGCAGCCGCCCTGGACATGGGGGACGTTCGGCAGGGTGCCGACCTGGGCGATGCCGCCGTCGGCGACATCCACGATGGTGTAGCAGTCGCAGTGTCCGAAGTGGGCGCCGACGGCGCTGTCCATGCCGCCGGGCAGGGTCGAGGGAATGGCGATGCGAAGGGTGTCCATGGTGCGAGTCCTTTGTGTTATTGGGGCCGGGCGTCGCCGCCGGCCAGTCGTTCGATGGATTCCCACAGTCCGGCGACGGCGTCGGCCAGGGGACCTCCGTATTCGGGGAGGGTTTTTTTGGCCATCATGGCCCGGGTCACGTCCGGGGCATGGGGCAGGCGGCCGAGCAGGGCGAGGCCGTGCCCGGCGCAGGCCTTCTCGATGCGCCCGGCCTCGTCGGGGTTGAGGTCGGCCTTGTTGACGATGACGGCGGCCGGCAGGCGGAAGTGGGCGCACAGGTCGGCCACGCGCAGCAGGTCGTGGGTGCCGGAAGGCGTGGGCTCGGTGACGAGCACGGCGAGGGTGGCCCCGGAAAGGGAGCTGATGACCGGGCAGGCGATGCCCGGCGCCCCGTCGCACAAGACGAGATCGAGGCCCTGCCGCTTGGCCAGTGCACGGGCCTGGCGCTTGAGCAGGGTCACGAGCTTGCCGGAGTTTTCCGCGCCGGGATGCAGCCGGGCGTGGACCAGGGGGCCGAACCGGGTGTCGGCCACGGCCCAGGTGCCGCAGGTCCGGGGCCGGAAGTCGATGGCCCGGGAGGGGCAGAAGACCACGCAGGTCTTGCAGCCCTCGCAGCGGTGCGGATCGATGGCGTGGGTTCCGGAGGGCGCGGCGGAAACGGCCTCGAAGCGGCACATGTCCCGGCAGATGCCGCAGCCGTTGCACGAAACCGGGTCGATGACCGCCAGGCTGCCGGACACGAAGTCCTGGCGCATGGTGTCGGCCGGGTCGAGCAGGATGTGCAGGTCCGGGGCGTCCACGTCGAGGTCGCAGACGACCTTGTTCGAGGCCAGGGCGGCGAAGGCCGCGGCGAGGGAGGTTTTCCCGGCGCCGCCCTTGCCGCTGAGCACGACGATTTCACGCACGGCGTTCCTCCCTGGCCAGGGCGGCCACGGCGCTTGCCAGTTTTTGGCACAGGGCGCGGTAGGCCGGGCTGACCTCGGCCAGCAGCCCGCCCCTGGCGTAGGTTTCCGCCACGGCCCGGTCGTCGGGGATCTCGGCCAGGATGGGGAGTCCCGCGTCCTCGCAGAGGGCGCGCAACTCCGCCGCGCCGTCCGCCACGTGGCGGTTGGCCACGACGCCCATGGGCTTGCCGAGGGGGGCGAAGGCCTCGATGGCCAGCCGGAAGTCGTGGAGCCCGAAGGGCGTCGGTTCGGTCACGAGCACGATGCAGTCGGCCCCGGCCACGGCCGCCGTGGCCGGGCAGCTCACGCCCGGCGGGGCGTCGAGGACGACATCGGGCGCGGCGTGGCCCCTTTCGGCCCGGATTTCCCCGGCCCGGCGGCCGACGGCCCGGATCAGCGGCGGGCTCATGGCTTCGCCGATACGCAGCCGGCCTCCCAGGAAGCCGATTTCCCCGGCCGCGCCTTCCTCCAGGTGCCCGAGTTCCCGCCCCGAGGGACTCACGGCCGCCACGGGGCACACCATCTGGCAACCGCCGCAGCCGTGGCACATTTCGGGAAAGACCATGGGTGTTTGCCCCAGGATGGTCACGGCGCCGAACTGGCACAAATCCCGGCAGGCGCCGCAGCGGGTGCAGGCCTCCTCGTCGATGGCCGGCACTTCCAGGGTGGCGGCCTCGGACCGTTCGATGCGGGGTCGCAGGAAGAGATGGAGGTTTGGCTCCTCCACGTCCATGTCCACGGCCAGGACCGGCCGGCCCAGGGCCTCGGTCCAGACCGAGGCCAGGGAGGCCGCCACCGTGGTCTTGCCCGTGCCGCCCTTGCCGCTGGCGATGGCCGCGACCAGGGGCGCGGCGGTCCGGGATCCGGCCGTGCCGGCCGCCGGCCGCGTCGATTGGCGATGCGTGCCCATGGAGGTTACGGCCTCGGATTTTCGGCGCGGTATCTGGCCACGGCCTGCCCCACGGTCATGTCCTCCATGCCCTCGACCACGGCGATGCCCACGGCGGCCAGGGCCTGGGCGGCCTTGGGGCCGACCACGCCGGTGAGGAGCACCGTGGCCCCGGCCTCGGCGATGCGCCGGGCGGACTCGATGCCCGCGCCGTGGGCCATGGCCTGGGAACCGCCGTTGTCCAGGTAGCGCGTGCCATGATCGCCGGAGACGATGACGAATCCGGCGGCCCGGCCGAAGCGGGGATCCACGGCGTCGTCGAGGGTCGGGCCCTCGCTGCTGACGGCTATGATCGGGTCCATGTGGTCCTCCTTGTCGTTGCGGGGTGTCGGCCCGGACGTCATGCGTGCGGACCGCCCGCGTTCTCGTTCTCCATACCGGCCGTCAGGGCGCCGCTTTGGAGCATCCAGCGGTGCACGGCCTCGCGCACGGCCGCGGCGGCCAGATAGGCGCAGTGGCGGTCTTCCTCGGGAAAGGCGCCGACGCGCGAGACGACGGCCTGCTCGTCGATGTCCACGGCCTCGTCCAGGGACTTGCCCCGGGCCAGGGCGGCGGCCGTTGCCGCCGCGATCTGGCTGGAGGCGCAGCCGTCGGTGTCGAAGTCCGTGTCGACGATGGTTTCGCCGTTGATGCCCAGGGCGATGGAGATGGTGTCGCCGCAGGATCCCTTGACCGTGCCGACGACGGTGGGGGCCAGGAGACGTTGGCGGTGCGGGGCCTCCCGCCAGATGCGGTAGCCCCGTTCGCCGAACTTGGCGGTCATCTCGGCCTTTTGTTCCTCCTCGAAGACCTCGAGGATCATGTCCAGGGGGTCGTTTCTCGGGGCGTCAGGCATGGCCGTCATCCTTCCGTGCCGGGCGCGGCGGGGGTGTCCAGGGCCTTGAGCACGGCCGCGATGACGGATTTGAAGGCCACGGCCGAGGGACTTTTGCCGGCCACGGCCAGGAACACGTCGCCGTCGTCGCCGGAGCGCGACACTTCCGGGTCGATGGGGATGCGGCCCAGGAAGGGGACCGAGGCCTCCTCGGCCAGGCGCTGCCCGCCGCCGGAACTGAAGATGTCGTGGACCGCGCCGCAGGACGGGCAGACGAATCCGGAAAGGTTCTCGACGATGCCGAGGATGGGATTGCCGAGCTGGTGGCAGAAGTTGATGGACCGGCGCACATCGTCCACGGCCACGTCCTGGGGCGAGGTGACGATGAGGGCCAGGGCCTTCGGGCCGAAGATCTGGAGCACGGAAAGGGGTTCGTCGCCGGTGCCGGGAGGGCAGTCCACCACCAGCACGTCGCGTTCGCCCCAGGCCACCTGCTCGGCCAGTTGCTGGATGACCCCGGCCTTGGCCGGACCGCGCCAGATCACGGCGTCGTCCTTGCCCGGCAGCAGGAAGCCGATGGACATGACCCCGAGATTCCAGTGCCATTCCACGGGCAGCATGAGGTTGTCGGCCATGCCCGGCCGGTGCCCGGCGAGCTTGAGGAGCCTGGGGATGCTCGGGCCGTGCACGTCCACGTCGAGCAGGCCGGCGCGTTTGCCTTCCATGGCCAGACCCGCGGCCAGGTTGGCCGACACGGTGGATTTGCCGACGCCTCCCTTGCCGGAGAGGACCACCACGACGGCCTTCACGCCGTCGAGGCCGGTGGGTTCGGGTTTCTTGCGGATTTCCTCGTTCAAGTCATGCAGTCCGTTCTCGTTCATGATGTCTTGGTCTCCTGAGGGATGCCGAACCCGGCCGGCAGGGGGGCGCCGCGTCCGGGGCGGGCCCCTGGGGCGAGCAGGGTTTCCAGGCGGTTTTGGCGCAAGGCGGCAAGGACCGCGGGCACGTCGCCGGCGATCCAGGGGGCCACGGCGATGCCGTGGCGCGTGAAAGGCTTGAGGCAGCAGCAGGTCGCGCCGCCACAGACGAGCAGGCCCACGCCGGCCCCGGCCAGAAGCGGGACGAGGGCGGGCAGGCCCGCTTCCGGCATGGCCCAGGTTCCTTCTTCGGCGATGTCCGTTCCGGTGAACCGAAAGAGGCGGAATATGGTGGCCGTTTCGAGGAGGGAGGCCAGGCGCTGCCCGTGGCAGGCCAGGCAGACCCGGGGGCGGCGGTTGATGGCGTGGGAACAGGGACACTGGGGCATGGCGAAACCTCGGCGGGGGAGAAGCACAATCCATGCCGAAAATCAACTACTTTTAATTATTGAATATTATTGTTCTGTATCCGCCGTGGGAGGAAAAAGTGGGCGAATAATTATCCCGGAACCAAGGTTGCGGGCGAATTTTTTGTCCTACCCGAATCTGGTTCCGGCATGTTGGTCCGGCATTTTATTGAAAATCAATTTTTTAAAAGTATTGAGTTCCTATGCCGCATCTGGTCAGGGCGAAAAAATCGCCTGACGCCTGGAATTGGTTGGCGGGGGGAGGCCCCGGGAGGGGCCCCTCCCGGGGGGACGGCCGGATCAGAACTCGCGGGCCACTTCCTGGGCGAATTCGTCGATCCACCAGATGCGGTCGGCGCGGCATTGCAGGTCGGTGGCGACGCCGCTTTTAAAGACCAATAATTCGAAACGCTTGTTTTTTTCCGTGACGTATTCGATGGCGTCGAGCAGGTCGCTGTCGCCCGAGGAGAGGATGAGCGTGTCGTAGTTTTCGATGTGGGTCAGGGCCAGGGTGGCCAAGCCCACGTCGACGCCCTTTTGCTGCTCGCGGCTCAGGCGGTGGGTGCGGTCGTTGGGGCAGGAGACGGTAACCTTGCGACGGCACTGCTCGCAGTAGAGTTCGTTGATTTCGCTGCCGCGCAGTTCGTAGAGTTTGGTGATGATCTTGGGGCCAAGGGGCGGGGCGCTGCGCATCCAGTTGTAGAAGGCGGTTTGGGAGTCCGGCGTGGGGGAGGGCACGGAGTTGAGGTAATAGGCCCTCCAAAGCGGTTCCTCGGCCTCCAGCTTGCCGCGCAGTTTCACATAGTCAATACTGTAATCCCTGCTGAAAAACGATTGCGATCTGTACATGTAGCCGGCATCGATGAGCCACAGTCGGCGGTTGGTCATAAAAGTCCTTTGCGGGTTTGTTTTTCTAAATATGTTCATTCCACGAGGTGCAGTATACCGCAAACGGGCCGGGGAAAAAAGGCGGAGACGATGAATTTCCGTTCATGGTCGGTCGGGAGGGGGGCGGTTTCCGGGATGCGGCGTCGCCGGACCGGAGAGGTCCGCCAGTCGGGATGCGGGGCGATGGAACGGAAAAGGCCGGGAAAAATATCCCGGCCTTTGGTGTCATTGTATTCCGGCAACAATCCTGACGCGGTTGCTTTGGGGACGCGCCTGCCCCGCGGCCCGCGGGGAAGGTCGCCGGAGACGGCTGGGCTGCCTACCAGCGGCCGCCGCCACCACCATAACCGCCGCCGCGACGGCCGCCGCCGCCGCCACCGGAGCGGGGCTTTTCCTGGGCCTCGTTCACCTTCAGGGTGCGTCCGCCAAGTTCCTTGCCGTCCAGGGCGGCAACGGCGGCGTTCGCGCCCTCGTCATCCATCTCCACGAAGCCGAAGCCCCGCAGCCGGCCGGTTTCCCGATCGGTGATGAGATTGACGCTGATCACTTCGCCGTAGGGGGCGAAGTGGTCCCGGACGTCGTCTTCCGTGGAGGAGAAGGACAGGTTACCGACGTAAAGTTTCTTCGACATGTACTGTAGCTCCGGTCTTTGGCATGGTCTGTTTTCGGCGTTTGGAGATAACTTCACACAGGGTCCAAGAATCGAAAGAAATCATGCGCGTTGATGATAATTTTTATTGTACACGGACTGGGGGCAAACACAACAACTAAGTGGTCTGGGCGAAAGGTTTTTTATCTCATGATTTCAGTTGGTAAGCGCATTTGGTGACAGCCGTTCCCTCGGCGAGGTCCCATTCCGGCGTTCGGCGCGGCCCCGGCCGGCCCGCGTTCCCTGCCCGCGGGCGCTCCGCCGGGATGGGAAAAGAGCCCGGCTCCGGGGAGTTGCCGCGTCGTTGGAGGGACTTCCCAGAACGTCCGGCCCGCCCCGGCTATCCCCAGAAGGCGTACCCCGCGGTCACCGCCAGGATGCTGGCCGCCCGGAAGGCCTGGTTGTGGACGATCAACCGCACGGCCACGCCCGGTTTGAAGATGCCGGCGTAGTAGGGGAACTGGTGGCGGAAGGCCCGCATGGGCGTGGACAGGATGTTGCCGATCAGCAGGGCCAGCACCACCTGTCTGGTGTCGAGGTCTCCGGCGCCGAGCATGGCGCCGGCGGCTGCCAGTCCGGCCGTGAATTCCGCCACGACCTGGAACATGACGATGCTCACCGCCTGGGGCGTCATCCAGGCCAGGAAGGACAGGTGGGCGGCCAGCCATTTTTCCATGGCGGAAAAAAGGCCGAGGACCGTCAGGTAGTGAATGCCGACGTAGATGGGCACGGTGAAAAGGACCATGGACCGGATGCGCCGGGTGAAGCGTCGCCATCCCTTGCGCAGGGCTTTGCCCCAGGAGAAGTCCCCGTCCTGGAGATGGCAGACGACGCAGCCCTCGGGCAGGGGCGGCAGGACGGCCCGGCCGTAGCCGATGATGGCCAGGGTGCGGAGTCCTGCGGCGCAAAAGGTCAGCCCGGCGTAGATGGCGGCCGGTTTCGCCCCCAAAAACGGCAGGGTGATGAAAAAGACCTGGGGCAGGTGCAGGAAATAGGTGGGCAGGCTGTTGAAGAGGTTGGCCAGGACCAGTTCGCGGTCGGACAGGCGCCCGGCGCCGTAAGCTTCGGAGAGCAGGGAATTGGCGGCCATTCCCGAGAAGAAGGCCATGGAAAAGCTGGCGCCGACCACGTCCTTCATGTGTCCGGCCCGGATGACCGGGGCGGCCAGACGGGCCAGGAAGCGGGTCCAGTTGAGGGCTTCGATCAGATTGGCGACGAGCAGGCCGATGGCCAGGGAGACGAGAAGCCGTCCGAGGGGCAAAAGCAGGGAGTTCCAGACGTGGATGTTGTCCATGGGAGCGCATGTATAGTCATGGGAGGGGGCGTTGGGAAGTCCCGGGGCGCTTTTGTCTGGCGGGGAATTTTCGGGTTCCTCACGGTTTTTTGTTGACAGGGGCGTCCTGTGCGCATAATAGGTTTCTTCCCGTGTGGGCCGTTAACTCAGACGGTAGAGTATCTGCCTTTTAAGCAGAGAGTCGCTGGTTCGAGCCCAGCACGGCCCACCAGCAAGTGCTTCGTCCCCATCGTCTAGTGGCCTAGGACGTCGGCCTCTCACGCCGATAACAGGGGTTCAAATCCCCTTGGGGACGCCAAGAAA
>CAZNUQ010000036.1:0-3899 GCA_964576235.1 uncultured Desulfovibrio sp.
TTGCCAGCGGAGGGTACATCATAAGGATAAGGCCGATGGCAATGGGAATATTGGTCGTGCCGACTTGAAAAATATTAAGAACATCCCTGACGCCAGGATAAAGATATCCTCCAAAGACGCCCACAAACATCGCAGCAAAAATCCATACCGTGAGAAAACGATCAAAGAAAGAAAGCTTTTTGGCAATTGCTTCAGCCATGACCGTACTCCCGTTGCTTCATCTGCAACTGTTTGACGGCTTGATCTTGAGATGTTGCCGCAAATTTTCTTGGTCCTGCATTATTATTTCATAATCCCCAATGCCGTGACGCAAAATCTCCATCACTTTGACCAGGATTGGTTCACACGGTGTCGCCAGTCTATAATACATCCATTTCCCGCATCGCCGTCCCGAAACCCACTTTTCCTTTTTCAAATAGCTGAGATGCCTGGACACTGTGGACTGTGGCATCTCCAAAGCAGCCATCAAATCGCAGACACACAACTCACCATCCCGCAGCAACCCAATCAATCTCAAGCGATTAGGGTCAGCAAGCGCCTTGAATCCATCCGACAAGCTCTCCATAAGCCCTTATTTATCCGCTTAAGCGGATTTGTCAATTTGTTTTATCCAGCCTGACCTGCCAGGCGCACGATAAAAAACGCCGGAGCCCGTCAGGGCTCCGGCGTCGCGAGCAGGCATGCACTCTGCGGCGAAAGGCCGTCTTCGTCAGAACATGTCTTTTTCCGATTCGGAGATGGTCTTCTCGATGACATCGTGAAGCTCTTTCGGCAGCCCCATGATGTCGACGTTCAGAAAGCCCCGCACGATGGTGGAGGTGGCCTCCTCCTCGTCAAGCCCCCGGGCCATGAGGTACTCGATCTCTTCCTGGGCGATCTTTCCGACCGCCGCCTCATGAGAAAGCTCCACGCCGTCCACGGTCCCGCACAACTCAGGCACCGCATGAATGACGCCGCCGCCGAGGATCAGCCCCTTGCATTCCAGGTGCCCCTTGGCCGGCACGTCGTTGCCGCCGATGAATCCGCGGGCCACGATGGTGCCCCCCGAGGCGATGGTGCGCGAGATGATCTCGCCGCGCGTGTCCGGGGCGTTGAGTTCGATGCGGCTGCCGGAATCCACGTAGGACCCCTTGGGCGCGACGATGACGGAATTGAAGCGGGCCACGGCCCCCCGGCCGTTGAGACGGATCGCCGGATAGGATTGCAGATCCTTGACCGGCTTGAGCAGGACGTAATTATTGATGAACACGCCGCCTTCGGCCACGACGCCGCCGGTCCTCGGCCGCACCACCGTGGATTCGGCCCAGTTGTGGACCATGGTGAAGGTCAGCTTGGCGTTTTTCCCAACGAAGAACTCCGAAATACCGAGATGGGCCGCGCCCTTTGAACCGTGGGCCACGGAACAGCCGGTGATGATGTGCAATTCCGAGTCGTCCTCGACGATGACGACGTTGTGGACGTTCTGTCCGATCATGTCGCCCTTGAGAAACAGGCACGACTGGACCGGCTCGCTGATTTTGGCGCCCTTCTCCGTGCGCACGAAATATCCGCCATGCAGGTTCTCGGCGGCGGCCCGGGTGAATTCGTCCTTGTCCTTGTCCACCTGCGTCCAGAAATAGCCGGGCAGACCGTCGTACTTGGCCAGGGCGTCCTTGATGTCCAGGATCTCCACGCCTTTTTGCAGGCTCTTGCAGTGGACCCGGCCGTGGTCGACCTGGAGATAGGTGCCGGCCCGCCCGCGTTCCTCCACGTCCACGCCGGACATGAGCATCTCGGCCCTGTCCGAGGGATCGAGCTGGCGCAGGTCGGGAATTTCGCCCAATATGGAGCCGCTGAACCGAAAGTCCTTGAGGTTGATCTTTTCCATGGAAGGCTCCCTGTTCGCTATTGGAAGCAACGCACGCATTCCTGGTAGCCGTAGTGGCTGATGTGGTCCAGGATGTCGCGGGGATTGGCCTCGCAGCACAGATGCCCGTTGTAGAGCACCTGGCCCCGGTCGGCGTTGACGTATTCAAGGATATAGCCGGTGTGGGTGATGATGAGCCCGGACACCGGGCGCTTGCGGACCCGCTGCTCCTTCATGCTGGGACCGGCCTTGGGTTCGATGCCGCCGGAAAGCACATCGCGCACGGTCGAACCGATGAGCTTCATGTTCTCCAGGTCCACGCCCGATTCGGGCTCGTCGAAAAGAAGCATGGAGGGCTTCTGGGCCATGAGCTGGAGCAACTCCGAACGCTTGATCTCGCCTCCGGAAAAACCGGCGTTGATGTCGCGGTCGAGGAACGTGTCCATGTTGACCTTGCGGGCCAGCCCATCCACGTCGGTCTCGCCGCCGCGGGCGCACATGGTCACCAGGTGGCGGGTCTTGAGCCCGTGGATGGTCGGCGGACGTTGGAAGGACATGCCGATGCCAAGGCGCGCCCGCTCGTAGATGGGGGCGTGAGTGATGTCCTGGCCCCGGAAGAGGATGCGCCCGCTGGTTATTTCGTAGTTGCCAAAGCCCATCAGCGTCATGAGCAGGGTGGTCTTGCCCGAGCCGTTGGGACCGAACAGGATGAACGTCTCGTTTTCGGCGATATGCAGGTTGATGCCCGAGAGCACCTTGCGGTCGCCGATTTTCACATGCAGGTTTTCGATGCGAAGCATGATCCCCTCGCTTTTTACGCCGGCAGGCGCGTTCGTTGGCCTGGGGTCTACGGAAAAACCCCGGCGAAGTCCATACGCTGTTTGGCGCGGGGCCGGGCGCGGCCCGAAACGCGAGTCCCCGAAAGGCAGACGCCGGCCAGGGGCGGCGCGCCGTCGCGTCCCTTCGCGGGGGACGCGACGCCCTCCGCCAGGCCGTCGGGCTCTTCCGGGCTAATGGGAATCGTAGGAACGGACGATGGTGGCCAGTTCGTCGCAGTCGTAGGGTTTGGTCAGATAGTGACGCACGCCGAACCGGTTGAAGAAGTCGAGATACTGGCGCACGCCGTATCCGGTCACAACCACGATGGGGATGTCGGCATAGCCGAACGGGGCCGTGCGGATCCGGCCGATCAATTCCCGCCCGTCCACGCCGGGCAGCCGCATGTCGAGCAGGACCAGATCGAAGGGTTCGCGTCCCACGGTGTCGAGGGCCACCCTCCCATCAGGGACGGCGGTGACGACATGCCCATCGTCCTCCAGGGTCTGGCGGGCCAGACTGGCATGGTTGGCGTCGTCCTCGGCAAGCAGAATGCGCAGCATGAGCGGCTTTTCCTCCTTTCAAGAGTGAAGCACGATCCATGCCGGCTCATCAGAAAATATCAGAACATGTTAATATAACTGAAATATTAAAAAAAATCGAAAACGTCATTCCGCCTGTATTTTTCCTGAATTACGACAAAACAGGATTTTTGATCAAACGTGACCCGACACCGCCACGCCTGCCGGACGATGCGCCTTGGATCGTCTGGCGCCGGTCATCACCCGGTACACGACCGGAACGAACCGCTGGAGCAATTCGGCCACGCCCCAGAGAAAGGCAATGGTAACCAGTCCGGAGATCCAATAGAACGCGATCTGCTGCAGGGAGCCCTCGGGCTTCCACACGGCCAGCAAACGCGTCTGCAATATGGTGAGGGTCGGCTCCTGGGCCAGATAGACAAAAAAACTGTGCCCGGCCAAACGGTGCAGGAGACGGCTGTCCCGAAGGGCGGGGAAGGCCGAGAGCCACCAGAAAAACAGCAGGCCGGAGAGCATGTAGCATTTGAAGAAGACCTGGCCGAACGACGGATCGGTTATCCCCAGTTGCCGGCGAAAGAGCACCAGCCCCGTGAACCCGAGGAAACCCCAGCCGCCGGCCCGCTGCCACCAGGCCGTGCCGGCGAGAGGGAACCCGACCCTGGCCAGATAGCCGCCGAGATAGAAGGCGAAGGCGT
>CAZNUQ010000036.1:3999-15296 GCA_964576235.1 uncultured Desulfovibrio sp.
CCGACCCTGGCCAGATAGCCGCCGAGATAGAAGGCGAAGGCGTTTCCGTACAGGGAATAGGGCGCCTCGCTCATGCCGGCCCACAGGAGAAAGAGGGTGACAAGCCCGACGCCCGGCGCCTCCTTGAAAAAAAGCAGCAAGACCGGGGAGACGAGAAAGACGAGCAGCATGTCCCGGAGGAACCATAGGGGATAATTGATGGGTGTGGTTCCGAGGCCAAGGAGCTTGCTCCAAAAACCCTCCTGGACCACGTAGTTCCAGGTGCCGAACATCTCGATGCCGCCGACGCAATAGAACCAGGCGATGCAACCGGCGTTGAAAAGCAGATAGGGCACGAGCAGGGAAACGAACTTCTTGGCCAGCATATCCCCGTAGGCCCGCAGGGAAAGCTCGAATTTGCGCAGGAACAGAAATCCGGAGATGGCAAAGAAAAGCGGTATGGACACGAACCCCATATGGGCATTGAGAACATCCAGCATGAACGCGGCGCCCGGCGCGGCACCGCCGATACGCACCGTGATGCCGCGACCACCATGCACAAAGATGATCAGGCAGATGACGAGCAGGCGCAGGATGTCGATGCGCTTGGAAACGTCCGGATCAACGGGTTCGCGGACCGGCCCGAGAAGCCAGGACGGTTTGGCGGCAGCATTCAAGGGCAGGCCTCCTGGGATTGATCCCCCCATTCCCTGCGCGGGGAGGCCGGGCCGGGCCGGACCGTGCCGGGAGCCTGGCGGCTTCGCCTCGCGATGTTTTCCGGGAGGAAAGAGGACATCGATGCGCCCGGCCGGTGGCGTCAACGTCGCGGACGGACACGCCGGCGACCGCGGGTCGGGACGGGACGCTCCCGATCGACCTTCGGCGGGCCCGCCGGATGTGCCACGCCTTGCGGCATGAATCAATGGGCGTAAGCGAGCATTTTTTTCAGGCCGGCCTGGCTGACGGCGTAGCCTTCCTGGCGCAGGATCCGTACGAAACTCTCGATGATGCACTCCGTGGCGAAGGCCTTGTCCGTGATATGCGGCGAGTGCATGACTTCCCGGAGGATCAAGTCGATCATGTAGACGCAATGCGCCACATCCCGAAGATTCTTTTGGACCATACGCCGCCTTCTCCCGCGAGAGGGAGCCACACAGAATCAATCGCCGGAGTTTCTTCCGACCGCCGGGGCACCCTCGCCTTCCGCAACCCGCCGGAAACGAGCGCCGTCTGCGACGCCCTGGCGGTAGGCAATGCTCACGTAATCACGGCGGATACGGGCGCACAGCCGGGAAATGTCCTCGCCCAGGCGGCAGGCCTCTTCCTCGGCCCCCTCACGCGCCAACCCTTCCAGGGCGTCGATGCGGGCACCCAATTCCCGGATATGGGTTGCGATCTCCTCATCCACGGTCTGACCGTTGACCAAATCCTCGATTCTGGACTGGATCACGTCCGGCAGACACGCCTTGCTGTATTCCATATCCTCCCCTCCTCCCCTTGGCGCAGGGGAAACGGGCCGCATGCACGCGGCGGGCGGCCGTACGAAACCGCCTTGGTGGGATGCACCATACGTCATCGCGGGGTCGGTACACAACCGTTCCGGGGTCACCCCTCATGCGACAGGGAGTCCAGTTCCCGCTCGATCTCCCGCCACCGCGCCAGCCCGTCGAGCCAGGCCCCGGGGATGGCCTCCATGCCGTGGGCCGCGCCCAGGAGCATTCCCGCAAGCAGTCCCCGGGCGGCGCTGTCGCCCCCGGCCATGACGTTTTCCGTCAGACAGCCGGAGAGGTCGTGTCCATGGCGGACGATGAGGTGGACAACTCCCGGGAAGGCCTCGTCGATGTGGCAGGAACGGCCGAAGCGGCCAATGGCGGCGACGGTTTCGGTCCCCGCCGATTCGAGCCCGGCGGCCAGCCAGGCGCCGAGAGGCGAACCGGAGGGGCAGGCCTCCGCCGCCGTCCGCAGGGCGGGGACGGGCGCGGCGCCGTCGAGGACGGCCATGGCCGCGCGAACGAAAAATTCGGCCGCATCCAGGACGTGGGCATGGTTGTGGGTCATTTTGGTCTGGGCCCGGGCCGCCCCGACCAGGGCGGACAGATCCCGGCGCAGGGCGAAAACCAGCGGGGCCACCCGGCCGGCTCCGGCCAGATCGTTGGATCCGGAGCCGGAATGGTCCGGGCCCTCGCCGAATTCGAAAATTTTGAGCGTCATGCGGGTCGCGCCATCGACGTAGCCGGAGTAACCGGCAAAAAGCGCCCGCCACCTGACGGAGAAATCGTCGAGGGAAAACCCGCCGCAGGCGGCCAGGGAGCGCAGGAGCACGAACGTCTGGTCCCCGTAATGGGTCAAATCACCCGCTTTCTTGCCGGAATGATAGCCCCCCGGGGGCGGATCCACATACCCGGTCACACGGCCGAACCGCCGCGCCAACGCGGCCGGATCGTACTCCCAATGCGGTCCCAGAGCCAGGGCATCGCCAACGAACGAGGCCGCGACCATGGCTTTCATCGTGTCGGACATGGCGCCCTCCGCCTTCGCATTTTTATGCTTCAAATACCGCACCCGCCGGCAATATCCAAGGATCTTTCCCGCACCCCCTGCGCACTGGCGCCGGCGCCGGTTGCCGCCGACGGCCTGGACACTTGGTCTTATGCGTATTTTATGTTATTTTGAAAACAAATCATCCCGGCTCCGAACGTTCCGAAAACGGCGCGTATGGCTTGGAAAACGAAACGTCTTGAAAGCATGGAGGTCGCGAACATCGTCGGGGTTTTCTGATCGCAGCGCATGCAGGAACCTAAATCTTGCTTCCATAGAAGGTGACTCCAATGCAGGCTCAACAGAACTCCTTTCATTCATGCGAAGTATTGAGCAAGGCTGAAAAATCCGAGGTGGCCGCATTGTTCCATTCAGGGAAAGCCGCCGAAACCGAGGAGAAAGCCAGAATTTTGACGCAACGCTACCCGGCCGATGTCTTCGGCTGGAACGTGCTCGGCATGGTTTTCCTGCAGCAGGGGAAATCCCAATGGGCCGTTCCCAATCTGCAGCAGGCCATCTCCCTCTCCCCTCGCGAATCCGACATACACAACAATCTCGGCGTCGCCCTGCTGCAACTCGGCCGCATGGACGAAGCGGTCGCGAGTTTCCGAAAGGCTGCGGAACTCAAGCCGGAGTCGACAACCGCAAGGAACAACCTGGGCAGGGCCCTGGACGCGGCAGGCAGGACGGAGGAGGCCGCAGCCACCTATCGGGAATCCCTGGCCATGCGGCCCGACCAGCCCGGCGTCCTGTACAACCTCGGGAATATCCTCAAGGACGCCGGCAGGCTGGACGAGGCCGCGGCCAGCTACCGCACCGCCCTGGAGTATAAGCCGGACTACGCCCAGGCCATGACCAACCTCGGACTGGTCCAGTCGGACAGGGGGTACCCGGACGAGGCCGAAAGCTTCGCCCGGCGCGCGCTCCTGCTCGAACCGGGCATGATCGAGGCCCTCAACCTGTTGGCCGCCCTGCGCATCACCCAAAAAAACGACGCCGTTTCGGCCCTCCCCCTCATCGTACGTTCCCTCGGCCTGGCCGAGTGCCCCGAAACCAGGCGCCTGTTCGCGGAATGCCTCCAGCGCGTGCCGGCCACACTGGTTGCCGGACCGGTCCGGGAATTCCTGGAGCGCGCCCTGACCGAACCCTGGACACGGCCGAGCGGCCTTGTTTCCATTGGCGTACGGGTGCTCCGGGAGGATGCCCGCGTGGGCGCCTGCATGGCCCGGGCCAACGCCGCCTGGCCGAGACGCCTTGCCGCCCGGGAACTCCATGACCAGGACGGACTGTCCGTCCTGGAGTCAGACCGCCTGCTGTCCGTCCTCCTGGACGCGGCTCCGGTATGCACCATCGAAATGGAACGTTTCCTGACCCAGGCGCGACACGCCATGCTCGACGCCATCGATCCGGACCGGCCCGGGCCGACGCCGGTTGACACGGCGCCCTCCTTTCATGCGGCCCTGGCCCGGCAATGCGGCATCAACGAATATGTCTTCGAGCAGACCGAGGACGAGTCCCGGAAGGCCCAAACCCTCCGGGATGCCCTCTTGGCCGCCCTCGAGGCGGACCGGGCCGTGCCGATGCCCTGGGTCGTGGCCGTCGCCGCCTACTTTCCCCTCGGCGCCCTCCCCGGCGCCGAACGGCTCCTGGCGTCGGCCTGGCCGGAACCGGTGACCGCCCTGCTCGACCAGCAAATCCGGGAACCCGAGCAGGAACGTCTGTACCGTGCGACCATCCCCAGGCTGACGCCCATCAAGGACCGGGTATCGCTATTGGTGCAACGGCAATACGAGGAAAACCCCTACCCCCGATGGGTCCGGGCGGCGCCGGCCCCCCACCCCCTGCCGTTCGACGACGCCTTGCGCCAGGAGTTTCCCCTGGCGGATATCCAAAGCGTCGGCCGCCACGACCGGCTGGACATCCTGATCGCCGGTTGCGGCACGGGGCAGCATTCCCTGGAAACGGCGAGACACTTCCAGGGTGCCCGGGTCCTGGCCATCGACCTCAGCCTGTCGAGCCTGGCCTACGCCAAGCGCAAAACCCTGGAACTGGGGGTCACGACGATAGAATACGCCCAGGCGGACATCATCGGCCTCGGCGATCTGGGCCGCACCTTCGATGTCATCGAATCCTCGGGCGTGCTGCACCATCTGGCCGACCCCTTCGCCGGCTGGCGGGTGCTGCTGGGACTTTTACGCCCCCGGGGATGCATGCGCCTGGGATTTTACAGCAAGTCGGCGCGGCGCCACATATCGCGGATACGGTCGCTTATCGCCGACAACGGGGACCCTCCGACCCCGGAATGCATCCGCGCCCGCCGGCAGGAAATCATGGTCTGCCAGCAGCTCGACGATGTGGGAAACCTGCTGCTCGACGACTTCTTCAGCCTCAGCGGCTGCCGCGACCTGTTTTTCCATGTCCAGGAGCACTGTCTGACCATAAACGAGATCAAGGGGTTCGTGACGGAACATAGCCTGAACTTCCTGGGCTTCGAGATCAATCCGCAGATACTCAAGGAATACAGGCAGCGCTTCCCCGGGGACAGGGCGGGAACCAACCTCTCCAACTGGCACCAGTTCGAGGTCGAACACCCCGACACCTTCATCGAGATGTACCAGTTCTGGGTGCAGAAGGCGGGATAGGGCGGACCGGCCGGACACCGCATGCCGACAAAAAAGGCGTCCGGGAAGGGAAATCCCTCCCGGACGCCTCGTTTTTTCCGGACGGTCCCCGGCTAGGCGGCGTGATCCCTCTCGGCCTTGCGGCCTGTCAGCCAGTTCTGGAACTGATCCATGTAGGTGTAGAACACCGGCGTGAGGTAGAGGGTGACGATCTGGGAGATGACGAGGCCGCCGGCGACCACCAGGCCGAGGGGCTGCCGGGCGTCCCCCCCGTCGCCGAGCCCGAGGGCGATGGGGAAGATGCCGGCGATGGCGGCCACGGTGGTCATCATGATGGGCCGGAATCGCACGACGCAGCCTTCGAAGACGGCTTCGAAGGAGCTCTTGCCCTCCTTTTCGGCCTCGATGGCGAAATCGATGACCATGATGGAGTTCTTCTTGACGATGCCGATCAGCATGATGATGCCGACGAAGCCGTAGAGGTCGAGCTGGCGTCCGAAAACGAGCAGCGTCACCAGGCCGCCGAGGGCCGCCGAGGGCAGGCCCGAGAGGATGGTCACCGGATGGATGAAGCTCTCGTAGAGGATGCCGAGGATGAGGTAGATGACCATGATGGCCAGGAAAAGCAGGAACGGCACGCTGGCGAGGGATTGCTGGAAGGCCGTGGCCTGGCCTTCGAAAATGTAGCTGATGTTCGTCGGCAGTTCCTTCCTGGCCAGGTCCTTGATGGCCGCGACGGCCTCGCCGAGGGAGTACTTGCCGGCGGTGTTGAACGAGATCGTGACCGAGGTGAGCTGCCCGGTGTGGTTGACCACCAGCGGCCCCACCCCCTCGGTCATCTTGACCAGGCCGTTTAAGGGCACCATGACGGGATTGCCGTGGGAGTCGACCTGGCTCGACTTGACGTAGAGCTTGTTGAGCAGGTCCGGACGACGCTGGAACTCGGGCTGCACCTCGACGACGACCTTGTAGGTGTCGGTGGCGCCATAGAGGTTGGTGACCTGGCGGGCGGCGTAGGCGGTCATCAGCGCCGTTTCGAGGGACGAGGTGGTGACGCCGAGGGCGCGGGCCTTGTCCCGGTCGATGTCCAGGAACACCTGGGGCCCGTCGATCTGCATGTCGGTGTTGACATCGGCGAGTTGCGGCAACTTGCGCATGCTCCCGGCCATCTTGCGCGCCGTCGGGTAGAGCTCGGCCGGATCGGGGGAAAGCAGGGTGAACTGGTAGAGGGCCTTGGTCTGCTTGCCGCCGATCTGGATGGAAGGCGGGTTGTACATGAACACGAACAGATCCGCCAGCTGGGCCATTTTCGGGCGCAGATCGTCGATGATCTGCTGGGCGCTGCGTTTGCGCTCCTCAAGCGGCTTGAGCAGCGGGAACATGGCGCAGTTGTTCATGGACGTATTGGGGCCGCCGACGCCGATCACGCCGATGAACTTGAACACGTCGGGATCGGACATGAAGATGCGGCCGACCTTGAGCACCCGCTCCTTCATGCTCTCGAAGGAGGCGCTCTGCTCGGCCATGCCGAAGGCGTAGAAGATGCCCGAGTCCGTGGCCGGGATGAACCCCGTGGGCACCACGGTGAAAAGCCACAGGGTGAGCCCCAGGATGCCCATGGAAAGCATCATGACGAAAAAGCGGAAACGCAGGGCGAAATGCAGGCTTTTCTCGTAGCAGCGTTCCATCCATTTGAAGAACCGTCCGGACTCGGAGATCTTTCCGGAAAGGAAACGGCTGCACAGCATGGGTGTCAGCGACAAGGTGACGAATCCCGAGACCAGGATGCAAAGCGTGATGGTCACGGCCATCTCGTTGAGCACCCTGCCCAGGATGCCGGCCATGAACATGATGGGGATGAAGACCACCGCCAGGGACAGGGTCATGGAGATGATGGTGAAGCCGATCTGGCGCGCCCCGTCCAGGGAGGCCTGCATGATCTTCTTGCCCATCTCGGTGTGGCGCACGATGTTTTCGATCATGACGATGGCGTCGTCCACCACGAAGCCGACGGCCAGAATGATGGCCATGGCCGAAAGCGTGTCGATGGAGAACCGGAAGGCCACCATGAGCGAAAGCGTGCCGATCAGTGCCGTTGGCAGGGCCAGGCTGGCGATGATGGTGGCCGGGATGTTCTTGAGGAACAGGTAGACCACGATCACGACCAGGGAGATGGACAGCAGCAGCGTGAACTGCACGTCGTCGATGGCGGCCTTGATGGACAGCGAGCGGTCATAGAGGAATTCGAGATTGACCGAAGGAGGCAGCGTGGCCTCGATGTTCGGCATCATCGCCCGGATGGCGTCCACGAGCTGGATGGTGTTGGTTCCGGCGGCGCGCTTGACGGCGATGACGATGCCCTGCTGTTGGTCGAAAAACGCGGCGTTCTTGTCGTTGAGGGTGGAATCGATGGCCCGGCCCACGTCCTGGAGCCGCACGGGCTTGCCATCCCTGTAGGCGATGATCTGCCGGTTGTAGGCCGTGGCGCTGGTGAGCTGCCCCTGGGTCTTGATGGTGAAGAGCTTGTCGACGCCATAGAGGGAGCCGGTCGGCTGGAGCACGGTTTCGTTGCTGAAGGCGGTGGCCACCTCGTCCACGCCGATGCCGAGGGCCGCCAGCTTGTCCGGGTTCACCTGGACGCGCGGCGAGTAGGTCTGATCGCCGTAGACGCTCACCTGGGCCACGCCGCTGATCATGGAGATGCGCTGGGCGATGTAGATCTTGGCGTAGTTGGTCACCCGGTTGAGGGGCATGGTTTCGCTGGAGACGCGAATATAGAGGATGGGCATGTCCGCCGGGTTGACCTTCTGGAAGGTCGGGGGACTCGGCATGTTGCTCGGGAGGCTCCCCTGGGCGGCGTTGATGTAGGTCAAAACGTCGGTGCCGGCCCCGTCGATGTTGCGCGACAGGTCGAACTGGAGGGTGATGGTGGTGGAGCCGAGGGAGTTGGTGGAACTCATGGACTGCAGGCCGGAAATGGACGTGAACTGCCGTTCCAGCGGCGTGGCCACGGCCGAGGCCATGGTTTCCGGGTCCGCGCCGGGAAGCGACGCCGTGACCTGGATGGTCGGGAAATCGATGCTCGGCATCTCGCTGATGGGCAGCGAGAAATAGGACACCACCCCGAAAAAGACGAGCCCGGCCATAAGCAGGGTGGTCGCGACCGGCCGCTTGATGAAGAGGTCGGTCATCTCTAGTTCCCCCGGCCTTCCCCGGCTGCTTTGGCCTGTTGGCCATCCCTGCCGGCCACGGCCGACGGGGAAACGGGGCCCTCCTTATAGGTGGCGGGGTCAACGATCTTGATGGGCACCCCGGGAAACAGCTTGATCTGCCCGGAGGTGATGACCTTTTCCCCGACGACGAGCCCCTTCTCCACGACCGTGTCCGGCCCCACCTTGCGGCCGATCTGCACGCGTCGCATCTCCACCGTGTTGTCGGCCCTGGCGATGAACACCGAGGGACCGTCCTGGGTGGTCACCAGGGAGCTCGACGGCACGAGGATGGTGTCGGCCGTCTCGGTCAAAACGACGGTGGCGTCGACGAATTGCCCCGGCCAGAGCATGCGGTCGGCGTTGGGGAATTCGCCCTGCAGGGTAATGGTGCCGGACGTCGTATCCACGGTGTTGTTGATCACCGTGAGCCTGCCCTTGGACACGTTTTCGGGATGGTTGGGATAGCGGGCCTCGACCGTCAGTGTCCCCTTGGCCGCGTAGGCGCGGATATCGGGAAGGTATTTCTCGGCCACGGCGAACTGGACGTTGACGGGCTCGATCTGGTTGAGGGTGACGATGACGTCCTTGTTGGCCTCGACGAGGTTGCCGGTCTTGTAGGATTGCAGGCCGACCACGCCGGGGCAGGGCGCGGCGATATAACAGTAGTCCAGATTGACCTTGGCGTTGGCCACGGCCGCCTCGTCCACCCGCACCTGTTCGAGGGCCTGCTGGTAGGCGGTGCGCTTCTGTTCGTAGTCGTCCTGGCTGATGACGGCCTGGGCCACGAGATCCTTGTAGCGCAGCCAGTCGCGCTTGGCCTGGGCGGCGGTCGCCCGGTCGCGGGACAGGGTGCTCGTGGCCTCGTCGAGCTTGGCCTTGTAGGAGTCGGGATCGATGACAAGAAGTTGCTGGCCTTCCCTGACGAGATCGCCCTCGGCGAAAAGCGTCCGCTTGATGACGCCGGTGACCTGGGAACGCACGTTGACGGTACGTACGGCATACACGTGCCCGATGCCGTCCACGCCCATGGGAGCCGAGGTAGGCCTGGCCTCGAGAACGGTCACTTCCACGGGAACGGGGGGTTCGGCCTTGGGCTTGTGCCGATCGCACCCGGCGACACCGAAAACGAGGACCAGGAGCAAGGTCATGCGAAACGGAAGGCGTCCGAAGCAACCGGTGAACCGGCATGAAAGCGAATCGGGCATGAAGCGATCTCCTCTCTGTTGCACGCGCCTGCGTCATGAAGGTCTACGGCGACAACCGGAGCGCGACCGGGGAATATGGCCTCTCTCCCCTATTCTCTCTATAAAGTCAACATATTAACATGCACGACACACGAATGGAGCTAATCGCCGCTGCTCCCGAAAGGTGAAGCTTGCATCGCTGACGTGGCTACCCTGAAATTAATTCAAGCATCACACCTGCATCGCACGGGACCACCATGGCCCGGAGGCCACACGAAGACATGGCCGCCCTGCCAGGGCATGTCACCCGTGTAGCGTGACCGCCGAGCCTTTCGCAAATCCGGTGGCGTCCCAGGCCGGGGTTGCGCTGGCGTGTCCGGGTCGGTATGAAGCCTCCTGCACAGCGAGGTACCAAGCATGAAAAGACTCGTTTTCGGCGTTTTCGCCATCCTGATCCTGGCCGGCGGCCTGGCCGGCTACCTGCTGTTGGCGGACCGGGTCAAACCGGAAATCGCCATTTCCCCGGACAACGAGGTGGCCGCGCCCAAGCGCGAATTCGCCCTGACCATCCGAGATGCCGGATCGGGACTCAAAAGCGCCAAGGTCGTCGTCAGCCAGGGCGACAAGCAGATCACCCTGCTCGACAAGACCTATCCCGATCCCGTCAAGGAAATCGTCGAGAAGTTCACGCTGGAACCAGCGGGGCTTCGCGACGGCCCCTTCGTCATGAGCGTCACGGCCATCGACCGCTCCGTCGCCAATTTCGGGGCCGGCAACACCGCGACGCTCGTCAAGAACGTCACGCTGGACACCATTCCGCCCCGCATCGAGGTGACCAGCCTGTCCCACAACGTCCGACAGGGCGGCGTCGGCGCCGTTTCCTTCCACTTGTCCGAGGAACCGGAAATCGCCGGGGTCATGGTCGGCGAGGAGCTGTTTCCGGCCTTCAAGCTCGAAAACGGCAAGTATTTCGGTCTGTACGTCTTTCCCTTCAACATGGACCCGAAGAACTTCGTGCCCAAGATCAAGGCCGTGGACAAGGCCGGCAACACCGCCTTCGCCGCCTTCCGCTACCAGGCCATCCCCAGGAAATTCCGGGATGACAAGCTCAATATCTCGGATAACTTCCTGGAAACCAAGATGCCCCAGTATTACGAGATGATTCCGGAAACACGGGACAACCTTCAGATATACCTGCGGGTGAATAACGAAGTCCGCCGCCAAAACAGCGTATTCCTCCGCGAACTGGGCCACAAAAGCGCCCCCGCCATGCTCTGGGACAAGAAGGCCTTCCTGCGCCTGCCCAACGCCGCCCCCCGTGCCGGCTTCGGCGACCACCGCACCTACTTCTACCAGGGCAAGGAAATCGACCAGCAGACGCACATGGGCGTCGACCTCGCCTCCCTCGAAGGCGCGGCGGTGCCGGCGGCCAACTCCGGCAAGGTGGCTTTCACTGGATTCCTGGGAATTTACGGTGAAACCGTCATCATCGACCACGGAATGGGACTGCAAACCCTCTACGCCCACCTGCGCCAGATCGACGCCAAGGTCGGCCAGGACATCAAAAAAGGCGAGATTCTTGGGAAAACCGGTGTCAGTGGCCTCGCCGGCGGCGACCATCTCCACTTCGGCGTCCTGGTCTTCGGCCACGAGACCTCGCCCATCGAATGGTGGGACCAGCACTGGATCGACGACAACATCCTCAACAAGCTCTAGCCTCGGCCGGTCAGCCCGGCTTGCCCCTCCCCGAGGGCGGCACGTCC
>CAZNUQ010000036.1:15396-28946 GCA_964576235.1 uncultured Desulfovibrio sp.
GCGCTGGGCCTCCAGGGCCTTGACCTGATCCTCGTAGGACTCGAAGCCGGCCTGACGCAGGGCGTCGAAAACCGTTCCCGGCCAATCCCAGGAAGCATAGAGCACGGGCTTGTGGAACAGCCGGCGGAAGCTCTCCATTTCCTGGCGGTAGAAATTGGCCTTGGGGCTTTCCAGGTTTTCCCGGAGCTGCTCGGCCAAACGGGCCAACTCGCCGTCGTACCAGTCCTTGATGTCGGCGGCGGTGTCGTACTTCTTGGCGATATGCTCGTACTTGTTTTCCTGGAGAACCTTCTTGAGCCGTTCCAGGTGCTGCGTGCCCAGCCATTCGCCGAGCCTGCTCACCGGAATGTTCTCGGACTCGACGTGGGCCATGTCGAACTTGGTGCGGTAGTAGGTATCGGGCACCACCGAGGCGCACACGATGCCGGCGATGGCCACCAGACCGCGCAGGATGACGCTGTTGGACACCCCCTGTCCGCAAAAGCCCACCTTCTTGCCGTATTTCTGTCCGGCGAAGATGGTGACGAGCAGGGCCCAGACCACGGCGGGGTCCTCTTCGTCGTAGATGTGGCGCAAGGCGGGATTGTCGCGGTCGGTGCCGAGAACCATCTGGGTCATGTCGTTGGAGCCGATGGAGAAGCCGTCGAATTCCTGGATGTACTGTTTGGCCAGGATGGCGTTGCTCGGGATCTCCGACATGATGAACATCTTGAGCCCCTCGTCGCCGGAATGCAGCTTGTGCACCCGTTCGAGGTAGCGCTTCATGGAGACGGCTTCCTCCACCGTGCGCACGAAGGGCAGCATGATGTGGAGGTTCTTGCCGCCGAAGATGCCCCTGGCGAGCTTGAACGACTCGATCTCCCAGTCGTGGATGTTGCGGGACACGCCCCGGTAGCCGAGCATGGGGTTGTCCTCGTGGGCCTCGAAGAGATTGCCGCCGAGGAGGTTGCGGTACTCGTTGGATTTGAAATCCGTGGTGCGGTAGAGGATCGGCTTGCCGTGGAAGGCCATGGCGAAAAGCCCCAGTCCCTGGGACAGGGTCTGGACGTAGAGTTCCTTGCCGCTGCGGAAGCCGCGCGAGAAGAGCTGCTTGCTGATCTTGCCGAGCAGGGAATTGAGGTCGTCGATCTGGCTCTTGATGCCAATCTGCCGGGCGACTTCCTGGCGCATGGAAGCGATCTTGGCCAGGGTGTCCTTGATGATCGGCTCCTCGGCCACGGCGGCGACGCGTTCGTCGATGCGCGCCTTGATTTCGTAATGGCGCTTGACGGCGTCGGGATCCACGGGCTTTTCCTGGAGTTCGTCCCAGTAGCCGAGGATGATGGCCACATGGGTGGCGAGATCGGCCGAGGTCTTGAGCAGATCCAGACGGCGGGTGACTTCCTCAAGGTGGCGGTCGAGCCGTTTCTCCAGGTCGCGGATGCGACGGTGCACGGCCATGACCTCGTCGGTGCCGCGGGCGCCGGCATGGTCGGCCAGGGCGTCGACCTCGGCGGAAAGGCCCGTGATCAGGCCGACGTAGCTGCGCAGCTTGATCTGGACGTTGATGAAGCCGGCGGCGAGCTGTTCGCGCACGATCTTGGTCAGACGGGCGTCGAGTTCCTTGACCTTGCTCTCGATGAGCTTGGGCAGGGTGCCGTTGTCGTAGGCCTCCAGGGCCTGGGGATGGACGCCGATGTTGCCGAGCATGAACTCGGCCCGCAGCAGGCCCACCTCGAAATCGGTGACATTGCGCAACCGCGAAAGGAACAGGGCCTGTCCCACGTCGGCCAGGATCAGCCCGACCTTGGTCTTGGTGGCCGGCAACTTGGAGAGATCCATTTCGCCGCCGACCTCGACCAGGGGCAGCAGACCGCGGTAGACGCAGCCCCCCGACCCGTCGACCGTCACGTACTGGCCGTCGAGGGAGCGCAGGGTTTCGGCGCGCTGGATGCCGATGACGGCCGGAATGCCGAGTTCCCGCGACGTGATGGCGGCGTGGCTGGTATCGCCGCCGGCATCGGCGAGAATGGCCGAGGCGATGCGCATGCCGGGCACCATGTCCGGATCGGTGCGTTCGGCGGCCAGGATGTCGCCCTTCTGAATCTTGTTGAGTTCGAGAGCGGAGCGCAGGAACCGGACCACGCCCTGCCCGGCGCCTCGCGAGGCGCCGTTGCCCTCGAGAATGATCTCGGCGCCGGCCAGGGCCTTCTTGTCCACCTCCATGCGGCGCATGAAGATGGTGTCGGGATGGCGTTCGAGTTCCTCGTTCCAACGCGTCTCGGGCCGGGCCTGGACGAACCACAGACGGTCGGACTGGTCGATGCAGAACTCCGTGTCCATGATGCAGCCGCCGTAGGCCACGCTGATCGCCCGCACGCCCCGGGCCACTTCCTCGGCCTGGGCCAGGGACAACGCCCAGCGGTAGGCTTCCTCGTCGGAAACCTTGACCAGCTTGGTGCCGCCCTCCTTGTCGTCGTAGACGATCTTCTTGTCCTTGAAGCCCATGTTCCGGATGACGACTTCGGCCCCGTCGTCGCGCTGGAAGACGAACAGCTTGTCCGGGGTGACCATGCCGCCGACCACGGCCTCGCCGAGTCCGTAGCTGGCGTCGATGGACACGAGGTCGTTGCGGCTCGTGCCCCGGCAGCCGGTGGCGGTGTCCGCGGCGAAGGCCGTGCCGGAAATGACCGGATTGATCATGCGCATGATGCACACGGAAAGCGAGGTGTTCTCGATGGCCCATTCCTGCTTGGCCATCTCGGCGACGGAGTTGTCGCCGGTGCGTTCGGCCAGGGCGACGGCATCGAGGATGGCCTCGCGGCGGTAGGTCATGGAACGCAGGTTGTAGGCCGAGGCGCAGTCCCACTGATAGGCCCGCACGGCCTGGGCCGCGCCGACGATGTTGAGATAGGTGTCCTGGAGGCCGGCGAAGGCCTTCTTGCGGCTGTCCTCGCCGGCGGCCGACGAACGCACGGCCACGGGGACGTCCTCAAGGCCGGCGTCGCGGCAGATGTCGTTGTAGGCGTTGGATACGGCCTCGCGCACCTCGGCCGGCATGTCCACGGAGAGAATGGCGACCTGGACCAGGACGGAACGCTTGCGCAACTGGTCGATGCCTTCGGGAGAGGTGGCGAAGCCCTCGACCACATTGTTGATGAAGGTGCGCAGCTTGATGGCCGTCCCAGGGGCGCCGGACATGCGGGAGCGGGCGATCTCGGCCAGATCGCGCACGAGGTTCTTCATGTACTCCGGATCGCTGTTGACTTCCTCGTCGTTCCAGTTGACCCGGCGGTAGCCTTCGTCGACCACTTCCCGGATCAACGAGGCGTTGACCTTGGTTTCGTCGAGGACGCGGTGGAAGGCCACGGAAGACACGGCCCGGAACTGGGGGGCGCGTATGCCCTGGATCTGGCTGATCAGCGCCGTGTTGTAGTTCTTGCCTCCGACGAGGATTTCCGCCTCTTCGCCTATGGCGACGATATCGGCTCCCGTGAGGATGAGCGTTTTCGTCGTATCGATGACCGCGCGTTTGGATTTGGCGGACGTTGCATCGTCCTGGCGCGGTTTGTCATTGGGTTGTGTCTTGGCCATTCTCCCCTCCTTGTCTCTTCCGGGCTCGGTGACCCGGCTCGTCCGGCCGGCCACCCTTAACACGTTCGTGGCGGAAACTACACCTGCTGGCCGCAATTGGGGCAGAACTTGAAGTGATCATCGGACAGCGGCTGGTGGCAGCCCGGGCAATCACGGGTCACCGGAGCCAGTTCGACCAGCAGTTCACCTTCCTTGACCGGTACCATCTTGCGGTCGGTGGCGTAATCGGCGCTCTTGAGCACCCGCTTGACCGTGGCATCCATGGGCGCGGCCACGGATTTTTCCTGCTTCATGACGGAGATGTTGAAGAGCTCCTCGCCGGCCTTGATGAAATCGTTCGGGCTGACCTGCATGATCCACAGGTCGCCGGAAACCGGGGCGCCCACATGGAAGGGATTGTTCGGATCGGCCATTTCCACCTTGGGGGCCGCTCCGCCCTGGGGCGCGGCCACCTGGACCTGATGGCTCAGAATCTCGGAATCGAGGACATAGCGAACCGTGGACGCGCCGCTTTTGGCGTCGGGCCGCGAGATGTCCAGGACCGAGATATGGTGCGGCTTGCCGAGGCTGTCGGAGAACATGAGTTCCTCGCCCGGCTCCAGGCCCTCGAACCACACATCCAGGGGCAGGCGGTTGGGATCGCCGAATTTCTTGCGAAATTCAATCGTCTTCAAGGCATCGCCCGGATGGTTGAGGTAGAGCACGAACTCCTCGTTGGTCGGCTCGCGGCCGATCTGCTTGGTCAGCGCCGTCATCTCGGCCTCGAAATCGGCGTCGCCCAGGGCGTCGAGGGGGGAATCCTCGGTGCGCGAGGCGATGGCCCGCTTCCAGTCCGCGCCGAAAGCGCTTTCGTAGACCCAATCCGGCGGAAAGCCCAGGGGAAAACGCCCGAACTTGCCGAGCAGGAGGTTCCGGAAGGCGTCGTTGCAGTTCGCGTAGAGCAAGAGCCGGTCCTGCCGCGCCGCCTGGGTCAGGCAGGCGTCCGGCGGCGTCTCGGCCACGACCTCGAGCACCTCGAGCATGTCCTTGACGGCCCGTTCGCCGCCGGCCTTGTAGGCGCTGGTCACGGCCAGAAAAGCCGTGTTCCAGGTGATCTGCGAACCGGGGGTCACGTCATGGTAGCGCACGATCTTGCGGGTGCCGGCCAGGAACTTGAGCATGTAGGGCAGCAGGTGGATGTAGCCCTGCTTCATGGCCCCTTCCTGGGACGAGGACGTGGCTCCGCCGGGCATGCCGTGGTCCACCACGTCGTAGTCGATGCCCTGGAAGTACGGCGCGGTGTAGCGGTCGTAATAGGGCATGATCTGCTTGAGCACGAAATTGGCCGCCCGGATCATCTCCTTGTTTTCCATGGTCAGGGAGACCGGAACCCCGAGGTCGTCCTGGATGTAGGCCGCGGTGGAAAGGACCTCGCCCTGGCCGTACCAGCGGACGCTGGAGCCGATGGCCGTGTCGACGATGTGGCAGCCCGCCTCGGCGGCGGCCCCCACCGCCGGCACGAACAGCCCGTCCGTGTAGTGGCGATGGTAGTCGAGCACCAGTTCCGGGTAGGCCTTGCGGATCGACGACACCAGTTCCCGGATGAAGCGCGGCGGGCACACGCCGGCCATGTCCTTGAGGGCCAGAATGATGCTCCTGGCGGCCTTGGATTTCGTCATGCCGCCGGCCTTGGCCGTCTGGCCGAGAATGGCCTCGAGCACCTCCATGTAATGGGGCACGTCGAAGCCCTTGGCCCAGGAAAGCGAGATGGCCGGCTCGAAGATGACGCCGGGCCGCGAGAGCGCCACCTCGGCGAAAGGATACATATTATCGATGTGGTTGAGGAAATCGAAGCAGCGGATAACGTCGTAGTGCTCGCAGATCATCTCGCCGGTAAGCCGCATGAGGTTGCGCGGCTGGGGCTTGTAGCCGAGCACGTTGGTCGAGCGGATAAGGAGCTGTTTGAGCGTCTTCGGCGCGAACCGGTTCCACTCCGCCGCCTCGGTGAAGGGATAGGTCATGTTGGCCAGCAGGGCCACGTGGAAGTGGGCGCCGCCGCCGTTTTCCAGGGAGAAGAAGCCGCAGTTGTCGAGATAGGGCCCGACCAGCTCGTCCTCGGCCAGCCGGAAGCGGTTGCCGCTGTTGGACTGGGTGATGTCCCGGGTGGTGGTGTCCACGAAATGGATCTTGCCCGAATCGCGCACCACGTCGAGGATCCCCTGGCGGTCGCCGCGGGGATACGGGCTTTGGTGCTGACGGAAGTCCATCTCGGGAAGATGCGGCCGGAAGCGGCCCAGCCGGTAATCCTCCCGCCCCCGGTACTTGCCGAGCATGACGTGGGGGTTGTAGCCCCGGGCCGAAATCTCGGACACGAGCAAGGACAGGCGCAGGGCCTCGGGCTCCTCGTCGAGGTAATTGAGCAGGTAGGGATTGTCGGCGATGAACTTGGTGTTGAACTCGCCCTTGAGGAATTCCGGGTGGCGCAGGATCTGGCGGTGGAACGGAATGGTCGTCTTGAGGCCGCCGATGATGTATTCGCGCAGGGCCCGCTCCATGACGGAAACGACCTTGGGCCAGTTGCGGCCGTAGGAAATCAGCAGGGCCCCGGCCGAATCGTACTGGGTGGGGAACTCGTAACCGGCCGAGAGACAGGAATCCAGGCGGATGCCCTGGCCGCCCGGCGAAAGGTAACGGGCGATGAGCCCGGCGTTGGGCGCGAAATTCTGCTTGGGATCCTCGCAGTTGATGCGCAACTGCATGGCGTGCAGGAAGGGCACCGTCTCGGCGCAGTTGAACCGGAGCTTGCCGCCGAAGGCGATGTTGATCTGCTCCTCCACCAGGTCAACGCCGTACCGGCACTCGGTGATGCCATGTTCGACCTGCAGGCGGGTGTTGACCTCGATCAGGTAGGGCTCGCCGTCCTGGTCGACCAGGAATTCCACCGTGGCCAGGGAGTAATACCCGGTCTCCCGCACCAGCCGCTCGGCGTAGTCCTTCAGGCGCTGGCGCAGCTCGTCAGTCATGCCCCGCCAGGGAGAAGGCGTGATCTCAACCAATTTCTGATGGTTGCGCTGGACCGAACAATCGCGTTCGTCGAAGGCGAACACGTTGCCGTGCATGTCCGCGGCCACCTGGATTTCGATGTGGCGCACCGAGGTGAGGAGCTTCTCGACGAAAAGGCGCGGGTTGCCGAACGAGGCCTGGGCCATGGCCGAAGCCTTGGAAAAGGCCGCCTCGAGCTGGCTCTCGGAGAAGACTTCATAGATGCCCCGGCCGCCGCCGCCGCCCTCGGCCTTGAGCATGATGGGGAACCCGATCTTGGCCGCGATCTGCCGGGCCTCGGGGATGGAAACCGATCCCTCGGACCCCGGCACGACGGGGATGCCGAGGCTCATGGCCAGCCGGCGCACCTCGACCTTGTTCCCGAGGCTCTGCATGGCCTCGGCCGAGGAACCGATGAAAATGATGCCGGCCTCGGCGCATTTGCGGGGGAAGGCCGCATCTTCCGAGGCGAAGCCCCAGCCGGGGTGGATGGCCACCACGCCTTTGGCCTTGGCCTTCTTGATGACGGTGTCGATATCCAGGTAGGCCCGGGCGTCCGGCCCGAGCGTGATGAGCTCGTGGGCCCCGGCGGTTGCCGGAGAGGTCATGTCCACGTCGGTTACGGTCAGTACGGGGATGGCGCGCAGCCGTTCCCGGATGGAACGCAGGACGCGTCGGGCGGATATGCCTCTGTTGGCGACAAGAATCTTCTTTCCTTCGACCTCGGAAAGCACTTCGAGAAACGTCTTGGCGATCATGCTGTCCTCAAACCCTTGGGGGCGACCAGTCCATTCTCAAGGATGACGATCCGGCGGGGGCCGGTATCAAAGGAGGGAAATGTTCCCGCTATGAAGCGTCAAAGCCAGCCCGGGGCCAGGATCGAGACGACGCAGCCGAAGCCCCCCGTCCTCGGCCAACCCAACGATCCGCGCCCTATACCCGTCCGATGCGTTCTCGCGCACGAGTACTTCCCGCCCGATCCACGCCAGGTGACGCCCGGCGAAAAGGGCTAGTTCCCGCGACCCCGATAGCGCAACACACAGGCGATAGCAGGTTTGCACGGACTTAACAAGTTCGGTCCACAACGTAACCGCGCCGGGAACTTCGCCAAACGCGGAAAGCGCCGCCGCCGGCACGGCGTGGTCGCGCCGCAGTTCGGTTTCCCCCGGGGCGCTGGACAGGTTGAGGCCGATACCGGCCAGGACCGATCCGCCCCGTTCCTCCAGTAGTATCCCGCCCACCTTGCGGTCTCCCAGCAGCACGTCGTTGGGCCACTTGACGCAGGCCGAAAACCCGCGTCGGTCAAGGGCCTCGGCCAGGCAGACGCCGACCAGGACCGGGGCCATGGCGGCCAGATCGCCCGTATCGGCCGGCCAGGACAGGGCGGCGTACAGATTCCCCGGAGGCGAAAACCACCCCCGCCGCATCTGGCCGCGCCCCTTGTCCTGGGAAACGGCCAGGACCGAGGCGAAGGGCGGCAGCCCCACGGCATCGGCGAAGGCCCAGGCCACATCCAGGCTCGATTCGCAGTGCCCCACGCAACACACGGGATCGGGCACCTGTCCCGCACCGCCCCCGGCCACGAGCCAGTCCCCCGCCGCCGCCCCGGCTTCCGCCCCGAGGACGGCCTCGCGCCACGGCCCCAGACGGGCCGCGTCAGCGGCCAGCAGGGGATGGCTCCGGGCCAGGGTTTCGGGAGAAAGGGGCCCGGCCAGTCCCCGGGCGCCGGAGCGCCAGAGCCAGACGCCGCCCCCGGCGAAAGGGTTTCGCGACAACTGCTGGCCGCCCCCTGGATTTTTCAAGGCATTTGGGACAATGTCCGCCCCGGAGTCATGCATGAAACGTTATCTCGTTGGCGGCGCGGTCCGCGACATACTGCTCGGCCGGCCGGTTGTGGATCAGGATTACCTCATTATCGACGCCACGCCCGAGGCGTTCCTCAAAAAGTACCGAAGGGCCCGCCAGGTCGGCAAGACCTTTCCGGTTTTCATGCTGGGCCGGGCCCAGTACGCCTGGCCCCGGGGCAACGGCATAAACGACGACCTCCTCGCCCGCGATCTGACCATCAACGCCATGGCCATGGGCGATTCCCGCCACATCGCCGGGCGGCTGCACTTCCACCCCCTGGCGATATCCGACCTGCGGGACAGGATTTTGCGCCCGTGCGGCGAAACCGCCATGTTCGACGATCCGCTACGGGTCTACCGGGCGGCCCGGTTCGCGGCCTCGCTGCCGGATTTTTCCCCCCACCCGGAACTGATCGCCCAGATGCGGGCCGTGGCCGCCTGCGGGGCCCTCGCCGACATCTTCGCCGAACGGGTGGC
Source organism: uncultured Desulfovibrio sp. (assembly GCA_964576235.1). Lineage (GTDB taxonomy): Bacteria > Desulfobacterota > Desulfovibrionia > Desulfovibrionales > Desulfovibrionaceae > Solidesulfovibrio. The sequence goes on from CAZNUQ010000036.1 coordinate 24,315, forward strand.
CCAGGAGGTCCGCAAGGCCCTGGATGCGGCCAAGCCGTCCCGTTTTTTCGAACTGCTGGCGGAAACCGGCTGCCTGCTCCCCTGGATGCCGGAACTGGAGCGGTCCCGCCACGTTCCGGCCGGGCCGCCGCTCCACCACGACGGCAGCGTCTTCGCGCACATGTGCGGCATGGTGGACGCCCTCGCCGGCAAGTCCCTGGCCGGCTGGATGGCCGTGTGCCACGACCTCGGCAAGCTTGCGACCCCGGAAAGCGAGTGGCCGCGCCATCACGGCCACGATGCCGCCGGGGCGGAGGTGGCCGAGGAACTCGGCCGCAGGCTCAAGCTCCCCAACAGGGTGCGCGAGGCGGGCGTCGCCGCCGCCAGGCTGCACATGAAGGCGGCGCGCTACCCCGAACTGCGGGCCGGAACCAGGGTCGACATGCTCGCCTGGCTGCACAAGAACGAATTGCTCGAACCGCTCTTCGAGATGGTCCGGGCGGACACCGGCGACGACCTTTTCCCCCCGGTGCGCCGGGATCTCAAACTCATGCTTTCGGTGCATCTGCCCGGCGGACAGCGCATGCGCGGGCCGATCTCCGGCGACAAGCTCCGCTCCCTTCGCTGCCAGAAACTGGCCGAGGCGGACAAGGCGGCCGGACGGACGCCCGGCGACCAGGCCCCCTCGCCGGAACCGGATCCGGCGACCCAAAACGCGCGCTGACCGCCCTCACAGGTAGGGGTCGCTCCCGGAAAGGTAGGTCCGCACGTAGTCGGCGACCCCCTCCTCCAGGGAGGCGAACGGCCGGTCGTATCCTGCGGCGCGCAACCGGTCCATGCGCGCCTCGGTAAAATACTGGTACTTGCCGCGAATCGCCTCGGGCATGTCCACGTAGTCCACGGCCACGGGCAACTCCATGGCCGCGAAGACCGCCGCCGCCAGATCGTTCCAGGTCCTGGCCGCGCCGCAACCGACGTTGAAAAGCCCTCCGGCTTCGGGATGTTCCAGGAGCCAGAGTATGACGGCCACCGCGTCCTTGACGTAGAGGAAATCGCGCCGCTGGCCGCCGTCGGGGTATTCCGCGCGGTAGGACCGGAAGAGCTTGAGCCGGCCCGTCGTCCCGATCTGCTTGTGGGCCTTGCACACCACCGAGCGCATGTCCCCTTTGTGGTACTCGTTGGGACCGTAGACGTTGAAGAACTTCAGGCTGGCAAGATCGGCCAGCACCCCTTCCCGCCTGGCCCACAGGTCGAAGAGGTGCTTGGAATAGCCGTACATGTTCAGCGGCCGCAGCATGTCGAGGCCGGACGGGTCGTCGTCGAAGCCCCGGCCTCCGTCGCCGTAGGTGGCCGCCGAGGAGGCCACGACCAGCCGGGCGCCATGCCCGAGGGCGTAGCGGGCCACGGAACGGGTGTAGGCGAAATTGTTGCGCATGAGATATTCGGCGTCGGTCTCGGTGGTCGAGGAACAGGCGCCGAGATGGACGACGGCCGTGGCGCCGAAGGGGTCGCTTCCCCCGGCGATGGCCGCCAGGAAGGCGTCCTTGTGCAGGTAGTCGGCGTAGCGGCGGTTGACCAGATTCTTCCATTTGTCGCCGTTGCCGAGATTGTCCACCACGACGATATCGTCGCGGCCGGCAGCGTTGAGGCCCCACAGCAGGGCGCTTCCCAGAAACCCGGCCCCGCCGGTGACGATGATCATGGCCGCCTCCCTTGCCAAATTTGGCGAAAATGTTCACAACCGCCTTCTGCCAATTCACGACGACGGACCTCCGCCATGGAGAACGGCGCCCGGGGCGCGGCCCGCAACGGTTCGGGACATTTCCCCTTCTCAATGCAACAGTCCGCCCCCTCCGGCAAGGGGGGCGGCTGGAGATTTCCTCCTCCGGAGGGAAGATACAGGGAGGGGGCAGGACGCCCCTCCCCAGGGCGGAGCGGAAAGGAGAACGACATGCTTGCCATCCTCGACTACAAAGCCGGGAACCAGACCAGCGTGCGCCGGGCCCTGGACCATCTCGGGATAGACTGCCGCATCACGGCGGATCCTGCCGTCATCGCCGACGCCACGGGCGTCATCTTTCCCGGGGTCGGCGCGGCCGGCCAGGCCATGCGCGAGCTGACCACGACCGGCCTCGACGCGGTGCTTGCGGCGCAGGTCGCGGCCGCCAAGCCCCTGCTCGGCATCTGCGTCGGCTGCCAGATCCTGCTGGATCACTGCGCCGAAAACGACACCCACACCCTGGGCATCGTCCCCGGCGAATGCCTCCAGTTCGACCCCGCCCTCACCGAGGAGGACGGCGTGCCCATCCGCATCCCGCACATGGGCTGGAACCGCGTGCGGCTCGAAAAGGACTGCCCGCTTTTCGAAGGGATAGCGGCCGAGGCGGAATTCTATTTCGTGCACAGTTACTACCCGGTGCCCCGGTCCGAATACGTCATCGGCGTGACGGAGTACGGCCTGCCGTTTTGCTCGGTGCACGGCCGGGAAGGCCTCTGGGCGGTGCAGTTCCACCCGGAGAAAAGCGGCCGTCCGGGACTTGCCCTGTTGCGCAATTTCGCCGCCTACTGCCGGGAGGTCTGAAAACCATGCTTTCCAAACGCGTCATTCCCTGCCTCGACGTTCGCGACGGCAAGCTGACCAAGGGCATCAAGTTCAAGGGCAACGTGGACATCGGCGACCCCGTGGAATCCGCCCGCCTCTACTACGAGGCCGGGGCGGACGAACTGGTCTTCTACGACATCACGGCCTCGAGCGAGGGCCGGGGCATCATGCTCGACGTGGTGGACCGGGTGGCCAGCCAGATATTCATCCCCTTCTCCGTTGGCGGCGGAATCTCCACGGTCGAGGACATGCGGGCCGTGCTCCTCGCCGGGGCGGAAAAGGTTTCCGTCAATTCGGCGGCCGTGAAAAACCCGGACATCATCAGCCAGGGGGCGGCGGCCTTCGGCTCCCAATGCGTGGTGGTCGGCATGGACGTGAAACGGGTCCCGGTCTCGGAACACATCCCCTCGGGCTACGAAGTGGTCATCCATGGCGGACGAAAGCCCATGGGACTCGACGCCATCGGGTGGGCGAAAACCGTGGAGAGGCTCGGCGCGGGGGAGATCTGCTGCAATTCCATCGACGCGGATGGGGCCAAGACCGGCTACGAGCTGACGCTTACGCGGCTGATCGCCGAGGCCGTGACCATCCCGGTCATCGCCTCGGGAGGGGCCGGCAACCCCGACCACATGGCCGCCGCCGTGACCGAGGGCAAGGCTTCGGCTGCGCTGATCGCCTCCATCGTCCACTACGGCGAATACACCATCGCCCAATGCAAGGAGCGCATGGCCGCGCGAGGGGTCAAGGTCAGAAGCGTCTGGTAGGGTCTCACACCGGAGCGCCGCCGTCATGGTCTGTCGGCGCTCCGGTCCGACATTTCCGCCGCCGGCGGCGACAAAAAAAGGGAGCGGGCATGAACCGCTCCCTTTCTTGTCGCGCCGGAGGGCTCGGGGCCAAGTCCCGATGCACCCCTCCCGCGGCGATCAAAAGCTAGGCGAAGGCCTTCTCGAAAGGCGGCACGACCTGCTTTTTGCGGGACAGCACGCCGTCGAGCCACACGGAGTCGCCCTTGACCGCGACGCCGAAGGCCTTGGTCACGTAGCTGGGATCGTCGGAGACGATCAGCATCTCGGAACCTTCCTTCATGATGTCGGTCAGGAGCAGGAAGACGCTGTGACGGCCCTCGGCCTTGACCTTCTTGCACTCGGCCAGGAGGTCGGCCTTGACGGGCTCGAGGATGGACAGATCGACGACTTCCAGCTGGCCGATGCCGATCTTCTTGCCGGACATGTCGAAGTCCTTGTAGTCGCGGAAAACGAGGTCGCGGGCCGGGGTGCCGCCCACGGCGGACTTCACCTTGAACATCTCGATGCCGAGAGCCATGTAGTCGGCGACGCCGGCGATCTTGGCCAGGGCCTCGACAGCGGCCTTGTCCTCGGGAGTGCAGGTCGGCGACTTGAACATGACGGTATCGGAGAGGATGGCGCTCAGCATGATGCCGGCCATGGGCTTGGAAATCTCGACCTTGGCGCAGTCGTACATCATCTTGATGACGGTGCAGGAGCAGCCCACGGGCTTGACCAGGATGTCCAGGGGATTGGGCGTGGTCACGTCGCCGAGCTTGTGGTGGTCGTAGATGCCGATAATTTCGCCCTTGCCCAGATTCTCAAGGCTCTGGGCCAGGTCGGAGTGGTCGACCAGGATGATCTTCTTGTCCGTGGCGTCGGTGACGATTTCCGGAGCGGCCACGCCGAACTTGTCGAGCACGAAAGCGCTTTCGGGATTGAGGGCGCCCTGGGCCGCGGGCTTGGCGTCCAGGCCCTTGGCCTTGTTCATCAGATCAGCCACGGCAATGGCGGCGGCGATGGAGTCGGTGTCCGGATTTTTGTGACCAACCACGTATACAGCCATAGTAATGTCCTCCTGGAGTTTTTTCCAAAACCCTGACGGGTCGGTAGCCTCTTTGGAACTTGTGAAGAATATCCCAAAATACAAATCTTGCCAAGTCAAATTCCCACGAAGGCCAAAGCTTTTTTCGCCCCCGCGGCAAATGTCCCGCACGGGGCCAGGCGCGGCGATCCGCCGGGAATGCCCGCTCTCCCCGCATCCGG
>CAZNUQ010000036.1:29046-31762 GCA_964576235.1 uncultured Desulfovibrio sp.
GCGCCCGAGGAGGCCAGGTATGGCCAGACACGGGGCAGCAGGACGCAATACAGGGCTATCAGCCCGGACAGGGCCACGCTGAAGGTCACGCCGTTGATGAGCGCCATGTCGCAGCAGGCCCGCAGGACCAGCCGTCCCGGAGAAAACGGTTCGCGGGCGCGTTCCCGCGCCGCCATGTACCGGGACAGCCTGATATTCTCCATGATCCGCTGGGCTCCCTCGACGGCGGCGAACAATCGGCCCAGCACGGCCGTGGTTCCGGCGACGAACAGCGCCTCGGGCGCGGAAGTCAGCTGGAAAACATGCATGAGGGACAGGCCGGCAAGGGCTGAGGCAGCGGCGTTCGGCGGAATATGGGTGCCGGCGGCGATGCCGTCGAGCCAGAACAGCTCATAGAAAATGCAGAGCTTGAGCGTGGTGTCCAGATCGCCATTGACCAGGCCCCAGAAAAGGCCGATGACCAGCGGCCGCTCCAGCAGGGCGGCATTTACGGCAAAACGGAACGATGAAAAGACGACAAAAAAAAAGCGACGTGAAATACGTGGAGCAGAATGTCGGCCTGATGGGTCATGCCTAGACGGACCTCAACTGCGGAGGATCGCTCGGCACGCAACGATAGTCCAGGCGCACCCCCCGGTCACGGAAAAAATCCAGACAGTATTCGTCTTCCTTCGACAAGGCCACATGGGGGCATATCTGCTTCTTCCCCGGGGCGTAGTGCAGGTTTCCGAGGTTCAGGTTGCCAAAACCGAAACCCTGCTCGTAGGCGGACTGGGCGTCGCGACAATTGGAGAAAAGAATCAGCGCGTCCTCGGCGTCCAGGGGGTTGCGGGAGATGAACAGCAACAAACCTTCCACCGCCAAAAAGACGATGCGCACGCCGTCCGGAATGGCCAGCGACATGATCTCCTGGCGCAGAAAGTCCGCGGCCAGATCGTCATTGACCACAAGGATCACCCTGGCCCGGGTGAACGGCAGCCAGGACTCGATGATCTGGCCATGGACGAGCCGGTTGTCGATGCGGACGAAGGCCATGGCCTATCCCTCGACCACCTTTTTGCGCAGCACTTCCCCGGCCACCACGATGCCCTGGCAGCCGGCCTGCTTGGCCTCGACGGCCAGGGGTTCCAGGGCCTTGGTCCGGGACCCCAGGATTTTGATGAGCATGGGCAGGTTGACGCCGGTGAGCACCTCGAGATGCCCGGTCCCCAGAAGCGAAAGACTCAGGTTGGTGGGCGTGCCGCCGAACATGTCCGTCAGCACGAGCACGCCGGCGCCCCGGTCGGTTTCCTTGATGGCTGCCTTGAGCGCGGCGAGGCTCTTGTCGACCTCGTCGATCACATCGACGCTCACGGACCGGCAACGTTCCTGAGGGCCGAGGATGCATTCGGCCGCCTTGATCAGCCGTTCCCCGTAGTCGGTATGGGTCACCACCACCACGCCGACGGAGGCATCCTGCTTGGCTTGCACATTCATGGGCAGCATCCGGGGGCGCAAGGCCCCGCGCTCGCGTCGCGCATGCGGAAAATGGAGGGCCCTTCCGCAAGCCCGAGCGTCATCCTGGAAGTTCACTCCCGAACGGAGCGCGGGCAACGAAAAGGCCCCACGCTTCTTTCCTCTCCGCCAAGACCGCCGGTCACGGCCATGGGCCATGGGGCGGTCGCCAACCGCGCGATGACCGGGCCGGCCCCGTCATCCGCGCTCGATATGCCGATGTTCCAAGGAAATATTGTAGCCAGCCTTGGACAGCGTGTCAAAGACGGACTCGGCCACCGCCACGGAGCGATGCCTGCCGCCCGTGCAGCCGAAGGCCAGGGTCAGACGGTAGCGTCCCTCCTTGGCGTAAAGCGGCAGCAGGTACAGAAGGAATTCCGTGAGCCGGCCGAGGAACTCCCGGCCGGGATCCAGGGCCAGAACGAAGTCCCTGACCGAGGCGTCCTTGCCCGTGCATTCCCGCAATTCTTTGACAAAATAGGGATTTGGCAAAAAACGCAGGTCGAAGACCATATCGGCTTCGGACGGCGGTCCGTACTTGAAGCCGAAACTCATGACGTGCACCTTGAGCGTGCCGGGGCTCGTCCTGATGGAAACCCATTTCTCCTGGAGCTTGCGCCGCAGGTCGTGGATGGAAAAATCGGTGGTGTCGATGACCATGTCGGCCACGTCGCGAAGCGGCGTCATCCGCCGCCGCTCCTCGGTCACCGCCTGTTCGAGGCCGTTGTCGGCGTTTTCAAGGGGATGCGGCCGCCGCGTGGTGGCGTAGCGCCGGATGATCTCCTGGGTGTCGGCCTCGAAGAATATGATCTGCGGCGAGGCATCCCTGACCTTGACCCCGGCCAGCGTCGCGCCCCAGTCCGTGTCCAAATCCGCCTGGCGCACGTCCATGCCGAGCGCCAGGCCCTTGTACCGCTGCCCCCCCTTCTCCTCGAAGAGATTGATGAGCTTGGGCACGAGGCTGACGGGCAGGCCGTCCACGCAAAAAAAACCGAGATCCTCGAACACCCGCAGGCCGGTGCTCTTGCCGGAACCGGAGAGTCCCGTCAGGATAAGGATCGTAAGTTCCCTGACCGCTTCTTCCATGGCCGAATGCTCCGCCCGGCTGCGAAAACCCCCGCGCGCCGGCCGCCCCGGCCGGCGGCGGGGGCGGGCAAGGGTTTGTTAGATTGGGGGGGGGGGGGGGAACCCCCCCCAAGCCCCGGGGGTGTTGGGGGCCCCC
>CAZNUQ010000037.1:0-9252 GCA_964576235.1 uncultured Desulfovibrio sp.
TCCAGTCCATTTCCTCCGCCGGGTCGATGCCGCAGAGCCGGTAGAGGCGGCGTTCAAGGGGGCCGAGCAGCCGGTCCAGGCCGCAGGGGCGATCCGTGTAGATCCGGGCCATGTAGGCCCCCAGGGGCCAGGCCAGCCCCAGGAGCGCGGCCAGGAAGAGGGCGGTTTGGATGACGGTGTTTCCGGTCATTCGAAATACTCCGGTTTGAGCAGGGCCAAAAGAAGATAGACGAACAGGACCGCCGCCGTGATGGCGCCGATGATGACCATGGCTACCCCCTCCGCAGTCGGTCGAGAAAGTCCGTCAGGACGAACGTGGCCGCCACCACCGCGGCGACCAGGGCCAGGATCGCGATATCCTCGAACATGGGCGTTGCCTCCGTGCCGTTTCCCCCCGTCCTAGCGCGTCCGGGGTAAAAACGGTGTTAAAATGCGCCCTGGCGGCGTAAAAATAATGTTAAGAATCCGGATGGCGGAAGGATCGGCCGAGCCGGTGCGGCCGGCCGGCGGCGAAAGGGAGAGGCGGCGGGGGTAGCTGAAAAATATGAAAAAATGCCCTCGAAGAGGGCAGGCGCCCCATTCGGGGTCCGCGCAGGGGGTCGGTATTGAGGTCCGTCAGGGCAGGGGGGCGCCCGCCCTTTTCAGGATGCGGCGGGGCCGAAGGCCTCGGCGACCAGGGCCTCGGTTTCGGCCAGCCAGGCGGCGCGTTCGGCCGGGGTGCTCGTCACGACGACACTGAAGGTGCGCCGCCGGACATCGGTCACGCCGCACAGTCCGAAGATGCAGTTTTTCCAGAGCGTTTTCAGGGGGTCGCCGAATTCGCGGACCTCGCGTTCCGGGGCGGTGTTGGAGGTGTTGATGACGACGGCCGTCCTGGCCTTGAGGAGCCCGTGGGGCACGCCCTCGCCATTGCCCGTGTCCAGGAATTCGTAGGCGATGCCGGGCCGCAACGCCCGGTCCACCCATCCCTTGAGGATGGCCGGCGGCATGCCCGACCAGTTCGGATGCACGATGACGATGCCCTCGGCCGCGGCGATTTCCCGGCAATGGCGCTCGAGGGAGGGGCTTAACGGCGCGTCCCTGGCCAGTTCCGGCGTCCGGAGCAGGGGGTCGAAATCCTCGGCGTACAGGTCGTGGAACCAGACCTCGTGTCCGAGGCGCCCCAGGGCGGCGCAGGCGGCGTGGGCCAGGGCGTGGTTGAGGCTGCCCTGCCGGGGATGTCCCAGGATGACGGAATACGGCATGGCGCACTCCTTGGGCCGTATTTTTTCTCTCCGCCGATATGTGTTTCAAGATGGCGCCGGTCTGTCAAGCCGTCGTTTCGGCCGCCGGGCGCCGGGATTTTCCCGGGCGCCTTATTCGTCCATATGGGCGGTCAGAAACATGGATTTTTCCAGCGAGGCGAAAAATTGCTGGTACGGCGACGGATCTTCAATGGCGATCAAATTATATTGGGCGTTTGCCCGGACGATCATCTGCTCGTTCCCCTTGGGGCGCGCCGTCACGGTCATCCGCATCCTGTAGCCGTCGAGCTTCGTGGCGCTGACCGAGCCCAGGGTGAGGTCAGCTTTGTCGATGATGAAGCCAAGGTCCTGGAGCGTGGCGATGACCGTGCGCAGGGTCTTTTCCTTGTCGTTGGTGTCAAAACGCCGGCTCTGGTAGTTCCTGAGCTCGACCTGCGACGTGGCGGAGGCCAGTATCTGCTGCTTGGAGGACGTGGTCTGGCAGCCGGTCGTCGCGAAAAGCAAGGTGCACGCGAGCAGGGTATGGGGAAGAAATCTGGGCGTCATATGGCATGGGCCTCCAGGAAGACGGACTGAGAGAGCTTGTTGAAAAATTCCTGATAGATTTGCGCGTCGTTGACGGATTCGGCTTTCGATATCTGGTTCACCTCGTTCCAGACCACCCGTTGCAGGGTCAGTCGCACAGCGACCTTCTCGCCCTTCTCGCCGATCCGCTTCGTGACGAGGGAGGCCCGTATCATTTGCTCCTTGTCCACGGGGATATTGACGCCAAGCACGGCCGCCACGAGGATTTTCCCGGCGACCTGCCCGGCTTCCACGGCCGTGCGGTTCTTGGAGGAGGAAACCAGCCCCAGATCGGTGCAGCTCTCGTCCAGGTTGAAACCGAGGTCCTGCAGCAACGCCGCGGAGGCCGACAGGATCATTTTCTCGTCGCCGGTGTCGAACGACCGCATTTGAAGCTGTTTTTTGCCGAGGTCCTCCGGCGAGAGCTGCAGGGCCTGGGGAGGGATTTTCTTGGATGCCTGGCAGCCGGCGAGGACGAGGGCGCAACAGGCGAGGATCACGAGGCGACGCACCATGTTCATTCCTCTCTAGAAACTGGATTGGCGGTAGGCGAAGTCGCGGACCTTCTTGTCCTGGTCGAACTTCACGATGATCGTCAGCGTGCGTTGCGTTCTGGAGACGGCGCCCGACCCGCCGCCGCCGCCGGCCACGATGATGGATGCATAGCCGCCGCTTTGGGAATAGCTGACTTCGGTGGATATCTTGTCGTACACCCATACCTCGCGGCGCTGGTCGTCGGTTGTCACCATGTTCGGAGACCCCAGGGCCGCCACGACATCGGCCGAGTTCATGCCGATGCGGATTTCACGCTGGACCGTTCCCACGGAAATGCGGTCCATGGAGTCGTCGCGGACCTGCGCCTTGTGGCTGGCCGCCGTGCATCCCATGATGGGCAGCGCCAATACCATGCAAAATGCTTTGAAGGATTTGTGCATATTTCCGCCCCTCCTTGGCAAAAATACATATATGGAATTTTATTGTCAACCGATGAGTCGATTTGGCTTTCGCTCATAACTTATTGATATTGTATTTGAAAAAGTAAAACAGCCTTGTTGCGCCAGAAGATGTGTACGGGATGTGCATATAGCCTGCAGGTATTGAAAAAAGATCGTTCGATTTTTTTGCGGCGCCCGGCGGCGCCGCGCCGGGCGGATGGCCTGCTGCGGACCGGGGCGGTCAACATTTTGACTGGAAGCCGCCGGTGCGTGCCCGGCGGCCGGACGCCGCCCCGGGCGGGGATGCCCGGATGGGGGTGTCGCGTTCTCGGCAGGAAAATTGCAAGAGTACGACACCATCCTTATGTCGGAGGAAAACATGAGCCAGGATTCGACAGCGCGCCGGGAGGCCGACGCCCCCGTCATCCATATCGTGACCCCGTGCCGCGACGCGGCCGGGACCATCGACGCCACCATCGAAAGCGTCCTTTCCCAGCGCGGCACTTTCCACCTGCGCTACCATGTCCAGGACGGCGCCTCCACCGACGGCACCCCCGGACGGCTGGAGCACTGGGAACGGGCCCTCGCTTCCGGCGCGTTTGCCGCCGGCTGCCTCTCGGCGCGGTTCACCTGGGACAGCGCCCCGGACGACGGCATGTACGACGCCATCGCCAAGGGGTTCGCGCGGCTGGAGATGGCCCCCGACGACTTCATGACCTGGCTGAACGCCGACGACGCCTTGTGGCCGGACTGCCTGGAGCGCATCGCCCGGGTGGCCGCGTCGCGACCGGACGTGACCTGGCTCGGGGGCGCGCGCTGCCTGGTCGACGCCTCCGGCGCCATCGCCGAATACGACCCCCTGAACCAGTATCCCCGGGAAATCCTCGCGGCGGGCCTGTGCGAGGGGAAGCACTGGCAATTCCTCCAGCAGGAGGGAAGTTTCTGGCGGCGGTCCCTCTACGACGCCGCCGGAGGACTCGACACGCGCTTTCGTCTGGCCGGCGACTGGGATCTCTGGCGCCGTTTCGCGGAGAAGGCGCCGCGCCACGGGCTGGCGGCGGTCCTGGGCGCCTTCCGGTTGCGGCCGGGGCAGTTGACCAGCGATCTTTCCCCGTATTGGGCCGAACTGGACCAGGCCCTGCCGCCTGCCGTCCGGGACGAGGCCTTCCGCCGGCTCGTCGCCCCGGTGCCGTCCTATTTCGCGCCCATGCTGCGCGATCCCCTCGCCGGGCCGGCGGAGGACGCCGTGGTGTCCGGCAACGCCTTCGACCGGGCCGAGGCCTGGCGCCGGGCCGTGTGCCCCGACACGCCCTGGCCGCGCATCACCATCGTCACGCCGTCCTTCAACCAGGGCCTTTTCCTGGACGCCTGCATGCGCTCCGTCCTGGACCAGGGCTATCCCAACCTGGAATACATCGTCATGGACGGCGGCAGCATCGACAACTCCCTGTCCGTCATCCGAAGCCACGCCAACCGGCTCGCCTACTGGCAGTCCCGGCCGGACGGCGGCCAGTACCGGGCCATCGAGGACGGCCTCAACCGCGGCACGGGCGAGATCATGGCCTGGCTCAACGCCGACGACCTGTACGTGGGGCCGTGCCTGTTCAAGGTCGCCATGACCTTCATGCTCGACGCCGGCGCCCGGTGGATCACCGGCCGGCCCACGGTGTGCGACCAGATGGGGCGGCTGGTGTTCCTCGACAGGGACCTTTCCTGGTCCCGGGGAGGCATGCTGGACATGGCCGCGCCCCTCGACGGCGTGTTCATGGGCCAGGACGCCATGTTCTGGCGGCGTTCCCTGTGGGAGGAGGCCGGCGGGAGGCTGGACGAGGAGGTTTCCCTGGCGGCGGATTACGATCTGTGGCTGCGTTTCGCCAGGATCGCGCCGCTTTGCACCGTGCGGGACATCTTTTCCGCCTTCCGGCATCACGGCGACCAGCGGTCCGTCACGCAAAAGCGCGAATACATCGCCCAGATGGGGGACGTGGTGGCCAGGGAGCTCGACGAGCTGTCCTACCGGCGGCCGTCCGGGGACTTTTTCACGCCGGGCCCGGTGCTTCCCCTGGCCTACGAGAACTGGCTGGCCCCGCTTGGCGGCCTGCCGGCGGACGGGGGGACCTCCCTGTTCGTCCCGGCCCGGGAGGTGGCCGACCTCGCCACCCTGGGGGCGCGGCTCGAAACGGCCCGCCGGAACCTCGCCGAGATGGGGTCCTACCACGAGGCCATGCACCTCGATGACGCCGGCCTGCACTTCCAGGTGAAAAAGGATCTGGCGACGGCGAAATGCGTCTCCTTCGACTGTTTCGACACGATCCTCTTCCGGCTCTCGGACGAGCCGACCCGGCTTTTCGTGGAGGTCGGCCGCCGGTTGCGCGAGAACGGGGCGCTGCGGCCTTCCATTTCGCCGGAGGCCTTCCAGCAGCTTCGTGAGGCGGCCGAGGAGCAGGCCCGGCAGGAGGCCTTGGAGAAGCGGCGCACCACGGAATGCTCCATCGAGGAGATTTACGTCGCCCTGGGCGAGGTCGTCCGGGATCCGCAACTGGGCGTGAAAACGGAAATCGAAACCGAGCGGGATTTCTGCCACTGCAATCCGACGGCCATGGCCCTCATCCGGCACTTCCATTCCCTTGGCCTCAAGATCGCCATCCTCTCGGACAATTACCTGTCCTCCCAGCAGCTGGCGTCGATATTGCGGCACAACGGCGTGGACCTCGACCTCGTGGATCTGGTGCTCACCTCCCGGGACGCCGCGGCCGCCAAGTTCGAGGGGAAACTGTACGGCGTCGCGGCCGCCAGACTCGGCCTCAACCCACAGGAAATGCTGCACATCGGCGACAGCCATTACGCCGATGTCCACGGCGCCCGGCTGGCCCGGGTGCGGGGGTTCCACTATCCCCGGAACGACGCCTACACGCAGCGGGTCCAGTCCCGCGAGCGGATGCTGTGCAACACCTCCCGGCAGGCGGCCTCCCTGGCCTCCTTCCGGGTGCTCGCCCGCCGGCTGGGCGGACTCGTCAACACGGCCTGGCGCGAGTATTACCAGGACGGGGCCTTCCTGTTCGGTCCGGCCCTGGCCCGCTACGCGGACTGGGTGGTGCGGCAGTGCCGGGAGGAGGGCATCACCTGCTGCCTGGCCTTCATGCGCGAGGCCCAGACCCTCCTGCCCCTGATCAAGCGCAGCGCCAAGGCGGCCGGCGTCAAGCTGGAGGTCAAGCCCTTCCACGTCTCCAGGCATTCCGTGAACCTCGCCTCGCTGCTGGAGGTGACGCCCAAGACCGTCTTCGACAAGACGGTCAAGCACCGGCAGGCTTCCGCGCGCACCCTGCTCAAGGCCCTGGGCATTCCCCCCGAGCGGATCACGGAAATCGGGCCGGACCTGATGGATGTGGTCCTCAACGACGCGGAACGCCTTACCTTTTCCACGCTCATCGCCAAACATCCCGTATACTCCCGCCTGCTGGACACCCTGGCCCTCAAGGCCCGGAAGGCGTTTTTGTACTATGCCCTGGCCCAGTTCGGCGGCCACGAGCGGCTCGCCGTGGCGGACATCGGGTTTCGCGGCAGCATCCAGCTGGCCATGGAGCGGATATTCCGCCACGAGGGCGTGGGCTCGCGCATCACCGGCCTCTATTTCTGCACGCAGCGGGCCTCGGCCCGGGCGGTGCTCGAAGGGGCGGACGTGCGCTCCTATCTGGGCGACATGGGGGCCTGGCGCCATGAGACGCACACCCTCTATTCCCACCCGGAAATCCTGGAACAATCCCTCAACGCGGTGTGCGGCACCACCCTGGGCTACTCCTCGAACGGCGACGGCGCCTTTCGTCCCGAGCTCGAGGATGTGGCCATGCCTTTCGACCAGCTCTACAAACGCTGGCTGGTGCAGCTCGGCATCATGAGCTTCCAGAAGCTGTGGCTGGACTACGCCGGCCCGAGGCTCCTGGATCCGGCGGAATCCTCGTGGAACCGGGACCGCTGCCTGGAGGAGATCGACCGCGAGGTCGTCTACATCATGCAGCGGCTGTTTTGCTTCCCCACGGCGGAGGAGGCCGGCCGGCTGGGCTCCCTGTACCATGACGACAACGACGGCACGGACCTCGGCGGCATCATCTGCGACGAGGCGGCCCGGGCCAGGTTCCGGGAAGGGGGGCTGGAGAAACTCTCCGAGTCGATGGTCTACTGGCCGCACGGCGTGGTGGGCATCGAGCGGCAGGGGGTGTTCGACCAGATGTTCGCCGTGAAAAATCACTTCGAGCAGTCCTGACCCGGGCGCCGGAAGGCGCGGACGGCGTCAGATCCTGGGCGCGATGCCCCGGCGCTCCATGATCGTGGCCATGGCGCACAAAAACACGCAAAGGAGCAGGCCCCAGGCGATGGAGGCGACATAGCGGTCGTCGAACCAGCGCGAGAACTGTTCGAACAGCCAGAAATGGAGGCTTCCGTGTCCTCCGGCGACGGGCACGACCCGCACGAGGTGCAGGGATTTCGTCAAAAGCTCCGAAAAAACATAGAGGAAAAGGGCGTTTTTCCCGAGCGTCACGAAGGGGCGCGTCCAGATCGCCGGCGGCCTGCCGTCGAAGCAGCGATGGCACACGGCCAGGAGGGCCATGCCGAGGCCGCCGGAAAAAAGGACGAAGGAACTCGTCGTGATCAGCTTGTTGATGGGGAACCAGGCGTCCCAGGCCAGGCCGCCGCAATGCAGGGCCAGACCCGTGGCCAGCAGCGCCGGAAATCCGGCGGCGTTTCCCGACCGCAGCACCCGCCCTGCCAGGACGCCGAGAAGGGCGAGGGCCACGCAGGGCAGGGTGCTCAGGATGCCCTCCGGGTCCCAGCTCGTGTCGTATTCCCAAAGATGGCCGCGCATGAACATCTGGTCCAGCCAGCCTTCCAGGTTGTATTCGGTGTCCAGGGTTGGGAAGCCGAGTCCCGGCACCGGCACGAAGGCCCACAGCAGCCAGTAGCCCGCGAGAATGCCGGTTATCGCCACCGACAGGGCGCGCCACCCGCAGTGCAGGTCAAACCACAGGGCCCCCAGGTAGACCACGGCGATGCGTTGGAGCACGCCGGGGATGCGCAGCGTATCCAGATTGAAGGAAGGGAAGCCGTTGACCACGAGCCCGAGCAGAAAGAGGATCGCCGCCCGGCGAAGGGCCCGGGGCCAGGGGCTGCCTCCGCCGTCCGTCGGGGCCTCCCGGCGGCTGCTCAGGGCCACGGAGACCCCGACGATGAAAAGGAAGATCGGGAAGATGAGATCCACGGTGGTCCAGCCGTGCCAGCGGGAGTGGATGAGGGCGGAATAGACGCTGGCCGTGTCGCCGGGATTGTTGGCCACGATCATGAAGCCCACGCTCGCGCCGCGCAGGATGTCCACGGACGGGAAGCGTTTCGGGGGCTGCCCCGCCATGTCCCGGACGCGGAGGACCGGGGCGGTGTGGTGTCGGTGGGGTGTTTCCATGGCGTCGGTGCCTCGGTTGGCGGCCCTCTCCGTCATGCCGCCGGGGTCGGCCGGGGGCGTTCGTCGGGCGATGATGCGCCATCCCGGCCCGCCCTTCAAGCCCGGCGGGGGCGCGCTGGACTGTCCGCCGAATCGCGGTGTATGCCGGATGTCGGCCCCTGGCCGGAATCCCGGCGGGGAGCCGGAAAAGGCGGTGGCAATGACACCCTGGAATGCCCGGGAAAAAGGAGCGCGCCATGTCCAGACAGGCGGTTTTCGAGGCCACGTGCCCGACGTGCGGGGAAAAGACCAAGGTCGTTGCCGGCGAGGCCGACATCGCCGGGGGGAAGGTGTCCGTGACCCGGGAGTGCCAGCGCTGCCTGGGGGCCTTCGAGGCCATCACCGATCTGGACTGCCTGGAGTGGGACGACCAGTGCCGGACCGAGGTGGGGCGTTTCGGGTAAGGCGGCGGGTGCCGGGGCCTCGCTTCCTGCCGGGCCGGACCCCGGCCGCCCCGTTTTCTTTTCAAGGAGACAATGATGGATTTCGACGGGTTGGCTGCCCTCATCGAGGGCGGCATTCCTTTCCAGAAGATGCTCGGTATCCGGGTCGCGGCCATCGAGAAGGGCCGCGTCCGCCTGTTCGTCCCCTTCCGGGAGGACCTGATCGGCGACGCGCGCCGCCCGGCGCTGCACGGCGGCATCATTTCCACCCTGGCCGACGTGTGCGCCGGGTTCGCCGTCTGGACACTGTGCCAACTCGACGATCGTATCGCCACCATCGACCTCCTTGTGGATTACCTGCGTCCGGCCACGGCCCACGACCTTTACGCCGAGGCCACGGTCAGGCTGCTCGGCAACCGCGTGGGCAACGCCCATGTCGTGCTCTGGTCCGACGGCGCTCCGGACCAGCATGTGGCCGAGGCCCGGGCCGTCTACAACATCAGGCGCCAATGCGACTAGGGCGCGCCGCGCCGCCTTTTCGCCGGGAAAGGGCCGGCCGGCCATGACGTCCCGGATCTCCGTCGTCGTTCCGGCCTACAACCAGGCCCGCTACCTGCCGGCCTGCCTCGACGCCC
>CAZNUQ010000037.1:9352-18004 GCA_964576235.1 uncultured Desulfovibrio sp.
GGCGTGAGCTCGGGGACCGGGTTTTTCTTCCATCCGCCCGGAGCCGTCAGCCGGTGCGGGGTGCTCGACCTCGGCCGGCGCTGCGCCCATTCCTGCCGGTTCTGCTACTACAGTTTCGCGGCCGGGGAGGGCGGCCAGTTCGCTGGGTTGCGCCGCGCGCCGTTCCGGTCCACCGCCGCGAGCCTGCGCATCCTGGACCTGCTCGCCGGGCACGGCCTCGTTTCCTGCGACATCACCGGCGGCGAGCCGACCATGCACGCGGGGCTGCCGGACATGGTCCGCCGGGCCGCCTCCCTGGGGATCGCCGCGCGGATCATCACCCTGGGCCAGTTCCTTCCGGCCCGGGGCGGCCGGCTTCTCGACGCCCTGCTCGCGGCCGGGGCGGCCGACTTCCTCTTTTCGGTCCATGCCGCCAGCGAGGAGGGCTTCCGGGAGGCCACGGGCGGCTCCCTGGCCAGGGTCCTCGCCGCCATGGACGCCCTGGACGGCGCCGGCTTCCAGTACGGCGTCAACACCGTCGTCCACGCGGGGAACCTGGACGACCTGCCGCGCATCGCCGAAATTTCCGCCCGGCGCGGGGTCTACCACCACAATTTCATCGTCTTCAACGCCTACCACCGCTGGGACAGCCCGGAGCGCATCGCCGGGCTCCAGGCCGCCTATCCGGCCATGGCCGGGCCGCTGGGCCGGGCCGTGGCCATCCTGGAATCGGCCGGCGCGGCCGCGACCGTCCGGTATCTGCCCCTGTGCGCGGCCCCGGAGCTGATCCGCCACGTGGTCGGGGTGGTCGGGGTCCATCACGACCCCCACGAATGGATGAACCGGGCCGGCAACGAGGACCGGGAGCCGGAGTACTGCGCCGCGCCGCTTGCCGTGCCGCCCGGCGGCCCCCGGGAGGTCTACGCCTTGGTCCGGGAGCCGCGCCGCATCGACGGCGGCCGGGAGGGGAGCCTGGCGACCGTGGCCCGGCGCGGGGACGCCTTCAAGGTCTTCCCCGGGCCCTGCGCCGCCTGCCCGGCCATGGAATTTTGCGACGGGGTCGATCCCAAATACCTGGCTCTGCGCGGCGACGCGGACCTTTCCCCGCTTCGGGGCTTCGACGGCGGCAATACCCCGCCGCTGCCGGCCTGCCGCCGGGCCTACCTGCCGGCCTTCGCCGTCAAGACCGGCCCGTTCGCGAACATGCGCCGGGCCATCGCCCGGGTGTCCGGACGCGGCCCCAGGCTGGCCGGAAGGGCGGTCGCGGCCGTGATCGCGCCCGGGGCGCCGCAGGCCGTGGCCGCCACCCGGCAGGCCCTGGCCCGCCAGTCCCTGCCGCCGGTCCGCGTGACGGCCGTCGATGGGGACCAGCCGCCCGGCGCGGCCTGCGACCGCGCGGCGCATGATGCTTCCGGCACGGTGCTTGCTTTTTTCCGGGCCGGCGCTATCCCCGAGCCCGGCCTGCTCGAAAGGGCCGTGGACCTCCTCGCCTCCCGGCCGGAGGTGTCCCTGGTCCGGGTTTCCGGGAGCAACGCCCCTGATTTCCTGGAGCTTCTCGGCGGGGATGCGCTGGGCGACATGCTCGTGTGCCGCCGCGAGGCCTTTGACGACAGCGGCGGCTTCCAGCACGGCCTCTCGGACGCCCTGTTCTGGGATTTCCGCCTGGCGGCGGCCTCGGCCGGGCATTTCGAGGCGGCCCTGGCCGGCGTGGGCGGGGACGGGGCCGATTGTGCCCGGGTGGACGCCGGCCATGGGGAGTTCGCCCCGGTCGTGCGGCGAAACCGGCAGATTTTTCCCCGGGAGACGGTTCTGGCCCTGGCCGGGCCGCCGCCGGGAACGAGGGAACGGACATGATCGCCTTGTCGCGGATGCGCATCATCCAGATCGACGTGACCAACGCCTGCCAAAACCGCTGCTCCAACTGCACGCGGCTGACCGGCCATCACCGCCGGCCTTTTTTCATGGACATGGACACGTTTCGCCGGGCCGTGGATTCCCTGGTCGATTTCCCGGGCATGGTGGGCATGATCGGCGGCGAGCCGCTGCTGCATCCGGATTTCGCCGCCATGGCCGCGTACCTGGCCGAGCGGATTACCGACAAGAAGCGGCGGGGCCTGTGGTCCACGGTGCCGGGCGCCCTGGGCCGGCGCTACGGTTCGCTTGTCCGCGAGGTCTTCGGCAACTTCTTTTTCAACGACCACACCGCCGACCGCATCCTCCACCAGCCCGTGCTGGTGGCCGCCGAGGAGGTCGTCCCGGACCGGGAGGCCATGTGGCGCCTGATCGACGACTGCTGGGTGCAGACCTGCTGGTCGGCCGCCATCACCCCCAAGGGCGCCTTTTTCTGCGAGGTGGCCGCGAGCCTGGACATGCTCTTCGACGGCCCCGGCGGCTGGCCCGTGGAGCCCGGCTGGTGGCGGCGCACGCCCGGGGAATTCGGGGACCAGAAGACCCGGGCCTGCCCGCGCTGCGGCTGCGCCATTCCGTTGCCCCGCAGGCCGAGCGTGGAGGAAATCGACGACGTGAGCCCGGGGAACCTGCGGGCCCTGCTGGCCATGGGTTCGCCCAAGGCCCGGGAGGGGCGGGTGGCGCTTTACGGCGGCGGACTGGCCGGGGACTGGCACCCCGGGCCGAACTGGTACATGTCCGAAATGCAAGGGGAAAGGGAATATCGTGAGCGCATCGCCGCCCGCCTGGACGCGCCGGCCGGGCCGGAAGGGGCCTGACGCATGGAACGCCACGGAGTCCCGGCCCCGGCCGTGACCACCAGACGGGTGCTCACCCGGCGCGGCGTCGTCTGGCTCGGCCAGACCTGCAACCTGCGCTGCCGGTTCTGCTACTTCCAGACCCGCATCGAGGCCAGGGACCATCCCGAACATCCGTTCATGGGCCTGGAGAAGGCCATGGCCATCTGCGACACCCTGCGCGGCCACTACGGCAACACGGCCATCGACATCCAGGGGGGCGAGCCGACCATCTACCCCGGCATCGGGGAGCTGTGCGCCCACTGCGCGGCCATCGGACTTTTGCCGACGCTGATCACCAACGCCGTGGCCCTGGCCCGGCGCGAGGCCTGCCGGAGGCTCAAGGAGAGCGGCGTGCGGGACCTGCTCGTCAGCGTCCACGGCCTCGGCGCGGACCACGACGCGGTGGTCGGCGTGCCCGGGGCCCATGCCAGGCAGATGGCCGCCCTGGACCACTGCCTGGCCGTCGGCCTGCCGGTGCGCTTCAACTGCGTGCTGACCCGTTCCGCCCTGCCGCACCTGTCCGGGGTGGCCCGGCTGGCGGCGGCCGTCGGCGCCCGGGTGGTCAACTTCATCGCCTTCAACCCCTTCGAGGACCAGCAGAAGGGCGGGCGTTCCAGGGAGGACGTGGCCGCCTACGGCGAGGTGGCGCCGCCGCTGCTCGCCGCCCTGGACTTCCTGGCCGGCCGGGGGATCGAGGCCAACGTGCGGTATTTCCCCCTGTGCCAGGTGCCGGAGGCCTACCGCCCCCAGCTCTACAATTTCCAGCAGCTGCCCTACGACCTCCACGAGTGGGACTACGCCTCGTGGTCGTGGACGGACATGCCCTCCCAGCGGCGGCGCGACGGCGGCCTGTCGCCGGTCCTGAGCCTGCGCCAGGCCAACCTGCGCTCGCCGCTTTTCCGCGACACGCCCGGCTACCTGGACGATCCGGCCGTCGGCGTCGGGGACGCCTACCGCCACAGCGCCCTGATCCGGGCCCGGGAGCATTGCGGCTACGTTTTCGCCCCGGCCTGCGCGGCCTGCGGCATCCGGGACATCTGCGACGGCTTCCACGGCGACTACGCGGCCCTTTTCGGCCTGGACGAGGCGAGGCCCGTCGGGACGCCGGCCCCGGTGACGGATCCGCGCCACTACATCGGGCAACAGGAAAAGATCGTCGAGCCCGAGGACGTTTCCTGGGCGCTTTGAGCGCCGTTTTCCCGCCTTGCGCCGCCGCGCGCGGGGCGCGGCCCGGGACGCGCGGAAGGGAAACGGGGAGCCTTCCCGCGCGCGGCACCATCCCCGCGAGGACCGCCCCTCCATGTCCGTCCACGATCTGATCGCCCGCCGGGCCGCCGGCCCGGCCGATGTCGCGCCGGCCGACCTGCCCCCGGCCCTCGACGATCCGCGTCTTGTCCGGGCCGAGCTGCCGAGGCCCCGGGTGAGCGTCATCGTCACGAGCTACAACTACGCCCCCTACATCGTGGAGTGCCTGCGCTCCGTGGCCCGGCAGACCTACGACAACTGGGAGTGCGTCGTGGTCGACGACGCCTCCTCGGACGATTCCCTGGCCCGGCTGCGCGCCTACCTGGCCACCCCCGAGGCCGGGCCCCGGTTCAGGCTCCTCGTTCGGGAGCGCAACGGCGGCCAAATGGAGGCCTTCCGCGACGGGCTGGCCGTGGCCACGGGCAGCTTCGTGGTCATGCTCGACGCGGACGACGTGCTCCTCGATGATTTCCTGGAAACCCACCTGCGCGCCCACCTGTCGGTGGCCACCGTGGCCTTCACGAGTTCCAACCAGTACCAGATCGACGGCCGGGGCGAGGTCGTGGGCGGCCAGCACATGGACCACCAGTCCAAGGGGTACTACCGCCACGTGCGCCGCACGCGCTTCCAGAAGGGGTTCTGGATCTGGGCCACGTCGAGCAGCATGGTCTTCCGGCGCAGCACCCTGGATCTGGTCCTGCCGACCGACGGCACCACCTTCCGCATCTGCGCCGACTACTACATCGCCCATTTCTGCAATCTGGTCGGCGGCTCCCTGCTCGTGCCGACCATCCACGGCTGCTACCGCCGCCACGGCAGGAACAACTTCGGCGCAAACCCTGTCCTCGGCAACATCAACAGCGTCGGCGACCTGCGCCGCCACCCGCCCCACGACGCCTTCCGACAGGCCATGATCCGGCACGTGCTGGGGAACCAGGAGCGCTTCCGGGCCATCTTCATGGACAAGGGGCTGGTGGGGTTCCTGCTGCGGCTGGCGCGTTTCCGGGAACTGCCGGGGCTTATGGCGGCCCATCCCGGGGTGTTCCCCGGCCCGCTTGGGCGCTACGGCTGGCTGGCGGCCAGGGAGTGGTGGGCTTGGAAGCGCACGCCGGCGGCGGAGAAGTTCCGGATCCTGCCGGGCCCGCGCGAGGCCTGACGGCCCGCCGGTCGCCGTGGCAGTGGAAAGGTCCGGCCCGGACGCCGCGAAGGTCCGCTAGGGCTGGTGTCTGACGAAGGCCCGGACCTGGTTGCGGCCCGAGGACTTGGCCAGGTAGAGGGCCTTGTCCGCCGCGTCGACGAGGTGCTCGACACCGGAGGTGGGGCAGTCCGCCAGCAGTTCGGCCACGCCGATGCTGACGTTGATCTTGATGCCCGAGGCCAGGATGAGGCCGTCCGGGTCGCGGATGACGAAGTTGTAGCGCTCGATCTTGCGGCGGATGATCTCGGCCAGTTCCCCGGCCTCGTTCTTGTCGATGCCGGCCAGGGTGACGGCGAACTCCTCCCCGCCGTAGCGGGCCGGGAAGATGTCTCGGTCCTCGAGCTGCTTCAATTCCTCGGCGAAGCCCTTGAGGATGGAGCCGACCACCACCAGGGCCTGGTCGCCGATGCGGTGCCCGTGTTCGTCGTTGAAGCGCTTGAAATGGTCGATGTCGCACATGAAAAGCGACAGGGGCCGTCCCGCGCCGGCGGCGGCCTCCACCGTCCGGGCGATGTGCTCGTCGAAGGCCCGGCGGTTGGCGATACCGGTGAGGGCGTCGGTGAGGCTCATGGCCACCATCTTTTCGGCGTCCTGCTCCATCATGGTGACCATTTCCTTGAAGCCGCGCCGGATGGTGCCGAGCATGCGGTCCACGTCGCCGCCCGATTCCACGGCCTCGACGGTGACGCTTTCGAGCTGTTGCACGCCGCCCTTGTGCCGGAAGAGGGTTTCCTGGAATTCCTGGACCAGGGCGGCGGTCTCCCGCAGCGTCCGGGTCAGGGCCCGGTTCCAGGGGGCGCTCAGGATGCGCTCGTTGGCCTTGACCACCTCCCGGAACTTGTCCTCGGAAAAATCCCCGGCCCGCAGCACCTCCATGACCAGGGCCTGGAAGCGTTCCTTCTGCTCGCTGTCCAGGAAGTCGTAATCCTTGATGCTGCGCATGTAGAGGATCAGGCCCCGCCATTTGGAATCGCGGGGCACCCCCACGCGGTCGAGCATGGCGCAGACGGAGTCCGAGCACGCCCCGGGCTGGGGCGCGGCCTTGGCGTGGCCGAAGTCCTTGGTCATGACGGATGGCAACCTCTTGTCGGCGGTTCCGGGGGGCGGCGGCCCGTTGCGGTTCGCGGCCGATCCGGATTTGATACACGCAACCCGGCGTCCGCGAAAGGGGGAAAAACGCGCCCGGCCGCCGCCTTGCCCGGCCGGCCTCCCCCATGCTAGATCACGGCGGTCGCGTGCTTGGCGACCTGGAGGCGACATGGATCTGACCGTTACCCGGCATGGCTCCCTGACCCTGGTGGGCGGCCTGCCCAGGATGTTCGACTACACCGTGTGTCCGGATTTCCAGCGCGCCCTGGCGCCGCATCTCGAACCGGCCCCGGCCACGCTCCTTTTCGATCTTTCCGGCGTGGAGTTCATGGATTCGAGCGCCATCGGCAGCCTCATCACCGTGCGCAACCGGCTGTTGCCCGGCGGCGGAACCGTGGCCCTGTGCTCGATTTCCGAGTGCGTGGCCAAGGTGTTGCGCATAGCCGACCTCGGGCGGGTCTTTTCGCTTTTCGACGACACGGCGGCCGCCCTGGCCTCCCGGGCGCACTGAGCCGTCCGCCGGCCGTGCTCATCCGCTACACTCCGGGCCGGCGCGGTTTCGGCGAGGCCCTGCGCCGGGCCGCCCGGGCCGCGCTGTACCTGCCGACGGTCTGCCGGCTGGCCCTCGATCCCTGCTATCCCTGGCTCAACGCCGGCGCGGTGCGTTTTCTGGACCGCCACCTCCGTCCCGACATGACGGGTTTCGAGTGGGGGGGCGGACGCAGCACCGCCTTCGTGGCCCGGCGGGTGGCCCGGCTCGTCACGGTGGAGCACAAGGAGAAGTGGCGCCGCCGGGTGGCGGCGCTTCTGGCCGGCCAGGGGATCGCCAACGTGGAATTCCGGTTCGTGCCGCCGGGCGACGGACCGGGGAGGCCGGAGGCCCGGCCGGCCCTGTGGCGGGAGACCGGCCACGTCCACCGCAAGCCGGAATTCGCGGCCTACGCCGACGCCATCCTGGACATTCCCGAGGACAGCCTCGATTTCGTGCTCATCGACGGCAGGGCCAGGGTGGAGTGCGCCCTCAACGCCTTCTGCCGGGTGAAGCCGGGAGGCTTCCTGCTTTTGGACAACAGCGAATGGGAAAAGTACGCCCCCGTCCTCGCCGTCGCGCCCGATTGGCGCCGGATCGATTTCGAGAACGGCGTGTGGCGCACCACCATCCTCGGCCGTCCCGCCGGCCGGCCGGGATGACAGAAACCGCCGCGACGCGTATGTTCGGCCCATGACCGCGCCCCAAGACCAGATCACCCTGCGCTTCGTCCGTTCCATGGGAGAGGTGGAGGGCGCCGCCTGGGACGAGCTGGCCTCGTCCCTGGACAACCCCTTTTTCGAGTGGGCCTGGCTCAAGCTCCTGGAGGATTCCGGCAGCGCCTCCCCCGCCCGGGGCTGGTATCCCAACCATCTGCTGGCCCACGCCGGCGGCCGGCTCGTGGGCGCCCTGCCGTTGTATCTCAAGTGGCACTCGGACGGCGAATTCGTCTTCGACCAGCTGTGGGGCGAGGCGGCCAGCCGCCTGGGCCTGCCCTATTACCCGCGCCTGGTCGGCGCCACCCCCTTCACCCCGGCCACGGGACTGCGGTTTTTGACCGACCCGGGCTGCAACCAGGCAAGGCTTTCCCGGCGCCTGTTCGAGGCCATGGAGCAGTTTTGCCGGAGCAACGGGGTTCAGGGCGCGGCGCTGCTGTTCACCGAACCGGAGTTCGCCGCCGCCGCCGAGGCGTTCGGCTTCACCGCCTGGCGCCATCAGGGCTACCTGTGGCGCAACCGGGATTACGGGTGCTTCGACGACTTCCTGGCCACGCTCAACGCCAACCGCCGCAAGGCCGTCCGCCGCGAACGCCGGGCCCTCGAGGCCTCGGGCATCCGGGTGGAGGTCGTGGCCGGAAGCGATATCCCGGACGCGTTTTTCCCGCTCATGCGGGCGCTTTACGAGAAGACCAACGCCAAGTTCGGCCCCTG
Organism: uncultured Desulfovibrio sp.; assembly: GCA_964576235.1. Classification (GTDB taxonomy): domain Bacteria; phylum Desulfobacterota; class Desulfovibrionia; order Desulfovibrionales; family Desulfovibrionaceae; genus Solidesulfovibrio. The sequence goes on from CAZNUQ010000037.1 coordinate 17,570, forward strand.
GGGCTGCCGCTACCTGACCGACGGCTTTTTCGACGGGCTCTCCGGCGCCTTCCGCCACCGCCTGGCCTTCGCCGCCGCCTGGAAGACCGGCCGGCGGGATCCCGTGGCCCTGGCCCTGCTGGCCCGCAAGGGGGACATCCTCTTCGGCCGCTACTGGGGCGCCTTCGAGGACATCCCCTTCCTCCACTTCGAACTGTGCTACTACGCGCCCGTCGTCTGGGGCATCGCCAACGGCATCGTCCGCTACGACCCGGGCATGGGCGGTCCCCACAAGGCCCGGCGCGGCTTCGTGTCGGTGTCGAACTACAGTTGCCACCGCTTTTTCGATCCGCGCATGGACATGATCTTCCGCTCCCACATCGACCGGGTCAACCAGCTGGAACAGGGCTACATCGACGAGCTCAACGAGCTGTTGCCCGCGCGCCGCGGCTAGGG
>CAZNUQ010000037.1:18104-30775 GCA_964576235.1 uncultured Desulfovibrio sp.
GTTCGAAAAGGGCGTTGACCCGGCGCCCGATCGTTGCTATTATATGATTCCCTATGGAAAAGTCGCCGCTGACCCCTGATGACATCCGTCCCTTTCCCCTTCGGGAATCCCTGGGGTTCCTCCTGGTGCGCACGGCCTTGCGGCTGCGGCTGCTGGGCAACACCCTGCTGCAGGAGGCGGGCCAGGACATCACCGTGGATCAGTGGGGCATCCTGAACCTGCTGTGGGAAGCCGACGGCCAGACTCCGGTGGAGCTCGCCCGCCGGGCCGACAAGGACAAGCCCAACGTCACCCGGCTGCTCAAGATACTGGAGGACAAGGGGCTCGTCGTCCGTCAGCCGGATCCCAAGGACCGGCGCAGCCACCGCATCCACCTGACCGAGGCCGGCCTGGCCCTCCAGGAGGGGCTGCTCGATCTCGGCGTGACCTGCCTTGAGCGGGCCTGCCGGGGACTCGGGCGCGAGGATGTCGCCACGCTCAAGCGCCTGCTCAACCGCGTCTACTCCAACGTGTCCTGAGGCCGCGACCGGGAGGGACACGGCGCGCCGGGCGTGGAGGGCGCGCCTCGCCACGAATTCGTGAAGACCGCGGTTTCCGCCGCGGGGCCTCGTCGGGGACATATGCCGCAATCCGCCGCGAAAACGGCCATGGACAGTTCCATCGGCCCGTATTCCTTTGAGGAATTTTTGGAGGTGGCCGCCGCCTTTCATGGAAACCCCGCGCCGGGGCTCATCCTCGGCGGCTTCATGGTGGACGCGGCCCGGGCCGGTCTGCCCGCGGGGACGATCTTCGACGCCGTGGTCGAGACCAGGAAATGCCTGCCCGACGCGGTGCAGCTGCTCACCCCCCCGACCTACGGCAACGGCTGGCTGCGCGTCGTCAATCTCGGGCGTTACGCCGTGAGCCTGTACGACAAGTTCACGGGGGAGGGCTTCCGGGCCTGGCTCGATCCGGGGCATCTGGCCGCCTGGCCGGAGATCCGGGCCTGGTACCTGAAGACCAAGCCGAAGAAGGAGCAGGACCGGGAGCGGCTTTTCGCCGAAATCAAGGCGGCGGGGCGGTCGGTGTGCCGGGTGGCCCCGGTGCGCCTGCGCCCGGATTTCATGGACAGGAGCCGGATGGGGGCCATCGGGGTGTGTCCGGTGTGCGGCGAGGGCTATCCGAAGGCCGACGGGGCCATCTGCCGGGGCTGCGCCGGGGAGGCGCCCTATCGCGTCGAGGACGAGGCCCCGCTGCTGCGCTCCGTCCCCGTGGACGCGGCGGCCGGCCGGCGGGCCCTGCACGACATGACCCGCGTGGTGCCGGGCGCCTCCAAGGGCGTGGCCGTGTCCGCCGGCGCGGACATCACCGCCGGCGACATCTGCCGGCTCCAGACCATGGGCCGGATGCGGGTCTACGTGGAGGATATTTCCGAGCCGGCCGGCGATTTCGTGCATGAAAACGAGGCGGCCCTGGCCTTCGCCGCGGCCATGGCCGGGCCGGGCGTGGTCCCCTCCGGCCCGCCCCGCGAGGGCAAGGCGGAGCTTTTGGCCGCGCATGGCGGGCTTTTCACCGTGGACCGGGAGCGGCTGACGGCCTTCAACCTCATCGAGGGCGTCATGTGCGCCTCGCGCCAGTCCCATCTGCTGGTGGAGGCGGGCAAGGCCGTGGCCGGCTGCCGGGCCATCCCCCTGTATCTGCCCGGCCGGGCGTTCGCGGCCGCCCGGCGCCTGCTGGCCGAGGCGCCGCTTTTCCGGGTGCATCCCCTGCGCCGGGCCCGGGTGGGGGTGCTGGTCACGGGCACGGAGATCGCCTCCGGCATCATCGAGGACAAGTTCGAGCCGGTGGTGCGCTCCAAGGTCGAGGCCCTCGGCTGCGCCGTGGTCGCCGTGACCAAGGCCCCGGACGACCGGGCGGCCGTTGCCGGCGCCGTTGCCGGCCTGCTCGGGGCCGGGGCGGACCTGATCGTGACCACGGCCGGGCTTTCCGTGGACCCCGACGACGTGACGCGCCTGGGGCTCGCCGACGCGGGGCTCGCCGACGCCCTGTACGGCATGCCGGTGCTGCCCGGGGCCATGGCCCTCGTCGGCCGCATCGGATCGGCCGATGTCATCGGCGTGCCGGCCTGCGCGCTGTTCCACCGCACCACGAGCTTCGACCTCCTGCTGCCCCGCGTGCTGGCCGGGCTCGCGCCCACGCGCCGGGAACTGGCCGGAATGGCCGAGGGCTCCATGTGCCTGTCCTGCCGGGCCTGCACCTTTCCCAAGTGCCCGTTCGGGAAATAGCCTTGCCCGGGCCGGCCGGGGCGCCCCTCCGGGGGCGCCGCCCTTTCGGAGGCGTCATGCCGCGATGCGTTCCCCTCCTCCTCGCGCTGTGGGCCGTGTGTCTGCCCGCCGCCGGCCAGGCCTACACGCTCTACGGCTACGAGGACGAGTACGGCATCGTGCAGCTGAGCGAGGATGCCAAGTCCGACCGCTACGTTCTGCTCTACGAAGGCCCGGCCGACCCCAGGTGGGGGTTCGCCGCCATCAAGAAACGCATCCGCGATGTGGGCGCGGTTTCAAAGAACCGCAACGAGCAATGGTTCCGCGAGGCCACCCGGGCCTACGGCCTGATGGCCTCGGCCCCGCTCGGACCGTCCGGCTATCCGCCGGTCATCGAGTCCGGGCCGCTGCTCGAACTGGTGCGCGAGCAAAGCCGCGCCCAGGGGCTGGAGCCGGAACTCGTCTACGCCGTCATCGAACAGGAATCCCGCTTCACCAACAGCGCCGTCTCGCCCAAGGGCGCCGCCGGCCTCATGCAGCTCATGCCGGACACCCGGGCCACCTTCGGCGTGACCGATCCCTTCGATCCGGTGCGCAACGTGGCCACGGGCACAAAATTCCTCAAGGCCATGCTCTCCCGCTTCGGCGATCTCCGGCTGGCCCTGGCCGCCTACAACGCCGGCCCCGAAACCGTGGCCCGAAGCGGCGGCGTCCCCAACATCCCCGAAACCGTCACCTACGTGGCCCGCATCATGAACCGCTACGCCATGCTGAAGGAAAGCCACCCCGGCATGGCCGCCGGAAAGCCAGGGAGCCGGGGCAGGGCCGGACATGCCCCGGCATCGCCCGCGACGCGGGGCCGCCCGGCCCCCTGACGACGCGCCGGGCGACCGTCTGACGCGATCCCGGCCGGTCCGTTTTTTCATCAAACGGGTCTTTTGCCCTTCATGCGGGGCCGGTGGGTGTGGTAGGGTCGTGCAAAAGATTCCGCCGGGGCGTGAGGCGGAGTCCGGCGTGCGAGCCGGGGGAGGCGGGATGAGAAAACTCGGGGTCTTCGTTGCGCTGTTCGCATGCTTGTGCGCGGCCGCGCCGTGTCCGGCCGGCGAAACGCTCGCCAACGCCAGGAAGCGGGGCGTGGTCCGCTGCGGGGTCAGCGACGGCGTGCCCGGGTTTTCCACCACGGATGCCGCGGGCGTCTGGGCTGGGATGGATGTCGATTATTGCCGGGCCGTGGCCGCGGCGGTGCTCGGTGATCCCGGCAAGACGGCCTTCCTGCCGCTGGCCTCGCGGGCCCGGTTCACGGCCCTGCTCGGCAAGGAGATCGACCTGCTCGCCCGCAACACCACCTGGTCCATCGGGCGCGAGGTCGTTTTCGACGTGGAATTCGTCGGAACCTTTTTCCTGACCGGCCAGGCGTTCCTGGTGCGTTCCGGGGACGCGCCGGCGGGGCTGGCCGGGCTCGACCGGGCCAGGGTGGCCGTTATCCGCGGCTCGACCCATGTGCGCAACCTCGACGACGTGGCCGCGAAGGCGGGCGTGGCCTTCGAACCGGTGCTGTTCGACACGGCGGAGCAGGCCCGCGACGCCTTCTTTTCCGGGGACTGCCGGGCCCTGACCGGCGACGGGGCGATGCTGGCCGCCTGGCGGGCTCTGGCCGAAGACGGTTCCGGCCGCTACGCGCTCCTGCCCGAGCTGTATTCCAAGGAACCGCTTTCGCCGGTGGTCCGGCGCGACGACGGCCGGTGGCTGACGGTGCTTCGCGCCGTGCTGGCCGTGGTTGTCGCGGCCGAGGAGTGCGGGCTGACCCGGGACAACGTCCGGGAGGCGGCGGCCGGGAACGTGGCCGGCCGGCTGCTGCTCGAACGGGCCGAGAGCCTGGCCGGCCCCCTGGGCCTGGAACCCGGCTGGGCGGTCCGGGCGATCGCGGCGGTCGGCAACTACGGCGAGATCTTCGAGCGCAACGTGGGCGCGGGCAGTTCCTTGCGCCTCGACCGGGGAATCAACCGGTTGTGGAAGGATGGCGGCCTGCTGTGGTCGCCGCCCTTTTGATCCGTCCTTCCGCCACAGGCAAACGCCGGGGGAACGCCCATGCCCGAATACCATTCCTATGCGGTCTACCTCGTTTTCGTGGTGGTCATCGTCTGCATCACCCTCAACCTCATGGACATGACCCTGGCCGCCCTGCTGGGGCTTTCCCTGCTCACCGTCCTCGGCATCATCGACCAAAAGGACACGCACGCCACCATCGTGGCTTCGGAGGGCTCCCTGTCCCTGCTTTTCGGCGGCATGGTCGTGGCCAGGGTGCTTTCTCCCACGGGCATCTTCGATTACCTGGGCGGGCGGTTTTTGGCCATGACCGGCGGCAGCGGCCGGCGTTTCCTGCTCCTGCTCACCGTGCTGGTTTCCGTGGTGTGCGCCATCCTGCCCAACGCCACCACGGTCATTCTCATCGCCCCCGTCCTGATCCGGGTATGCGAGGAGTTCGAGGTCGATTTCGTCGGCCCCATGATCCTGACGGCCATGCTCAGCAACGCCGCGGGGCTGCTTACCCTGGTCGGCGACCCGGCAACTTTTCTCGTGGGGCAGGCCATCGGCCTGAGTTTCGTCGGCTACCTCCAGCGGGTGAGCCTTGGCGGCGTGCTGGCCATCCTGGTCATGGTGCCGCTTATGCCGGTGCTTTTCCCCGAGGTCTGGCGGGCCCGGCGGCAGCTGCAGCCGGGACTTGCGCCGGAGCGGATCCGCCGGCCGTGGTTTTGCGTGTTCACGCTGCTGACCCTCGGCGTCATGGTGGGCCTTTTCCTGGTCGGCGAGCGCATGCCGCACCCGATCCTGCCGCCGTCGGCGGCCATCATCGGGGCCTCCCTGGCCCTGCTGGCCATCCATTCGGCCCGGGTGGAGCCGGTGGACGCCGTCTTCCGGGACATCGACTGGAAGACCATCATCTTCATCTTCTGCATGATGTTCTATGTGCAGGTGCTCACCAAGACGGGCATTCTGAGCGGATTGTCCCGGGGGCTGCACGCGGTCTGCGGCGAGGAGCTCCTGCTGGCCGGGTTCGCCCTTCTCGGCCTTGTTGGCCTGGCCTCGGGGTTTCTGGCCAACATCCCCGTGGTCGCGGCGGCGGTGCTGACGGCCAAGGGCTATCTCGTGCTCCTGGGGATGGTGCCCGAGGAGGCCCTGGGCGCGGGATTTGCCGCCTGGCCGGACGCGGCCCTGCCGGTCTTCGTGGCCATGATGTTCGGCGGCACCCTCGGCGGCAACGCGACCCTGATCGGCGCCTCCTCCAACCTGGTCAGCGTGGGGATATGCGCGGCGCGCGGGCGTCCGGTGCGGTTCGCGACGTTTCTGCGCTACGGCGTGCCGGTGACGGTCTGCCAGCTCGCCGTCTCGGCCGCGTACGTCTGGCTTCTGCTGCGGCTGGCCTGAGGGGGGCGCGACACTAGACGGCGTGCTGGAAGATGCGTTCCACCACGCCGGAATCCATGCGGATGGGGGCGAGGGGCAGGAGTGTCTTGGACTGCGGGGACTTCATGACCATGCGGACCAGGGCGGGCACGTCGGCCCCGGTGAAGTAGGGGATCATGGTGGTGGGCTGGCCGATGAAGGCGAACCACCGGGTGAGCCGTTCCACGGCCGTGTCCGCCTCGCCGGGGATGCCCTGCAGCCCGGGGGCGATGGGAGCCAGGACCGTGGCCAGCACCTCGGGCACGGCCGGGTAGATCTCCCGGATCATGGCCGGCAGCAGGATGCCCAGGCCCTCGCCGTGGGTGACGTCGGCGTTGAGGGCGCTCATGGCGTGCTCCAGGGCGTGGGCGATGTGCAACAGCCCCGGGTCGAAACTCATGCCGGCGATGGCCGAGGCGTAGAGCAGCCAGTACCGGGCGGTCAGGTTCTCCGGCTGGCTGATGGCCGTCGGCAGGTAGGAGGCCACCAGGCGCACGGCCTCCCTGGCCAGGCTGATGGAGGCGGGCGAGGCGGCCGTGGCCGTGGCCGCCTCCACGGCGTGGGCGATGGCGTCCACGGCCGTGAACACGGTCTGCGCGACCGGCAGGCTGGCCGTGAGCGCCGGATCCTCGATGGTCCAGGCCGGATAGAGGTGGGGGGAGCGGATGATCGGTTTGTCCTCCCCGTCGGACTGGGCCACGGCGTAGCAGTTGCATTCCGAGCCCGAGCCGTGGGTGGTGTTGATGGCCACGATGGGCAGCGCGGCCGTGATGGCCGTCCCTTTCTCAAAAAAATCAGAAGCCCTTTTGCCAGGATGGGTGAGCAGCACCGCGGCCGCCTTGGCCGTGTCCATGGCGCTGCCGCCGCCGATGGACAGCACGGCCGTGGCCTTTCCCGAGTGGCCGGTCTTGGCCGCCGCCTCGCAGTTGGGATAGGTGGGATTGGGCCGCACACCGTCGTAGTGGGTCCAGACGACGTGGCGGTCGAGCAGGGGGCGCACCGCGTCCCAGGCGCCGCTGGCCTTGTAGGCGGCCGGGTCCGTGACCACGAGGAACCGGTCCCGCCCGGCCCCGGCCATTTCGGCCAGGATGCCGTCGAGCTTCGCCAGCGCGCCGACGCCGAAAAAGGTTCGCGGCCTCGTGGGTTGCAGCACGAAAACCTTGCGGATGTCGATTTTGCCTTCCCAACTGCCCATTGCCGCCTCCCTGGTTCGTGGTCCGGCGAACGCTTGCCGCCGCGACTCGATCCCAGGCCCAATCAATTCCCGTGCCATGCTTTTTCGGGAGTTATTCCGGAGCGGTATCGGCAAACCTTTGTGCGGGGAGGGGCATATCAACACGGGAGGAGCCGTGAGGGGGGGCGCGGCCGGCGTTCTGTCGGCGGGACGTGGCCCTGGTCCTGAAATCCGGGATATGGGTAAAAAAGTCCCGTCTTGGGCCGTAAGCGGGAAGTATTGACCCGGACGGCCGGGGCGGCGATGCCGCGCCCGAAAGTGGGCATCGCCGGCGTCACGGATTCGGGGCCCCTGGTGGTGGAGGCGTTCCGATGCCCGGCGGCCCTAGTGCGGCATCTCGGCCAGTCTGGCGCCCATGGGCGGCTTCCGGATGATCCACATCATGACCCCGAGGCCGAGGAACATGAGCCCCTGGGCATGGAAGACATCGTAGAAGGCCATGGCGTTGGCCTGTTGCAGCAAAAGCTTGTACAGGGCCGCGCCGGCCGTCTGGGTGGCGTCGTGGATGCCGAGGAGCTTGGGGGCCAGGGCGGCCTTGAGGCGTTCGAGGGCCGCCTGGTAGGTCAGGTCGTAGGGGGTCAGGTTCTCGATGAGCCGGGCCTGGTGGAACTGGGCCCGGCGGGCGAGGAGCGTGGTGACGAAGGCCACGCCGAAGGAGCCGCCGAGGTTGCGCAGCAGGTTGAAGATCGCCGAGGCGTTGTTCATGGCCTCCTTCGGGATGTAGGCCATGGTCAGGTAGGACAGGGGCACGAAGAAGAGGGCGATGCCCACGGCCTGGACGTTGCGGGCCGTGATGGCCGTGCCGAGGTCGATGCCCAGGGTGAAGCCGGCCATGTTGAAAAGCGAGGCCGCGCTGATGCAAAGGCCGGCGAAAAGGATGTAGCGGGCGTCGATCCTGCCGGTCAGCTTGCCGACCACGGGGAGGATGGCGAGCATGATGAGCCCGCCGGGGCCGAGGACCACGCCGGCGAGGAAGGCCGTGTAGCCCATGAGGTTCTGCAGGTACAGCGGCAGCAGCACGATGGCCCCGAAAAAGGCGAAATAGCCGAAGAACATGACCATGTTGCCGGTGGCGAAGCTGCGGTCCCGGAAGATCGAGAGATCCACGACCGGATTCTTGCAGCGCACTTCCCAGGCCAGGAATCCGGCAAGGCAGACGCCGGCGACGACGGAGAGCGTCAGGATGAAGTCCGAGTTGAACCAGTCGTCCTGCTGGCCCTTGTCCAGGACGATCTGGAGGCAGCCGAGGCCCAGGGCGAGAAGGGCCAGCCCGACGGCGTCCACGGAGTCGCCGGCCTTGCGGCGTTCCAGATAGTCCGGATCCCGGACGTAGAGCCAGATGAGGGCGACGGCCAGCACCCCGACCGGCACGTTGATGTTGAAGATCCAGCGCCAGGAATAGTTGTCGGTGATGTAGCCGCCGAGAAGGGGCCCGAGGATCGGTCCGAGGACGGCGCCCATGGCGAAGATGGCCATGGCCAGTCCCCGGTCCTTGGGCGGATAGGCCTCGACGAGGATGGCCTGGGACATGGGTTGCAGCCCGCCGCCGCCTATCCCCTGGACGATCCTGAAAAAAACCAGCATGCCGAGGCTCGTGGCCAGCCCGCAGAGCATGGAGGCCGCGGTGAAGACCACCACCGAGAGCAGCAGGTAGTTGCGCCGGCCGAACACCTTGGACAGGAACCCGCTGATGGGGATGACGATGGCGTTGGAGACGAGATAGGAGGTGAGCACCCAGGTCACCTCGTCCTGGCCGGCCGAAAGGCTCCCCTGGATGTGCCCCAGGGCCACGTTGGCGATGGACGTGTCCAGGATCTCGATCAGCGTCGGGATCATCACCGCCAGGGTGACGAGCCACCTGTTGGGCGCGGGAGGGGCCATGGCCTCACCTGGGGAGGATGGTGGGCACCACGCTCATGCCCAGGCGTAGCGCGGGCAACGGCCCGTTGTCCTTGTCGAAGACGATCTTGACCGGAATGCGCTGCACGATCTTGACGTAGTTGCCCGAGGCGTTTTCCGTCGGGAAAAGCGAAAAGACCGCGCCCGTGCCGGCCATGATGGAATCCACCCGGCCGGTGATTTCGCGGCCGGGGTAGGTGTCCACCTCGAGAACGGCTTTCTGGCCGGGGTGCACGTCCCGGAGCTGCGTCTCCTTGTAGTTGGCCGTGACCCACAACGCTTCGGGGTCGAGGGGCACCACGGTCATCAGGGCCTGTCCGGCGGCAACCAGCCGGCCCGATTCGATCTGCTTCTTGGTGACGTGGCCGGCCACGGGGGCCACGATCCTGGTGTAGCCCAGGTTGAGTTCGGCCTGGCGGACGCGTTCCCGGGCCAGATCGACCTTGGCCCGCTGGGCCGCGGCCTCCTTGTCCCGGATATCGGCCTGGTCCTCGCCGGTCTGGGCCAGGGCGATTTCGGCCCGCAGGCGCTTGATGTCGGCGGTGATGGAGTCCAGGCGCCGGGTCGCGGCATCGGCCTTGGCCCGGGTCGCCAGCAGCAGGGCCTCGTGCCCCCGGCGCTTGTTCTCGATGGCGTCGAGGTCGGACTGGGCCACCACGTCCTTGTGGCGCAGCTCGCTGATGCGGGCGAAGTCGAGCTTGTCCTGGTCGAGCTGGGCCCTGGCCTGGGCCACCTGCTGCTCGGCGGCGTCGCGTTCCTTGAGGGCCTGGTCGTAGCTTCGCTGTTCGCTTTCGAGCTGGGCCCTGGCCGAGGTCACCCTGGAGGAGGTCTGGGAGCGTTGCAGGGGCACGCCGAGTTCCAGGGCGGCGAGCTGGGCCTCGGCGGCGGCCAGGTCGGCCCGGGCCTGGGCCAGGGCCACGGCGTAGTCCGTGGGGTCGAGCACCGCCAGGACGTCGCCGGCCGCGACGAGCTGGTTGTCCTCCACGGGCACCTCGTTGACGTAGCCGGGCACGCGGGGGGTGATGGGATGGACCCGGCCGTCGATGAAGGCGTCGTCGGTCGTCACCCTGCCCCGGACATGGAGGTAGTAGCCGAACCCGATCGCCACGGCGGCGAGGACGACGCCGGCGAGCAGACGGCGCCGTGGCGATCCCGGCGCGTCTTCCGGCTTGCGTTTGTGGCGTAAAAACAACTTCATGGCGTGTCCTTGGCGTCGAGCATGCCATCGAGGCGGGCCTCGATGCGCCCGAGGATGCGGCGCAGGGCCTGGCGGTCCCCGGCGTCGGTGTCGGCGAAGGCTTCCGCCGCGTACCCCCGCACCAGGGGAACCAGGCGCTTGACGAGGGCCTCGCCGTCCGGCGTCAGGAAGATGCGCTGGCTGCGCCGGTCGCGGCTGTCCCGCCGGCGGGCGATGCACCCTTTGGCCTCCAGGCGGTCCAGGATGCGGGTGATGGTGGTCTTGTCCTTGACCGTGCGCTCACCCAGGCCGCACTGGGTGAGCCCCTGCTCCTCGAACAGGCGGTAGAGCACCACCCATTGTTCGGGGGTCACGTCGAGGCCGGCCGCGGCGAAGAGGCGGCGCAGCCCTATCCGGAGGCGGGTGAAGACATGGCCGATGGCGTAGCCCACGGCGTTGTCCATGTCGAATCGGAATGTTTCGTCCATGGCGGCCGATCCCGTAAAGTTGTCGTGCCGATAATATGTATGGCAACTAATTCTTGTCAACTCCCGAAGGGAGCCTTGTGACCGGCCCGGGCTTCTGTCACTGTGGCGGCATGGAGCGGCATACGGCGATGGATGCGTTGCGACGGCTGGCCGGGGCCGTGGGCGACATGGCCCGCTTGCGGGACCGCGTCCGTCCGCGGCTTACCGCCTTGGAAATCTTCAAATACGTGGGGCCGGGGCTGCTCGTCACGGTGGGGTTCATCGACCCCGGGAACTGGGCCTCCAACGTGGCCGCCGGCGCGGGGTTCGGCTACGGGCTTTTGTGGATGGTGACGCTTTCCACGGCGATGCTGATCGTGCTGCAGCACAACGCGGCCCATCTCGGCATCGCCACCGGCCTTTGCCTGTCCGAGGCGGCCATGCGGCACCTGCCCCGGCCGGTGGCCGTGGCGGCGCTCTCCACGGCCGTGGCCGCGTCGGTGTCCACGGCCCTGGCGGAACTCCTGGGCGGGGCCATCGCCTTGCGGATGCTGTTCGGCCTGCCGCTGTACGCGGGGACGCTGCTCACCCTGCTGGCCGTCCTGTGGATGCTTTTTTACAAATCCTACAGGCGGCTCGAACGCGTCATCATCGGTTTCGTCTCGCTGATCGGCCTGTCGTTCGTCTTCGAGCTGTCCCTGGTGCGCCCCGACTGGGGCGCGGCCCTCTCGGGCTGGCTGACGCCCTCCCTGCCGGACGGGGCCCTGCCGGTGGTCATGAGCGTCCTGGGGGCGGTGGTCATGCCCCACAACCTCTTTTTGCACTCGGAGGTGATCCAGAGCCGGCAATGGAACCTCGAGGAACCGGCCCTGATCCGCCGCCAGCTCAAGTACGAGTACCTGGACACGCTTTTTTCCATGCTGGTCGGCTTCTGCATCAACAGCGCCATGATCCTGCTCGCGGCCGGGGCCTTTTTCAGCCGCGGCGAACGGGTGACGGAACTCGACCAGGCCCAGGCGCTCCTGACCCCGCTGCTCGGGCCGGCGGCCGGCGTGGTCTTCGCCGCGAGCCTCCTGCTGGCCGGGCTGGCCTCCAGCGTGACGGCCGGCATGGCCGGAGGCAGCATCTTCGCCGGCATCTTCGGCGAGCCCTACGACATCCGCGACAGCCATTCGCGCGTGGGCGTGCTGACCACTCTCGTCGGGGCCGCGCTGTGCATCCTCATGGTGGACGATCCGTTGACGGGGCTGATCGTTTCCCAGATCGCGCTTTCCATCCAGCTGCCGGTGACCATCCTCCTGCAGATCGGGCTCACCTCGCGCCGGTCGGTCATGGGGCCCTACGCCAACCGGCCGTTCACCACCGGCGTCCTCGTGGCGGTGGCGGCGGTGGTCATCGCCCTCAACGTCATGCTCCTCGTGGAGACCCTGGGGTAGCCCCCGCCCGGCGTACCCCCAAAAAAAAACGCCGTCGGCCGGAAGGTTCCGGTCGGCGGCGTTCTCCCCTCGAAAAACGCGAATGCTACTTTTTGCCTTTCTTGGCCTTCTTGGCCGGAGCGGCCTTGTCCGGGCCGGGGTAGTTGGCGACCATGCCGCCCATCTTCATGCATTCGTTGACGGTGGCGGTCATGACGGTCTTGTCGCCGACCTTGCATTCCCAGGTCGGGGCGGCGGCCTTCTTGGCGGCCTTCTTGCCCTTGGCGAAGGCGGGCGCGGCGGACAGGGCCAGCGTGAGCGCGGCGGCGAGAACGATGATCTTTTTCATGGGAACCCTCCTCGAACGAAATATTTTTGCTTGGAATATAACGGGGAGACAGGGAGTGCAAGAGACGGGGGGCGGGAAATGCGCGCCCGGTGCGGCCAGGTGCGGCCGGGTGCGCAGCGTGGCGGCCGGATATCACCGATATCTTTCGCATTCTTTCCTGAAGCGGCCACCGGGCGCCCGTGCACTGTGTACCTGGTCCCGAGGGTGTGTCATGCTTACCCATACGGATCGGGTCTGGAGAGGTTTTTTCCGGTTCCTCCCTCCGTCTTTTCCCGGGGCATGTCCATGAACGTAAATGAAACTGGAACGATGGGATGGCCGGTGCCGAGCCTGGGTTGATTGTGCACGGTTTTTGCTATTAATTTTTATAATGCGTGGGACGGGTAGCGCTTGCGAGCAGCCGCCGCGCTCGGGCAGTCGGTTGGAATGAAAGATAGTGCATG
>CAZNUQ010000038.1:0-27442 GCA_964576235.1 uncultured Desulfovibrio sp.
TTGAAGCCTCGCCGTACCCCTGGGAGAAAAAAAGAAAAGGGGTTACAGCCGGTTAGCTGTAACCCCTTTTAAATTGGTGCCGAAGGGGGGACTCGAACCCCCACGGGCATGGCCCACCACCCCCTCAAGATGGCGTGTCTACCAGTTCCACCACTTCGGCAAATCTTATTGCTTCGTACCACCCTCGCCTGGCGTTTTCGCACCCTGCTGCGCCGGGACGTCCTCGAAGGTCACACCCTTCTTGGGCTCCTCGGCCTTGGCCGGGGCTTCCGGGGCGATGCCCGCCGGAGGCTGAATCGGAGCACCGCTGGAGTCGATCATGACCGACTTGGCCTGACGCCGATGCGTGCCCGAATACACATTGTACACCAGGGAGGTGATGAGAAAGACCGCTCCAAAAAGCGCCGTCAGCTTGACCAGCAACCCGCCGGCGCCAGTGCTGCCGAACACCGATTGGCTGCCGCCGCCGAAGATCACCCCCATGCCTTCCTTGCCCGACTGGAGCAGAACCAGGATGATGATCGCGACGCAGGCGATGACATGTACAGTAATCAGAAGCGTTGTCAACTTATTTTTTCCCGTATTTTTCCGAAACAGGTCCGCGTATCGGTCAAGCCGTCACAATGGCCGCGAAACTCGCAGCCTCAAGGCTTGCGCCACCTACCAGCACACCGTCGACATTGTCAATCCCCAAAATCTGGCCCGCGTTGCCGGGCTTGACGCTGCCGCCGTACAAAATGCGGATATCCCCACCCACGGCGCCGAACCGACCGGCCAGGAACGCCCGTACCTCGGCGTGGGCCGCGGCGATCTCCGCAGGACCGGCGGTCAGCCCCGTGCCGATGGCCCAGACGGGCTCATAGGCAATAGCAATATCCGCAGGGGAAACCGTGGCCGGCACATCCGCCAACCCGGCCTCAAGCTGGCGCGCGAGCACGGCCTCGACCTGCCCCGCCCGGCGCTCCTCGACCTTCTCGCCCACGCACAAAATCATGGACAGGCCGGCGGAAAGGCCGAATCCCACCTTGCGGCCGACCATGGCGTCATCCTCGCCGAGGATGTGCCGTCGTTCGGAATGCCCGGCCAGGGCGTAGCTGCAACCCGCGTCAAGGAGCATATCCGGGGAAATCTCTCCGGTAAAGGCCCCCTGGGCGGAAGGATAGAAGTTCTGGGCGCCGAGGGCAAAGCCGGGCGCGCCGGACAGGGCCGCGGCCACCCCGGACAGGGCCGTGAACGGAGGGATGACGAGCACCTCCCGATCATCGGGCACCTTGCCCGCCAGCAGGCCGGCCAGGTCCGACGCCGTCCGCGCGGCCTCGTCGCGCAGCTTGTACATTTTCCAGTTGGCGGCCATGAGCTTTTTCATGACCGGCACTCCTTGAGGGCCGTGAACGCCGGCAGTTCCTTGCCTTCGAGGAATTCCAGCGAAGCGCCGCCGCCCGTGGAGACAAAGGCCATCTTGTCGGCCAGCCGGGCCTGATGCAGCACCACGTCGGTGTCGCCGCCGCCGACGATGCTGATCCCCCGCACCCCGGCGATGATGTGGGCCACGGTGTACGACCCCTGGGCGAAAGCAGGATTCTCGAAGGCGCCCATGGGACCGTTCCAGACGACGGTCTTGGCCGGCTCGATCACCAGGGCGAAGAGCCCCGCCGTCACCGGACCGACATCAAGGACGGCGGCCTCGTCCGGAATCGCGGCGAAGGGAACCTGCCCCGCGGGACGCATCTCGGCGAGGGGCTTGCCCCAGTCGTTCGAGATGATGCAATCGACGGGCAAATACAATCCCACCCCGCGATCCTTGGCTTCCTGGATGATGGAACGGGCGGCGTCGTAGAGGTCCGGCTCCACCAGGGACTTGCCGACCTTGTAGCCCTGGGCGGCCAGGAACGTATTGGCCATGGCGCCGCCGATGACCATGGAATCCACCTTGGGCAGGAGATTTTTGAGCACGCCGAGCTTGGAGGACACCTTGGCCCCGCCGATGACGGCCACGAAGGGACGCTCCGGGGACTGCACGGCCTCGCCCAGGAACTTCCACTCCCGCATGAGCAGGAAGCCGGCGCAGCATTTTCCGGCCACGGCCGGAAAGGCCACCATGGAGGCATGGGGGCGGTGGGCCGTGCCGAAGGCGTCGTTGACGTAGATGTCGGCCATGGACATGACTTCCTTGGCGAAGTCCATGTCGCCCGCCGTCTCGCCGGGATGGAAGCGCAGGTTTTCGAGCAGGAGGATTTCGCCGGGGGCCAGGGCCGCGGCCATGGCCCGGGTTTCCTCGCCCAGGCAATCCGGGGCCATTTTGACCTCGCGGTTCAAAAGCGCCGACAGACGACGGGCGGCCGGGGCCAGCGAGTACTTGGGATCGGGCGCGCCCTTGGCCTTGCCCAGGTGCGAACACAGGATGATGGAGGCGTTTTTGGACAGGGCGTATTCGATGGTGGGCAGGCTCGCCCGGATGCGCAGGTCGTCGGTGATGGCCGAGCCCTCCAGGGGAACGTTGTAATCCACCCGGATAAGCAACTTCTTGTCGGTGATATCGACCTCGTCAATGCGGATAAGGGCCATGGGAGCTCCTTTCGCTTAAGGGTTTCGCCTTCCGGGGGCGGCGTCGGCCAAGGCGGCGTCGCGCGCCATGACCAGGGCGTCCTCCCCATTGTCGCTGTAATACCGCTTGCGCATGCCGATCACGGCGAAGCCGTGGCGCGAGTACAACCGCTTGGCCGGGGCATTGCCGGAGCGAACTTCCAAGTACCCCCGGTACATGCCCATTTTATCCGTCTCCCGCAAGACGTGGCCGAGCAGGGCCGAGGCCAGGCCCTCGCCCCGACGGACCGGGTCGGTGGCGATATTGAGAATCTCGAACTCGTCGCCAAGGAAATGGAAGGTGGCGTAGGCCACGAGCACGCCCCCGTCCGCGATGCCGAAGGCGGCGAAGGCCGGACGGCCGAAGGCGGCGGCGAAATCGGACGCGCTCCAGGGATCGGGAAAACAGCGCGCCTCCAGCGCGGCCAGTTCTCCGGCGTTTTCCGGGCCGAGGCGCCGGGGAAGGGATGCGGCGGACGTTTGCATTTCAGGCTGTCCATGGCATGGTCGGAACCGGCTGGAAACCGCGAGGCTCCCCATGGCGAAAAAGGTAAGAAACGACCCACGCCCGGAACTGGTCGACATTGTGGACGCATGCGACCGCCGGCTGATGGTCATGCCGCTGGCCGAGGCCCATCGACAGTCCCTCCTCCACCGTTCGGTGCTCATCCTGGTCTACGACCTCCAGGGCAAGCTCTACCTGCAAAAACGCGGGGCCGGCAAAAGCCTCTACCCGGGCCGCTTCGATCTTTCGGCCACGGGCCACGTGCGGGCCGGCGAGGCGCGCCTGGACGCCGCGGCCAGGGAACTCCTCGAGGAACTGGGGCTGCGGGCCACGTCCCTCACCTTCCTGGACACGGCGCCCGCCACCCGGGAAACGGGCTACGAATTCGTCACCCTCTATTCCGCCGGCCGTACCGGCGACACCCCACGGCCCAATCCCGACGAAGTGGCCGGCGGCATGTTCGTGGACGCCTCCGAACTTGCCGCCCTGGTCCGGGACTACCGGGACATGCTCACGCCGGGCGTGGTGCATTTCTTCGAAAAAAAAGCCCTTTTCCCAAGCCGCATGCCGCTTGGCGCCCCGTGATGGGCGTCTGGCTGCACATCGGCGGGCATGATCCGGGCCCATTGTCCGCCCGGTTTCACGATCGGCCGGACGACGTCGCAAAGGAGCCCGCCTGAAAAAGCGCCCCGCCGCCCTCGCGCCGCCTCAAACGGAAAAAAGGACGGCCTATTCGCCCAAAAGCCCGAGCATGGCCTCGTGGAGCAGGCCGTTGCTGGCCAGGATGCGGTAAGCGCCGAGGGCATAGGGCGCGTGGGGGCGGTAGCCGCTGACCGCGCCGCCGGCCTCGGTCACCAGCAGCACGCCGGCGGCCACGTCCCAGGGATGGAGCGCCAGTTCGTAAAAGGCGTCGATCCGTCCGGCGGCCACGTACGCCAGATCGAGGGCCGCCGACCCCGGCCGGCGGATGCCCTGGGTCGCGGCCAGGGTGGCGCGCAGGTCGGCCAGCACCTCGTCCAGATTCTCACGGATGGCGTAGGGGAATCCCGTGGCCACCAGGGCCGCCTCGGGCGCGGCCACGCCGGAAACCCGGAGGCGCTCCCCGTTGCAGAAGGCGCCGAGTCCCCGTCCGGCCCAGAAGCACTGGCCGAGGACGGGGGCGTTGACGACGCCGAGAAGCGGGGTCTGGCCGTCGTAGAGGGCCACCGAGGTGCACACGAAGGGGAAACCGTGGGTGAAATTGGTGGTGCCGTCCAGGGGATCGACGATCCAGGTCGGTCCGGACAGGACCGTGGTCGCGGCGGACTCCTCGGCCAGAAAGGCCGCCTCGGGCAGGAGGGCCGCCAGGCGTTCCAGGAGATGGGCCTCGACGGCCATGTCCGTGGCCGTGACAAGGTCGATGCGACCCTTGCGGCGCACCCCGCTCGGGGAACCGAAGTCCTTGCGGATGCGCTCCCCGGCCGCAACGACCGCCTCCCGGGTCCGGGCGAGCAACCCCGCCACATCGAAATCCATCGGGAGCTCCCGGGCGTCAGTTGAGGAAGACATTGCGGTAGCGCAGCCGGTCTTCCATGGCCCGGCCCGTGCCGCGCACGACCGTGGTCAACGGGGCGTCGTCGAGCATCACCGAGAGATTGGTTTCCCGGCTGATGCGCGTGTCGAGCCCGGCCAAGAGCGCCCCGCCGCCAGCCAGGAGCAGTCCGTTGCGGGCGATGTCTGTGACGAGTTCCGGCGGCGTCTTTTCCAGGGCCTTCATCACGGCGCCCACGATGATGTTGACCGGTTCGCGGATGGCCTCGCGGATGTGCTCGTCGGTCACGGTCACGGTGGTCGGCGTGCCGTCGATGAGCGACTTCCCGGCCACTTCCATGGATCGGGGCTCGGGGAGGGGCATGGCGGAGCCGACGGTGATCTTGATCTCCTCGGCCATGTTCTCGCCGATGAGGATCTGGAATTCGTCCTGGACGAACCGCTGGATGGTTTCGTTGAGCTCGTCGCCGGCCACGCGCACGGATTCGGCGTAGGCGATGGCCGAAAGCGAGATCACGGCCACCTCGGTGGTTCCGCCGCCGATGTCGACGACCATGTTGCCCGAGGGTTTGTCGATGGGAAGCCCCGCGCCGATGGCGGCGGCCATGGGTTCCTCCACCAGCTTGACATCCCTGGCCCCGGCCATCTGCGCCGACTCGATGACCGCCCGCTTCTCGACCTGGGTGATGCCCGTCGGCACGCAGATGACGATTTTCGGCTTGGCGAAACGGAAGCCGTCCAGAACCTTGCGGATGAAAAAGGCGATCATGGCCCGGGTCACCTCGAAGTCGGCGATGACGCCGTCCTTCATGGGACGGATGGCCCGGATGCGTTCCGGAGTGCGCCCCAGGAACTCCTTGGCCTCGGAGCCGACGGCGATCAGTTCGCCGGTGCGGGTGTCGATGGCCACCACCGACGGCTCGTTGAGCACGATGCCGTCGGTGGGAGTGTAGAGCAGGGTGTTGGCCGTCCCCAGATCCATGGCCAGATCCTTGCCGAGAAAACGGAAGAGTTTGCTGAAAAACATGCCCACGCTCGCATTGGAGTTCGATTCGGGGGGATGCGGCGGCCACCTCCCCACAACCGGATCATGGTAGATGGCGAAGGTGAAAAAGTCTACGGAGAAGGCGCGCCGAGCCGGGTTCGCAGATGCAGGTTCTCCAGGAAAAGGGCCAGGTTGTCCGCGACCATGCCCACGAAGGCCTTGAGCTCCTCGTTGAGGGGCAGGGGCCGCGGATCGGCCAGGGTGAGCACGCCCCGGGTCTTTTTGGAGAAATGAAGCGGCAGGCAGATGACGCTCTTGCATTCCGCCGCCGGCAGATCCAGGCCGAAAAGCGGCAGTCGCGCCGTGCCGGCCTCGTCCGCCTCTCCGGTATAGACCGGGGTCTGGTTCCTGAACACCCAGCCCACCAGCCCCTGGCCCATGGAGAAACGCTGGGACGCGTCCCGCTCGCCGGACAAGGGGTTCTCGTTGGCACCCTCCAGAAAATAGGAGCGGCCCGACTCGTCGCGAACGGCCAGAAGACAGTACCGATAGCCCGTGGTCTTCGAAAGCAGGTCCAGAAGGCCCGAACGGAAGGCCTCCCATTTCGGATTGGACTTGTGCAGGGAGGAAACGAGACGCAGGCACTGGTAGAAGCCGTGCTCGTAAAGGCTCGTTTCCACCTCCCGGGTCCGGGCCAGATAGCTGCCGGCCAATTCGGCGAACTGGGACAGGATTTTCAAATCCTTCTCGCCGAAGGTGTATGTCTTGCGGCTGTCCAGGCAAAGCGCCCCGCCGGTGGCGGCCACGGGGTACCCCATGAAGGCCCGGATGCGCCCTTCCTCGCCGCCCCGGTAATAGCCGAGCACACCCCGGCGCTGGTCGAAATTGCTGATCAAAAGCGGCTTGCGCTCGCGGATGATCCAGCCCACGAGCCCCATCCCCGGCGCAATGATCGCGTCGCGGTCGAGAGCCTCGCCCAGGCTGAAGGCGGCCACCGCCCGACAGGTGTCGCCACCGGGTTCCGGCAGGAAAAGCACCGCCGAATAGGCGTCGAAGACATTGCCGACGATGGCCAGCAGCCGCTCGTAGAAGGAGGGATCGCCCATGGCGGCTCAGGAGCGTCCGCCGGGAAACGGCGCCCGCCCGACGCGAGCGCGCAAAGACGCGCAACGGGCCACGCCCGCCCCGGCCAGGCGGCGATTCCGGTTGCAAGCCTCGCCACGAAGCGAGCGCGGCGAACGGACATCGGCCATGTGTTCCCTCCCTTGCCGGGCAAACCCGGCCCG
This sequence comes from uncultured Desulfovibrio sp., assembly GCA_964576235.1. Lineage (GTDB taxonomy): Bacteria > Desulfobacterota > Desulfovibrionia > Desulfovibrionales > Desulfovibrionaceae > Solidesulfovibrio. The sequence continues at coordinate 6,890 of CAZNUQ010000038.1, forward strand.
CATAGCGTAGCGCCCACCATACGAGGCGCGGCGCCGGGCGTCAAACCGGGGCAGCCCCGACGGTCCGAGGGACCGGTGAGGGCTTTATAAAAAATTGGTATTGGGCTATGAATTTTTTTTCCTCGGGCCTTTATCGGCCCCGGCCGGCGACGGCGGCCGGGACAACGAACCCATGGCGAACGAGCCGGACATGACCTTCGACTGGACCCAAGCCTTCACCCAGGCCGCCGAGGCCCCTTTCCTCCCGGGCGGAAGCCACCCCAGGGACGAGGTGAACCTGCGCATCCGGTCGCTGGAAGACCTGAAGCGGTATCTCGACTGGGTGCATATCAGGCAATGCCTGCTGCGGCCCTATTGCGAGCACGCCAATTACCCGGTGGTGGAAATCCGGGAACTATTGCCATCCTTCGAGGCCGATGTTTACGAATACAAGGAGCTGCCCGGATTCTCCATGGTGGCCCTGGCCAGGCCGCTGAAATATTTTCAGGAAATCTTCCAGTATGACATCCTGCACTGCCTGCTCGACTACACCGACGAGACCTACCGCGACCAATGCCCGCTGGAGACTTCCATTTTCGGCCAGAACATGCGCACCTTCTGCGCCCGGCTCCCAAAGGCCATCCAGGACCAGTTCCGCCACGATTTTTCCGAGACGGATGTCACCAACCTGGAGAACTATCCCGCCCTGCTCCCCACCATCCTGCAGATGGACCGGGCCCATGTCATGTCGTTCGACAACCAGAACGATTTCTACCTCTCCGGGGTATACAGTTCCTTCCCCTCCTACCTGGACACGGAACTGAAGCGCTTCGGCCTCAACATCAAAAAATTCGCGGTGAACGACGACCGCCGCTACGAACGCAACAGGGGATTTGTCTACCAGTTCCTCATGGAGCTTTACGGGTTCCCCATCGTGTCCGAGCGCCGGACCTCGGCGGCGCTTTTCGCCCGCCGCCTCTTCCGCATGGGCGAAAAGTTCATGGTCCGGGTCCTCGGCCAGACCGACCGCACCATCACCTCGCTGTATTCCCACCCCGAGGCGCGCTTCTATCCCCGGGTGGAGAAGATCGCCCTGGTGTCCGTGGAAAAGTCCCAGACCGAAGCCATACGGACCCTGCACGAGGGAGGGTATTTCATCGATCCCGACCGCCGGGTGGTCATCTGCCGGGTCGTCTACCGCCAGCACAAGTACGACCCCAACAACGTGCGCCAGGACCGGGCCTTGTCCGTGGCCGGCCAGGAAGTGCTCCATCCCCTCACCGGCCACGCCTACTCCAGGCTCAACCTCGTCAAGGACACCTACAGTCTCTTCCTGCGCCTGAACGACATCGTGCGCGGCGAATACAACGGACGCATCGTCTACAAGCGCAACGAGATCGTCGAAAACACCGACACGCACGAAAAAAAGCTCAAATTTCTCTATTCCTGGCTGGCCAAGCACCAGCGACGCATCATCGGCTATTCCGATGAATTCTATTCGAATGTCGTCAAGGTGCTTGACAACTATCTTCTGGCTTCAGACAACTACGACGACTTCAGCGCCTTGCGCGACATTTATCACGAGGTATGGAGTAAATACAGCTTCATTCAACAGGCCCGCAAGGTCAAAACACTCGAAGATCTTCAGGACAGAAAATACAAGGGAGAAAACCTCTCCTACCTGCGCATGCTGACGATGTTCACAGAAATATTGAACGATCTCAAGTTCGAAATCGTCAACTACTTCGACACGCTCGTCGAAAGGGTCCTTTCCCTCGGCGACATGATTTTAAACGACAAGTACCTGCTCAGAAATTATATCCGGAAAAAGGACATGGAACTCTCCGCCTATGGGCAGTCCGTGAAAAAAATATACGGCCGCCTCGTGGCCCTGCTCGACGAATTCCGGTCCATCCGCAAGGCCAAGAAGGAACAGGGGCTCGTCGTCCCCCTTGTGGCGCAGAGCTGAGGGCTGCGCATCGCGACAGGGCCTGGAGTTTCGCCGCCAGCTTTTACACATATATCCAGAAATATTCCTGGCGGTTTTTTTTAGGAGTGCGATACTGGCATGGCGCCACGCCGGCACCTTCCCGAACGTGCGGGGATGTGTCATGGAGAGCGGCGCTTTGCGCGCGAAATGCCCGCGGACGATATTACCGGGCGCGACGCTTAAACGGCGACGCCCCGGTCTGAAACCGCGCGCCGCATCACCCTTGAATCGGGAGCAGCTTCCCGAAACGATTCGGAGCAAACCGTGGAACAGCTCATCTCCACCCCCCTTTCGGACTGGAACAGGCAGCACGGGGCCAAAATGGTCCCCTTCGCCGGTTTCGACATGCCGGTGCAGTACACCTCCATCCTGGCCGAACACGAGCAGACACGGACGCGGGCCGCCGTCTTCGACATCTGCCACATGGGCGAGTTCACCCTGTCCGGCGAAGGCGCGGCCGCCGCCCTGGGGAAGGCCGTCACCCACGACCTCGACACCCTGGCCCCGGGCAAATGCCGCTACGGCTTCCTCCTCAACGAGGCCGGCGGCGTCATCGACGACCTGATCGTCTACTGCCTGGACACCGACAACTACATGCTCGTGGTCAACGGCGCGCGCATCGACGTGGACTTCGCAACGATAAAAAGCCGCCTGCCGGCCGCCCTGGCCTTCTCCGACGCGTCGGCGGAAACGGCCAAGATCGACCTGCAGGGACCGCTGGCCTTCGAGGTCCTGCGGGACCGGGTGCCCGGCGATTTCTCCGGACTCAAATACTTCAACTTCGCCTGGACCGAGTTCGCCGGGGGCCGGCTCATGGTCAGCCGCACCGGGTACACCGGGGAGCTGGGGTACGAGCTTTTCCTGCCGGCATCGGCCGCCGTGGCCCTGTGGGAGGCGCTTATCGCCGATCCGCGGGTCGCGCCGGCCGGCCTCGGCGCCCGGGACACCATCCGCCTGGAGATGGGCTACCCCCTCTACGGCCAGGATCTCGACGAGGCGCACACCCCGGCCGAAGCCGGTTACGGCTGGCTTTTGACCTCTCCCGCGCCCTATGTCGGCAAGAGCAAGGCGACCGAGGTGCGCCAAAAGCTCATCGCCCTGGAAATCCCCGGCCGGCGCAGCGCCCGCCACGGCGACGTGGTGACCGACCGCAACGGCAAAACCGTCGGCGTGGTGACCAGCGCCTCCTTCGCTCCGAGCCTGGGGCACGCCATCGCCCTGGCCTACGTGGACGCGCCTGCCGCCGAAGGCAAGGAATTCCGGGTCAAGGCCGCACGGGCCGAGCTTTCGGCCGTGAAACGCGGACTGCCCTTCTACAAGAACGGCACGGCCCGCAAGGCCGTGGCCGGATAGCCGGCTCCCGCGACACGGACCGCCCGGGCCGGCACCGCCGCCCGCGGACCAACGTTCCGATGGAGGGGACGTCGGGAAGGACGGTTTCAAAAGACGCGGACAGGGCGCCGGACGGCAATTTCCGGATGCCGGAGGGGAGACGCGGACGGCACGGGCGGACGCGTCCCCGCCTCCGTATGGAGCAACTCTCTCGCGAGGGCGTTTCGCACAGGAGCAACGTGGGCCGACCCGACGCATTTTACCTGCACCCCGAGGCATTCGCCGAACCGTTCGTCCTCACCGGGGGCGAGGCGTCGCATTGCGCCCGGGTATTGCGCAAGCGGCCGGGCGATACGGTGCGCCTCTTCGACGGCCGGGGCAGGGAAGGACTTTTCGCCATCACCGAGGTGTCCAGGGACATGGTGACCCTGACCCCCCTGTCCCTCCTCGAAGTTCCCGTTCCGGCAAGCCGCGTCCACCTGGCCGCCGGCTTTTCCCGCTCGGCCCGACGCGATTTCTTTCTGGAAAAAGCCGTGGAACTCGGCGCATCCGGCATCGTCTTCTGGCAGGCGGCCCGCAGCCAGGGCCGTCTGCCCCAGACGCCCAAGGAGGCCTGGACCGCCACCCTCGTCAGCGCCGCCAAGCAGTGCGGCGCGGCCCATCTGCCGCCCATCGAGGTCATTTCCGGCGGCGCGCCCGCCCTGGCAGCCCTGGCCGGGCGCTTCGGCAGACGTTACCTCCTGTGGGAGGATCCCGGCCTGCCCCGGCGGCTGACGCGGCGGGACGTGAGCGCCCCGGGCGACGCCCTGTTCGTTCTCGGACCGGAAGGGGGAGTGACCGACGAGGAGGCCGGGACGTTCATCGAGGCGGGATTCGTTCCGGTCAGCCTCGGCGACCGCGTGTTGCGCTGGGAAACGGCGGGAATCGCCGTACTGGCCCTGGGACTCGCCGGGGAAGAGTAGAAGGGATCCGGGGAAAGGCGGCCGCTAGAAGCGGAAGGCGCCGCGGGAAACGATATCCAGACAGACGTCCACCACGGCGGCGTCGTATCGGATGCCGCGGCCGGCGCGGATCTCCCTGAGGGCCTTCTCCATTCCCGGCGCTCCACGATAGGGCCGATGGGAGTTCATGGCTTCCACCACGTCGGCCACGGCCAGGACGCGCGACCCCCAAAGCACCTCCTCCCCGCGAAGCCCTCCCGGATAGCCGGAACCGTCCAGGCGCTCGTGGTGTTCGAGCACCATCCTGGCCACGGGCCAAGGAAAGGGAATGTCCCGCAATATGTCGTGGCCCACGGAACAGTGGTCCCGGACGATGCCCCACTCCATCTCGGAGAGGAGGTCCGGCTTGGCCAGAATCTCCGAGGGCACGTGGATCTTGCCGATGTCGTGGACGAGTCCGGCGACCCGCACGCCCTCCCGCTCCTCCCCGGACATGCCGAGGCCTTCGGCCAGGGCGGCGGCCAGACGCGACACCCGTTCCTGGTGGCCCGCCGTGAAAGGATCGCGTATCTCCGAGGTCACGGTCAGGGCGTTGACCGTTCCCTCCAGGGCACGCCGCAGGGTCGTCACGGATTCCCGCAGGGCCTGCTCGGCCCGTTGCCGCTGGCTCACGTCGCGAAACACAGCCACCTTTCCCAGGCTCCGGCCCTCGTCGTCGAGGATCGGCGAGACGGCGTGCTCCACAGGGATGTGCCGTCCGTCCGGACAACGCAACAGCGCCAGGGTGCGCCCCTCCGGGCAGTCCGGCATGGCGGACGGCGGCGCGACGGGGCTTGCGCGGTACACGGCGTCGAACTCGCGGCCGAGCAGTTCCCGCGCTGCCGCGCCGAGCAACTGCTCGCCCGCCGGGTTGACGAAGCGCACGAGCCCCGAGGGATCGGCGGTGATCAGCCCCTCGCCGAGGTTTTTGAGCGTGGTGGCCATCCAGTGTTCGTTTTCCCGCAGGCGCCGCTCCATGCCGGACTTGTGCAGGGCGATCTCGAGGGCCGCCCGCAACTCGCGGTCATCGAACGGCTTGACGATGAAGCCGTCCGGCCCGATGGCCGCCGCCCGCCGGAGCGTCGCCGGATCGGCATGGGCGGTCAGGAAGATGATCGGCGTGCCGTGCCGCTCGCGAATCCGGGATGCCGTCTCAATACCGTCCTCCCTTCCCCCGAGGAATATATCCATGAGGACGATGTCCGGAGCGATATCCCCGGCCATCTCCAGGGCCGCGTTGCCCGACGGGGCCACGCCGGCGACCTCGTAGCCGAGCCGTTCGAGCCGGTGGCTCACTTCAAGGCCCACCACGGCCTCGTCCTCGACCAGCAGGACCCGGGGGCGGACGAATGGCCGCCACGCATTAGCGTGCAAGGTTTCCCCCCGCTCCCAGGATGTCGGCCAGGGCCGCATCCAGGCTCTCGAACCGGAAAGAAAACCCCAGGGCAGCCAGACGCCGGGGAACCACCAACGCCCCGCCAAGGAGAAGCTCCCGGGCCATCTCGCCCAAGGTCAGACGCAGGAGCCAGCCGGGCACGCGCAACCAGGCCGGCCGCCCGAGGGCCCGGCCCATGGCCGCGGCCAGGCCGTCCTGGGTCACGGGCACCGGAGCGGCCAGATTGTAGGGACCGGAAGCGTCGGGACGCTCCATGAGGAGGCGAATGGCCCGAACCTCGTCGTCCAGATGGATCCAGGGAAAATACTGGCGGCCGGAACCGATCGGCCCGCCGACGAAAAACCGGTACGGGGCGAGCATCCGGGGAAGCGCCCCGCCGCCCCGGCCCAGGACCACGGCCGATCGCGCCACGACCCGCCGCACGCCCAGGGCCTCGGCTCCGGCCGTGGAGGCTTCCCAGCGTTCGGCGAGTTCGGCCAGGAACCCCCGGCCCCGGGGAGCCCCCTCGTCCACGGCGGCATCGCCCCGATCGCCGTAAAACCCCGTGGCGGAGGCCTGGACAAGCACCTCCGGCAACCTGGAAACCCGGCCGAGGGCATCCATGCAGGCCCGGCCGGCCCCGAGCCGGCTCTCGACGATGCGTCGCTTGCGGGTCGCTGTCCAACGCCCCGAGGCGACATTCTCCCCGATCAGATTGACCAGGGCCCACGCGCCGTCGAGATGGGACGCGAAGCCTTCGCCGGATTTCCCGTCAAAACGGGCGAACGAAACCCCGTCCCGCGGGGCGCGGGCCGGGGCGGTCCTGGACAGGATCACCACCTCGTGCCCGTCCCGGACCAGGGAACGGGCCAGCGCCCGTCCGATGAATCCCGTTCCGCCAGCGATCACCACCCGCATGCGGGCCTCCTTGCCGGAACATGTTGCAGTCTGTCCGGGAGTATACGAAGAGTCCCGAGGATGGCAACCGAGGAGGAGGCTGGGTCAGTAGGTAAAATCGAGCTGGTAGGAAACGGGCGGGCTGGTGTCGAAGGACCAGAAGAAAAGTCCCTTCCGGAGCCATGGCGAGACATCGAGGCGCATCAGGGAAAGTTCCAGTGAAACCACGTAGGTCTGGCCCCGTTCCAGGCTGTCCCAGGGGCCGAGATCAACGAGGATCTCGTTCCAGGCCTTACGGAAAAGCGGTCCGAGTTCCTTGTCGGCGATGGCGCCCTGGCCGGGGAGGGTGGCGGCGAAATCCCCGCCCCGCAACCGCCGCAGTTCGCTTTCCCACACGGCGGCGCTCACTTCCTGGTTCCAGACATAGTCCCGCTTGAGGGCGAGCCTGGCGCGGCAGCGCAGGGCCAGTCGCTCCCCGGCTTCGAGCGACTGGCGGATGCGGTCGAGTCCCGTCGGTTCGACGCCGAAGCGCACCCGGATCTTCCCCTCGAAATTGTTGAGCACCAGATTGTTGAGGAGCAGTTCCTGGGCGCGGGCCGTCTCCACGGCGCTGGCCGCGATGAGAAGGGCCAGGGCCAACACGATGACGATCCGCCTGGGCCCGCGGCCCCATGCGCTGGAAAATGGCATGCCACTCCCGGGTTGCTGGATATCCACTCCGCGACCAACTGGCGTAATCCAAGCCGTCCGCTTTGACAACAACCCGGCCCCTCCGCTAACACCCGGGCACGCCTCCATCCGGCGTACACCGCGATGAAAAACATCCGACTGCTCGTCGTGGGCCAGGCCAAGGCCCCTTTCTTCCGCGAGGCCGCGGCCCATTACCTCGCGGCCCTGCGCCGTTACCTCCCGGCCGAGGAAACCATCGTCCGCGACGGCAAGTCTGCCGACCCGGTCCGGCGCAAGGCCGAGGAGGGCAAGACCATCCTCTCGCGGCTTACCGCCCGGGATTTCGTGGTGGTCCTCGACGAGGGGGGGCGGTCCCTGCCCTCCCGGGAACTGTCCGCCCGCCTCCGCGCCTGGGTGGAGGATCCGGCCCGCGCCCCCTGCTGCGTCATCGGCGGCGCCCACGGACTGGCCCCGGAGGTCCTGGCCCGCGCCGATTTCACGCTGGCCCTGGGCCCCGGCACCCTCCCCCACGAACTGGCCCGGGTGGTTCTTTACGAACAGATATACAGGGCGGCCTCCATCAACGCCGGCGCGCCCTATCACCATTGACACCCACAAACGCGAAAGGCGGTTACCCGATGCCCCTGCCCCTGATCGATTCGGCCTATCTGCGCAAGTTGCGCCAGTACTTCGAGTCCGGCGATCTCGCCTTCGATTTCGAAAACGCCTCCGAGGCGGACAAGGGGGAGATCCTGGATTTCCTGGAAAGCCTCATGGACCTGGCCGATCTGGCCGACGCCACGGCGACCCGGCTCATTTTCAAGGACACCTACGCCGACGCGGCCCTGGGAATAAACAGCGAAATGTAGCGCGTTCGGTCCCCCACTCTGTAGGCCGACCGGGCGGCGCACGAGAAATCCGCCGGCGTCGCGGCGGCCTCCGGGGCCTCCCCGGTCATGGTCAGGACGGCCATGGGCGGCCGTACCAGGGCGCGGCACACCTCCAGGAATCGCGGCCAGGGGGCGAAGGCGCGGCTGATGCAAAGCGCGAAGGCCCCCGGATGCCGTTCCAGGACCGCCGGTAGCGTGGCCTCGACCCGGCCTTCGGCCACGAAGACTCCGGTCAGGCCGAGGCGGGCTATGGCCTCGCCGAGAAAGACGGCCCGTTTCTCCCTGGCTTCGAGCAGGACATAGGGGCCGCGATCGTAAAAAGCCCGCAACGGGATGCCCGGAAGCCCCGCTCCGGCACCGAAATCGAGGCAGACAAAAGGCGCCCCCCCGGCCGGCAGGACGGAAACGGCCTCCGGTCCGGCCAGGAAATCCGCCAGATGCCAGGAATCGGCGACCAGGGTGGCGAGCATCGTCTCCCAGTCCGGGGGACCGACGAGATTGACCCTGCGCCGCCAGCGCCCGAGCAGTTGCAGATACCCGGCCAAATGCTCCGCCTGGGCCGGGGAAAGCTCCCGGCCGAGGGTTCCGGCCAGCCGGGCCACGGCTGCCGCGTCCGGCTGCCCAGCCAAGTGCGTCATGAGACCTCCCGCCAAATTGACCGTTGCACATTTTGGCCCGTTGCTCTACCAATCGCGGCCGAAAAGACGCGAAAATCTCTAAGGAGAGGCGAACGTGAGCGCAACCCAAAACCGCCTGGCCGTGCTTTTTCCCGGCCAGGGCTCCCAGGAACGGAACATGGGCCGGGCCCTGGCCGAAATGTCGGACGACGCGGCCGAACTGTGGCGCATGGCGGAAAAGGCCTCGGGCCTGCCGCTGCGGGAAATCTACTGGGAGGGGGACGAGACGGCCATGGCCGACACCCGCGCCCTCCAGCCGGCCATGTCCGCCGTCACGCTGGGCCTGTGGTTTCATCTCAAGGAAAAACTGTCCCCCGTCATGGGGTTTGCCGGGCACAGCCTCGGCGAATACGCCGCCCTGGCCGCCGCGGGCATGCTCGAGGTGCCGGCGGTGTTCGAACTGACGAGCCTTCGCGGCCGGCTCATGGCCGAGACCGGCGGCGACGGGGCCATGGCCGCGGTGCTGCGGCTTTCCCTGGCCGACATCGAGGACGTGGTCCGGTCCGCCGTCGAGGCCACCGGCAAGATCCTGGTCGTGGCCAACTACAATTCCCCGGGCCAGTACGTGATCTCGGGCGAGGCGGCCGCCGTCGAGGCGGCGGGAGCGGCCATCAAGGAACGCAAGGGCCGGGCCGTGCCCCTCGCCGTCAGCGGCGCCTTCCACAGCCCGCTGATGGCCAAGCCGGCGGCCGAACTGGAAAAGGTGCTGCGCCGGATCGGCCTTCGCGCCCCGGCCGTGGCGCCGGTTTATTGCAACGTCACCGGCGCCCCCGAACCCGATCCGGACAAGGCCCTCGGGTGCATCACCCGCCAGATGACCAGCCAGGTGCGCTGGATCGACACCATCGCGGCCCTGTGGCGGGACGGCGCGCGGACTTTCGTCGAACTCGGTCCCAAGGGCGTCCTGACCAAGCTCCTCGCCGCCAACCTCAAGGAGGCGGGGGAGCCCCACACCGGCATTTCCATCGCCGCCCCGGCCGACGCCGCGGCCCTGGAGGCCTGATCCCATGCGCGCCACGGATCATCTGCGCCGGCTTCTGGAAGACGCCCTGACGGGCCTTGGCCTGCCCTGGCCCGCGAAGACCACCATCGAGCCGCCGCGCGACGCCGCCCACGGCGACCTGGCCTCAAACGTGGCCATGGTCGCCGCCAAGGGGGCCGGAATGCCGCCCCGGCAACTGGCCGAACGCCTGCGTGACGCCCTGCTCGCGGCCGGTTCCGACCTGTCCGAGGTGTCCGTGGCCGGCCCCGGATTTATCAACGTCACCTTCTCCCCCGTCTTCTGGCAGCGGACCGTGCTGGAGGTCGCCCGGGAAGGCGAGCGCTACGGCACGCTCTCCATCGGCCAGGGCACGAAGATCCAGGTCGAATTCGTCTCGGCCAACCCCACCGGGCCCCTGCACATCGGCCACGGGCGCGGCGCGGCCGTGGGAGACAGCCTGGCCAGGGTGCTGCGGGCCGCGGGTTTCTCCGTCGAAACCGAATATTACATCAACGACGCCGGCCGGCAGATGCGCATCCTCGGCCAGTCCATCCTCTATCGCTACCGGGAGTTGCTCGGCGAACCGGTCACCGAGCCCGAGGACTACTACCGGGGCGACTACGTCAAGGATCTGGCCCGGGAACTCATCGACCGGGAGGGACGCGCCCTGCTCGAGATGGCCGAGGACGCGGCCACGGACATCTGCCGCCTGCACGGCGAAAGGGAGATCCTGGCCGGCATCAAAAAGGATCTGGAGGATTTCCGGGTTCACCACGATGTCTGGTTTCCGGAATCGACCCTGCTGGCCGCCGGCGCGGTCGAACGGACGTTCCGGGACCTGCGGTCCAAGAATCTCGCCTTCGACAAGGACGGCGCCTTCTGGTTCGCCACGACCACCTTCGGCGACGACAAGGACCGGGTGCTGGTCAAGTCCGGCGGGGAACTCACCTACTTCGCCTCGGACATCGCCTACCACGACGACAAGTTCCACCGCGGCTTCGACGTGGTGGTGGACATATGGGGCGCCGACCACCACGGCTACGTGCCGCGCATGAAGGCCTGCGTGGCGGCCCTGGGGCGTGATCCGGAAAAAAGCCTCAAGGTCATCCTGGTCCAGCTCGTCAACCTCCTCAAGGGAGGCGAGCAGATCGCCATGTCGACCCGGGCCGGCAAGTTCGAGACCCTGGCCGACGTGGTGGCCGAGGTCGGCCCGGACGCCGCCCGTTTCATGTTCCTGTCGCGCAAGTCCGACAGCCATCTGGACTTCGACCTCGACGCGGTCAAGGAGAAGTCCATGGACAATCCCGTGTACTACGTCCAGTACGCCCATGCCCGGGTCAGGTCGCTGTTCGCCAAGGCGGCCGAACGCGGATTCGACGTACCGGAGGCCACGCCCGAACGGCTCGCCCGTCTGGACACGCCCGAGGATCTCGAGCTGTTGAAACTCCTCGAACAATACCCGGACACCGTCGCCGCCGCCGCCCGGACCTTCTCCCCGCATCTGGTGAGCTTCTACCTGCGGGATCTGGCCGGCCGGCTCCACCGATACTATACCGTCCACCAGGTGCTGGGAGCCGGCGACGACGCCCTCGCGGCCGCCCGGCTGCACCTGCTCGATGCCGTCGCCCGGGTCGTCAGCAACGGCCTGACCCTGCTCGGAGTATCCGCTCCGGAAAAAATGTAGCCGGCTTGACATTGCGGCGCGTTCGGGAATTATCACCCGTCAAGGAACCTCAAACCATGAAGCTTCTCAGCAGATTCAACGTATCCCGAGAAAAGGACGGCCCCCGGAGATTCTCCTTCGAAGTCGGCATGTCCGGAATCATATCCGTGGGCATTGTCGTGGTTTTGGGCATGTGCTGGGTCTTCATCCTCGGCATCCTCGTCGGCCGGGGCTACCGCCCCGAGGCTGCCGTGCCCCAGATCGCCCAGATGATGCCGACGACCGAGGCCGCCTCTCCCGGCAACGCGGAGCCCGCCGCCCCGCCCTCGGTGCTCAAGCCCGAGGAACTCCAGTTCATGGACGACCTGCAGGGCAAAGAAGGCGAGGTGGTGGCGGATTCCACCCAGAAGGGCTCGGCTGACGGCAAGAAGGGCCCGCACGGCCTCAAATCCCACGATCTGGCCGACGCCCGGCCGGTCCCCATGGGTTCGGCCATGGTTTCGCCCTCGGTCCCCGCCGCCCGGGCCACCCCGCAGCCCCAGGCGGCCACGGCGTCCGGCCAGCCCAAGGCCGAGGCCAGGCCAGCCTCCCCGGCTCCCAAGGCGCCGGCCGCGAAGGCTGCGGAGGAACCGGCCCGACCCTCCAACGCCAAGGTCGAGCCCAAGGCGCCCTTCGAAAAGACCACCCGATACGCGGCGACCTATCAGGTGGCGTCCTTCCCGGCCAAGGATCAGGCCGACTCCCTGGTCAAGCAACTGGCGAAAAAGGGCATCACGGCCTCGATCCACGAGGCGAAAAGCAATAAAAGCGTTGTATTCCGTGTAAATATCAAACTCAAAGGGACCGAAGCGGACATCGCCGAGGGCCTCAAAAAAACCGGAGAAAAAGGTCCTATACTTCTCGGCAAAAAACCCTTATGAGGATTCCCCCGCTTCCGCGGCAAACCTGATGCATAAAGAGGACCGCCCATGTTACCAGGCTCTTTCGTCCCCACCAAGGCGTTTTTCACCAAGGGTGTCGGCCGCCACAAAAACAAGCTCCAGTCGTTCGAGCTGGCCCTTCGCGAGGCCGGCATCGAAAAGCTGAATCTGGTTTACGTGTCGAGCATTTATCCGCCCCACTGCCAGTTGATCACCTTGGACGAGGGCGTCAGTATGCTCAACCCCGGCCAGATCACCTTCTGCGTCATGGCCAGAAACGCCACCGACGAGAAGAACAGGCTGGTGGGGTCCGCCGTGGGCATGGCCTTCCCGGCCGACAAGTCCAACTACGGCTACATCTCCGAACACACCGCCTTCGGCGCCGAGGAGCAGGAAATCGGCGACTTCGCCGAGGATCTGGCCTCCACCATGCTGGCCACCACGCTCGGCATCGACTTCGATCCCGAGACGGCTTACGACGAGCGGCGCCAGATCTACCTCATGAGCGGCAAGATCATCGATTCCGCTTCCATGCCCTGCGTGACCACGGGCGAAAGCGGCATGTGGACCACGACCATTTCGGCGGTGGTCTTCATTCCCTGACCCGCATGGTTTCCTTCCCGGGCCCATGCGCTTCGCGGCGGAAGGCCGCGTTCAGCGACCGGATAACCGGATGATGGACGCGGCCACCCGCGCCCGGGAAATTCTGCGCCGGTTGCGCCCCCTGTTCCCCGGGCTGTCGCCGGCGCTCCACTTCCACGGCGCCTACGAACTGCTGGTGGCCACCGTTCTGGCCGCCCAATGCACCGACGCCAGGGTCAACCTCGTGACCCCGGAGTTCTTCCGTCGTTGGCCCGATCCGGCCGCCCTGGCCGGGGCGCGGACGGCCGACGTGGAAGAGGTGATCCACTCCACCGGTTTTTTCCGTCAGAAAGCCAAGAATCTGGTGGCCGCGGCCGCCCTGATGGTCGCCCGCCACGACGGGGCCGTGCCCGATTCCATGGCCGCCCTGACCGCCCTGCCTGGGGTGGCCCGCAAGACGGCCAACATCGTCCTGTCCAACGCCCTGGGCAAGAACGAGGGCATCGCCGTGGACACCCATGTGCGCCGTCTGGCCTTCCGGCTGGGCTTGACCTCCTCGGAAAACCCGACCATCATTGAAAAAGATATGATGCCGCTGTTCCCGCGCGAGGCCTGGGGGGACATCAACCACCTGCTGGTCATGCACGGCCGCGAAACGTGCAAGGCCCGCGCGCCGCGTTGCGGCACCTGCGTGTTGGGTGAAATCTGCCCCAAGTTGGGCCTGTGACCACGATGCGCCCGAAGCGCGCCGCCCGCCTCCAGAAGTCTTCCGACCGGGCGCCGGCTTTGGCCCGAGGATTTCCATGCCTGTACCAGCCACCGCCTCCTCACGGCGCGACCGCCTCGTCCTGACCGGGGTTTTTCTCGTCTCGGGCGCCTCGGCCCTGCTTTTCGAAACCCTGTGGCTCCATCTGGCCGGCCTGGTTTTCGGCGTGAGCGTCCATGCCAGCGCCCTGGTCCTGTCGAGCTTCATGGGCGGACTGGCCCTCGGCAACGCCCTCATTTCCCGGTTCGGCCGCGACGTGGCCGACCCCGTGCGCTTTTACGCCGTCATGGAACTGCTCGTCGGCGCGTGGGGGCTGCTGCTGGTCTTGTGCTTCCCCCTGCTGTCGGTATGGCTCGGGGCCATGCTCCATCCGGCCCTGGGGAAACCCTTGCTGCTCAACACGCTGCGGTTCTCTTTCTCCTTTCTGCTCTTTCTGTTGCCGGCCACGGCCATGGGCGTGACCCTGCCGCTGCTGGTCAAGGCGCTCACCCGCCGTCCCGGCGAGTTCGGCAAGGCGCTCGGGGGGCTCTATGGAGCCAACACCCTCGGAGCCTGCCTGGGGGCGCTCGTCGGCGAAACGCTCCTCATCGCCCCGTTCGGCCTGTCGGGCACGGGCTTTTTCGCGGCCGGCCTCAATGCGCTCGCCGCCGTGCTGGCCCTCGGCATCGCGCCGCGCTTTCGCGAGGAACCGGCGCGGGACACGACGGGGACCGCGCCCACGCGCGCGCCGCTCTCCGGCCGGGTCAGGAGGCTGCTGGCCGCCGGTTTTCTGGCCGGAGCCGGCTTCCTGGGCCTGGAAGTGGTCTGGACGCGTTTCCTGCAGCTTTTCGTGCGTTCCACGAGCCTCGCCTTCGCCGTCATGCTCTCCGTGATCCTGGCCGGCATCGGTCTCGGCGGCCTCGCGGCCGGCTGGTGGCTGCGCCGCGAGGCCGACGGGCGGCGGATCGCGGCGCCCCTGTCCCTGCTGGTGGGGGCGGCGTCCCTGCTCTCGTTTTCGGCCTTCGGCGCGATATCGGGCGTGTCCGTAAGCGCCTATCAGACCGTGGACTGGCGCTACGTCACCGTGCTCTCCCTGGGCCTGATGTTCGTGCCTGCCGCGGTTTCCGGCGTTCTTTTCACCGCCATTGGCGAGGCCATCCACCGCGAGGTCCGCGACCGGGCCCGCTCGGCCGGGCTGGTGGCCACGGCCAACACGCTTGGCGCCATGATCGGGCCGCTGGTCGCCGGCTTCGGCCTGCTGCCGCTTTGCGGCATGGAAACGAGCCTGTATCTGCTGTGCGCCCTGTATCTCCTGCCGGCGCTCCTGTGCGCCGGTCGCGCCGCCCCCTGGCCGTCCTTCGCGCGGGGGCGCTTTCTCCAGGCCGCCGCCGCGACGTTCATCCTGAGTATGGCTTTTTTCCCCTTCGGATCCATGCAGGGCTACCTGAAGCGGGCCTGCGCCGATTTCCTCAAGGACGGCGAGGTGCTCGAGGCAACGATCGAGGGCGTCACCGGAACCCTGCAGTACCTGCGCAAGGACTACCTCGGCCAGCCCTACTACCACCGGCTCGTCACCGACGGCTATTCCATGGCCTCCACGGACCGGGGGGCCAGGCGCTACATGCGGCTTTTCGCCTACTTTCCCGAGACGGTCCTGCCCAATCCCAAATCCGCCCTGCTCATCTGCTTCGGCACCGGGCAGACGGCCTCGGCCCTGGTCGAGGACAAGCGGCTCGCCAGCATCGACGTGGTGGACATCTCCCGCGACGTGCTGCGGGGCAGCCGCATCGTCTATCCCGGACCTGGGCAGAACCCCCTGGACGATCCACGCGTCACCGCCCACGTGGAGGACGGCCGCTTTTTCCTCCTGGCCTCGCGCAAGAAATACGACATCATCACGGCGGAGCCGCCGCCGCCCATGATGGCCGGCGTGGTCAACCTCTACTCCCGCGAATACTTCGAACTCATGCGCGACCGTCTGACCGACGGCGGCATGGTCACCTACTGGCTGCCCGTCTTCGAAATCTCGCCGGACGACGCCAAGGCCATCCTCAAGGCCTTTTCCGAGGTCTTCGACCACGCCTCCCTGTGGACCGGCGACGTTTTCAACTGGATGATGGTCGGCGTCAAAAAGCCCAAGGGTCCCAAGCCGGCGGCGGATTTCCCGCGTCCGTGGGACGACCCGGTCATGGGCAAGGGGCTGCGCGGCATCGGCATCGAGGAGCCGGCCCAGATGGGGGCGCTGTTCATGCTCGACGGCAAGGCGATGACCGAATACCTCGGCGACGCCAAGCCGCTCACCGACAACCACCCCAAGCGCCTTTCCGGCTACCCGGAAAGCCCCGAGGTCCAGCAACGCAACGTGGCCGAGCACAACAAGCTCCTGGACGCCCTGGCCTCCCGGGAACGTTTCGCCGCATCGGCCGAGGCCGCGCTGCTCCTGCCCCAGGCGGTCAAGGCCGAGGCCGGCGTCTGGTTCGAAACCCAGCAGCTCCAGAACACCTTCCTCAACGGCATGATCCCGCCGCCTCCGCCACTTGTGGCCGTCAATTACGTCCTTTCCGGCACGGAGCTGCGGGTCCTGCCCCTTTGGCTCATGAAATCCGACGTGGCCAAGCAGGACATCGTCTCGCGCATGCTCGACGCGGGCATGGCCGCCACGGCCGAAACGGAATTCCAACTCGGCGTCGCGGCCATGGCCAACCGGGACTACCGGGAGGCCGACGCTAGGCTCCGGCGGGCCCAGAACATGGGCTATCCGAGCAATCTGACGCCGGCCAGGGTCTACATCCTGTGCATGGCGGGCGAACTCCACGAAGCCGAAACCCTGGCCCGCGAGGCCTTCAAGGGTGTCCAGCCAAGCCCTTCCGCCAAGGCCTACATGGACTGGCTGGCCCGCACCTTCGGCTTTTCGAGTCCGTTTTAGGATCGGATTTCCAAACGGATTGGCGTTTCCGCGGCGCGCATCCCGCACGCGTGTCGCCGTCTTCCGGCCGTGCGCGCCTGTCGCAGATGTGGGGCGGGGCCGGACGGCAGCCGGGAAAGACCGGCCCGACGGGTTTCCGGAGGCCGCCTCCCCGGGCACGGATAGATGGCGGCTATACCCGGCGGCGCAGCGCATCCGATCTAACGATTTGACCAACCAGCGGTGCGATGGGCTACCTTGCCGCGAAAGGAGCCCCTTCATGGAGAACACGCTGGATTGTCGCGGCCTGGCCTGCCCGGGTCCGGTTCTCGAATGCAAAAAATGCGTGGATGCGCGGCATCCCCGAACCCTGGTCATCATCGTGGACAACGAGGCGGCCCGGGAAAACGTCACCCGGTTCCTGACGACGCAGGGCTATTCCGTGGCCGTCGGCATGGCAAACGGCGCCTTCACCCTGACGGCAAGCGCCGGAAACGCCCCGGCCGCGGCTCCGAAGGCCGCGCCGGCCGAACCCGCCGCATCCCGCCGCAAAACGGCCGTCTTCATCACATCCGACACCATCGGGAGCGGCGACGACACCCTCGGCGCCAGACTGATGGTCAATTTCCTCGGGACCCTGCCGGAACTCGGGGAGACGCTGTGGCGCATCATTCTGGTCAACGGCGGAGTCAGGCTGGCCGTTTCCGGCTCGCCGGTCCTGGAGAAACTCCAGGCCCTGGCGGCCTCGGGCGTTTCCATCCTGGTGTGCGGCACCTGTCTGGACTTTTTCGGCGTTCTGGACAAGAAAGAGATTGGCGAGACGACCAACATGCTCGATGTGGTCACGAGTCTCGACGCCGCGGACAAAGTCATCCAGATTTGAGGCTCCGTGCTCCGCGGGCCGCCGGCTGCGGCGGCCCGTGCCCCGTCCCCCACGCGGCCGCCCGCGCGGAAAGACGCATGTCCGCCTTGCGGAACACGGCTTCGAGTCGGTTGCCCCATCACCTGTTACGCCGTGCGCCAACGGTGACCCGCATCATGCAGGCCAAAACACCAGCGACAGAATTCCTGCCACCGGACCGGCTCGAACGGGAAACGATCCTCGAACTCGCCGGAAAAATTTCAAGATCTCCATCGGCGGAGACTCTGGCCCTCATTCCGCTGGCCGTGGCCATCCTCAACGACACACGCCAGATCGTCCACGCCAATGAACGGTTCCTGGCCATGACCGGGGACACCACGCTGGATGCCCTCCTGGGAAAACGCCTGGGCGAGGCCCTGGGCTGCATCCATGCGAACGAAACCGAGGGCGGCTGCGGCACGACCCGTTTCTGCCGGTACTGCGGCGCGGCCAGAGCCATCGTCAAAAGCCTGGAAGGCGAACGGAACACCCAGGAATGTTCCATCAGCCGCTTCGGCGTGTCCATGCATGATGCCCTGAACCTCCAGGTCTGGACCGTGCCCATGGACGTCGAGGGCAGCCGCTTCGTCCTCAATTCCATCCTGGACATCGCCCACGAAAAAACGCTTCGTGGCTTCGAGCGGCTCTTTTTCCACGACATCCTCAACGCCGTCAGCGGCATCAAGGGGCTCCACGAACTGATCTCCCTCGAACTGCCGGCCGGTCAGGCAGGCGACCTCGACCTGCTCCGTCAGGCCATCGAAAACATCGAGGACCTCGTCGAAACACAGAAAGATTTCCTGGCCGTCGAAGCCAGGGAATACCACCGGAGCGAGACCTCCCTCGATTCCCGGGAGCTCGTCGGCATCCTCGCGGTGTATTGCCAGTCCTTCAATCCCGGACAGGCCAAGACCCTGACCGTCGATCCCGAGGCGGCATCCGTGGCATTCTCCTCGGACGGCCGCATCATCCACCGCATCCTGGTCAACATGGTCAAAAACGCCCTGGAGGCATCCGGACCGGGGGATGTCGTGACCATCGGCTGCGATGCGTCCCCGGACGCGGTGACGTTTTGGGTGCGCAATCCGGCCGTGCTTTCCGAGGAAGCCAGCTTGCGGATTTTCCAGAAAGGCTTTTCCACCAAGGGAACAGGCCGGGGATTCGGCACCTACGGCATGCGGCTTTTCGCCCGGGAATGCCTGGATGGCGACGTGGACTTCGAATCCTCCCCCGAAACCGGAACCCGCTTTTTCCTCAGGCTCCCCGGCTGACATGGACGACAACGCCAGCCTTCGCCTCAACAAGGCCCTGGCCGAGGCCGGAGTCTGTTCCCGCCGTCAGGCCGACGCGCTGATCGCCGCCGGCCGGGTTTCGGTCAACGGCGTCGCGGTCACGGAATTGGGATGCAAGATCGTCCCCGGCCGCGACATTCTGGCCGTGGACGGCCGCCCCGTGGACCGCGCCGTGTCCGACGCCCCCCTCACCCTGCTTCTCAACAAGAAGCCGGGGGTGGTGACCACGGCCCGCGACCCCGAGGGACGGCCCACCGTGTTCGACGGCCTGCCCGGCGCCTACCGTTCGCGACGGCTTTTTCCCGTCGGGCGCCTGGACTTCTTCTCCGAAGGCCTGCTGCTTTTGACCACGGACGGCGAACTGGCCTTCCGCCTGACCCATCCCCGCTGGCACGTGCCCAAACGCTACATGGTCACGGTGCGCGGACATGTGACGGCCCGGACATGCGACATCATGGCCGGCGGCATGACCCTGGCCGAGGGGGAGAAGCTCGCACCGGTTCGGGCACGTCTGTCCGCGCGGCTCGCCGCCGACCGGTTCGTCCTGGAAATGGAACTCAACCAGGGAATCAACCGCCAGATCCGGCGCATGTGCCGCGACCTGGGCCTGACCGTCCTCAGGCTCGTCCGCGTGGCCCAGGGACCGCTCGAACTCGGCGATCTCGCTCCGGGCGAATGCCGGGAACCGACCGCCGGCGAACTGGCCGCCCTGCGCAAGGCCGTGGGTCTGGCCTCCGGGGCCGTAAAAACGGAAACGGCGCGTCCGGGGCAACGCCCCGGCAAACGCCGTTCGTCCTGATCCCGGCGCGTCCGACCGCCGGGGCTTCACCAAGGCGCCCGCCGCCTACACGCCGGCCGCCTTGAAGGCCGTGTCCACGATGTCCCTGGCCTCGGCCTGCAGCGCACGCAAGTGGTCCGAGCCTCTGAAACTTTCAGCATAAATCTTATAGACATCCTCGGTGCCGGACGGTCTGGCCGCGAACCAGCCATTTTCGGTCACCACCTTGAGGCCGCCGATGGCGGCGCCGTTGCCAGGCGCGGCGGTCAGCTTGGCGGTGATGGCCTCGCCGGCGAGCGTCGTGGCCGTGACCATATCCGGCGAAAGCCGGGCCAGGGCCGCCTTTTGCGGTTTGGTGGCCGGGGCGTCCAGGCGCTCGTAGACCGGCTCGCCGAAACGGGCGGTCAGTTCCCGGTAATGCTCGGCCGGATCCCTGCCCGTGGCGGCGGTGATCTCGGCGGCGAGCAGATCCATGACGATGCCGTCCTTGTCCGTGGTCCACACCGTGCCGTCCATCCGCAGGAAGGACGCGCCGGCGCTTTCCTCGCCCCCGAAGCCGAAGGAGCCGTCGAGAAGTCCCGGCACGAACCACTTGAAACCCACCGGCACCTCGCACAGGCGGCGTCCGAGCGAGGCGGCGACCCGGTCGATCATGGCGCTCGACACCACGGTCTTGCCCACCGCCGCGTCGGCCCGCCAGTTCGGACGGGTGGTGAACAGATAGTCGACGGCCACGGCCAGATAGCTGTTGGGATTGAGCAGACCGGCCGAGCGGGTGACGATGCCGTGGCGGTCGTAGTCCGGGTCGTTGCCGAAAGCGATGTCGTAGGCGTGGCGGTGTTCGATCAGGCGGGCCATGGCGTAGGGCGACGAACAGTCCATGCGGATCTTGCCGTCCTTGTCCACGGTCATGAAGGCAAAGGTCGGATCCACCACGTCGCTGACGAGCGTCAGGTCGAGGCCGTAGCGTTCGGCCATGGGCTCCCAGAAGGCCAC
>CAZNUQ010000038.1:27542-30665 GCA_964576235.1 uncultured Desulfovibrio sp.
CCGCCGGAGGGGGGATTGTACTTGAAACCGCCGTCCCCGGGAGGGTTGTGCGAGGGCGTGACGACGATGCCGTCCGCCAAAACGCCCGGATGGTCGCGGTTGAAGGTCAGGATGGCATGGGAGACGACCGGGGTCGGCGTGTATCCACGGCCGGCCTGGATGCGGGTGACAACGCCGTTGCCGGCCAGGACCTCCAGGGCGGTGATGCAGGCCGGCTCGGACAGGGCATGGGTGTCCATGCCGAGGAAAAGGGGACCGCGGATGCCCCGTCCGGCCCGGTAGTCGCATATGGCCTGGGTGGTGGCCAGGATGTGGTCCTCGTTGAAGGAACCGTCGAGGGAGGTTCCCCGGTGCCCCGAAGTGCCGAAGGCCACCCGGTTGGCCGGGTCGGCCGGATCGGGCGTGACGGCGTAGTAGGAGGCGACGAGCCGGGGCACGTTGACCAGAAGCGAACGGGGGGCCGGTTTGCCGGCCAGGGGACTTGCGGCCATGGGTATTCCTCCTTGGGGAAAGCCGCCGAAAGAGTGCCCCAAGAGGTGGCGGTCGTCCATCCTGGGCCCGGTTTTCAGGAAAAAACGGGGAGGCTCGATGCGTGTGGCGCCGCAGATCGGACACTTGCCGGGCTTTCCCAGACGGTCGCGCTTGGCGAAGACGTACCCGCAGGCCAGGCAGGCGGCCGGGCGCACGCCCAGAGCCCCGCCAACGCCACGCAAGGAACGCCGCAAATGTTCGAGCCCGTCCAGAACCGCCTTTTCGCCGGCCCGGACCAGCCCGGAAAGCTCCAAGGCCGTGACCGGTGCCCCGCAAGCGGCCAAGGCCTCCCGCAAGGCATGGGCGAGGGTCTTCTCCCGCACGGGAGGGAGTGTCGGGGACCTTGGGCGCATGGCGCCTCCGGCTCAGATGAAATCCGGGTCCACGGCCGCCTTGCCGCCGGCCAGCATGAGCTTGACGAAACGCACGGAACGGTCGTCCACGGGCACGATGGGAAACCGCCCGCGACAGGCGTCGCAGGCGATCATGGAGGGCTTGACCGGGGCCACCACCGGCACCTCGCGCTGACAGAACGGACAGGGATAGAGAAACACCAGTTCCACGCCAACCGGCTTGGCCGGAGTCAGGGGTTTTCGCTGTTCAGTGGTCATGGGACTACTCCGAAACCAGGCATTTTCCGGTCATGGCCCTTGGCACCGGCAATCCGGCCAGGGAAAGCAGGGTCGGGGCGATGTCGCCGAGCCTGCCAGGATGAAGCCTGGCGTGCTTGCGGGCGGGATCGACGAGGATCAGACGCACGGGATTGAGCGTGTGCGCCGTCATGGGGCCACCGTCCGGACCGATCATTTCCTCGGCGTTGCCGTGGTCGGCGGTGAGCAGCATCCGCCAACCGGCGGCGAGCACGGCCTCGGCGATCCGGGCCACGCAGGCATCCACCGTGGCCACGGCCTTCTTGGCGGCTTCGAGCACGCCCGTGTGGCCGACCATGTCGCAGTTGGCCAGATTGACGACAGCCAGGGAATACCCCTTGTCCATGGCGGCCAGGAAGGCATCGGTAACCGCCTCCGCGCTCATCTCCGGCTTGAGGTCGTAGGTGGCTACGTCGCGGGGCGAAGGAACAAGCAGCCGATCCTCGCCGGGGAAGGGTTCCTCGCGGCCGCAATTGCAGAAATAGGTGACGTGGGCGTACTTCTCGGTTTCGGCCAATCGCAGTTGGGTCAGCCCGGCCCTGGAATACACCTCGCCCAGGACATCGGAGACGGCAACCGGCGCGAAGGCCACGGGCAGTCCGAACGTCCCATCGTATTCGGTCATGGTGGCGAAGCCGGAAAGCTTCGGCCGCGCGCCCCGGGGAAAAGCCTCGAAGTCGTCCCGGATGAAGGCCCTGGTGATCTCCCGGGCCCGGTCGGCGCGAAAATTGAAGAAAAAAACGGCATCCCCGTCGCGGATGATCCCGTCTCCGCCCTCCAGAACCCGCGGCCTGACGAACTCGTCGGTCTCGCCGGCGGCATAGGCGTCTTCGACGGCGGCCACGGGATCGGTAAAGGCTCTCCCCACTCCCTCGCTCAAGGCGGCGTAGGCCTCGGCCACCCGCTCCCAGCGGTTGTCTCGGTCCATGGCATAATAGCGCCCGACCAGGGTCGCAATGCGTCCCACCCCGAGCCTTTTCAAGAAGGCGTCGAGCTGTCCGACATAGCCGGCACCGCTTTGCGGCGGCGTATCCCGTCCATCGAGAAAAGCGTGAACGAAAATATGCGATTGTCCAAGCCCGGCGATGGCCTCGATGAGCGCCATGGCGTGACGCAGATGGCTGTGCACGCCGCCGTCGGAGACAAGCCCCATGAGATGGATGCGTCCGCCGGCGGCCATCGATTTCCGGACAAGCTCGATCAGGGCGGGATTTCCGGCCAGACTGCCGTCCTCGACGGCCATGTCGATGCGCGTCATGTCCTGGTAGACCACGCGACCGGCGCCGATATTCATGTGTCCAACCTCTGAATTGCCCATAAAACCGACCGGAAGACCGACATCACGCCCGGAGCAGGCCAGGGTCGTAAAAGGATAGGCGGCCTGGAGACGGTCGATGGCCGGAGTTCCGGCTTCGGTGACAGCATTGCCGGGACCGGCCGGAGCCAGTCCCCAACCATCGAGAATGAGCAGCAAGGTCGGCGTCGGTTTCATTCACGGCCCTTTTCGGGTTGAGAGGGCAAAAGCGGGATGGGCTCGGCCTCGGACCAAAGGCCCTCGACATTGTAAAAGGATCGGAACTCGTCTTGAAAGATGTGTACCAGCACGTCGTTCAAATCAAGGAGCACCCATTGTCCAAGGCGGTAGCCTTCCATGCCGAGGTAGGAAAACCCTTCCTCCCCGCACCGTTCGAGGACATGGTCGGCAAGGGCCTTGGCTTGGCGCACGTTGGACGCCGAGGCCACGACCATGGCCTCGCAGATGGGGCTCAAGGTGGCTACGTCAAGGGCCAGAATGTCCTTGGCCTTCTTGTCGGCTAGCCAGGAAGCCACGATGGCGGCCTTGTCCCTGGCGGAAAGATTCTTGTCGGAAGAGTTCTGGCGCATTGGATCTCCAGGCGAAGGATTCCGGAGTGTACCGGATCGCCTCTTTCCTACGTGATTT
>CAZNUQ010000039.1:0-5527 GCA_964576235.1 uncultured Desulfovibrio sp.
TTCAGGATCGGGCTTCCCGCAGGAAGTCCAGGCAGGCCTGGGTCGCCCGGGGAAAGTCCACGCCCCCCTCGATCGCCAGGACGGGCAGGTCGCCCAGCAGGTCGAGATAGGCCTCCTCGCCGGCCGCGGTCGGGGCGTCCGGTTCGTCGAGTTCGTAGAACAGGCCGGGATCCTTCATGAAGGCGGCCATGAGCTCCCGGCGATCCCTCAGGCTCGCGCGTCCGGCCGTCATGGGCGCTGCACCGCGTTTCCAGTGCAGCACCACCAGACCGGCCATGGGGCAGGAAAGCCTGAAACGGCCGGGACCGAAGCACCGGTCGATGCGGACATCGTACTTGTGTTCCAGATTCCAGAGGGCATCCAGGGGCAGGGCCGCGAAGCGGCGGCGGTCCTCCTCGCTCATGACCGGGGCGAGGCTGGGGTTGTGGAGTGCCGTCCCGGGGTTGACGCGGGGCATTTTGGCCACGCCGGTCATGGTCAGTTCCCGGCCCTCCCGGGAAACCAGCATCCGGTCGTTGCTCACGAAATCCATGCCGTGGCGCATGAGTTCGAGCGCCAGCGTGGATTTGCCGGCTCCGGCGAAACCCGAAAGGACCAGGCCGGCCCGGCCCTCGGCCACGCCCGCGGCGTGGAAAAGGAGGGCGCCGCGTCGCAGTCGCAGTTCGATGAAGCGGTTGTTGATGAAATTGACGACCTGGTTCTCGTTGGCCAGGCAGGGCCCGACGGCGTAGTTGGCGCCGTGTCCGAACAGGAAGACAAGGCCGGTCAGGAGCTTTCGCACCACGCGGCCATCCGGCAGGTCCACGAAGGCTTCCTTGATCCTGGTCTTGCCGGGGTCGGGCTCCTTGAGGGTCAGGGGCAGGCCGAATTCGGGAGGGGGGGCCTCGATGGCCGTGACGGACACGATGGTCGCGCCCGTCTGGCCGAGGAAGTCGCGGTAATAGGCCGCCAGCTTGTCCACGAGCGCCCTGGAGTTGGAAGCGATGGCCACGGTCGCGTCGGCGAAGGTGACCTCGAGATGGTGCCTGGGCGGTTGCGCCTCCAGAATGGGCCCGAGCAGGGCACGGAAGGTGGGCGCGCCGCTCATCGGATGCGCTCCAGCACGTAATCGGCGTAGGCCCCGGCCGCGTCCAGCCCGCAGGCCTCGAACAGTCCCCGGAAGCCGCCGAAGGCCGAGACTTCGTAGATGGCGGCCCCGTCCGGGGTTTCCACCACGTCGACGCAGGTGAAGGCCATGCCCGGGAAAAGCGCCTGGGCCTTGTGGGCCAGGGCGATGATGTCGTTTCCGGGCGTGTGCGGCACGTAGCGGCCGCCGGTGCGGGTGGTGGTGTCCCAGGAGGTGCCGCTGCCCTGCCTGGCGTAGGTGGCCAGATAGTTGCCGCCGAGGAAGGAGACGCCGAGGTCGAGATGCCCTCCGGCGTGGGACACCATTTTCTGGATGTACATCACCTGGTTGCCGGCCGCCTTGTAGCCGGCGATCTCCTCGCGGCAGTGCGCGCCGTCCTCGATGACGGTCATGCCCCGGGCCTTGGAGCTGTAGAGCGGCTTGAAGACGGCCTTGCCGAAACGGGCCACGGCCGCGGCCGCCTCCTCCACGTCCTCGGTCACCATGGTGCCCGGCATGGGGATGCCGCCGAGGCGCAGCGCCGTCGTGCCGCTGAGACGGTCGATCAAGCGCAACATGCTGTCGGGGTTTGAGAAGACGGGCACCCCACGCTGGTTGAGGAAGCGCAGGATCTCCATCCGGTCCAGGGCATCCGGAGAATAGGTCGGCGCGATTTTTTTGACGATGACGGCGTCGAGGCCGGTGAGATCGGTCTGCCGGTGGAACACCTTGCCCGAATCGAGATCGAGGCGGACCTCGGCCATGTCGATGCACAGTCGAAAGCCGGTGCGGGCTTCCACGGCGTCCAGGAGTCGCAGGGTGGACCATCCGCTGGGGATGCCCACCACGCCGATTTTCATCATCGCTTCCTCCATGAGGGGTGCGCTTCGGACATTAGGAACAGACCGAGGCCAGGGGGAGCCGGAAGGCGGCGGGATCGCCGGCGTGGCCGGCCACGCGGGAAAGCAGGTAGACGCCCCGATGGAACATCGACTTTGAGAAACGCTCGGAAAGCTCGAACCGGGTCGAGGTGATGCAGGACCGGCCAAGTCCGAGCGCCAGCCGGATGGCAAAGGTGGCGTCGCCGTGTTGGGCGGCGAACGCGCTGGCGAATGCGTAAAACTCCCTGATGAGCGCGTGGATGATCCGTCTCCGGGTCTTGTCGAAGACGGGCAGCCGGTAGTTTGAGATCATGAAGACCGAGACATCCTGCACGAGGTCGCCTTCGTACGACCGATGCAGGTCGATGTAATGGATGTGGTCGGACTGGGGGTCGTAGAGGATGTTGTTGCCGTTGTAATCGCCGTGCAGGAGAACGGAAAACGGGGCGGCAAGCCGTGCTTCCACGGCCTGGGCCGCGTCGAGGAGTTCGTCCAGGGACGGCAGTGAAAACGATCCGATGGCGCGCCGTTTCAGCCGGAATTGCGGATGCACGGTGAGCACGTCGTCGAGCCGGGCGCGCAGTTGCGACAGGAAGTCGGCTGGCACAGGGGTTTCGTTCAGGGTTTTGTCCCACAAGGCTCCGGCCACCCGGCACTGGGCGGCAAGGGCCCGTCCCAACAGCGCGAGATCGCCGCCGAGGGCGAGATCCTGCATGGTCTGGCCGGGCAGGAGTTCGAGAAGCATGGAACTCGACTTTCGCCCTTCGCGGAAGGCCTCGATGCGGGGGGGCAGCCCGGGCCAAAGCGCCTCCCATCGGGCGATGTTGTCCGCCTCCCTGCGCAGCTTTTCCGTGGCGCCGTCCTTGAAGATGATTTCCCTGTGGCTGTCCTTGCCCTCGGCGCGGTCGAGAATCCGGCCGATGCGGCACCCCGAGCGCGTGCCCCAGATGGACTCGAACTCCATGTCCGACAGCGGGTTTTCGTGACCGGAGGCGGCCAGGATGTCGTTTAAGGCAGTGAACTGGCGGATTTTGAACTTGTCGCCGGTGATGGCGAAGATGGCCGCCTCGCCGACGTTGAGGAGCGCATCCCCCATGCGCTCCAGATAGCGGAATATGAAAAGCGTGGTGAGCAGGTCTCCGGTGGAGACGCCCGTGCGCAGCTCGTCGCGGATGCGGTCGAACTCCTGTTTGTAGAGACGGTCCAGGTGCAGTTCGCAGCGGCAGATCTTGAGGGCCGTGGCCATGTCGCGTTCGAGGATCGCCGTAGGGGCCCATTCCAGAGCCCGGCGGACCTCGTCGAAAAAGGGCTTGTAGGCGTAGCGCTTGATGCATTCCGGGTCGTCGTAGTGCCGGGTCTGGCGCACCACGTTGACGGCGTGATCGCCCACCCGCTCCAGATTGCTGGCGATAATGTGGAAGGCCCGTATCCGGGCCACCTCGGCCGCGCTTGGCCGGTGTTCGCCATGGAGGGTGGCGAAACAGGCGTTCTCGATGACGCTTTTCAGGTTGTCGATATAGTTGTCGCGTGCCTCCACCTTGGCGATGCCTTTCTCGTCATGATTTTCCACGACGGCGAGGGTGCCGTCGATCTGGCGTTCGACCTCGGCCAGGAGAAAACGGAAGTTCTTTTCGAGTTCATGCATCGCGCGGATCCGGGGCTGTGATGAGAAGCGGCGCGTCGCACGCCTCCTCCCGATTCTTCCAGCGGAACGTCAGCTTGAGCTTGCAGTCCTCCCCCTTGAGCTTGCCCTCGACGGTAACGGCCACCGTGCCCTTGGGTTCGAGGATCAGGGTCTGTTCGCCCTGGGCGAGCGTGATGGTCCCCCTGGCGAAACCAGCGCGGATGGCTTCCAGGTAGGCGGCTATGACTTCTGGGTCTTGGATTCCGTCGTATTTGAAGAGCTTGTTGGGCACGTTTCCTCCTGCGTCGCCTGTTCGGCGCCGTCGATCGGGGGGCGGGGGGGGGCTGCCGCGTTGTCCGACTGGCCGGTGGACTCCGTGGCGTCCCCGGAGGCACTGCCAATGGCTTCGGCGGCCGCGTCCAGGCTTGTCTTGAGGGCTTGCAGCGTGTCGGGGGCCACGGCGGCATCGACCCGGCGCAACTGGTCCTCCAAAAGTCCGGCCAGACGGCGCGCATTGTCGGCTCCCACCGCACCGGCCATGTTCTTGAGCGAATGCGCGGCGAGTGCCGCCTCGTCCCAGTTCTCGCTGTCGGCGCAAAGTCCGATCAGGCGCAGCTTGCGGGGATATTGCCGCAGGAAGTCCTCCTGGATTTCCCGCAACAATTCCATGTCGCCGCCGAGGCGGGACAGGGCCGAGGCCGCATCCAGTTCCTTCGCCGGGGAGGCGGGGAGCGTCGCCGGCCCTCCGGCCTCCTCCGCGGCGTGCATGGCGGCATTCGGCCGAATCCGTTTCAAGAGGGCTTCCAGGGCGTGGAAGTCCAGCGGTTTGGGCAGATAGTCGGTCATGCCGGCGGCCAGGCAGCGTTCCATGGAGCCGCTCAAGGCGTGGGCGGTCATGGCGACGACCGGGATCGTCCGGTTCCCCGACCCGCAGTGGCCGGCACGTAGCCGTCGGGTGGCCTCCAGGCCGTCGACAAGGGGCATTTCGACATCCATCAGGACAAGGTCGAAAATGTTGTTCGTTAGTTCTTCGAGCGCTTCCTGGCCATTCACCGCCACGGTGGCCTGGTGCCCGCGGCGGGAGAGGTAGGTGGCGGCGACCTTGACGTTGATGGAGTTGTCTTCGGCGATAAGGACGCGCAGGGGAGGCTCGGCCTGGGCCGCGCCCGCGGGCCTGGGAAGGGACTGGCGCGGCGGCGTCTCGCCCTCGGTCAGCGGCAGGGTGACGCGGAAGCGGCTACCCTGACCCGGCGTGCTTTCGGCGGCGATGCCGCCGCCCATGAGCCGGGCCAGTTCACGGCAGATGGCCAGACCCAGGCCGGTGCCGCCGTAGGTCTGGGTCGTGCTGGCGTCGGCCTGGGTGAACATTTCGAAAATGCGCTCGAGTTTGTCCGCCGCAATCCCCACGCCGCTGTCCGCCACGTCGAGTTCAAACAACGGGCTGGCCGCATGGGGCTGGGCCGGTACTGGCCGGACGGTGACGGTCACTCCCCCTTGCTGGGTGAACTTGATCGCGTTGCCGACCAGGTTGAGCAGGATCTGGCGCAGCCGTAGCGGATCGCTCAGGATATAACGCGGCATGCGCGGGTCGATGGAACAGCCGAGGAAAAGTCCCCTGCGCCTCGCCTGGGGACGGAGGGAACGAATGACGGCGGCCAGGGTGCGGCGCAGATCGAAGTTTTCGCAGGTCACTTCGAGCTTGCGGGCCTCGATCTTGGAAATGTCGAGGATGTCGTTGATGATGGCCAGGAGGTTGGCGGCCGCGTCCCGGGCTGTTTCGAGGGCGTCGTGCTGTTGCGGGGACAGGGCCGTGTCCAGCGTCAGTTCGATCATGCCGATGACGGCATTGAGCGGCGTGCGGATCTCGTGGCTCATTTTGGCCAGGAAGATGCTTTTGACCCGGTTGGCGTTTTCCGC
>CAZNUQ010000039.1:5627-13492 GCA_964576235.1 uncultured Desulfovibrio sp.
GAGTTCCTCCCGCGTGTAGCCGAGCATCTCCCGAAAAGCCGGATTGGTCTCCACGAACCGGCCATCCTGGCCCACCACCACGAAGCCGTCGCGCATGGAATCGAGAAGCACGCGGTATTTGGCCTCCGAGGTCGCGCACGCCTGTTCCGAACGCTTGCGGGCCGTGATGTCGAGCCCAACCCCCACGCTGCCGACCGGCTCTCCCGCGGCGTTCCGGAAAAAGGATTTGAAGATGAGCATGTCGTGGAGCGAGCCGTCACGGAAGGCGACGGTCGTTTCGAACTCCACGGTTTGGTCAGGATTTGCGAGGATCTGCCGGTCCCATGCCTCGCTGCGTTGGGCCAGGTCGGGTGGTTCGACCTCCGAGACGGTTTTCCCGAGGATCGCGGACAAAGGGCGGATGTCCCGTTCGTAGGCCTTGTTGCAGCCGAGATAGCGCCCCCCGGTATCCTTGTAGAAGATCGGCGCGGGAATGGCGTCGATGACTTCCTGGGTGAAGCAGATGCGTTCGCGCAGGCTGTCCGCCATGGTGTCGAGGGCCCGGCCCAGGTCGGCCAGTTCGCCGGTTCCTTCGGTCAGGCCGGAGCGGCGGTCCAGATCGCCGCCGGCCATGCCCTTGGCCATGCGCGCCAGTTGTCTCGCGGGCTTTAGAATGACGGTGTGGGCAAAAAAGTGCGCGGCCAGGAGAGCCAGGCCCAGGGCCAGACCCAGGAGCCAGATATCCCGGTTCAGGGCGGCGTCGAGAGAGCCGAAAACGGCCCGGCCGGGCAGCTCAAGGCGGGCGTGCAGCCGGTTCGGGGAAGGGATTTCCAGCGTGGAGACTACTTCCAGGGAGGAGGGGCCACCCGGCTCCCCGGCCGTTCGCGCGTCCTCCGGCCAGACGGCCAAAACGACGCCCTGGTCGTCGAAAAGACAGGCCCGGGCCCCATTGGGCATACGGATTTTTTCGAATATGCGGCTGAACCAGGAAAGACGCAGGGCGAGGGCGCAGACGCCGCGGACGTTGCCGGCGGCATCGGTCATCGGCCGGGCCAGGACGATTCCTGTGGGGTTTTGGGGATCTCCTGTCTGGAAGTCGCCGAAGGCCGTGTGTTTCGAGGCCAGGGCCTCACGCATCCAGGGTTGGTCGGCATAGTCGACGCTCCGGTTTCCCGGGAGCGAGGAGGCGATGACGGAACCGTCGGGAGCCAGAAGGTGCAACGAGCCGAAGTCGGGGAAGATGTTTCCGGCCTGCTGGAATTCCCGCTGGGCCTGGGATGGATCGAGAGCGGCTATCCCTGGCAGTTTCGTCAAACCAAGCAGCATCTCGGCGGCGTTTCCCAGGATGGTCTGGGCGTTCGCGGCCGCAAGATCCGCGATGCTCTTGAGATTGTCTTCGGCCGTGCGCCGGGCCATCCCGCTTTTTTCCATGGCCGAAGCGACGTGGAGGATGATTGCCAGGGCCAGTGTGAGCAGTACCAGGCAAAATAGTTTCGTGCGCAGGCTTTCCAGTCGCCACCAGGCCATGCAGGCGCTCCGCCGTGAGTTGGAGGGGAGAATGCCTCGTCGTATGACGTCACACCCCGTGTGAATTCTTTTAAGGAGGTCGGACAATATCATCAAGCGATTCCGGAAAAAACGGCACGCGTCCCGGGGCGGTCAGGCCGCCGGAAGGTAGGATTCTCCGGCCACGAATCCCCGGGATTCCAAAAAAGCCGACAGATACGCCGTCGCCCCCCGGCTGCCGACGAACGGCAAAACGAAGCAGGTGTCCGGAGGCGGAACGTCGGTCAGTGAAAGCACGGGCCGGCCGTCCAGGACCGTGCCGATCTTTTTCGGGTCGATGTCGAGCCAGGCGGTGATGTCGATGCCATGGTCAAGGAGGTGCCTGGCGCGGCGGCGGGTGACGCGGCCGGCTCCGGCAACGATGACCCGGGGGTGCAAGGGGTTGTGTCTGGCCAGGTAGCGGGCAAGGTAGCCGGCCTTGACGCGGTGGAAGGCGTCGACGGTGTAGCGGTGATCGGTGCGGGAGAGCCTTCCCGGCGGGTCGTTCCAGACGAGCAGGGTTTCCGGAACCTTGGCCATGGTCACCCCGGCCTCCAGCCAGCGCAGCCAGAGTTCGTAATCCTCGGGGAAATCCCCGTCGCGGTAACCGCCGAATCGTGCGGGAAGTTGCGCCCGGAACATGACCGAGGGGTGGGGCAGGGGGGATTCCTGAAAGATGCCGCGCCGGATCGCTTCGGGACTTCGCAGGCCGTTGGCCCATTCCAGATGGGCCAGATATCCCCGGGCAGTCTTTTTATCGCCACCGAAGGCGGCCAGGCAGGAAACCAGGCCGATTTCGGGATGGGCGTCGAGATGGCGCGCCTGGAGTTCCAGGCGGCGGGGATGACAGAGGTCGTCGGCGTCCATCCTGGCGATGTAACGGCCCCGGGCGGCGGCGAGCCCCGTCGCCAGCGCGGCGACGATGCCGCCATGAGGCCGGTCGAGGACCCGGAACCTGGGGTCGCGTCCGGCGAAGGCTTCGAGCACGGCGCGCGTCGCTCCGCCGTCGTCAGAGCCGTCGTTGACCGTCAGCACCTCGAATTCCCGACAGGTCTGGGCGGCGAGGCTTTCCAGGGCTGCTGGCAGGGTTGAGGAGGCGTTTCGGACCGGCAGGACGACGGACAGCATCTTTTCATCGTACCCGGAGCCGCCCGGAGGCGCAAGCGGCGTGCCAAAAGTTCGCGGCGTTGATATCTCTTCTGGCATTTGATAGGGAAGGATATTATTTCCGGGAAGAAGGCGTAGCACCCATGGCCGACCCGCGAATTCTTGTAGCCTCGGACAATTCCGTTCTGCATCCGTCCATGTTCCGCCATTGCGGAAGTCTGCCGGGTCTTTCCGTCGTGCATGTGAAAAACGTCGACGAGGCCGTCCGTTTCGAGGCCGGCGGTGCGGGGCAGGAATTCCTGCTGTGGGTGGTGGATCTGGACCTGCCGGAAGAGGCCGTTTCGCGTCTGACCTCCCTGGCCGCCACGCAGGGCATTCCCTGGTTGGCCGTGGCCGACCGCTATTCCCCCGCCCTTCGGGAAAAGGCCGAGGAACTCGATGCCATCGACTTCGTGGTGGCCGATACCGGGGATCCCGAGCGCGTTCCCCGGTTCGTGGAGCGATTGTACAAAAACCGTTTCGTCCGGGTCCTGGTGGTGGAGGATTCCGCCTTCATGCGCATCTTCCTGCGCCGGGAGTTGCGACGCTACCAGTTCCGCGTCCACATGGCCGGATCGCCCGAGATGGCCATGCGCATCCTGGAGCAGCGTCCGGACATCATCGCCGTGATCATCGACTATGACATGCCGGGCCAAAACGGGGTGGAGCTCACCCGCGGCATACGCCGGAGTTTCCGGCACCGCGAGATTTGCCTGATCGGCGTCTCGGGCAAGGCCCCGCGCTCCATTTCGTCGGAATTTCTCAAAAACGGCGGGGATGACTATCTGCACAAGCCTTTCGGGCGCGAGGAGCTGTACTGCCGGGTGCTGCACGGTGTCGAAGCCGTCGAGCGGATGCTGGAAATAAGGCGCCTCGAACGGCTGCGACGCATGTTCCTTTCCATGCTGGCCCACGATCTCAAAAGTCCGGCCGGCGGCATCGTCGGCGCGGCCAACCTCATCCTGGACGGGGTTTGCGGCCAGGTTGGCAGCGAAGTTCGCGAGATGGCGGCGGTGATCAGTCAGGCCGGCCGGCGGCTGTGTTCCCTGGCGGCCAACATGCAGGACCTGACGCAGCTGGAATCCGGCCACCTGGAGCCTTCCCTGGTCATGTCCCATCTCGACGACCTGATCCATGAACGGGCGCGCCTGGCCGAAGCCACGGCCTCGGCCAAGGGTATCCGGCTGGACGCCAGGGTGGGCGTGTTGCCGGCCCTGGCCTTCGATCCGGACATGGTGGCCCGGCTGCTCGACAATTTGCTGTCCAACGCCATCAAGTTTTCCCCTCCCCAGACCCTGGTCCGCCTGGAGGCGGACATGCTCGGCGAGGAGGTCGTCATCAGGGTGTTCGACGAGGGGCCGGGGATCATGCCGGGCGAACGACACCGCCTCTTCAAGCCGTTCGAGCGCCTTTCCGCCCGGCCGACGGCCGGCGAGAAAAGCCTGGGGCTCGGCCTCGCCATCGCCGAAGGGATCGTAAACGCGCATGGCGGCCGCATCTGGGTCGAATCCGACCCGGGGCAGGGCGCGGTCTTTTGCGTCTCCCTGCCCCGCAGCCGTTGCGATCAGGCCGGCGTCTGCCGCATCCCGTAGACATATTCCCGCACCGTCTGCTTCCAGGCCCGGGGTTCGCGGCCGATGGCCGCGGCCAGCTTGGCGTTCGACAGCACGGAATAGGCCGGTCGTTTCGCTTTTTGCGGGTAGGCCGAGGAGGGGATGGGCACCACCCGGCAGGGAAGCCCCGCCGCGAGCACGGCCTCGGCGGCCAGCTCGCGCCAGCTCGCCTGCCCCGATCCCACGGCGTGGAAAATGCCGCTGGCGTCCGTCGCGGCCAGATCCGCCGACCAGCCGGCCAGATCCAGGGTGTAGGTGGGCGAACCGATCTGATCGCCGACCACCCGCAGCTCCTCCCTGTCCCGTGCCAATCCGAGGATCGTGGCCACGAAGTTCTTTTTCCCCGGCCCGTAGAGCCAGGCCGTGCGCAAAATCTGGTATCGGGGAAGTCCGAGGTCCAGGATGGACCGCTCCCCGGCCAGCTTGCTTTCGCCGTAGACAGACTGGGGGTCGGTGGGGTCGTCTTCCGCGTAGGGGGCGCCCTTGGCCCCGCTGAAGACGAAATCCGTGCTGTAGTGCACGAACGTGGTCCCTTTTTCGCCGCAGATCCGGCCGAGCAGCGCCGGCAGGTCGCGGTTGAGCCGGTAGGCCTCGGCCGCGTCGTCCTCGGCTGCGTCCACGGCCGTGTAGGCCACGGTGTTGAAGAGGTGGGTGGCCTCGAAGGCGGCCAGTGCGCGGGACACCGCCGCGGCGTCGAAGGGATCGAGTTCGGCGCGGGTGGTCGGCATGACCGCGAAGCCGGCGTCGGTCAGGGCCTTGGCCAGGGGACGGCCGAGCAGCCCGGTCCGGCCACCGAGGACGATGGCCCGGCCCTTTTCGCCAATGGCCGCGCTCATGCCCGCTCTCCGTACCACTTGTCCATGAACTGCCGGTAGGCCCCGGACTTGACGCTTTCCAGCCATTCGTCGTGCTGGCGGTACCAGGCCACGGTCTCCCCGATGCCGCGCGTGAAGTCGTATTCCGGCCTGAAGCCGAGCTCCCGGGTCGCCTTGGTGAAGTCCATGGCGTAGCGGCGGTCATGGCCGGGCCGGTCGGTGACGAAGCGGATCAGGGTTTCCGGTTTGCCGAGGGCGGCCAGGATGGTCCGCACCACCTCGATGTTGGGTTTTTCCGCGTCGCCGCCGAAATTGTAGACTTCCCCCGGCTTTCCCGAAAGCAGGGCCAGTTCCACGCCCCGGCAGTGGTCGGTGACGTGGATCCAGTCGCGCACGTTGCGTCCGTCGCCGTAGACGGGCAGCGGCTCGTCGGCCATGGCCCGGGAGAACATGAGGGGGATGAGCTTTTCCGGAAACTGGTACGGGCCGTAATTGTTGGAGCAGCGCGTGATGACCGTGTTCATGCCGTAGGTTTCGTGAGCGGCCCGCACCAGCATGTCGGCCCCGGCCTTGCTGGCCGAGTAGGGGCTGTTGGGGGCCAGCGGCGTCTCCTCGGTGAATTTTCCCTCCGGTCCGAGGGTTCCGTAGACCTCGTCGGTGGAGACATGGACGAAGCGCCCGATACCGAAGACCCGCGCCGCGTCGAGCAGGCTCTGGGTGCCGGCCACGTTGGTTCTGATAAAGGGCGAGGCGTCGGAAATGGAGCGGTCCACGTGGGTTTCCGCGGCGAAATTGACCACGGCCTCGATGCCGTGCTCCTCGAAGAGATGCAGGACCAGTTCGGTATTGGCGATGTCGCCCCGGACGAAGAAATAGCGCTTGCCGCCGTGGGCGGCCTCGATGTCGGCGAGGCTCTGCCGGTTTCCGGCGTAGGTCAGGGCGTCGAGGTTGACGATGGCGAGATCTCCGTGTCGGGAGAGCATGTCGCGGATGAAGTTGGAGCCGATAAAGCCGCATCCGCCGGTCACGAGCAGTCGCATCTGTGTTTTTCCCTTTTATTTTTAGCTGTTAACGTTCAAAGAAGGCGTTCGCCGAAAAAATGTGACCCGGTTTCGAAGAAATGTCTTGCCAAACCATGGGGGGCCGCATACATTCTTCGACGGGCGATTAACTCAGCGGTTAGAGTGCCATCTTCACACGGTGGAAGTCCGGGGTTCAAATCCCCGATCGCCCACCACCGACATCAAGAAAAACGCCTCGCTTTGCGAGGCGTTTTTGCTTTTGGCCGGACGGTTTCCCCGGGACACCCGGCACGGACGGTGCGCCGGTTGCCAGGCGACCGCGAAAAACGGCGAGTGTCGCCCGGCCATTCCGGAGTCGGAAAAGCCTGGGACGGAATGCTTCGGCAGGTCGCTATTGGACGCCACGGGCCCTGTACTCCTGGATTTTTTTGTAGTCCTCGGCGATCCTGGCCTTGAGGTTCTCGATTTCGCGCACATAGTGCTGCTTGATGATGCGGATTTCCTCCCGCCGCTTGGCCGCGGCCGGATCGTTGGCCACCGTGGCCCGCATCTCGACATCGTAGGCGCCGATGATTTTTTCGTGCTCCGCGATGGTTTTTCTGGCCGTTTCGATGGAGCGGGCCAGATCGGCCGGCCCCGGCGGCGCGGCCAGGGGCATGCCGGCCGGGCAGGCCAGCGCGGCGCAAAGAAGCAGGGTGACGGTCATGGTTCGAAACATGGAGATCCTCATGGGCGCGGGCAGCATTCCCTATAGCCGCATTCCATCGCCTTGACAAATGCCTCATTCGGGAGTTTCATCCAAGTTTTTCAAAAGCTTGCGCAAAATATCAGGAGAAGGGAATCCCCATGGACATGCAGTGGTTCCTGGAACGCGACGCCTTCGCCAGACACCTTGGCATCCGCCTCGTCGAGGCCGCGCCTGGCTATGCCAAAACCGCCATGGATCTGACCGAAGACCTGAAAAACGGCGCCGGCATCGCCCACGGCGGCGCCCTGTTCGCCCTGGCCGACCTGGCCCTGGCCATCGCCGCCAACACCCACGGCAAGCTCAGCCTGGGCGTGTCCTCGTCCATTTCCTACGTGAAGCCCGGCACGGGGAAGACCCTGTACGCCGAGGCCCGCGAGGTCTCCCTGGGCGGCAAACTGGCCACGTATGCCGTGACCGTCTCCAACGACCTCGGCGAAACCATCGCCGCCGTCCAGGGCACCCTTTACCGCAAAAATATGCCCTACACCAAGGAGACGGCGTGATCGAAATCGTCCTGTTCGAGCCGGAAATTCCCCAGAACACCGGCAGCATCGCCCGGTTGTGCGCGGCCACGAAAACGCCGCTGCATCTGATCAAGCCGCTCGGATTCTCCCTCGAGGACCGCTATCTCAAGCGCGCCGGCCTCGACTATTGGCCGTATGTGAATCTTTCCGTGTGGGACGATTTCGCCGCCTACCGCGCGGCCCGTCCTCATGCCCGCATCGTGCCGACCACGGCGGGCAATCGCGGGCATATGGCCAGCGCCTACCATCGCTTCGACTACGGCCGGGACGACGCCCTGCTTTTCGGCACCGAGAGCCGGGGCCTGCCCGAACACCTGCTCGACGCCTTCGCGCAATGCCTGCGCATTCCCATCTGGGGGCATGTCCGCAGCCTGAACCTGGCCAACGCCGCCTCGGTCATCCTCTACGAGGCCTTGCGCCACGTCGGGACACTGGACGGGAAATAGGGCGCCGTATCCGGAAACAGGGGGCCG
>CAZNUQ010000039.1:13592-16320 GCA_964576235.1 uncultured Desulfovibrio sp.
CCCTTGCGGGGAAGGGATTTTCCGCCTAAGGACCGCACAGCGCGTTTCGCCGGAATCGCGTCCCGGGTCGCACATGCTTCTCTACGTCCACGTGCCCTTCTGCCGGAGCAAGTGCCGGTATTGTTCCTTTGTTTCCAGACCGCTGGACATGGCGGAGGTGGAACTCTTCGCTGCCGTGCTTCCCCTGGAGATGCGGCATTGGGGGAAAAGGCTCGGGCGTCCCAGGGTGGAAACCATCTATTTCGGCGGCGGCACGCCGACGCTTTTGCCGCCGTGGGCCCTGGAACGCATCCTGCCCGAGATCGCCCGCCATTTCGAACTCGACCCCGGCCTGGAGTGGACCTTCGAGGCCAATCCCGATTCGGCGTTGGATGCCGCATACCTCAAGTATCTCTTGAAGCATGGCGTCAACCGGCTGAGTCTCGGCGTGCAGAGCCTTTCCGACGCGGCCCTGCGTTTTTTGGGGCGGCCCCATGACGCCGCCGGGGCGCTCGCCGCCTACGGTCTGGCCCGGCGGGTGGGATTCAGGAACATCAGCCTGGATTTCATCTGGGGGTTGCCCGGGCAGCGCGAGGCGGACTGGCTGGAGGAACTCAAGGCGGCGGTGAACCTGCGCCCGGAGCATCTGTCCTGTTACGGACTTACCGTGGAACCCGGCACGCCCCTGGCGGACGACGTGGCGTCGGGCGCGGTGGTGTTGCCCGGGGACGGCGAGCAGGGGCGCATGTACGTGCATGGCGCCGAGTTCCTGGAAGAGCAGGGGTATCTGCAATACGAGATATCCAATTTCGCCCGCATGGGATTCGTCAGCCGCCACAACTCGGGGTATTGGGAGGGACGGGACTATCTGGGGCTGGGACCGGCGGCGGTTTCGACCCTGGACGGCGCGCGCCACGAGAATCCCCCCGGGACGCGGGAGTGGGCCGCCCTGGTCAGGGCCGGGAAATGCGGCGCCGGGGCCGAACGCCTGACCGATGCCGAACGCGCCCGGGAGATGGTCATGCTGTCGCTGCGCACGGCCAAGGGGTTGCGCCTGGCCGCCTACCGCAGGATGACGGGGCGCGATTTTCTCAAGGACAACGAGGCGCTCGTCGCGGCCCTGCGCCACAATGACCTCATCCGCATCAGTCAGGGCCATCTTCGGCTGACCAAGAACGGCTTCCTGGTCAGCAACGTCATCCTGGAACGTCTTTCCTACTGAAGCCTTCCGGATACGTCCGGGGCGCCATCGGCCACGTCCGTGATGCTCGGGGCCTGGTCGAGGAGCCGGGCGAGACGGGTCGTTTCGCGGCGGAAGGCGGGCATCTTCGCGGCCGCGAGCGGGGCTGCCGTCATTTTTTCGTTGGCCAGGGCGTTGATCGGCCGTCCGTCCTTGTAGATCCGATAGTCCAGATGGGGGCCCGTGGCGTAGCCCGTGGAACCGACGTATCCGATGATCTGCCCCTGTTCGACGCTGGCGCCCTTGGCGATGTTCTTGGCGAACCGACTCAAGTGGTTGTAGCGGGTGACGTAGGTCTTGTCGTGGCGCACGCTGACGTAGTTGCCGGCGGCCGGATTGCGTCCGCGTTCGACAACCACCCCGGCTCCCACGCTCCAGACCGGCGTGCCGGCGGGGGCGGCGTAGTCCACGCCGAAGTGGGGCTTTCGCACCTTGAGGATGGGATGCAGACGCGACTTGGCGTAGCGGGAGGTGATGCGCAGAAAGGACAGCGGGGCGCGCAGGAAGGCCTTGCGCAAGGGTCGTCCGTCCTGGTCGAAGTACTCCAGGCGTCCGTTTTCGCCGAGCCGGCCGAAGCCCTCGTGGGGTGTCCCCTGGTTGACGAACCGGGCCGCGAGGATTCGCCCGAGCCCCGCGAATCTGCCCTCGACATAGCGCTCCTCCACCACGGCCCGGAAGGAGTCCCCGGGCTGCACATCCCGGCAGAAGTCTATGTCGCAGGAAAAAACATCGGCCAGGGCCACGGCCGTTTCGGCGGTGCCGCCGGCTTCCTCCACGGCGGCGAAAAGGCTCGACGCGACGGAACCGGCCATGACCGTCTGGCGGATTTCGCATTGGCGTGTTTCCACGCGGGCCGCGAGTTTCCCTTCCTCGTCCTCGATCACCAGGATTTCGGTCGGGCTGATTTCATACTCGAAGGAGACGAGGTCGCTGCCCCGCAGGGTCAGGCGGTAGGGTTGCCCGGACTGGATGCGCGCGAGGGAGAAGTTCCCGGGGGCGTCCAGGCTGGCCAGCCTCGCCGGATCGATATAGCCGTCCAGGATGCCGGCCAGGGTCTGTCCCGAGGAGACGACGCCGGCCAGCACGTCCTCGGCCGGGTCCTCGTCGGTGCGCTCGAAGAGATTTTCGCTGGGTTCGAATCGGGCCGCTTCCCGGAGGGGGAGCATGGCGGACGGCGGCGCCGGCGGACCGATGAAGACGGTCCGGGATGTGTCACGAGGGTAGAGAACCACTCCGGCGCAAAGAAAGATGACCATGGCGACTGTCACCGGCACGGCGCGTTTGCCGGAACACGACCCGGCCGCAGGCCGTCCGCGCCTGCTGCGGGAAATAGGGCTGGTCATGCGCGGGTTCCGTCAGGAGAGGAGGATGGGGGGCGCCGCGTCCGGGAAGGGTGCTGCGTGTGGTGTCGGAGCCGTGATCCTTCCGGAGACAGGGCCTTTCGCCGGGCCGGGTCGGCGCGGGCGCGCCTCGGAGAATGCCGGCGGCGTGCCGGCTTTTTCGTGCCAA
>CAZNUQ010000039.1:16420-26502 GCA_964576235.1 uncultured Desulfovibrio sp.
TCGGCGCGGGCGCGCCTCGGAGAATGCCGGCGGCGTGCCGGCTTTTTCGTGCCAATGAACTACGGTGGTTTTATCCATGCATGGCCTTTTTTTCGAGGAAGTTGTCGGCGAATCGTCTTGGGTTGAGAGAGGTAATATGGGAGTTGAACGAGGTCAAGTTAAAAATTTTACATGGTGTGAATGCCGCATGCGCGTTTGTAACGTTTCATTGTATGTTTTTGGCGTTGGTTATATAAGTAGTAGTGATTTGTTGTTGTATATATGATGTGGCAAGTTTTTCTATAATAAGACTGTATTGCAGGATTTTTCCGGAGTTGCTCCTGGGTCGGTTCATGCTAAGAAGCCCTGTGGCCGACCGGCGCCGTGCGCCCGGGGCCTTCGCTTCCGCCAACCCCGCCGGGAAGGGGGGATCATGTCCGGTTTCACGCATCGCCATCGCCTGCCGGGGTGGCTGGCCTTCCGTGCCGCCCTGGCGGGCTGGGTGGTGTTCGGGCTTTTCGCCTGCGCCGGTGCTCCGGAGCCGCCTCGCGGCCTCCCGGGCCTGCCCTTCGGCTCGCCCCCTCCGGCCGGCCTCCATCTCCTGGCCGTGCCCCTGCCCGGCGAACTTGCCGGCATCCTGGAATTTTACAGGCTCCCCGGTCAGGTCGAATTTCTTCCCGGCCTTGCCTTGGCCGAGCCGGTTCTGGCTTTTTACAAGGGGCGTTTTTTTTCCGTCTCGGCCGAACTGTCCGACACGGGGACGGCAGCCCTGGCGCGGAAAAACCTGGACCGCATCCTGGGACAGCCCTATTGCCGTGACATGCCCGGCGCCACCGTCCGCCTGTGGCGGCGCGGCGACGTGGACGCGGTGCTGGAGACGCCGGACGGCGGGCCGGCGCGGCTGATGGTGCGCTATCGGCCGGTGGCCGACGAACTCCCGGCCGGGAAGATCGCGACCGGGACAGAGGGCGAGGGGCTTCCTTGAACCCGTCCCGGAGAGGGCCGTCCTTTGTTATCGCGCTGGTTTCCGCACTCCGGTGGCGGGGCGGGACGCGGCCAGGGCCTTGCGGACGGTCCGTCCGGCCGGGGGCAGCGTGTCCAGGCGGAAATAGGATACGGTTTCCTGGAGCTGGAGGGCCTGCCCGGACAATTCCTCGGCTGTCGAGGCCATTTCCTCCGAGGCCGAGGCGTTTTGCTGCACGACCTGGTCGAGCTGCTGGATGGCCTTGTTGACCTGCTCGGCGCCGGCGTTTTGTTCCACGCTCGAGGCGGCGATCTCCTGGATGAGTTCGGCCGTGCGCTTGATGTCTGGCACGATGCGGGCCAACATTTCCCCGGCCTTTTCGGCGATGGCCACGCTCGAGGAGGACAGTTCGCTGATCTCGCCGGCCGCGTGACCGCTGCGTTCGGCCAGCTTGCGCACCTCGGCGGCCACCACGGCGAACCCCTTCCCGTGCTCCCCGGCCCGCGCCGCCTCGATGGCGGCGTTGAGGGCCAGCAGATTCGTCTGCCGGGCGATTTCCTCGATGATGCCGATCTTTTCCGCGATCTGCTTCATGGCCGAGACGGTCTTGGCCACTGCCGCCCCGCCGCCTTGGGCATCCTGGGCGGTCTTGAGGGCGATCTGCTCGGTCTGCTTGGCGTTCTCGGCGTTTTGACGGATGTTGGCGGCCATTTCCTCCATGGACGAGGAAATTTCCTCGACACTGGCGGCCTGTTCCGTGGCGCCCTGGGACAGACTCTGGGTCGTGGCCGAAAGCTGTTCCGACCCGGAGGCCACATTTTCGGCGCCGGCCTGGACCTGGCCGACGATCCCGCGAAGCTTGGCGATCATGTGGCGCAGTGCCGCGGCCAGGGCGCCGATCTCATCCTTCTGGTCGAGATCGACTCGCTGGTCGAGATCCCCGGCGGCCAGGCCCTCGGCGGCGCGCACGCCAAGGAGCACCGGGCGGGTGATCATGCGCGCGATGACCAGGCCAAGCGCCACGGCCAGCGCGACGCCCATGCCCATCCCGGCAAGCGACATGAATCTGGCCTCGGCGGTGGCGGCTTCGCCCGCCTCCTTGCCCTTGCGGGCATCGTCCATGGAGGTGGCCAGCAACCGGTCAAGCAGGTCGAAGCATCGCGTCTGGCTGTCCCGGACCGTCACCATGGCATCCTGGCGCAGTTTGGCCTGGATGGCTTCGACACGGCCCACTTCCTCGGAGAGGACCGCGAAATAGGCCATGGTCTGTTCCACGGGCTCCCGCAGGCCTTCGAGCACATGCAGCAGGTCGTCGCGGGAGGCTTTTTGGGCGAGCATTTCCTTGATGCGCCCCACTTCACGGTGGAATTTGTCGTGCCAGGGCCGGATTTCCTGGAGGACCTTCCTGAATTCCGGATTGGCGATGTCGCGCCCGGGGCCGTCGAGCCATTGGCCGAAGCCGCACTTCCCGGCGTCGTCGCCGCCAGGAAAGGCTTTGCCGGTAACAATCAGATGCATCGCGTCATCGAGCACCTTGTAGTGGTCGCCTCTGAACTTCTCCAGATTCTGGCGCAGTGCGGTCGGGTCGCCGAGGCCCGAGGCATCCCACTGCCGGGCCAGTTCGAAGGTTTCATTGTTGATCCGGACCCATTCCCGCCAGGCCGGGCCGAATTCCCCCCACAACCGCGCGGCCTCCGGGGATTTGGGAAGCTTGTCGTATTCATCCCAGGATTGCCGGTAGCTTTCCCGAACGCCCGCGATGTTGTCGAACTGGCGCTTGCGGTCCTCGGGTGCGAGGCCGGGAACGAGGAGGGTGCGTTGGGCCACGCGGATGGATTCGCCGGCGATCTTGATGTGCTGCAGATCCCGCACGGCCGGCAGGGTGACGCCCGTGAGCTCCTTGAGGCGCGAGGACACGCCGGAGAGGCCGGACAGGCCAACCACGCCGACAAGAAGGGTGATGACGGCCGTGAGGAGAAATCCGCCGACCAGTTTGACGCCGAGTTTCAGATTGCGCATGAGCCGATCCCCTCGGTGGTGGAAATGTCGCCAACTCTCCGTATCGTCCATCTTTCTAAGGTCGGGGTCGGGGATTTGTCAAACGGCCTTTGGGAAAGCGCGACCGGGCGTATCGGGCGAGGATGCCGGGGAACTGGAACGAAGCATGCACATTGGGCGGGGGCGGCCGGGGCCTCTCCTTCCAGGAGGCGGCCGGTGGATGTTTTCTAGACAGGCGCGGACAAATTTCTGTATAGAAAATTTACGGCCTGTGCGTTTTGCATGCAGGATGCCCGCCTTGTCCGTGTAGGATGGAAACATGCTGCGCTTCATTCAAAAAAGCACTTTTCGCGGGGCGTCCTCGCCGCTGGTGGTCATTGGCGCCGCCGCCATCCTGGCGGCCGTGGTGGCGGCCATGGCCGTCATCGACCTGGGCCGGGAGAAGCAGTACGTGACCCAGCTTCTCCTGGAAAAGGGGGCCGCGCTCATCAAGGCCTTCGAGGCCGGGACGCGCGCCGGCATGCGCGGAGGCTTCGGGGCGAATATCCGGTTGCAGCACCTGCTGGAGGAAACCGCCAACCAGCCCGGTATCTTCTACATCGCGGTCACGGACGAGCGGGGACGCGTCGTGGCCCACAGCGATGCCGCGCGCATCGGCCAGGAGCTCTTTTCGCCCGAGGTCCTCGGGGATCTCGCCGTAAACGGGACGGAGAAATGGCGGCTGGCCCGGGAGGAAGACGACGGGCGGCAGTCGTTTCTGGTCTACCGCAGGTTCGTGCCGTCGGCGGGCGGCCGGGGACCTCACGGCCTGCGCGCCCACCCGCCGGTCCAGGGCCACGATTTCTTCTGCGCCGAGGACTGCGACGTGCCTGGGGCCCGTCGCGACTTGCGCGGCGTCCCCCTGGACATCTTCGTGGGCCTCGACGTGGCCCCCATCGAGGCCGCCCGCCGGGCGGACCTGCAAAACATGCTGACCACGGCGGCGGTGTTGCTCGTTTTGGGGCTGGGAGGCGTGGTCGCGCTTTTCTGGGCTCAAAGCTATCGGGCCCAGCGCCGGGCGTTGCGCCAGACCACGGCGTTCGCCGCGGAAGTGGTGGCCTCCATGCCGGCGGGGCTCGTCCTCGTCGGACCTGACGACCGGGTGGCCATGGCCAACGGGGCCGCCGAGACCCTGGCCGGCGTGGGACCGGACGGATTGACGGGCCGGTCCGTCGGGGAGGTCCTGCCCGGCGAGGCGCTCGCCGCCGACGTTCCCGGCGAGCGCGAGATGGACATCTCCCTGTGCGGCGGTCCGCCGATTCCGCTTGGCGTTTCGGTTTCGGCGGTGCGCACCGAGGAGGGCATCCCCGTCGGCTCCCTGGTCGTCCTGCGGGATCTGCGCCAGATGCGCCGGCTGGAGGCCGAGGTGCGCCGTCGCGAAAAGCTCGCGGCCGTGGGCAACCTGGCCGCCGGCGTGGCCCACGAGATCCGCAACCCCC
Organism: uncultured Desulfovibrio sp.; assembly: GCA_964576235.1. GTDB lineage: Bacteria > Desulfobacterota > Desulfovibrionia > Desulfovibrionales > Desulfovibrionaceae > Solidesulfovibrio. The sequence continues at coordinate 20,840 of CAZNUQ010000039.1, forward strand.
TCAGCTCCATCCGGGGCTATGCCGCCTATTTCGGAGCCAAGTTCGCCCCGGGCAGCGAGGACCGCCAGGCGGCCGAGGTCATGGTCCGGGAGGTGGACCGCTTAAACCGGGTCATCTCGGAGCTGATCGAATTCGCCCGCCCCTCGGAACTCCGGCGCCGTCCCGTGCGTCTGGCGGATCTGGCCGGGCACGCCGCGCGCCTGACCCGGGCCGACGCCACGGCGCGGGGGGTGACCGTCGAACTGCCGGAGGCCTCGGCCGGGCCGGAAGTCATGGCCGACCCCGACCGCCTGACCCAGGCGCTCCTCAACATCTGCCTCAACGCCATCCAGGCCATGGATGGCGGAGGCATCATGGGGATTCGCGTGGGCACGGTCCCGGACGGCCGGGCGTTCATCGAGGTGTCCGACACCGGCGCCGGCATCGACGCCCGGGACCGCGACCGGATATTCGATCCCTATTACACCACCAAACCCCGGGGGACCGGCCTGGGGCTGCCGATCGCCCACAAGATCGTGACCGCGCATGGCGGCACGATACACCTGGCCGGGCGGCCGGGAGGCGGAACCCTCGCCACGGTCCTTTTGCCCGTGGACGGGACGGCAACGGATGCTGGAGACGAGGATGCGAGCCAGGATACTCGTGGTTGACGACGACCCCGGACATCTGTCCATGTTGCGCACCGTGCTTTCGGGCTGGGGCTACGCCCCGGAGGGAGCCACGGACGGCGCCGAGGCGGTGGCGAAAATTCGCGAAAAGGCCTACGACGCCGTGCTGCTGGACGTGCGCATGGCCGGCATGGGCGGCATGGAGGCGCTTTCGCGCATCCAGGAGCTCAACCCGGCCGTGCCGGTGCTCATCATGACGGCGTATTCCTCGGTGGAAAGCGCCGTCTCGGCGCTCAAGACCGGCGCCTACGACTACCTGACCAAGCCGCTGGACCTCGACGTGCTGCGACTGACCCTGGAGCGGGCTCTCGACCATATGCGGCTGGCGGTCGAAAACAGGAGTCTGCGGCAAAAACTCGGCCAGAAACCGGCCGGTCCGGAGATCATCGGCAACAGCCGGGCCATGCGGGAACTCTTCGACATGCTGGCCATGGTGGCCCCCACGGAAGCCACGGTGCTCATCAACGGCGAATCGGGCACCGGCAAGGAACTCGTGGCCAAGGCCCTCCACGCCGCCAGCCCCCGTTCCGGGGGGCCGCTTGTCGCCGTCAACTGCGCGGCCTTGAGCGAATCGCTTCTGGAATCGGAGCTGTTCGGCCACGAGAAGGGCGCCTTCACCGGAGCCGAGCGCCGTCGCGAAGGGCGGTTCATGGCCGCCAACAAGGGGTCCATTTTCCTCGACGAGATAGGCGAGATCGCCCTCCCGCTCCAGGCCAAGCTCCTGCGCGTCATCCAGGAGCGCGAGATCCAGAGGGTGGGCGGCGACCGGCCCGTGGGCGTGGACGTGCGCATTCTGGCCGCCACCAACCGCGATCTGAAAAAGGAGGTCGAGGAGGGACGGTTCCGCGAAGACCTCTATTACCGCCTCAATGTCGTCTCCATCACCGTGCCGCCGCTCCGGGACCGGCCGGAGGACATCCCGCTGCTGGCGCAGCATTTCCTGGCCCGTTTCGCCGAGAAGAACCGCAAGCGCCTCAAGGGGTTCACGCCGTTCGCCATGGAGCATCTCACCCGGTGCGCCTGGCCCGGCAACGTGCGGGAACTCGAAAACGCCGTGGAACGCGCCGTGATCCTGTCCGTCGGCGAATATGTCTCCGAGCGCGAACTCCCCTTGTGCGACCTCGGTCATCCGGACGGCTCCGGCGGCGAAACCGGGCCGGCCGTCGTCGGTCTTGCCGGGATGCCGCTTGACGACGTGGAACGGGAGGCCATCCGGGCCACCCTGCGCGAAACCGGCGGCAACAAGAGCGAGGCGGCGCGGATTCTTGGCATCACACGGGCCACCCTGCACAAGAAGCTCAAGAAATACGGCGAGGAATGATCCCTTCCCGGGCGCCGCCTCCGTGTTCTTCTGGTCGCGGGGCTGGCCGGGCGGAAGCGGTTTCGCGGAGACGGCCCGCCTTGGGGCGGTTCAGGCGGACAAAGGGCAACGGCGCGGCGTCAGCGGCGGGCCGGAACGCGCAGGGACTGGCCCGTGGACAGACGCCGGGAATCCACGCCCGGATTGACGGCTTCCAGATCCTCGAGGGGCACGCCAAGACGCTTGGCGACGATGGTGAGGGTGTCGCCCTTGCGTACCTCGTAGCTTTTGCGGCTGACCTTGATCTTTTTTCCCGGTGCCTCCCTTCGAGGCGCGGGCGGTGTCTCGTCCGCGACGGGACGGATGTCCCGGGCCAGGGCGCGCAACTCGTCCACGCCGGCATTCGGCGGGAATTTTTCCTGGTCGGCGACGGCCCGCAGCACCAACCCGGCGAGATACTTCGCGCCGCTTTCGGTCAAATGCACGCCGTCGCCGGCGCGAAGGGGCAGCAGGTCTCCCGTGGCGGCGTCCCGGCCGTGCTTGGTGAACCGCCCCGCCGGATCGGAAAAGGCGGTCCGCGTGTCGATGAAACGGCAGCCGGCGGCGGCGCACATGGCGGCCAGGGCCGCGTTGACGCGGCGGGAGCCCTCCGCCAGGGACGCCTCGCCCATGGAGGGGACGCCCACCCAGTAAACGGAAACACGGGGATTGGCCTTCCGGCAGATATCCACCAGGCTCCCGGCCTTGGCGGCGTAGGCGTCGGGCCAGGCTGGACTGTCGAAATAGACGCGTTCGCCGTCCCTGCCCTCCACCGGCATGATATCGTTGGCGCCGAGCATGATGACGACCACATCCGGGCCGCCGTGGGCTGTCAGTTCGGCCAGGCGGGCCGGCCAGTCGACGAGTTCCGGCCGGGTGAGGCCGCTCGAGCGCATGCCGTCCCGGCTGAAATCGAGCCCCGGGGTGCCCGCGAGGACGCGTTCCAGTTGCTCGCCGAGGCTGATGGAGAGCGAGTCGCCGACGACAAGGATTTTACGGGCCGTCGGAACGGCCGGCGGGGGGGAGGGGGGGGACGGCGCCCGTCTGGAAAAGATGTCCAGGGGCGCCAGGTTGTTGCCCGGCGCGGGGGCGTCGGTTTCATCCCGCCCCCTGTCGCAGCCCCCGGTCAGGAGGCAGCACAAGGCCAAGGCGAGGGCTGGCAGGAGCGTCAGCCACGGGAGATGCGTCCGGCCCGCCGGGGCGAGTGCGAAAGGCGCCTTGTCATGGTTCGCGGCAGGCAACATGCGGTGTCCGATACGTGCGGCGCGGGTTGGCGCGCCGAAGGTTCCCCGGTCAGGACGGAGAACGCCGTCCGCGGGAACGCCCGGCTACGGATTGACCGTGGGCGCGGCGTTGGGCGAACCCTGGGCCTTGGGCCGCAGTTCCACGTCCTTGGCCACGGAGGTCAGGAACGACTGGGCCAGGATGTCGCCGCCGGCCACGGTGAAATGGACCTTGTCGTTGGCCCGGACCTTGATCTTGATACCTTTTTCGTTGGGCAAAAAGGTGGAATAGTTGCCCTGTTCGTCGGCCAGCAGGGGCCACGTGTCCAGGTAGCGGCTGTTTTTGAATTTGGCGATTTCGGCCATCACGATGTCGTTCATGATCTGGGCCTGCCTGGCGTAGGCGGCGTCCCCCATGATGGGCAGTCCGACCCAGTAGTTCGGGATACCTTTGGCGCTCAGCACCGACAGGAAGTTCTCCACCCGCATGGAGAAGACTTCGGGCCAGCTTTTGTTGGGGCTTCCCGGCGGCCGGGGCTTTTCGTTGGGGTTGATATATTTGGCGTCGTTGGCCCCCATCATGATGACCACGATGTCCGGGGCGTACTTGTCCACGAAAACCCGCAGCGCCTTTTCCCAGTCGTAATACTTGGGATTGGCCAATCCGCTGGAAACCTTGCCTTCCTCGATGAGTTCCACGTCGGCCAGTTCCGCCACCGAGCGGCGCAGGGAAAGGGACAGGCCGATGGCCAGCGAATCGCCGACCACCAGGAGCTTGCGCGTTCCGGTGTCCCTGGCCCCAGGCCGGGACTGTCCGGCCGTTTCGGCCCGGGACGAAGACGGGCCCTGCCCAGGCAGCGTGCCGTCGCCGTCGCTTGCCGACAGGGGGGGGCGGGGCGGAGACAGCGCCGCGAGCAGGCCGGCCACGTCCACCGGGGTGTCGGCCTTGAGCAGGGGCAGGTTGGGATCGAGACGATCGCGCAGGGCTTCCTCGGCCTTTTCCGAAACCGGTTCGTCGCGGCAGGCCAGGGTGTTCTTGTAGGTTTCGTCGAAATAGGCCGCCAGGGCGCAGTCGATTTTCCGGGAATGTCCGGCCATGCCCGTTTCGCGCCAGAAATTGCGCACCTGCCGGACCTGTCTGGCCACCGGGGAGGCCGAACCGTCGGCCAGACGGTCGTCGGTCCACACCGAGACCTTCTCGATGTTGGCCAGGACCGTCACGGCCAGGGCGATGCAATATACGAGGCAGGCTTTTTTCCAGCTCATGGATGGCACGGGGTTGTTCGGGATGGTATTGGGGTGGTGCGGGCCGCCCGTTGCTCACTGGCCCGCGGTCAGGCCCGAGGCGATGCGGTCGGTCAGGAGCCTGCAGCCGGCCGTGCTGAAATGGACGCCGTCCTTGCCTCGGAGGGACACGGCCTTGCCGGCCACCGGCTTTTTGGCGCAGAAATTTCCCGAAGCGTCGGCAAAGATATCCCAGGAATCGATGAACCGACAGGCCGCGGCCGAGGCGCAGGCCGCGCGCATGGCCTCGTTGGCGGTCCAGGCCCGACGGCTGTAGGCCTTGTCCCGCATGGGCGGCAGCCCGACCCAGTAGACCCGCACGCCGAAGCCGCCGGCGATGTCCAGAAAGCGTTTGGCCTTGGCCTGGAAATCCTGGGACCACTGGGGCGTGCCCTGGCCGTTTTTGGCGTCGTTGCCGCCGAGCATGACCACGAGCACGTCGGGTTTTTCGGTGCTCAGGAACTCGTTCAGGGCCTTTTCCCAGTCATAGAACCGGGGGGTATTGAGGCCGCTTGAAACCTTGCCCCGGCTGGACAGGGCCACGGCCGCTCCCGCGGGGCGCAGGGACTGTTCCAGAGTGAGCCCGAGCCCCACGGCGAAGGAATCGCCGACGATCAGGACTTTCCGGGGGGCGTGGGCGGGCGCGGGCTGGGCCTGGCCGGCGGCCGCCCGCGGCGGCTGGGCCGGACTCGCGGCAGGTTTGGCCAGGGCGGCCGTTTCCCGGGACGGGACGGCGGGGTCCTTTTTGGCCCAGGCCGCCGAAACATGGCCGCAAAGCAGCGCGGCGACGAAAATCGTCGTCAACGCGGAACCGGGGCGCAGACCGCGGAGGCAGGAAAACAGGCGCGAACGACGCGGCAGGGGGTGTTGCATCCGTGTAACTATAGACGTGGCAAGGGACTTTGTCCAGACGCGGTCCGCCGCTGGTGGCGGACCGTCGCGCCGACGGCCCGCCGTTCCGCGCTCCGGCTTCTCAATTCAGATACTTGCTCGCGACCCAGCCTTCGAGACCCCGTCCGTGGACCCACACCCGGGTCCATCTGCCCTCGTGCGAGAGAACCTGGACCTGTTCCCCCCGACCGAGCGAGGCCAGGATGCCGCACTTGGTCGTCGGGCAGGACCGCAGGGAGAGGCCGTCGATGTTGACCA
>CAZNUQ010000039.1:26602-30600 GCA_964576235.1 uncultured Desulfovibrio sp.
CCGGCCACGATCACGCACCCCGAGACGGCAAGCAGCGCCAAAAGGCCAAGGGAGAGGGACAACGCCCGCATTTCCTTCATGGTGCCTCCTCCGGAAGGGGTCTGCCTTCCGCGCCGCCGGCCGCTGCCGCGCGGGCGACGCGAAACCTATCGTGACGGAAATACCATTTCCGCGGCGGCGGGGTCAACACGGGACGGCATGAAATCGGCCGTCATGTCTTTACAAGCGGACTGTCTTGGGTCTATTGATTCCTCTTTTATTAATGCAAGGGAGCTTGCGTCGCAAGGATACCGTCATGTCCCAACACTTTCTGACTATTTTGGATTTGTCCCCGGCCGAGGCCGCCCGCCTTCTCGATCGCGCCGCCGCCATGAAGGCCGCGAACCACCGGGACCGCCTGCTGGAAGGGAAAACCTGCATCCTCGTGTTCGAGAAGGCCTCCACCCGCACCCGGGTTTCCTTCGAAGTGGCGGTACGCCATCTCGGCGGCTGGCCGATTTTCATGACGCAAAACGATTCCCAGCTTGGCCGCGACGAGCCCATCCGCGACACCGCCCGCGTGCTTTCGCGCTACGCCGACTGCCTCATCGTGCGCACCTTCGGCCACGACAAGCTCGAGGATCTGGTCCGGCACGGCTCGATCCCGGTGATAAACGCCCTCTCCGACACCTACCATCCCTGCCAGATCATGGCCGACCTGCTCACCATGCGCGAGCATTCCGGCCGTCTGGAAGGCCTTTCCCTGGCCTTCATCGGCGACGGCAACAACATCGCCCATTCGCTGATCAACGCCGCCGCGCGCTTTCCCATCCGGGTGGCCATCGCCTCGCCCAAGGGATACGAGCCCGATCCGGCCATCGTGGCCAGGGCCCGGGGGCTTGGCGCCGATGTCGCCGTGACCAACGATCCGGCCGAGGCCGCCGCCGGCGCGAATTACCTGTACACGGATGTCTGGGCCTCCATGGGGCAGGAGTCCGAGCACCGGGAGCGGGCCAGGGTTTTCGCCCCCTTCCAGATCAACGACGCCCTGCTGGCCGTGGCCGCGCCGGGCGCCAAAGTCCTCCACTGCCTGCCCGCCCACCGGGGCGAGGAGATCACGGACGCGGTCATGGAAGGGCCGGCCTCGGTGGTCTGGGACGAGGCGGAAAACCGCCTGCACGTCCAGAAAGCCATTCTGGAGTGGATTTTCACCAAGGCCTGAGATCCGGGCCGATCGACAGAAGGACAAAACGCCATGAGCACCATCAAGAAAGTCGTGCTGGCCTATTCCGGCGGCCTGGACACCTCGGTCATCCTCAAATGGATCAAGAAGACCTACGCCTGCGAAGTCATCACCGTCACCTGCGACCTCGGCCAGGAGGAGGAGCTCGACGGCCTGGAAGGCAAGGCGCTGCGCACCGGCGCCACCAAGGCCTACATCGACGACCTGCGCGAGGAGTTCGCCAAGGATTTCATCTTCCCCATGCTGCGGGCCGGCGCCATATACGAAGGCCGCTACCTGCTCGGCACCTCCATCGCCCGGCCGCTGATCGCCAAGCGGCTCGTCGAGGTGGCCAGGATCGAGGGCGCCCAGGCCGTGGCCCACGGCGCCACCGGAAAGGGCAACGACCAGGTGCGCTTCGAACTGACCGTCGGCGTTTTGGCCCCGGATCTGCGCACCATCGCCCCCTGGCGCGAATGGGACTTCGCCTCCCGCACGGATCTCATCAATTTCGCCAAGGAGAACGGCATCCCCGTGCCCTCGGACAAGAAGGGCTCGGACCACAGCATGGACCGCAACCTCCTGCACCTGAGCTTCGAGGGCGGCGAACTGGAAGATCCCTGGAACGAGCCGAGCGCCGACACCTACCTGCTGACCGCGCCCGTCGAAAAGGCCCCGGATACCCCCGAAATCATCACCATCGACTTCGAGCGCGGCGACCCGGTGGCCGTGGACGGGGAAAGACTCTCTCCCGCGGCCCTGCTGAAAAAGCTCAACATCCTCGGCGGCCGGCACGGCATCGGCCGTATCGACATGGTCGAAAACCGTTTCGTGGGCATGAAGTCCCGCGGTATCTACGAAACCCCGGGCGGCACCATCCTCCACGTCGCCCACCGGGATCTCGAGGGCATCTGTCTCGACCGCGAGGTCATGCACCTGCGCGACGGCCTGATCCCGAAATACGCCGAGATGGTCTACAACGGCTTCTGGTACGCGCCGGAACGCGTGGCCCTGCAAGCCATGATCGACGAGGCCCAGAAGCGGGTCACCGGCACGGTGCGCCTCAAGCTCTACAAGGGACAGGCCTATCCCTTGGGACGAAAGTCTCCCAACAGCCTCTACAATCCCAAGCTGGCCACTTTCGAAAAGGACGAGGTCTACAACCAGGCCGACGCCACGGGCTTCATCCGCCTGGTCGGCCTGCGTCTGCGCGGCCAAGGAATGTAGGAAGGGCCGGGGGCGTGTGCCCCCGGCTTCCTTTCGAAGGAACCTGTTTCGGCGGGGTGGCGTCTGTATCGGTCGCGTTTGGCGGCAACGAACGGTAAGTTTTCATTGGGAGGTCGGGGGGCCGGCGGAGGAAACCCTTTTTAAAAAAGGGTTCTCTTCCCGGGTGTTCCCCTCCGGCCCGCGGAGGGACGGTCATGTCCACGAAGATGTGGGGCGGACGGTTTGGCGAAGGCACCGGGGCCTTGATGGAGGCCTACAGCGAATCCGTATCCTACGACCGGCGCATGTACCGACAGGACATCGCCGGCTCCAAGGCCCACGCCAGGATGCTGGCCAAGCGCGGCGTGCTCTCCTCCGATGAGGCCGACCGCATCCTGGCCGGCCTCGACCAGGTCCTCGGCGAAATCGAGGTCGGCGCGTTCCCCTGGCGCGTGGAGCTCGAGGACGTGCACATGAACGTGGAGCAGCGCCTGACCGAACTGATCGGTCCGCTCGGCGGCAAGCTCCACACCGGCCGCAGCCGCAACGACCAGGTCGCCCTGGATTTTCGCCTCTACGTGGCCGAGAGCCTGGAGGTCTGGGGCGGACTGCTGCGCGAACTGGCCGGGGTGTTCGTCTCGCGCGCCGCGGAGCACGCGGACACGCTCCTGCCCGGCTGCACGCACATGCAGCCGGCCCAGCCCGTGAGCCTGGCCCATCATCTGCTCGCCTACGCCTGGATGTTGCGCCGCGACTGCGAACGGGTGGACGACGCGCTCAAGCGGGTCAGGGTTTCGCCCCTGGGCGCGGCGGCCCTGGCCGGCACCACCTATTCCCTGGATCCGGCCATGGTGGCCCGCAGCGTCGGCTTCGGCGGCGCTTTCGGCAACAGCATGGACGCCGTCTCGGACCGGGATTTCGCCCTGGAGGCGCTCTTTTGCGCCTCGGTCGTCATGACCCACCTGAGCCGCTTTTGCGAGGAGATCATCCTCTGGGCCAATCCCCGTTTCGGCTACGTCTCCCTGCCCGACGCCTACTCCACCGGCTCGAGCATCATGCCCCAGAAAAAGAACCCCGACGCGGCCGAACTCATGCGCGGCCGGGTGGGGCGGGTCTACGGATCGCTCATGGGGCTTCTGACGGTGCTCAAGGGGCTGCCGTTGACCTACAACCGCGATCTTCAGGAAGACAAGGAACCCTTTTTCGACGCCGACGACACCGTGCGCGCCTCGCTGCGGGTCATGGCCGGCATGTTGGCCGGGCTGGCCTTCCGTCCCGAGCGCATGCGCGAGGCGTTGGGCCAGGGCTTCCTCAACGCCACGGAGTTGGCCGATTATCTGGCGGCCCGGGGCGTGCCCTTCCGCGAAGCCCATCACATCACCGGCCGGGCCGTGGCCTTCGCCGAGTCCGCAGGCAAGACGCTCGAACAGTTGACCTTGCCGGAATTGCGCGAGTTTTCTCCGGAGATCGGCGAGGACGTGTACGAGGCGCTGCGGTATGAAACGGCGGTGGCCAGACGCAACGGTCCCGGTGGAACGGGGCCGGAATCCATTGCCGCCCAGATGGCGGAACTGTCCCGATGGCTTCAAAA
>CAZNUQ010000040.1:0-18534 GCA_964576235.1 uncultured Desulfovibrio sp.
CGTTGTCCACATGGTAGAGATGCCCCTTCGTGTCCCGGAACGTCCCGAGCATCCGACGCCATTTTTCGGCCTGGAGCCGGGCGACGGCCGCATCCCTGGCCACTTTCAGCCCGGCGGCGGCGAGAGCCTCATCCGTGGGGCGCTGGCCGAGAACGGATTCGTCCCAGACGGCGATGTACGGATCGCCCCCGGGATCGGCGCAGATGAGATAGGGACCGTCCAGACGGTGCGGGCGGCCGGTGATGCGCTCGATAGCGGCGGCGAGATTTACCATTGCGGAATCTCCTCAATAGAGATGCAGGGATAGGGAGTTGATCCGGTTATCTTTGTGGACCCAGTTTCTTGATAGACATTAAGATATATTAAACCACCTGAAGCCACCTGGAGCGAACCAGCAAGCGGGAATATGCGTCCAGAAGATGCACCTGCGAATTCGCTAACAATCGAAGTCGCTCCAGCTATAGCGTAGAAAAACAAATCCGCTGTAGATAAAGACATATGCCCAAACACATTGTAAACGCCTGCTCGTTTGACTACAAGCCTATTATTAGCAATATCTGCCAGCCCGCCTACGTCAAAAATGGCAACATCCATTCGTGATGTTGCGACTGCTGTCGTTGGAATACTTTGAGTAGCGTTAGCCGACAATTTGCACATCATCGGAATCGTTTTCCCGGCGATCTTCACCCACCCCGCCCCGTCGCACAGGAGCACGGCAGACTCCCCGGCCCACAGGACCCGCGTGGCCGCGCCGTCGATGGCTTCCGATCCGGCACCATCCAGGGTCACGAGCTTGGTGCAGGCTCCCGCGATGCGCACGCCGAGCACCTTTCCGGCATTGCCCGCGACCGGCGGCAGGGTCACCGTGTAATCGGCCGTGGTGCCGCCGCAGACGTGCATCCGGCCGAAGGCCGAGGCGTCGAGCGAGATGGCGCCCGAGATGGCCACCTCGGACGCCAGGTCGAGCCACAGCGCGCCCAGGGGATCGGCCGCGCCGGGGGCGTGGCTGGCGGCATGGAGTGCGGGCTGGCCAGCCGGGCCGCCGCCGGGCCGTTCGTTGAGGTCGAACATGCGGGTCTCCTATTTGATGGTCACGGTTGTCGTGGGTTCGGCCGGGAGCCTGGCCGTCACCGTGTCGCCGACCACCAGCACCCGGTCGCCGACGGTCACGGGCAGGCCGCACAGCACCTGCCCTTCGCCGCCGGCCAGCCAGCGGACGGTCGCCCAGCCGCCGGCCAGGGCGGCCACGGTTCCGGAGCGGCGCCGGGCGGCCGGAGCCACCAGCCGGCGCAGGGCCACGAGGGGGTTGCTCATGGAAGCGGCCTCGTCACGGCGAGTTCGTCCGAGAACATGCCGGCGCCCCGCTCGTCCACGGTCATGGACAGGGTGAACGCCGTGACCCGGCCGCGCCAGGATTCCCCGGCCAGGGTGTCGCGCACCGCCACCAGTTCGCCGGGCAGCGGACCGCCCGTGACCGGCGGCAGGCAGGTGAGCGACACCTCCAGGGCGTCCCGGCCGACCTCGTCGAGGTAGTTGCGGCCGGCCTGGGTGGCCGGGGCCTCGCCGCAGGCCAGTTCCGCCGTCAATTCGTCCGGCGCCGGGGTGGCCCCGTCGCCGCGTCTGACCACAAGCCTCATGCGTTCGCCTCCGTGAGTTTGAGCAGCAGCGGGAAGGATTCGCCGAGGTCATCCGGCACCACCCGCCAGACATCGTAGCGCGTGCGGTAGGTGACGGAGGCCACGCCGAAGCCGGGGGCGCCGATGGCCACCGTGGCGCCGCCGGCCGGCGAGACCGTCCCAAGGTCCGGCCCCCACCAGGTGACGGCGTCCACGGCGAAAACCAGCTTGTCCAGGTCGGCCTCGTCCGCGTCGGCGAACGACACCGTGGCGGACAGGGTCTCGGTCTCGTTTCGGGCCACCTGCTCCAGGCGGCCGGAAGTCGCGGACAGCGCATAGTCCCCCTCGTGGTAGACCCGCAGGTAACAGGGTTCGCCCGGCGGGAAGGTGGCCCGGCCGGCGTTGCGGTCCTCGTCGAGTTCCATGGCCAGGAAGGCCTCGGCGGCCGCCCGGTTGTCGACCACGGTCACGGCGTCGTAGCCGGCGCCGGCCGCGTAGGTTTCGGAAAGCACCAGTACGTCGGCGTCGTCGGACAGGGTCATGACGGCCGGCGCGTCGGCGTATTCGGTGACCCCGACCGGATGGGCGTAGATGACGCGCACCCCGCCCGAGGGATCGGGCTGCACCACCGCGCCGCAGCTTGCCGCGATCCTGGCCAGCACGGCCGCCGGCGTTTCCGAGGAGGCGGACAGCCGGCCAGCCGGGAGCGTCCAGTCCACCACCTCCCAGGAAAGGGACAGCCCGGCCAGGGAAGCCAGTTCCGCGGCGGCGGCGCGGGCGGTGGTTTCCCCCCAGGACCTGGTCAGGGCGGCGGCATAGGGCGCGTCGAGCAGGCACGAAAGCGTCCGGGCCTGGGCCGTCCAGGTAGCCGAGCCGGCGGCGAGGTCACGGGTCCGGGATTCGACGAGCAGCACGAAGGACAGGCCGGAAATGGAAAGCGTCAGGTGCCGGCCCGGTTCGCAGGCCCGGTAGGCTTCCGGCCCGGCCAGGGTCAGGTCGGCGGTCCAGGCGAAGGACTCCAGGTCGCCGCTGATGCCGGCGGCCAGGATGTCCAGGCGGGATCCGTCGTCGCGGAAGGTGACGGCGCTCACGGGAAAGTCCTCATGACGGCCCCGGAGATGTCCGGAACGGCCGCCCGGCAGGCCACGTCGCGGCTGACGGGATCGTGATCGAGGAAGGCATGGCGACAGGCCGCGTCGCGGACAAGCACGAAGGGAACGGCCAGGCGGCAGGCCGTATCCCGGCACAGGAGCGTGGCCTGCTCGCGCCGGCAGACCACGTCGCGCGCGACGCCCGGCGCGAGCAGGCCGGCGGCCAGGTCGCGTCCGACCGGGAGCAGTCGGCGGCAGGCGATGTCGCGGAGCACCCGGGCGGGACCGACGGCCGGAGCCGGAGACGCGGCCGTGACGGCGCCTTCCGGCACCAGGGCGCGGGAGACGGCTTCGGCGGGCCCGGAGACGGCCACGGCATCGGCCGGGACCAGGCCCAGGCGGACGGACACGGTCTGGTCCGCGATCCCGATGGTGTCGGCCGAAACCTCCGCCGACATCCAGGACACCCGCAGGCCGGTATAATTGCTGCCAATGTCATATGCCCGTGTGTTACGAAACCCGGCGCTGCCGTTGTTCTTGACCACCACCATGGCTGCATTGCCAGAGGTCCATCCTGGGCGGTCAATGATGGCTTGCAGAAGCCCGGCCAACTCGGGAGATTCGTATGGCGTGCCCACAGCGGTCGCCTGGATGGCATTCCAGGAAACCGCCTCGGTCAGGGCCAGGGCGTCGGCCTGGCTCGTTGAGGTCGGCGCGACGGCAGCGTCCGACGCGCTGAACTGAATAGTGGCGTTGACCGGGCCGCCGCTCTCGCCTGTGTACGGTTGCAAGACAAGACGGCAGGAAATGACCGTCGCCCCCCGAGGGAGAGCAATATTGGGAAATCGCGTGAAGAAACCGAACGGGTTCGTGTCCCTCCCGACGGCAACCCAATTGGCGTTCCAAAAATCTTCCCCGGGGATCCAGTGCCCGTCGTCGGAGTTGGTGGCGGGAAAAAACGTCTGCGTGGCCATGCCCTACCCAACGACCAGCCTGATGATGCCGTCGGCCGACCAGACCACCGGCCAGGCGCCGTCCGTCAGCGTGACATCCGCCGGCGTGTCGTCCCAGAGGATGTACTTGACCAGGGGCCTGACCAGCGCGCCGACGGTCTTGTCGGCGTAGAGCACGCCGCTGCGGAACGTGGCGGAAAGCCCGGTGACGAGCAGATCGTCGGCGTCGCATTTCACGATGCCGGCGTCGCGGACGACGGTCTGGCCGGCCAGGGCGAATCCGCCCGCGACGTAGCCCGTGCCCGTGATCTCGCTCGCGGCGATGTCCGCGAACCGGGTATGCTCGGCCGAAAACACGTAGGCCGGCCCCAGCAGCGCCAGCCGGAGCTGGTCGGCGTCCCAGTCCAGGGAGCCGTCGGCCAGAAGTTGCGGCAGATGATTGTACAGTTGACTCGTGGTGTTCATGGCGCCTCCGTGTTAGTTGCTGCCGCCGATCAGGCGCAGGCTGTAGGCGTCGTCGCCGGCCGGGGCGGAGCCGGCCGGAAGCCGGCCCTTGACCCAAAGGCCCCGGGCCGCCGCCGCGGTCGCGAACCGGACGATCTCGCCGGCCGCCCAGACGCCGCCCAGGGCGCCGGCGGCGATCCGGAAATACGGCCGGGAGAAGTCGCCGTTCGCGGGCGCGAACTCCGTGGAGATGTTTCCCGCGCCGAGACTGCCGAGAACGTCGGACACGGCCGAGAAGGCCGTGGACGACGTGAACGTGAGCGTCACCGCCTGATCGATGCCGCCGATGGCGTCGGCCGTGATCCTCGCCGCGTCCACGGTGCCCGAGGCCGTGGTCGCGGGCACCGTGGTCACGGCGGCCCGGATGTCCCCCAGGGGGAGCACCGAGGCCACGGCCGCGCCGGCCGGGTAGTCGCGCGCCAGCATGTCGCCGGCGGCCAGGGTGATGGTGGCCAGGCCGGCGGCCAGGGTCACGGACACGCCCTCGTGGTACTCGTAGCCGTCGCCGGACAGGACGCATATCCGGTCGCCGGCGTGGAAAATGGCCAGGTCGTCGGCCTCGAGCACCACGGACAGGCCTGTCGCTCCGGCGGCGGCCGGGCCCTGCAGGGTGCCGGCCCCGTACTCCGCCGGAGCGGCCGGAATGGCGGCCTGGGTGTCGGACGGGCCGCCGGCGAACAGCGTCACGATGTCGCCGGCCGTGGACGGCCCGAGCAGGTGGACGCCGGCCTGGACCAGGGCCTTGCCCTCGATGCTGGCCACGTGGAGGAACACCTTGCGGTACTGCGTGCCGCCGTTTTGCACCTCGGAGAGCCGCCAGTCGCGCAGGATGGTGGCGGGCGAACCGGCAGCCACGGCGTTTTTGGACATGCGGCCGCCGTTGGTGGCCGTGTCGGTGCGCAGCGCCGCGTGGCGCAGGATGAGTTCGGACGCGGTCAGCATGGTCAGCCTCCGATGTGCCTGAGCAGGATGGTGGTGATGGACGCGCAGTCGGCGTCGGACAGGGCCGTGTCGAAAACGGCCAGGGCGGCGGCCCGGAGTGTCCCGGACGCTCCGCCGCCGGCGTTGCGCAGGGCGACCTGCGGGGTGGTCCAGGCCTGCCAGACGCCGTCCGGCGGCACGTCGATGCCGGTCTTGCAGACCGCGCCGTTGACGCCGAAGGACAGGCGCAGGGAGGCGTCGATGCGCACCATGACCACGCAGCCGCCCGTGAAGTCCGAAAGGTCGAAGTAGCCGGAAAAATACAGGCCGGGGAACTCGTTGTCGTAGAACCGGCCCATGACGAAGCTCTGGCACGACTCGCCGGACACGGCGATCTCCACGTTGACCCAGCCGCAGCGGACATTGATGGTGCCCGGCCCCGTGCGGCGGAAGGCGGCGAAGACCGTGACGGCGTCGGAGAGGATTCCGTCCAGGGATCTGGCCACGCGCACGGCGCCGCCCTCCTCGGAGACGAGCGCCACCATGCCGTTGGCCACGGAAATGGAACCGGTCGCGGCGTAGACGTCCAGATCGTGGCCCAGACCGCTTTCATCCGGCCAGATCACCAGATCCGCCGTGTCGGGCAGGGAGCAGCCCCGGTAGAAGCCGACCAGCCCCTGGGACGTGCCGAACAGGGCGTCGAGTTCGCTGGCCGGCCAGCCGCAGGCCTCGTCGGCCGTGATGCCCCAGCGCTCCATGAGATACCATTCGATGCGCTTGCGGGCGGCCCCGGTGAACAGACCGTCGAACAGGAGCGCCGTGAACACGTCCAGGCGCGTTTCGTACTGGACGCCCATGGTGTCGTAGACGGTGTTGGCGTGGTCCACCTCGGCCGAGAACCGGAGGGCCGAGGTCGGAAAACTGACCGGGATCCCGGCGCCGTCGAGTCTGGACAGCGACTCGCGGAACCTGCCGTTGACGAAGATCGTGTATCGCTCCGCGGCGGCGTCCATTTCCACCGTGACGAGCGTCGGCTTCCCGGGAGGGTACGCGCCCTGGACGGCGTAATGGAGGCTGTCCGCGCTCCCGGTCGTGCCCGTGACGCCGTACCAGGCCATGAGGCTTTGGTACGCGGGCCCGGACCCCTGCCACCGGAAACGGACGCCCTGGCCGGTCAGTTCCAGCCGGACGTTGAGGTTCGTCCCGTCGTATGCCCCGAAGTTTGTGCCATCCGCCCCCGGGTCCGCGGTGTCGCCGACCAGGGCCACCGCGACGCGCTCGCGCGCGCTGTACCCGGCCGGCACAGCGTTGTCCGCCCCGGCGACCCGGCCGATGGCATAGGCCGAGGCTCCGGAAACCACGAAAAAAAGGGTTTTCTGGCGGCTGTTGGAGTAGCGGCACCGGCACACCATGTCCGGACCGAAACCGGACCAGAGCAGCCCCCACCGCTTCTCCTTGGTCGTGTCCGTTTCCAGGCGCACGCAGGGCCTGAGGTGCGAGGTGGCGTCATAGGTGCTCGCGCAATTGTATTCATTGCGCGCGCCGGCCGGGAGTCGGCCGTCCCAGGGCAGGGTGTCGCCGGTGTGGGACTCCCAGATGGCCGGCGCGCCGTTATACAGGTACGGCTCGTAACTCTCGGCCTCGGTCTCCCCTTCGACGAACCATGCCCGCAACGATCCCGACAGGCCGATCTGGTTGCCGCAACGGTCGGTCAGCCCCTGGAGCACGTCGCCGTCCCCGGCCGAGATGTCCATGGCGTCGAAATGCAGGAGCGGCTCGGCTCCGAAGTCGAACGCGTCCTCCGTCCCGGCCGTGTCGGCCAGGGTCAGCGAGAACTCGCTTCGCAACACGCCGAAACGGAGCAGGAAAAACCAATAGCCCGTCTCGTCCCGGGCCTCGTCGCCGGAATCGCAGTCCGCGGCGCCGGCCACGGCCGGCGCGACGGGCGTGCGCCAGATCCATTCCCGGCACCAGGGCGAACGGACGGCCGTGGCCCGCACGGCCCCGATCATGCGCGGGCCGCCGACGATCCGGGCCAGGGCGTTGCCCGAGAGCCGGAAAAACCGGGTCAGGTCCTCGCCGGGCAGGCCGATCAGGCGCACGGCGTTTCCCTCCGCCACGAACACCTGGCCGACGGCCACCACCGAGACCAGGGATGCCACCGGCCAGTCGAAGGCATGGAGTTCGGTGGCGCCGTCGAGATCGAACAGCCGGGCCTCGGTCTGGCCGTCGTAACGACGCAGGGTGCCGGAACCAAGGCCGTCCGATCCCTGGTTCAGGCCGTATCCGGCCAGGGCGGCCCCGGAGGCCCCCCACAGGGCGATGCGCACGGCTTCGCCGGGGTCCACGGACTGCGCCGGCACGGACAGTTTGACGCCGCCGTTCTCCTGGCCGGCGGCCGCGAAGGGCACGAGCAAGGTGCGCGTGGCCACCTCAGCCTCCGATCCTGATCCGGACCTCCCCGCCCCCCGGCGGAATGGTCACGGTATCGTTGTCGGCGTAGGCGTCCGCATCGGACGCGATGTAGCCCGCGGCGGCCACGCGCACCGGGTAGGTGCCGGAAAGGATGCGGTTGCGCTTGACGTAGCCGTATCGGCTGTCCGAGGCGCCGAGATACTCGCCGTCCAGCCACACGTCGGCGCCGGGAACCGCACCGGCGGTGCGGCGGTCGATGATGCGCAGCTTGATGTCGGTGTGACAGACCGAGGTGTCCGGCGGATCCTCGGACAGGGAAATGCTAAAGCGATGCTTGAGCGTTTCGTCGACGAACCAGAAGAACCATTGGGCTCCGGCGGGCGCGGCCGGAGCTGTCCAGAACCATTCGCGGCAGTGCGGCGTCCGTTCGGCCGTGGCGTGCACGGTGCCGTAGAGCGACCCCAGGGTGGGCGCGGCCGCCAGACAGGAATAGCCGCGCCGGAAAAAAAGCCCGGTCACGTCCGTGCCGGCCGGGGCCACGGTGGCCATGGAGCCGCCGGCGGCCGAGAACAGCGGCGAGAAGGCCAGCACCCGGCGCACGGTCAGGACGGGATAGTCGAAGCGTTGCGATTCGAGGTCGCCCTTGAAATCGAAATACCTGCATGTGGTCTGGCCGCGCCAGGCGTTGGGGCGGCCCGGACCGAGGGAGACGGCGCCGGCCCGCAGCTCGTGGCCGGCCAGCATGGCCGGATCGGGGGCCCAGGCCCGGATGGTCACGAACTCGCCGGGATCCACGTCCTGTTTGGGAAATTCGAGGAGCACCGAGGGGGTGTCCGCGTCCGGGCCGACCGGGACGAGCAGGGTCCGGGCGCTCATGCCACGGTCTCCAGGCGCAGGGCCACGAGCTGATAGCGGTCCGCGCCGCCGGGATCGGCCATGGACAACACCGGCGCCACCTCCACAGGCTTTTCCACCTGGGTGCGGAACCGCACCAGGAAGGAGCGCCCGTCGTGGAGGGTCAGCCGGCCGCTCCATCCGGGGGTTCCGGCGAAACCGTGGAGGATCTCCAGGGTGTCGCGCGAGATCCAGGCGTCCTCGCCGCCGAGGTCCACCGGCCGTCCGTAGGACAGTCCGGTCTCCACCACGACGAGCCGGCCGGAGACGGTCCTGGCCGTGGTGGCCGCCACAGGCAGGGCATCGAATTCGCCCTGCCAGAGGCAGTCGTCCGGCAGCGCCAGCACATCCAGGGTGATCATGCCGTTGGCCTCATTTCACGCTTTGCCCCAGGCGCCGCAGCTGCCGGGCCAGGGCCGCCGCCGTGGCGTCCGTGGTCCGGGCCTCGTAGGTCTTGCCGCCGGCCTGGAGATTGAGGGTGACGGTGTAGCCGGAGCCGGGGGACGCGCCGCCGGCAAGCCCGGCCACGGATGGCGCCTCGCCGCCGGGAACCCGGCCGCCCGTGGCGAAATGGGGGAGCTCGTCGACGAACCCGGCCAGATCCAGATTGTTGAGGGCGGCCAGGGCCTTGTCGGATATGATCCTGGCCATGGCCCGGGCATTGATGACGCCCTCCCCCGGCGTCAGGGCGGCGATGACGCTGTCCGCGCCCGGCGTGGCCCCCGGCAGCATGGGCACCGTGCCGCCCTCGGCGAACCGGGCCAACCGGCCCAGAAGCCCGGCGAATCCGCCCCCGGCGGAGCGCCCGGGGCCGGCCAGGGCCCGGACCGGACCGCCCTCGGCCAGCCAGGCCGAGAACCCGGAGATGGAATAGCCCTTCTCCTCGTCGGCGTCGGCCCGGGCCCGGGCCTCCTGGATGGCGAGATCCTCCATGGCCCGGTCGTAGTCCTTCTTGAGATCGGCCAGCTTGTCGGCCAGGGCGGCGTCCAGGTCGGCCTTGTCGGAGGCGGCCTGCTCCCTGGTCGTTCGGGAATCGGCGTCGGCCGTGGTCTGGGCCTCGGAAACGCCCGTGGAATAGGTGTCCTTGGCCAAGGCCAGGGACTCGGCGGCTTCGGTTTTGGCCTCGTCCAGGGACTCGACGGCATCGGCGGGTACGGCGAAGGCGCCCAGGAACAGAAGCTCCGACCTGGCTTCCTGCAGGGCGGCCTTCAGTTTCTTCCCCTCGGCCTCGTATTGTTTCCTCGCGGCCGTGCCCTCGTCCGACAAATCCTTCACGTACGCCGTGGACACGGAAGAAAAGGAGCGCCGCGTGAATTCGCCGGGATCGTCCATGTAGGTGTAGCCCGGGGAATGATGGATGCTCCGCTTGAAATAGCCGGGGTGCTCGTCCTTCCCCTTGCCGACCCACTCGTCGTAGGCTTCCTGCGCGGCATCCAAGGCCGCCTGCAGGGATTTGCGCTTCTCGTCGTACTCGTCCCGGGCCGCCTCCACGGCCTCCGTGTAGGCTTCCTGCGCCTCGGCCAGGGATTGCTGATAGCTCTCCCGGGCCTCCTGCCAGGCGTCCTGCGCCTCCTGGAGCGCCTCGGCCAGATCGGCGGCGATCGTGTCCAGGTCCTCCCGCTCCTTGGCCAGCAATTCGGCCAGGTCGCTGTCGCGGTCGTTCTGGGCGTCGGCGATGGCCTCGTCGTAGTCCTCCTGGGTCCGTTGGCGTTCGAGGGCGATGTCCGCGAGCTGCTCGTCGAGGGAGCCGCCCGAGGCGAAAGCCAGCGCGGCCCGGGAGCGGATGCCTTCCAGCCGGGCGACGCCGGCGGCCCTGCGGACCGACCCCCGCCCTCCGGTCGCCAACGGCGTGGCCAGGACGGCACCGGCCGGGACGGGCGCGGCCACGGTTTCGGGGACGGGCGCGGCCGGGACCGGGGACGCCTCCGGCACCGCGTCGGGCCACAGCCGCCACCAGTCCGGGCGCACGGGGCCGCCCGAGGCGAAGGCCGCCACGCCGGCCGGAAGGCGCATGGCGTTGATGGCGGACAGCAGGTTCCGGCCGTAGCGGGCCACGGCGGCCTTGCGCACCACGAACGCCCCTTCCCTGAGGAGCAGCGGTTCGGAATCCTCGTCGCCGACGCCCGGAATCAGTCCGGAGCCAAACGGCCGGAACACGCCGCCGCCGGCCGCGAAGCGCGGCACGGCCTCCAGGGGCAGGCGCAGGGAATTGATGGCGTGCAGGAGCGGTCCGTATTTTCCGGCCGCTTCCGGGTCGATGACCATCTCGCCGGGCATGGCCATGGCCGGCACGTCCCGGCCGACGCCGCCGCCCCAGGCATACTGTTCGACCTTCTGAACGTAGATGGTGTGGGTCGAGGACGTGGGTTTCTCAAGGCCGGCGATGGCCTTTTCGGCGTCCGTCGTGTCCGGGTCCACGGAATGGACGGACGCGGTCCTCTTCCCGGCCAGGGTGTCCAGGGCCGCGTCCACGGCGGCGGTGTCGATCTCGACCGCCACGGACAGGGGATTTTTCGCAAGCTCGTCCAGGGCGGCTTTGGCCTCCTGGATCTGGTCCGTAAGGCTCCTGGCCGTGTCGGCCCAGGCGTCCTTGCCGCCTTGCGCGGCCGATTCCCAGACGGCGCCGGCGTCGGACACGCCCTTCATGGCGGTCTGGACGGCCTGGACCTGGCCGACCACGGCCTTGCCCGTGGAGACGGAGGAGGCGAAGGTGTTCTGGGCCTCCTGGGCGTACTTGATGGCCCGGTCGTAGCCCTCGGCGGTGCCCTTGGCCGCCTCGGTCCCGGCCTTGACCAGTTTCTCCCGCGCCTCGGCCAGCTGGTCGTAATAGGCCGAGGACTGGTCCATGGTCTGGCGGCGCAGTTCCCGGACCTTCTCCTCGGTGGTCTTGTGGGCGTTCTCGGCCTCCTGGGCGTAGCGCTTCTCCTGGGCCAGGGCCTCGCCGAGGCCGTTTTTCAGATCCTCGAGCCAGGTTTTGAGGGCGGCGGTCTTGGCCTTCTGGAGATCCTGCTCGATCTGCCTGCGCAGCCCGGCCTTCTGCTCCTCCGCGGCGGCGGCCTCGTTGACCAGCCGCTTTTGAGCCTCGGCCACGGCCTGGGCCACGGACAGCACGGCCTTGTACTTGTCGCGCTGGGCCGCCAGCCCGGCGGCGGCCGCCGCTCCCTCGGTGGCGGCCAGGGCCTTGGCCTGTTTCGCCTCCGTGTCGTAGCGGTCCGCGACCTGGGAAAGGGAGGCATTGCCGGCCTCGCCGGCCTTTTTCACGGCTTCCTGCAGGGTCTTGTAGTCGGCGGCCGTGGCCGCCACCTGCCCGGAATGCCCCGAAAGCTTGATGGTGCCGTCGGCAATCTTCCTGTTCCAGTCCTCCAAACTGGTCACGGACCCGCCCTGGGCCTGGGCGAAACGATTGAGCATGGCCACGGCCTTGCGGTTGTTCTCCGTGGCCTGGGCCTGCAACTGCGCGGACTGGCGCATCGCCTGGTTGCGCGTGGATTGGGGGTTGAAATATTCGTTGGCGGCCAGGGCCAGGTTCCTCCACCCCGCCACGGCGTCGGGCAGGACCAGGAGCAGGCCGGCGATGCCGAGCTTCGAGGCGGCGAGCGCCCTGGTCAGGGCGCCGACCTTCTCCACGGCCAGGGTGATGCCCGCCACAGCGCCCAGGGCCGTCAGCAATCCGCCCCAACGGTCCACGAAGTCCGCAACCATGCCGGAAAGACGGCGCACGGCGGACCACGCCGCGCTGAAGGCCTCCCTGGCCGCGCTGCCCCATTGTTCCAGTTTCCCGGACTGCTCCAGCCCCTGGAGGGCCTCGGTGACAGCGGCGATGGCGCCCTTGAGGCTCTCGAACAGCCCTGTGCCCATGAACTTCTGAATGGCCCTGGTGACGGCGTCCATCATGTTGGACCAGCGGCCGGAAAAGGTGGACATCTGGGCGTCCATGCCGCCGGCGAACATGTCGTTCCAGATGCCGGCCAGGGCCTCGCCGATGGCCTCGGCGTTTTTGGTGACGCGTTCCTCCATCTGCTGGCCGTTTTGCATCCAGCGCAGGGTCACCTGGTCGCCGCTCGTATCGGCGTTGATGCCGAATTCCTTGAGGCGCTCGAACTCGCCGCGCGTGGCGTCGGCGAAGGCCTCCACCGCCTGGTCCAACTCTTTTTGCATGCCCGAGGCCGCGTTGCCGATCGGGGTCAGGATTTCTTTCGGGTCGAATCCGTAGCTGGCCAGCCTGGCGTAGGCTCCGGCCACCTTGTCGATTTCGGAGGGGGTGCGGGCTGCGAAGTCCGTCACCCAGGACATGGCGTCCCTGGCCTTGTCGCCGGATTTGGTGACGGTTTCGAGCTGTTTGGTCAGGGACTCGAACCGGGCCGGCACCTGCACGAACCTGCCGGCCGTGAGGCCGGCCACCAGGGCCGTCACCGCGCCGTAGATGCCGGTCAGCCGGGAATGCACGGAGGAAGCGGCGGCGTCCACGCGCGAAAACGCCGACGGCCCCTGGGAGCCCAGGTCGCCGAGGCGGTTTTGGATCGACTCCAGGACCACCGAGGCGTTGTCCGTGGCCTGAATGAGAATATCGAGGACGTTCGCGGCCATCATTCCCCCGCCAGTGCGTCGCACCGCCCGACGAAACACTCCTTGTCACCATGCACGGCCACCCGGATGTCGGCCATGGTTCCGGCCCGTTCACGGCGGCGTTTCCGGCCGGCTGCGGCTTCGGCCGCCCCGGCTGCCTCGAGGCAGCGGGTGAACCAGCCCCAGCCGTAGCCGTACACCGCCGGGCCGTGTCCGCGGGCCATGAGACGGTCCACGGCCCGGGCCAGGGCGCTCTGGCCCTCTAGGCGGACTGCCGTTTTTCCGTCCCCGGCCCCGGGACGGTCCGGGGCATCCTGTCGGCCCGTTCGCCGAGCCGGGCGAAAAAAGGCGCGTTCACCTCCATCCAGGCATCGAGGAGCTCGAGGAGCGCCAGTCCGCCGACGGCGCGGATGCCCTCACCGAGGGAGGAGGCGCCGCACAAAAGCCGCAGGACGGCTTCGCGGCGCTCGACCAAGAGCACCCGGGCCATGGCCATGGAGCTTTTCGACGCCCCCTTCCTGTCCTTGTCCGGAACGAGGGCCTCGAGCACGTCGAAGGCCTCGGTCATCTGATCCACGGTCAGTTCGAGGACCGTGACCTCCTCGCCGCCCTCCCCGCCCACGCGGATGGTTTTTTCGGCACGCAGCGACATGGCATCCTCCGGTTAGGCGGCGATGGTGAAGTAGGTCACGTCGTAGGGCGCGGCCTTGCCCGCCGGCGTGTTGGTGTTGCCCTTGAAACCGACCGACGAGAAATCGGCGGCCAGGAAATCCACGGCGCTGGTGGGGGTGAGCACGGCCTCGTGGATCTCCAGCTTGCACCGGGCCTGGTCGGCCAGGTTGACGCCGTCGAGGACGACCCGGGCCTTGATGGTCGGCCGGGCCGAGCCGGCGATGGTGAAACCGGACGCGGCCCTGACGTCGAAGGTCACGGTCACGTTGCCCGTGGCCGGGGCGCCTTCCTTGAAAAGGATCAGGCCCAGGTCGGCGTTTATTTCCCACGCCTCGGCGGCCACGGCGGCCGAGGCGCCGTCCGCGACGGTCACGCCCGAGGCGTCGAGGGGGAATCTGCCGAGCTCGAGCCAGACGCCCTTTCTGGTCGCGGCCATGTCGAAGGTCCTGACCTGGTCGGTGGCGGCCTGGATGGACAGGGCGGCGTCCCTGCCGAGCAGGGCCAGGGCCAGATTGACCTTGTCGAGCTCGTCCACGGTGATTTCCACCGTGGACGGCTTGTGCACGGCCACGGTGTCCAGGGGCTGGCCGTAGGTGGCCTTGCGGCGGGAGGTGCGCGTCTTGATGTCCGAGGACTCGGTGATGGCGCACTTCGTGGCGTTGCCGACCTGGACCAGCCCGGTCGGATTGCCGTTCTCGTCGTATTTGTCCATGTAAAGATCGCCAGCGAAAAGCAAACCAGCCATGGGTGCCTCCTATTTGTTGGTCAAAACGATGGTGGACACGTTCTCGAAAAAACCGCCCTCGCCGATCTCGTGCACGTCCTCGCCCGTGACCGCCTTGCCCAGGCCCGGACGCATGAGCGCCGCCTCGATGCATTCCCGCAGGTCCGAGGCCCGATCCTCGCCGTCGTCGGGGCCTGCCGCAGGATCGCGGAAGACGCCGCAGGAGAGCATGAACGTCCGGGAAACCTCGCGGCTGGTGTTGGAGCGCGGCGCGCCGAGGAATTCCAGGTGCGCCCACGGGCAGGACGCCGCCTCCGGCGGCTGGTGGTTGTCGAACCGGCGCACCACGGTCAGGGACCGGCCGAACCACTCGCGACAATAGGCCTCGATGGCCGCGTCCTCGGAAAGACGGCGACGGAGGCAAGCCTTGAGCTCGGAAAGCTTCATGCGGACTCCGTCAGTTTGCGCCAGTTGGCAGCGAACTTGATGGCAAAATATTCCGGAAGCTTGGGCATGATGCGGGCGAAAAAGGGCCCGGCCACGGGCCGGGCCGGCACGTCGACGAAGGCCTTGTCCCGGCCGAAGGCGTAGTAGTTGCGGCCGACCCTGGGCCGTTTCGCCCGGGAGCGGGCCCTGGTGGCGGCGGCCACATAGCCGCGCATCTTGTCCGTGATCTGCCCGTGCCAGCCGAACTCGGCCTTCCAGGCGATCCAGCTGATGACCGGGTCGGCCCCGAGGAGGCTTTCGGCCACGACGCCGAACCGGCCCACGCCGGTGTAGGCGTCGGAGAGCTTCTTGACCCGGCTTTTGCCCTTGCCGAAGCCGACGGCCACGGCCATCTGGTCGGCGAAGGCCTTGTAGCGCACGAACTGGCGGAGGAACCTGAGTCCGGCCCGGCGGCCGCCCAGGGCCCGGGTCAGGGGCGAATCCGGAACCCAGCCCGGCGAGCGGAAATAGAGGCGCCAATTCTGCTGCACCATCCAGCCCACGGACTTGATGGCCCGGACGGCCGCGCGTCGGGACAGCGGGTCCGGGGCGGCCAGCAGGGAGGCCAGCACGGGCGACGCGGAAAGCGTCATGGTCATACCGATCATGGCCGGCCTCCGGCAGGGGCCACGGAATCCGCGCGCCGGCAACGCAGCAGCCAAAACGGCCAGGCCCGCTCCCGCGACACCTTGCGGTCCTGGTCGACGCGGTATTCCCAGGCAACGCCGTCGACCTCGAGCACGTCGCCCACGGCCGGATCGGGAATCGCGGCCATGGGCACGCGCAGCACGGCGTACTCGGACCGCGACCGGGGGCCCGCCTCCAGGGAGCCGCCCTCCACCATGGCGAAGGTGGCGACGGAGCCCCCCGAGGCCGGACGGAGCACGGCCGGCGCGGCGAGGTCCTCGAACGCGGCCAGGATGTCGCCGGCGAAATCGTTGGCGATGCTCATGGACGGCCCCAGGCGGACCGGATCGCCGCGGCCAGCCGGAAGAGTTCCCAGATATCGAAGGCCGCGCCCATGGCCACCAGCCAGGAAAGGATCCGCAGGGCCCGCCGCGGCCGCCCCGCCTGCCGTTCGATGTCGCTCATCGGGAGACGCCTCCCTTGACCGCCAGCAAGGCGCAAAGGCCGATGACGAGGGCGATGGCCAGCGTCTTCCAGAGCGTGGACAGCACCGTCTTGCGGCCGTCGGCCAGGGTCTGGCGGAACTCGAAAATGAATTTGTGGTCGTCCCGGTGCATGTTGGGCTCGAGTTCGCAGGTGCGGCAGCAGTCCCGGCAATAGCCCGGGGACTTCGAAAGCCCTTCCCTGACGGCCTGGGCCACCACGGCTTTGATCTCCTCCGCGCTCATGCGTCCTCCCGGAACGGACCCGTCAGTTCCACGACCGTGCCGGCCCACCACGACGGGATGTCGCCCGGCTGGGGCGCCAGCCCCGCGGGGGCCGTCCCCAGGCGGCCGCCGTCGAGATAGGGAATGCGCCGCATGTCCATGCGCCCTACTCCGGCGACACGGCCGCCTCGACGGCCACGGGAATGCGCTCGGAAGCGGCGACGGAGGCGAGCCGCCAGGCCGTTTCCCATCTGGCCTGGGCTTCCGGGGCGGTCGCGGCCTTGAAGGCGGCCACGGCGGCGGAAAGCTCGACCAGGATCGGCCGGGCCCTGGACTCGATGGCGGCGGCATGGTCCGGATAGGCGGCCTTGGCCACGGCCAGGGCGCTCGCGGCCGCCGCCAGGGAGCCGTCGAGGATGGCCGCGCCGGCCGCGAGCCGCTCGGGCGAAAGCGACGTTGCCAGGGCCGGGAAACCGGCGCAGCCGGTCGCGCAGCATACCGCGACGAGAGCGAGGACGCACAGTCTAGGCACGGGGATCCTCCTTGGGTTTGGGGAGCAGGAGCGCGGACAGGCTGGCCGGGGCGGCCGGAGCCGGAACAGAGGACGCGGTCGCGCCCGGCCGCGGATCGGACGGCGGCGCCCCCGCGGCGTTTCCCAGGACGGTATCGAGGATGGCCTCGACCGTGGCCGCGAACGGTCCCCTGGCGCCGGCCCGGCAGGCGACCACGGCCACGAACAGGAGCGTGGCGGCGATGGTCCGGGCGTCGACGATGTGCCCCCACAGGGCGAGGCGCACGTCGAAGAGGCCGTGGGCGCCGAACAGGGCCTGCCCCACGGCCGTGTCCGGATCGAGGGAGCCGACGGCCACGCAGTAGAGGCCGACGGCGGCGTAGACCGTGCGGCTGGCGCCGATGGCGCGCAGCCAGGCCAGGACGAACCGGGCGTTCATGCCGCCACCCGGTTGCCGTTGAGACGCAGGAGATACCTGTCCAGGGCGTCGCAGCGGTTGCGCCAGCCGGCGAGCGGCAAAGAGGCGTCGGCGGCGTGCAGCCCGCTGTAGAAGGCCCGCCGGGAATGGGTCACGCGCCGGGCCAGGGTGAGGTCGCGGGCATCGGTCGTGGCGATGCCGGAAACGGCTTCCCTGGTCTTCGGCCCAAGGACGCCGTCGATGCCCAGGGAGACGCCCGGGTGGAAGGTGCAGGCCATCTGCAGGGATCTGACGGCCTGGGCCGGGCCGGCGTTGACGGCGTAGTCGTAGACGGCGGCGGCCGTCAGGCGCGGCAGGGCGTCGAGGCCGAGCCCGTCCCAGAAGGCCAGCTTCATGAGGCGCTGGGCGTCGTCAGGCGTCAGGGCCCGGATGTCGTCCTCGTCGATGTCGCCGTCGTGGTCGATGTCGCCGAGGGCGATGCCGCAGCCGCGCAGGAAGCGAAGCGAAACGCCGTGGTTGGTGGCGCCGCCCCGGTCGCGGGTGAAACCGCCCTCGGCCTTGGCCGTGAAGGCGTGGGCGGCCCGGAAGGCTTCCGAAGGGCACGGCCCGGCCTCCTCCACGTCGGCCAGGGACAGCCCCGCGGCCTTGAGCAGAACCGGCAGGCCGCTGACATAGCCGTCGGCCGAACGCACCCAGAAGGCGCGCGGCCCGGGCCGCAGATCCAGGTGCCAGCCGGGACGGTTCCAGTGCGGATACCAGCCGACGCCGCCCCAGGGGCCGGTCAGGATGGCCCGCAAGGCCACGGCCGGCGGCGTGTCCCGGATCACGATGTCGGCCGCGTCGCAGGGCTCGAGACGGTGCCGGGAGCCCGGTTCGCGCCCCGTGGCGGCGAAGGTGGCGTTGATGACGATCGCCGCGCCGAGCGTCTCGCGCAGATCGTCGAGCCCGCGGCACAGCCGGGCGGCCACAGCGGCCGGAGGCGCCTTGAATTCCGCCGGCTTGAAATATCGCAGGTCGCTTGGGATCATGGCGTGCCCTCCTAGGCGTACCAGGCCACGGCCACCACGCAGGCCGCCGGGGCGACGACGGAGAACGCCGGCAACCCGGCCACGGAACGCGCGGTGGGGTTGACCTCGGAGCCGGTGCCGTTGGTGATGTCCGCGCCGGGGGCGGCCGCGGCCCCGCCGTCAAAGCGGGCGTAGAACGTGCCCGTGGCCGAGAAGACGGCGAAGCCGGCCCCTTCCGGGACGGTCACGGTCTTGGCCGTCCCGGAGGCGAGGACGAGGTTGTCGATGCGGTCGGAGCCGACGGGCAGTTCGCGGCGGGTGTCGGTGGGAAAGCGCCGCATGGCCTAGACCTCCCCTCCGGGCTTTGCGGACCCGCCGCCACCGTTTCCGGGCTCGTGGCCGGCATCGGTCATGCCGCCACG
>CAZNUQ010000040.1:18634-29858 GCA_964576235.1 uncultured Desulfovibrio sp.
CGGACCCGCCGCCACCGTTTCCGGGCTCGTGGCCGGCATCGGTCATGCCGCCACGGTTTCCGGGCGTGTCGTCAGTGCCGGCGACCACCTCGAAGACCTGTTCGGCCGCGCCGTCATCGATGGCCGCGACGGCCACGGCGTCCTCGAGTTCCAGGCATTCGCCGGCCGAGTAGTGCCTGCCGCGAAAGACGAAGGCTCCGGTCAGCACGATTCTCATGGGAACCTCCCGGCCTAGACGGCCTTGATGGCGGCGAAGGCGTCCGGCTGGTGCATGGCCGGCAGCGGCGCGGACTGCACCATGACGTAGCGGGCGCTGGGATTCGGGACCTTCCAGGACTTGGCGAAGTACTGGGCCTCGGCCTCGGCGTTGAGGTCCAGATCCTCGATCATGCCGTAATGCCGGCGGTTGGCGGACTGCGTGGAGCCGAGGAAGAGGTGGTCCGCGGGAACCATCGGCTGGAGATTCCCGGCATCGTCCTCGTAGTAGTCGTCGAAGGAATAGAGGTCGGTCTGCTCCAGCATGCCGAGGTAGACGACGCCGTCGGGCAACTGCCGGGGGTCGATCTGGCCAAGCGTCACCCGGCGGTTGTCGAGCTGCTTCATGACGGCCGGGTTGTTGCGCACGGCCTTGGCCACCTCGGATCCGAGCACGGCCACCCCGGGCACCAGGCCGGAATCCCTGGCGATCATGGACCGCCAGTCGACCAGGTTGGACACCGGGTCCGAGGTGGCCACGTTCCACTTGTCCTCGGCGGACAAGGTGATCTTGTGGTCGGAGGGCATGCCGAAGTCGATGACCACGTCGATGCCGTCGCCCTTGCAGACCACGGTGCCGGTCTTGAGGAGCTGCGCCGCCATCCAGGCCTCACGCCGCAGGATGCGGTCGCGCAGGTCGGCCATGTCCTCGCCGAGGATCTCGGCGGCCCTCTCCTCGGGCGTCATGGGCCGGGCGTAGATGGTTTCGCCCGGCCGCCGCTTCATCACGTGCTCGGCGGTCGTGGTCTTGAACTCCTTGGTGTACGGGGGCGTGAAGGTGGCGGTGCGGAACCCCTCGCGCTCCACCGCCCTGCCCTCGTGCAGGGGGGACACGAAGGCGGCCAGCTTGCGGCCGCGACGCACGATGTCGATGTCCACATGCTTGGTGTCGTGGGTCTTGATGTCGGACCCGCCGAAAAACAACTCCAGGAGGAACATGCGCGGGGCGAACATCGTCGCCAGCACGCCGGTCATCTCCCGGTAGTCGAACATGTCGTAGGCCATGATGTTTCTCCGCTATTTCAAGTAGATGTTCTTGTCGCGCAGGACCTCGCGGATGCCGTCCGGGGTCAGGCCGGCACCCAGGGCGAGGGCGGCCCCGTTGAATTCGCCGGACAGGTAGGCGATGGCCGCGACATCGCCCGAGGTGGCGTCCACGTCGCCGGCAAGGATGGCGTCGGGGGTCTGGCTGCCGTCGGAGGCGGTGCCCACGGCCATGGTGTATTTCTTCGAGGCCGTGATCCTGCCGAGCACGGTGCCGCGCGTCAGCGCCCCGGAGCCCGAGGCGATGGTCACCGGTTCGGTCACGATCTTGGCGTCGCCGGCGATCAGTTTGTCCGGCGCGTGCGTGCCCAGGACGGCGTATCCGATGTCGGACATGGCTTACCTCCTCCGGCCGTAGCGGCTTTCGCCGCCGGCCCTGATGTGCGCGCGCATGGCTTCGCGCTCGGCCGTCCCGGCCTCCGTGACCACCCCGGGCGCCGACGGAGCGGCCAGCGCCTTGGTGATGGCCGCCACGGCGGCCGGATTGCCGGGCCTCGGCGACTCTGCCGCCGGCCGCGCCACGCCGGCCTGGGCGAATTTCCCGGCCAACGTGGCGTAGGTGCGGCAATCGACGCCGGCCGTCCGGGCATCGGCCATGGCCCGGTTCAGGGTTTCGGCGGCCTCGGTCCCGAGCAGGACGGCGGCCAGGGCCAGAACGTCCTCGGCCGAGGGCCGCCGGTCGTCGTCCGCCGGGGCGCCGGCGGGCAATGGGGAGGCCTCGGGGCGGACGTCGGCCGGCCCCCCGCCGGCCTCCGGCTTTTTCGCGTCGGGCATGGTTCCCTCCAGTGCGTTGCGGTTTCCGGCGAGGAGCCGGCCGGCGGACAATTCCGCCACGACGCTCTCCAGGGTGCCCAGGCCGTCGGCCATGCCGGCCGCCACGGCCCGGGCGCCGACCAGGACGCCGCCCTGGCCGAAATTCTGCTCCACGTCCCGGGCCGTCGTGCCGCGATAGGCGGCCACGTCGGACACGAAGACGGCCGCCAGGTCGTCGAGGGTCCTGAGGACCTCGGCCTGGCCTTCGTTCGATGCCGGGTCCATCCGCTTTTTGGGGGATTGCGAGGATACGATTTCCAGGGTGTCGCCACCCCGTCTGGCGAAGCTGGCCACCACGCCGATGCTGCCGACAACGGCCGTTTTGCTGATGACCAGCCGCTCGGCCGCCGCGGCGATCCAGTAGGCCGCGCTGGCGCCGGTATCCCGGACATAGGCCGCCACAGGCTTGACGCCCCGCGCGCCGGCCACCATGGCCGCGAATTCCTGGATGCCGGATACCTGGCCGCCGGGGCTGTCGATGTTGAGCACGATGCCCGACACGGTCCGGTCCTCCAGGGCCGCCTGGAAATCGAGGGCGAGCATCTCCACCGACGTGGCGCCTGAAATCTCCGTGAACAGGTTGGCGCGGGGAAAAATCGGGCCGGTGACCGGCAAAACGGCCACGCCGTCGCGGACCGAGACATCCCCGGTCCCTTCAAGCGGCTGCCCGCGCTTGGCGGCCAGGGCCTCCAGGTCACCATGACGGCCGGCGATCTCGACGAGCTGTTCGAGGGCCGGGGGCAGGATGGCCCAGGGCGCGGCCAGGATGGCCCGCAGCACGCGCGGGGCCGGATGCGTTTCCGTCTCGGTGGTCATTGGTCCTCCTGTTCCGGAGAGGGCGCCGCCGCTTTTCCGTCCCGGACCGTCCCGGACCGCGCCGGATCGGGCAGGCCGAGGCGTTCGAGAAGGTCCCGCTCGCGCCGCTGTTGTCGGAAGGTGGTCTCGTAGTCGCCGCCGCGCGCGGCGATGACCTCGGCGTAGGTGGTCACGCCGGCCTCCAGGGCGGCGATATCGGCCTCGATCTCCTTGACCGGGTCGACGTGGCCCTGGCGCGGCGGGATCCAGGAAACGGCCAGATAGGCCTCCATGGCCTCGTAAAAATCCGGGGCGCCCGGCGGCAAAACGACCAGGCCGCGCGCAAAGGCTTCCTCGACCACGGCGCGCCAGACAGGCAGGCAGTAGTCGGCGAGGAGCCATTGCTGGTAGAGCCGGAACACCCGCCAGGCTTCCAGGAGCGCGGCCCTGGCCGACGAATAGTTCGTTTTCGAGAAATCCTTGACGACCACCTCGTAGGGCAGGCCGGCCGCGGCGCCTGCGGCGCGCAGGATGCGTTCCACGAAGGCGTCGAAGTTGCTGCCGGGGCGCGGCGCGTCGAGGACGTGGGCCCGCTCGCCAGGGTAGAGATGCAGCACCGAGCCGCCGTCCACGCCGGCCACCCGGTCGTCCCAGGGGCGCAGCGGCAGGGCGCGCGGGTCGTAGCCGTTCTCCGCGAACGGCCGGACTTCCGATTCGATGGCCAGGGGGAAGGCGGCGGTCACGAGCTGGCCGACGAGCTCGTAGTCCAGACAATCCGAGAGGTCCCGGAAGAACTTCATGGCCGGGGCCAGGACGGGCCAGCCGCGCCACTGCTCCGGCTCGCGCTGGGGGAAACCGTGGAGCACCACCGGCCGATGGGCGACACGTGCGGGGTAGCGGACGGATTCCCCGGTCAATCCGAGAAGCCCCGCATCGTCCGGCTGGGCGATGTAATAGGCCACCGGCTCGCCGAACCGGCCGAGCTCCACGCCGTCGCGCAGCCCCGGGGAGAGCCAGCGGTCGCAGGGGGTGCGGAGGCGCTGGGGCGAAAGGGATTGCAGGGCCAGGGCCAGGGAACGGCCTGGCGGCAATCCGCCGTCCGGCCCGGCCATGGACACGCAGAGATTGAGATATTCGCCCTGCACCAACGTCGTCCGCATGACCAGGTGCTGCATCTGGTCGAAATTCATGCGTCCGCCGGCATCGGCATGGACCGCCCAGGCGGCAAAGGCGCTCTCGATACCGTTGCGAAGCTCCGCCACGACGTCGCCGTTCCCGATGCCGAGCCGCCTGCCGTCGACCTGGGATTGCGGCACCAGCCCCGTGCCGACCACATTGACGGCCAGGGAATCGACCAGGCCGGCGGCATGGGCGTCGTTGGCGACGAGATCCTCGGCCCGGCGGGCGACCAGCTCGCGCTCGCGGGCGGCCGGATTCCCGCCATGGCGACGGGGGTACCAGCTGGCCATGGTGCCGTGCCCCGAACCGGCGACCCGGGCCACGGCGCCGAGGCGGCCGGCGGCCGGCGCGGCGTAGGGACGGCCGAAACGGTCGACCAGCACCGGCCCGGCGCTCACCAGGGCCTCCCGCTGCCGGACGGACGGACCGGACGGCACACCGTGACCCGGGAGCCGCGGCCCGACCGGCGGTCGCGTTCCCGGGCCAGGGCGTCGCCGAAGGATTTGAGGGAATCGAGGGAGGCGCGGTCGAACTCGCTGTCACCGATCTTCACGCGTTGGCCGGAGAGCACCTTGGGCAGCGCGGCCTTGAACTGCGCGATCAGGGCATCGAGTTCGGCGTCGGTGTAGAGGCGAAACATGATTGCCCGGTTAGGGCAATCGGCCAAGCGTGTCAGTGGACACCAAGGACACCATGGACATGGTGGACACTTTTTTCAAGGACCACGGCAGGCCGGCACGCTAGGAATGGCGCGGTTTTTCCGAGGTTGC
Source organism: uncultured Desulfovibrio sp. (assembly GCA_964576235.1). Classification (GTDB taxonomy): domain Bacteria; phylum Desulfobacterota; class Desulfovibrionia; order Desulfovibrionales; family Desulfovibrionaceae; genus Solidesulfovibrio. Next base: position 23,491 of record CAZNUQ010000040.1, read on the forward strand.
GACGGCGTGGCGGAAAACGCGGGATCGAAATAATTCAAGCGGCTTGGTCCCGCTCTTTCCTCTTGATGTATTTATCAAGTGATATCGACGAGATGCGAAGACCCCGCAGCTCTCCGACCTTCACCCCCCGCAACACCCCGTGAGCCACGAGGTTGTAGACATGCGAGCGGGAGCAATTGAGGCGCGTTCGCACCTGGGCCACGTTGAGCAACACATCCTCGGGCATCGTTACCCTCTCCTTCTGGCGATGATGGACGGCACCGACCGCTCACCCGGCTGACGGGGCGGCGGGGGCGACTGCGGCGCGGCGGGGCGGGCCTCGTCCGTCCCGGGATTCCAGAACCTGACGCCGAGGTACTCCGCGGCGGCCAGGGCGTAGACCTCGCAGTCCCAATAATGGTTCGGCTTTTTGGGCGGGCACAGCCAGGCCGCCTCCTCCTCGTCGAAATACTCGGCGCACATCTGCCGCGCGTAGTCCTCGGTCGTCTCGGCGTGGAGATGGAAGGCGCCGGGGTCGCCCGGCAGGATGGCCAGCTTTCCCGCAAGCATGTTCTTGAAATAGGTCACGTCGAGGCGCAGGAGCTTGAGGCCGCCGGGGATGATCCTCTTCGTGCCCGGAAAGTGCTCCAGGTGCGTGAAATCGAAGGGCCGGGACATCCGGCGCTCGCCTTTCACCGGGAAGATGCGGCCCCGGTTGGACAGGCAGAAGTCGTAGACCTCGGCCGTCCGGGTCCCCTGGGAGTCGATGAGCGCCAGGCGCACCGGGTATTCGCGGCCCGAGGCGTCGCGGTAGAGGTCCTCCCAGAAGACCCGGGCGAGCCCCGAAAACGTCTCCACCCTGCCCTCGCGCACCAGCCAGGATTCCCGTTCCAGGCCCCAGCCGACGGCGCGGACGGTGAAAACGAAATCCTTGTCCTGGGTGTCGGCCGTGGCGACCAGGCAGGCCACCCGCTCCCCGCCCGGCACCACGCCGCGGGGCCGGTCGTCGCGCAGGGCCAGGATCCTGTTTTCCTCCCGCTCGACCGTGTAGTCCTTCCAGGGCTCGGCCAGGTAGCCGTTGCAGAAGTCTCGCAGGGCCAGCTTGTCGTCCCTGGCCCGCAGAAAGGCGGCGGCCGTCTCGGACAGGCTGACGAACTGGCTGTGGAGCGCGGACAGGCAAAAGGCGACGCGGCGCGGCTTGTGCAGACGCAGGTGGGCGAACAGTTCCAGGCCGGTCGTCTCCTCGCGCCACCCGCCGCCCGACACGGCCCGGTCGCGCCGGCCGTCGTCCCAATGCCCGCCGCAGCGCGCGCACGCGTACCAGGCGGCCTGTCCGTCCTCGATGCGGTTCGGATCGGTGATTGCCTCGGGCCAGCGCACGCCGGGCCGGCCGTCCGGATCCGTGAAATGCATCCGCTGCATGTGGCCGCACAGGGGGCAGCGGACATGGAAGTGAAACACGGCCGAGGCCAGGGAGACGGCCCGGGCGATGGGGCCGGACTCGGTGGTCGGGCTCGAGCAGCGGAAAAGCTTCCGGTCCCAGCGAAAGGTGCGCTGGCGCTTGTCGAGGAGCGCCTCGGTGCCGGCCTCCCGCTTCGATGGCGCGGCCGGATATTTGTCCACCTCGTCGCGGATCTGGTACTTGGCCGCCTTGGAGGCCAGCCGGGAAACCGATCCGGCCCATACCAGCATCAGCCGCATGGCCTTGAGTTGGAACCGCTTGGCGGTGAGGTCCTTGGGCGAGCCGGTCAGAAGCCTCGAAAGGCGCGGGCTCTCCTCGAACATGGGGCGCAACCGCTCGTCCACCAGTTCGGCGGCGGCGGTTTCGTCCGGCACGATGTATTGGGTGAGGTTCGGGTCGCGGTCCGCGATGTAGCCCACCAGGATCTCGCCGATCTTGGACTTGCCGACCTGGGGCGGCGCCATAAACGACACGTCGCGCACATAGGGTTCGGCCCAGGCGTCCATGATCCCGGCCAGATACGGCGCGTTGGCGTTCTTCCAGGGGCCGGGGCGGGAGCCCTCGGTGACGACGAAATGCCGCTCGGCCCATTCCGAGGGCCGCATGCCGGTCGGCGCCCGGAAGGCGGCCCGCACCGTGGAGGAAAAGGACAGCCGGTAGCGCCAGCCCGCTCCCCCGGGCGGGGGAAGGCCCAGGGCGCGGACCAGGGCGCGGTCCACCCCGACCACCTCGGCCTCGCGCGGAGGTGGCGGCGGCACCAGCCAGCGGGCGTCGAGGGTCACGCGGCATCCTCCCCGGGAGCGCCCGGGGGCGCGTCGTCCTCGTCGTCGACCACGTCGAAGTTCCGGGCCCGGGCGAAACCGTTAAAAAACGCGTTGGATTCGTCGAGGAACATGTGGATGGCCGGCTCGACCCTGGAGGGATCGCCCCTGACCAGCTCCACCAGCTCCGCCATACGGCCGTAGATCCACTGGCGCATCCCGGAGCGCAGCACGGACACGGCGGCCACCAGGATCCTGTCCACCTCCTCGCGGGGCACCACCTCGCCCAACTCACGGGCCAGGCGCAGCTTGTTGCGCTCCACGAGCTGCCGCTTGGCCTCGAGCTCCGCCTCTTCCAGCTGGCGGCGCAGTTCCAGGGACTTCTGGTCCGGGGCGTCCGGCGCGGCGTCGGCCGGCCGGAGCCGGGCCAGGACGGCATAGGCGTCGGCGTCGGCCCTGAGCACCGCGCCGTCGGGCTGCACCTTGAGCAGACCGGCGCGTTTGTCCTTGTAGAGCTTGGACTTTTTCACCTTCCAACCCGAGGCCGCAAGGTAGGTCTCGACCTTCAGGATATTGCCCAGCACCTCGGCCGGAGACTCTGTGTTTTGCTGCCTGGCCATCTCCGTTTCCATCGCCGCCTTGGCCTTGTTGAAAGCATTGATATTTTCCGGCGACGGGTCGGTTCTCAGCCGCGACTTGGCTTCTTCCTTGGCCTTGAGCAGAAACGCCAGATCGCTATCGGCGCTTTTCCGCGCCAGGGCGATCACATCAGCCGCGTCCGTCATTTCGTCCATCCCTCCGTCTCCACCCATTCGGTCTCGACCGCGTCGAAGACGCGTTCCGCTTCGGCGCGAAGCGCCTCCGGAAACCCCTCCGGAAACTGGAACCGCAGGCCGCGCAGCCGCAGCCCGGCCGACGCGTGCCGTTCCAGGAACCGTTCGAGTTCCCGCGTCCTTCCCGTCTCCCGCGCTCCAGCCAGAAAATCCCCCGCTCCCCGGACAAGAGGCAGTCCAGGCGGCAAAGGTCCCGGCATCCCCGTGGCGACGCCGGCGCCGGAGGACGTCCCGGTTTCGGGAAGGGTCAGGCAAGGAGGCAGGCCGGCCGTGATCCAGGCCCGCAGGTCGATCCCGGCGGCAACAGCGTCCCCGGGATCCTTGCCCGACGGGGTGGGCCACCGCTCGGCCTGGGGGAACGCCCGGCGCCAGCACCAGGCGTCGGCTCTGCCCTTCGCCCGCAGGCGGGCGTCCCAGGCGGCGGCGCCGGCGCCGTCGAAATCGAGGGCGACCAGGATATGGACGGCGTCGTTTAAGGCCCGGCAGGCCGGAGCGTCCGGCCTGGGGCTGGACGAGCCCAGGGCCAGCGCGCCGGCGCAGTCCGGGGCGGCGGCCGCCACGGCCATGGCGTCGAGTTCCGCCTCGACCACGACAAGCACCGGGGCGCCCGGACGGACAAGAAGCTGCTCCATGCCGGATCCCGGCACGATGTAATACCGGGTGCCCTTGAGAGGCCCGGGCCCGAGCTCCGGATGCGGCCGCCGGATGCGGATCCGCTCGACGACGCGGCCCTTGGCCAGGGGCACCGTCAGCCCGACCGGCAGCCAGAGGGGCTTCGGCTTGCCGGTCGTTTCGTTTCGGACCTCCGGCAGCCCCCAGGAGGCGCGGTCCAGGTAGCAATCCTTGCCGTCGTCCCCGGCGTTCCAGCCCAGGCCGAAACGCTTGGCCGTGGCCAGGTCGATGCCGCGTTCGGCCAGCCATTCGAGCTGCCGCGGGTCGGCCAGAAGGGCCTCGTGGCACCGCTTGGCGAAAGCCGTGGCCTTGGCGGCCCAAAGCGCGGACGGAGACTCGGGAACGGCGGGCCCGGCCTCGTGGCGTTCCTCCCGGACCTGCCGGGGGGAGCGCGGGGCGCGCATCCGGCGGACGCTGATGGTCGGGGCCCGACCGATGTGCTTGGCCGCTTCCGGGAAGCTCATGCCGAGGAAATCCATGCAGAACTGGATCGCGTCGCCGGAGCGTTCGCAGCCCCGGCACCAGTAGGTTCCCTCTCCGTCCTTCTGCTCCGGCCAGACGCGGAAACGATCCTCCCCGCCGCAGTTCGGGCAGGGCCCGGCGTATTCGTCGCCACGTCCCTTGGATGTGGCGACTTTCTTGAGAACGATGCCGGCGCCGGCTTCGGCGACAAGGTCGAGAAGGTTTGGCATGGGGAGGATTGTTTCCTTGATTCAACCCGGACAAATCAATTTAACATATTATTATTTATTACTTTTTCTTTCCAACTCTTTCAGGGAGGGAGGATTGGGGGAATAAACTTACGCATGGTATGAAAAAAACGGTCCTATGCGTGAAGTTGCGTTTCGCCGTCCCTTCCTCCCCGTTCTCCCCCGATCCTCCCCGCTCAGGTCGCCTGGGGCTGTGAGGACGGCGGAGGCGGAAGCAGCCTGATCCCTTTGTATTTCATGATTCCGTTGCTCTTCCAGCGCTCGAACCGCTTGCCGACATCCTGGCCGAAGGAGCGCTGCTTGGGGACCTTCTGTTTGTTGGAGCTGATGTTTTTCAAAAACCACTCCTCGAAGCGGTCGTAGAGGTCGGTGCCCTTGACCTCGTAGTCCGGGCCGACCTCGCAACAGTCCTCGAAGAAGTCGGCCATGTAGTCCTCGTCCCGCTGGAAATCCTTGACCGCCGCCTTGACGTCAGGCGGCGGCGCGAGGCCGTCGCGCTGGTAGATGAGGCAGCCACGCACCAGCCAGGCCAGGATGCCGGACATCTCCCTGGCCAGTTGCCCGGGAAGTTCCGGGTTTTGCCGCCGTTCGTTCTCGGCCACCGGGTCGCGGTTGACGAAGGCGAGCCGCAACGGGATGACGAGCAGCCGCTCCCAGAAGGCGAAATCGTTGGCGATGGCGTGGGGCAAATGGTTCGTGTAAAGGATGAGCTTGTGGGTCGGCTCGAAGGATCGGTTGTGCTTTTCGTAGGGATAGCGCCCGGTAAGGGTGTCGCCGCCGGAGAGCAGCTTGACCCTGACCATGGAAAATTTCTGGTTCTTCTCGGTTTCCGAGCCAAGAACCAGCCGCATGCCCTGCAGATCCATCAGGGCTGATGAGGGGGCGTCCGCGGATCGGTTTTGTCCCTGATCCAGCAGCATCTCGGAGCGGATGGGGCCGGCCAGGTCGCCCATGCACTTCATGACCGTCTCGAAAAGGGTGGTCTTGCCGTTGCGGCCGTGGCCGACGAAAATCGGCAGGATGTGTTCGGTGTGCAGGCCGGTCAGACAGTAGCCGAGCAGGCGCTGGACGAAGGCGATGAGCGGTCTGTTGCCCTCGAAGATCTCGTCCATGAACTTCTCCCAGGCCGGGCACGGCTCCTCGACGCCCTTCCAAACCACCGGCGAGGCCTTGAAGATATGGTCCTCCTGGTGCCCATCGCGCAGCACGCCCGTCCGGAGGTCCAATACGCCGTTGGCGCAGGCCATCTTCCACGGGTGCTGATCCATCTCGTCACCCCGGATGTTGATGGCGTCCGGGCATGTGGTGGACATTTCGATGCAGCTTTCCCGACCGCTGACCGAGCGCAGTTTTTTGACACGCTTGTAGATTTCGTCGCGCAGCGCCTTGAGCTCCCGGAACTTGTGCTTGTCCTCGGTCATCTGGGCGTCGAGCATCTGCCTGCCCAGGGCGTCCGCTTCCCGAAGGTAGAGATCGACCACGTCTTCCACGGCCGGCTTGCGCCGGCGCAGGGTGTCGCGCTCCCAATGCACGCCGTTCCAGGCAAGCCACTCGCACATGGTTTCGAGGTACAGGAATTGATGGCGGTTGGATTCGGCGAACAGCATGCCGTCACCGAGTTCATTGGCCCGGAAGCATTCGAGGACGAACCGGGAAGAGAGGCCATCCGCGGGATTTGGCGTATTTGCGGCCTTTGCCTCCTCATCGCGGCGGGCAATGACCTGTTCCCGGATCGCCTGGATATCCACGATCTTAGGATTCGGCATGGTAACACCTCGTAACACGCTCGATGAAGATCATAACACGCGAAGGTAGATTCCATTTTTCCACGGGAATATTTCCACCCCGCAGGCCCGAGGCCCGGGGTGTTTGTGACCCCTGCATTTCGGTCCCTAAGAAGGACCCGCGGCAGTTCAGGATGCCGAACGCAGAAGAGGGACAGCTGGCGGGC
>CAZNUQ010000041.1:0-3311 GCA_964576235.1 uncultured Desulfovibrio sp.
CACACCCAACTTTAGGGGACGCCGTTGGACAACGCCGCGCCCCCTCTGCTATGAAAACCCACGCTCCCATGCCCCCACCCACCGCAGGAGGTCGCCATCCATGCCCGCAACCCCATGCCCGCCGCAAGGCCTCGACGCCGAGGCCCTGTCCTGCTCCATCCGGGACCACATCACCCATTCCCTGGGCAAGCCCGGCCCCGAAGCCGGCCACCGGGACGTGGCCATGGCCACGGCCATGGCCTTGCGCGACCGCCTCGTGGACAAGATGCTCCAGACCCGCGACCGCTACCGGCAGGCCCGGGCCAAGCGCGTCTACTACCTGTCCATCGAGTACCTGCTCGGCCGCTGCCTGGGGAACAACCTCGACAACATGAAGATCACCGATGCCTGCCGCGACATCGTCAGGCAGTGGGGCTTCGACCTGGAGGAGATCCGGGAACTCGAGCGCGACCCGGCCCTCGGCAACGGGGGACTCGGCAGGCTCGCCGCCTGTTTCCTCGATTCCCTGGCGACCCTCGACATGCCCGGCTACGGCTACGGTATCCACTACGAATACGGGCTGTTCAAGCAGAGCATCGAAAACGACCGTCAGGTGGAGCGCCCGGACTACTGGAGGGCCGAGGGCATGCCCCTGCAGCTGGAACGCCGGGATCAGGCCGTCATCGTGCCGGTCTACGGCCGGGTGGAGGAACACCAGGGCCCGGACGGCGGCTACCTGCCCCTGTGGGTGGAATGGAAGGACCTCATCGGCGTGCCCTATGACATCCCCATCGTCGGATACGGATTCAACACCGTCAATTTTTTGCGTCTTTTCTCCGCCCAATCCACCGACAACTTCGACATGCAGATATTCGACCAGGGCGACTACATCCAGGCCGTCCACCAGAAGATCTATTCCGAATTGATCTCCAAGGTCCTCTACCCCAGCGAATCCATCTCCTTCGGCCGGGAACTGCGCCTGGTGCAGGAGTATTTCCTGGTCTTCTGCTCCGTGCGCGACATCACCAGGCGCTTCCTGAAACAGAACCGCAACATCGAGGAGCTCCCCGATTACGTCGCCATCCAGCTCAACGACACCCACCCGGCCCTGACCGTGGCCGAACTCATGCGCTCCCTGGTGGACGAACGCCGCGTCCCCTGGGACCGGGCCTGGAACATCACCACCCGGACCCTGGCCTTCACCAACCACACCCTCATGCCGGAAGCCCTGGAAAAATGGCCGGTGGAACTCATGCAAAAGGTTCTGCCGCGCCATCTGCAGATCATCTACGAGATCAACCGCCGGTTCCTGGACCAGATCCGGCTCTCCTCGCCCGACGACGAGGCCAGGCTGCGCCGCATGTCGCTGATCGAGGAGAACGGCGCCAAGCAGGTACGCATGGCCAACCTGGCCGTGGTGGGCTCCCATTCGGTCAACGGCGTGTCCAAGCTCCATTCGGAACTGGTCAGGACCACCCTTTTCCCCGACTACGCCAAGCTCTGGCCGGGCAGGTTCAACAACAAGACCAACGGCGTCACCCCCCGCCGCTGGCTCCACAAGGCCAACCCCGGGCTGTCCGGACTGATCACCGAGGCCATCGGCGACGCCTGGATCACGGACCTCGACGAATTGGAAAAGCTCCTTCCCCTGGCCGGGGACGCGGCCTTCAGGGAACGCTTCCTGGCCGTCAAGCTGGCCAACAAGGAACGGCTGGCCGCCTACATCGCCAAGACCACGGGCACCGTGGTCCCGCCGGCGGCCGCCTTCGACATGCAGGCCAAGCGCATCCACGAGTACAAGCGGCAGCTCCTAAACGTCATGCACGTCATCCACGACTACCTGCGCCTGACCGAGGACGGCTACGAGCCGCCGGTGCCCCGCGTCTACGTCTTCGCCGGCAAGGCCGCGCCCGGTTATTTCGAGGCCAAGGAAATCATCCACCTGATCCTTTCCGTGGCCAAGGTCGTCAACGCCGACAGGCGGGCCGCGGAGCACCTCAAGGTGGTCTTCGCCGCGGACTACCGGGTGTCCCTGGCCGAAAAACTCATCCCGGCCGCGGACATCAGCGAGCAGATCTCCACGGCCGGCACCGAGGCCTCGGGCACGGGCAACATGAAGTTCTCCCTCAACGGGGCCCTGACCATCGGCACCCTCGACGGGGCCAACGTCGAGATCCGCGAGGCCGTGGGCGAGGAAAACTTCTACCTCTTCGGCCTGACCACCCCGGAGGTGGAACGGCTGCTCGCGACCGGCGGCTACGATCCCTGGGAATACTACAGCAAGCACCCGGAAATCCGGCGCGTGCTGGACGCCATCTCGGCCGGCCGCTTCACTCCCGAGGCCCCGACCGCCTTCCACTGGATTTTCGAGAAACTGCTGGCCCGGGGCGAGCGCTACCTGCATCTGGCCGATTTCCCGTCCTATCTCGAAGCCCACGAGCGCATCGGCATGGAATTCTCCCGACCCGAGGTCTGGGCGGCCAAGGCCATCCGCAACGTCGCCCGCATGGGGGCCTTTTCCTCGGACCGCACCATCCGGGAATACGCCCGGGACATCTGGGGCGTGAAACCCGTCCCGGCCAAATGAGGCGCGCCGCCCTGACGCCGCCTGGCGTCCTGGCCGGCCTGTGCCTGGCGGCCCTGCTTCTTCTGGCCCCGGCCGCCGCCACCGCGGCCGGCATGGACTGCGCCAAGGCCGCCTCGGCCGTGGAGAAACGAATATGCGCCGATCCCGCCCTGCTCCGGGCCGACGGCGAGGTGGCCCAGGCCTTTGCCGAGGCCCTGGCCGCGACGAGCCCGGACGCGGGCGCCGTGCGCGCCGCCCAGCGCCAATGGCTGGCCCGGCGCAACGCCTGCCCGGACGCGGCCTGTCTGGCGCAAAGCCACGCGCAACGCCTGCGGGAGCTGCGCGCCCTCGCGGCCGGGACCGCCGACCGGGACGCGGCCGAACGCGCGCGCCTGCGGGCCATGCTCGGCTGGCCCGAAGACTGCGAGGAATCCTTCAGGGAACGCACCGCCGCGGGCGTCGGGGCCCTCGGCACGGGCGTGGAGGCCCACGACCTGGGCGACGGGCGGACGCTGTATTGCATTCTGTGCGATCAGGCGGCCTACCAGTCCGTTTTCGTGGTCATGCTCCAGGAAACGCCGGGCGGCCCCGGCACCCTGCTGCGGTTTCCGCTCTACGACAGGGACGGCGCCAGGGTTTCGCGCTCCGAGGACACGAGCCTGGCCGGCCTGCCCGACTTCGACGCGACGAAAAAAACGCTCTCGGTGCTGTACAAGGCCCGGGGGCTCGGCGACTGCGGCTCCCACGTCGTCTACGCCTTTCCCCG
>CAZNUQ010000041.1:3411-17756 GCA_964576235.1 uncultured Desulfovibrio sp.
ACAAGGCCCGGGGGCTCGGCGACTGCGGCTCCCACGTCGTCTACGCCTTTCCCCGCCAGGGCGCGCCCACGGTGCTCGAGGCCCGGGCCAAGGGCTGCTCCGACAGGCCGGCCAGGGGCGACGCCGACATCGCCCGCTGGCCGCTGGTCAAAGCCCCCTAGCCCGGGACAAGGCCCCGTTTTTGACGCGCCGCGCCCCAAAACGCGCCGGGCCCCCCGAAGGCGGCCCGGAAACGTCGGCAGGGCGACGCTACAGGATGGGCAGATAGCGCTCGATCTCCCACTCCGTGACCTGGGTGCGGTAGGCGTCCCACTCGGCCTTCTTGTTCTCGACCAGGGCGGCGTGCAGGTGGTCCCCCAGCACCTCCCGCATGAGCTCGCTTTTCTCCAGATGATCCACGGCCTCGCGCAGGCTGCCGGGCAGCGAGGCGATGCCCTTGGCCGCCATCTCCTCGTCGGTCATCTTGAAGATGTTTTCCTCGATGGGGCTATCCAGGACGTAGCCTTCCTCGATGCCCTTGAGCCCGGCGCCGAGCATGGCCGCGAAGCAGAGGTAGAGGTTGCAGGAGGGATCGGGGCTGCGCAGTTCGATGCGGGTGGCCGCCTCCTTGCCGGGCTTGTACATGGGCACCCGCACCAGCGACGACCTGTTGCGCCTGGCCCAGGCGATGTAGACCGGGGCCTCGTATCCCGGCACCAGCCGCTTGTAGGAATTGACCCACTGGTTGGTCACGAGGGTGAGTTCCGGCGCGTGGCGCAACAGCCCGGCGATGTAGCTCTTGGCCTCGGACGAGAGATGGAAGGGGTCGGACGCGTCGTAGAAGGCGTTTTTGGCCCCCCGGAAAAGCGACTGGTGGCAGTGCATGCCCGAGCCGTTTTCCCCGAACAGGGGCTTGGGCATGAAGGTGGCGTAACAACCGTGCTTGCGGGCGACCTCCTTGACCACCACCCGGTAGGTCTGGGCGTAATCGGCCATGACCAGCGCCTCCTGGTAGCGCAGGTCGATCTCGTGCTGGCTGGGGGCCACCTCGTGGTGGCTGTACTCCACGGCCACGCCCATGGATTCCAGGGCGAAGTTGATGTCGCGGCGCACATCGTTGGCCAGATCCCGCGGCGGAGCGTCGAAGTACCCGCCGTGGTCGAGGATTTTCGGCTCCGCGGAATTGGCGAAAAGGAAGAATTCCAGTTCCGGCCCGACGTAGTAGGTGTAACCGAGGTCGGCCGCCTTCTTGAGCAGGCGTTTGAGGACGTAGCGGGAATCGGCCGCGAAGGGCGAACCGTCGGGATTTTTCACGTCGCAAAAAAGCCGCGCCACCGGGCGGTCCGACGGCCGCCAGGCCACGAGCTGGAAGGTGGTGGGGTCGGGGAAGGCCACCATGTCCGACTCCTGGATCTTGGTGAATCCGGTGATCGAGGAACCGTCGAAGCCCATGCCCTCCTCGAAGGCGTTTTCCAGCTCCCTCGGGGTGATCTGGAAGCTCTTGAGCACCCCCAGCACGTCGATGAACCAGAACTGGATGAAGGAAACGTTATAGTCCTTCACGGCCTTGAGCACGTCGTCGGCGTTTCTGCAGTTGAAAACCGCCATGAGCATCTCCTTCATTGTTCGTGTGACGCGGAAAACGTTGCCCCGCCGGCTCGCGCGAGGACGCGGCGCCGTTCCTAACGCATGGGCGAGACGAGGGCACCGTGCCCGCTTAAACAAGAAAAATCAATAAATTAGAAACGCAACCCGGCTACAGCCCGCGCCCCTCGATCCAGCGCAGGATACCACCGTAAGCGGCCAAAAGGGCCACGATGACCAGCCAGTGGTTGAGGCCGAGCAGACCCGGCAGGCTCACCTTGCCGAAGGCCCCCCAGGTGTAGACCGTGCCCAGCAGGGCGTCGTAGCAGCGGGCGAAGACCGCCGCGCCGACGAGCATGCCGGCGATGGCCCACAGGGCGTCGAGCCTCCCCTCGCCCACCGCCCCGAGGGAGGTTCCCGGGCAGTAGCCGACGAGTCCCCAGCCAAGGCCGAAAATCAGCCCGCCCAGGAGGTTGGCCCCGACCACGGTGCTTTTCAGCGACAGCTTGACCAGCCCCAGGTCGTTGAGCAGGTAAATGCCGACCATGGCCACCATGATGTGCGAGAGCATGAACTTGACGATGGTCATGTCCCGGAGCCGCAACGCCCCGAGCTGCTTGTCGTAGCGCAGCACATGTCCGCGCTGGAGCAGGAAGCCGAAGAGCGTGCCGGTGAGGAGTCCGTAGAGCAGTTCCATGCTATTTCCCCCGGTAAAGCAGGCGGGCCATGAGCACGCCGCCGGCGAAAAAGCCCGCGGCGGCAAGAAATCCCGACACGGCCAGCTGGGATAGGCCCGCGAGGCCGTGCCCGCTCGGACAGCCGTCGGCGAGTCTGGCCCCGAACATGGCCACCGCCCCGCCCAAAAAGGCCGCGACGGCCCGCAGGGCGGCGCTGCCGCCGAAACGCTCCCGCCAGGAATCCGGCACGAACCGGACCCGGAAGTCGCCGGAGACGCGGGCGGCCAGGAACGCCCCCAGGGCGATGCCGAGGACGAACAGGAACTGCCAGTCCACCACGGGCTTTTCCTTGAGGTAATAGGAAAGCGTGGTCACGACCTCCGGGGCGTAGAGCCGTTCGGCCATGCCCGCCCCGCGCACGAAGGTCGTCGAGGCCCCGAGGAACTTCCCGGCCACGAGCACCGATCCCACGGAAACCAGCCCGGAAAGCGCCCCGGCCACGTAGGGGCTCCAGGCCTTCGCCTCTTTCGGCATCTTCCACCTCCCGTGTTTTTCCCGGCCTCCGGACGGCGCCCGGAACGCCGGCAAGGGGGATTCCACCCATGGCAGACTGTTAGCCCAGCAGACCGGACGCGGCAAGCACAATCGGCCTCGCGCCCGGCAGTTCCCGGGAAAGGGAGGGACTCGGAAGCGGAGGGGAAGGGGCCAGACCGCGCCGGCCGCTCAGGCCAGCCCGGCGGCCAGGGCGGCCAGTTCGCCCCCGACGATGGCCGCGCCGAGGAAATCCCCGTTTATCCCGCCGTTTCGCCGGGCCAGACGGGACAGGGGCGCGAGCACGGCCGCGCCGAGGACCACCGCCCAGGCCGTGGCCAGCGGACCGGCCAGAAGCAGGGAAAAGGCCAGGGCGCTCCCCACGGCCACGGCCGTGTTCGGCGCCGTGGCCCCGGGCAGGCACAACGCGCCCAAGCCCGGCCGGGCGAGATCCCGGCACACGCGCATGAGGACGACCGCCCCGGCCCGGCCCATGGCCGGGGCCACGGCCAGCGGCCATATCCGGCCGTCGCCGAGGAGGGCCGCCCCGAGGCATATCTGGCCGGAGACGGCCACCACCAGGGCCATGGCCCCGAAGGCCCCCACCCGGCTGTCCTTCATGATGGCGAAAAACCGCTCCCCGCCGGCCAGACTCCCCCAGGCGTCGGCCACGTCGGCGAAGCCGTCCAGGTGCAGTCCCCGCGTGAGGGCCAGGTTGGCCACGGCGTACAGCCAGGCCCCGGCCAGGGGATGGGCGCCGCAAAGCCCGAGGGCCAGGGGCAGGGCCAGGGTCAGGCCGAGGGTCGCGCCGACCGCGGGGAAAAAAGGCACGCAGCCGGCCATGTCCGGATCGCGCGCCACCGGCCCAAGACGGGTCAGGAAACCGAGGGCCGCGAGATAGTCGCGAAAAAAACGCATGTCAGTCTCCGGAAGGGAAGAGGAGGGCCACGGCGTCGCCGCGCGAGAGCCCAAGCCGCGCCGCCGCCGATCCGCCGGCCACGGCCAGCTCCAGGTAGCCCTGGCTCCCGGCCAGGATGCCCACCGCCCCGGGGGGGATGTCGGCGTAGGTCGCGGCCGCGGCCAGGGGCTGGGGCCGCGGCGCGACAAGAGCCGGCGCGGCCTGGAACCGTCCGAAGCGCTCCAGGTCGAGGCCGAGCACCACGTTGCCGAAACGGTCCACGGAAAGCACCCGGCAGGAGACGGCCTCCCCGCGCCGCACCGGGACCAGGCCGTCGAGGGCCGCCGGCCCCGGGCCGTGCCACACGCCGGCCAGGGAGGCGGCATCCTCGCCCATGGCCAGCCGGGCGGCAAGGGGCGCGAACACGTCCCGGCCGTGGAAGGTGGCGCTGGCCGGCACCACCCGGGGCGTGGCGTCGAAGAGACGGTGGCCGCGGCCCCGGGCCAGGACGAGGGTGAGCAGTCCGTTGTCCGGGGCGAGGATCCGGTGCGGCCCGACCTCGGCGAGCACGATCCGGCGGTCGGTGCCGACGCCCGGATCGACCACGGCCGCGACGACCGCCCCCGGCGGCAGCCAGGGCAGGGTCGCCGCCAGGAAAAACGCCGCCTGCGCGACATCCTGGGGCGCCACATCGTGGCTGATGTCGAGAAGGGGCACGTCCGGCGCGGCCGCGAGCAGGACGGACTTCATCTGACCCACATACGGATCGGCCAGTCCGAAATCCGTCAGCAGGGCGATCAGGGGCGCATGGGGCATGGGACAAAGCCTCCGGGCCGGAGGGCGGCGTCCGGTGTCGAGCCGGGGTACGCGCGGCGCCTCCCGGACCATTGCAGGGGTACAATCGTCCGCCACGCCAAAAAATACGTCATGCCGGGGAGGCCGCCGCCCGGAACGCCGTCGGCGGGAAGCGGCGGATCAGGCTTCGTCGCCCTGAGCGATGCAACCGAGCCGCGTCAGTTCGGCCAGGATGGATTTCTCGTCCACGGGTTTTTGCAGAAACGAGGTGGCCCCGCCAAGGTACATGGCATTGTGGGTTTCCTCGCCATCCTCGAGGACAGAGGTGATGATGATCTTGCAGCAGTCGGTCCCGTCCCGGCCGTAATCCTGTTCGATCTCCCGGATCTCGTGCAGGGCCTTGGGGCCGTCGATAACGGGCATGAGCAGGTCCATGAAAATCACGGAATAGGGATTGTCCTCTTCCAGGGCCTTCTTGAAGGCCATGATGGCGTCCTCGCCGTTCACGGCGGCATCGCAACGGGCGTAGGGATGCAGGATGTATTCGAGAAAGCTGCGGCTGTAGAAATCGTCGTCGACTATTAATACCCTCATGATTCCTCCGGTTGGGGGTAGACGTGGAACGTCGAGGGGTACGCCGTCAAGCCGCATGTTTTCTACAAATCGGCCGGGGCGTCTGTCAAGCGACGGTCCCTCAGTCGGCCTTGAGGATGCTGGAGTAGTCGCCGGCGCAGTGGCAATCCGTATCGTAACGGCGCACGTAGTCGAGGCGGCTGCGCAGGCAGGCCACCAGGCCGTCCCGGTAGACGACGAAAACCTGGCCGTATCCGGCGCACACATAGGTGTCGGCGCCGATGACCGACTGCTTGACGGTGGCCGGATTCCCGAGGAGTTCCTTGACATCGGCCATGGACATGCCCGGCGCGATGCGCCGTTCGGCGAAGGCGGCGTCCTCGCGCATGGCATTTTCCATTTCCCTGGCCCGGAATTCCCGGTCCGCGCCAAAAGGCACGGCGGCCATCCGGGCCTCGGCGGCGAGCCGGTCGCGGGTGGCCGTCCCGGCCAGGGCGGCGGCCCTGATTTTCGGGTCGCCGGCAAAGACGGCCAGGCGCTCGGCCAGCCGGCCCGGCGACACCTCGGCCCGCAGCGTCAGGCGCACGGCCAGGCCGTCGGGCACCTGACGCACCTCCTCGTCCGCCACGCCGGGCTCCAGGAGGCTGTCGACAAAGGCCCGCAGTTCGCCCCGGCCGAGATTCGCCCCGGCCAGGGCCGGTTCCCCGGCCAACTGGGACGCCGCGGCATCCAGGAGCCGGGCCCGGCCCTGGTGAAAGCAAAGGCGCCTGGCCTGGCCCCGGTCCAGATTCGGGCCGTAGAAGCAGGTGACGGAGGAGGAAAGGATGCGGGCGTCGGAAACCTGGCGGCGCACGGCCCCCTCCCCGTCCCCCGACGGGGGCGGCGGGGCGCCGGGAGGCTGGGCCAGGGCCGCCGACGCGGCCAGACACCAGGCCAGGACCAGGACCGGAACGGAAAAACGTCGCATGGGAACTCCTTGCCGTCGACGGTGTCCTTGCAAGATGGATTCCCGGAAGAATCGACGGCCGGCATTCGCCCCACGGCGAACCGACGGTTGCGGCCGAGCCTGCCAGGACGTAGGAACCATGTCCATGAGCCATCCGCCACCCCGAGCCTCCCTGCGCTGGCCCAGGCTCCTCCTGGCCGCCCTGCTTTCGGCCCTGTGCCTGCTTCCGCAGCCGTCGGTCGCCGCCCCGGCCGCCGGAACGCCCCCCTGGCTGCCACCCCGCGACCCCGGCGACATCCCCCTGCCCCGCTCGGCCAGACTCGCCGCCTCCGGAGAGGACACGGCCAGAAGCCTGGCCAAGACCGAACGGCAACCCGTCACCGACGCCACCCCGGCCATGCGCGAAGTGGCCCTCGGCGCCACCGAGGTCCTGGCCGGCAAACACCGCCAAGGCGCCGCCCGACTGGCCGAGGTTGTCCCCCGGGCCGGCAACATGGCCGACGTGGCCGCCTATTACCAGGGTCTCGGCTGGTATCTGGCCGGGGACGCCACGGCCGCCGGACAGGCCCTGGAGGCCCTCGCCGCCCGGCCCGAAGGTTCCTTTCTCGGCCGCGACGCCCAGTATCTGGCCATACAGGCCGCCTCCAGACAAAACGACCATCGCGGCGCCCTGGAGACGGCCGAGGCCTGGCTCGCCGATGCCGATCCGGTCCTGGCCCCCCAGGTCTGGCTGCGGGCCGCCGTGGCCGCCGACGCCCTGGGGCAGGCCCGCAAGGCCCAGGATTTCCTGCGACATCTGTCGCTGGCCTGGCCCGCGACCAAGGCCGCCGCCTCCGGCAACGCCCTGGCCCGGGAGATCCTCGGCCGCGCCGCCCGGCCCGGTGGGGACGGGCCCCCGGGCGGATGCTACGACCCGGACGCGCCGGGCAATGTGCTGCTGCGGGCCGAGGCCATGGTGGAAAAGGGTTCGCCCGAGGGGGCCCTCGACCTTTTGAAAGGGAAACACGCCTTCGACGAGGGCCAGACGGCCCGGGCCGAATACGTCCGGGGCAAGGCCCTCTACCGCCAGCGCAAAC
The DNA here is from genome assembly GCA_964576235.1 of uncultured Desulfovibrio sp. Classification (GTDB taxonomy): domain Bacteria; phylum Desulfobacterota; class Desulfovibrionia; order Desulfovibrionales; family Desulfovibrionaceae; genus Solidesulfovibrio. The sequence goes on from CAZNUQ010000041.1 coordinate 10,471, forward strand.
CCCAGGCGGCCGCCGCGGCCTTCGAACGGGCCGCGGCCGTGGCCCCCCGGTCCCCTCTGGCCGGATGGGCCCGCTATCACGAGGCCCGCTGCCTGTGGCGCTCCCTGGACGCGGAGGACGCCACGCGCATGGAGGCCCTTTTGCGCCAGGTGCTGGACGCCCCGGGACGGGACGACCCCCTGCGCGAGGTCGCGGCCCGGCATCTGGCCCTGCTCCTGTCCGAGCGGGGACGCCTGTCCGAGGCCCTGGACGCCGCGGGATCGCTCCGGGGGCTGGCCGTTTCGCGGGATCTGGCCGCCCAGGGGGCCTCGCTGGCCGCCGTCCTGCGCTTCGCCATCGGCGACATGGCCGGGGCCGAGGCCGAACTGGCCGCCTTCCCGGCCCGCTTCCCCGACGACGACTGGGCCGACGGGGCCCGCTACTGGCGGGGCAAGGCCCTGGCCGGACTGGGCCGGCCGGACGAGGCGGCCGGGGTCTTCCTCGAACTGGTCGCCCGGCGCCCGAACACCTATTACGGCGGCCGGGCGGCCGACGCCCTCTCCCGCCTCGGCCCCACCCGCGAGCCGGTGGTCGCCTCGAAGGTCCTCGACGCCCCGCGCTGCCCGGGAACGCCCGAACCGGCATCGCCCGCGGCCCAGGCCGCCCTGGACAAGGCCCGGGAACTGACCGGGGCGGGGCTGCCGGCCGTCGGCGAGATCCTGCTGGAATACGCGGCCAAGGCCCAGCCCGAACGCCAGGATCTGGCCATGGCCCACATCGAGGCCGCCGTGGAATCGGGACGCCGGGGCGCGGTCATGCGCACGGCCTGGCGCACCTTCGGCGGCTGTCTGACCCGGGGACGGCCCGAGGATCTGGCGCCGCTGCGCCCGGCCCTTTTCCCCAGGGCCTACGCCCGGGAGGTCGTCGCCGCCCTGGCCGGCTCGGGCATCGACCCGGACACGGTCTACTCGCTCATCCGCCAGGAAAGCTTCTTCGATCCGGCCGTGGTCTCCGGGGCCGGCGCCGTCGGGCTCATGCAGCTGATGCCCGACACGGCCCGGGCCGTCGGCCGCCGGATCGGCATCCGGGCCGAACGCGCCGACCTCTTCGATCCGGCGGTCAACATCCGCCTCGGCGTGGCCTTTTTCCGGGAGCGCGTGGAACGGGCGGGGAGCCTGCCGGCGGCCCTCGCCGGCTACAACGCCGGGGAGAACCGGGCGGCCCTGTGGGTCCGGCACCTGTCGGGCCTGGGCGACGAACTCTTCATCGAACTCATCCCCTACACGGAGACCCGGGACTACGTGCGGCGCATCCTCGCCAACGCCATGATGTACGACAAGCTCTACGGAAAAAGGTAGGAGGCGTCTCCGGGGACCGGCGGAGCGGAGGCTGGCCCCGGAGGACGGGGTTACCGGGAGGCCCGGGCCGCCAACTCGTCGAGGGAGAAAAGCCTGTCGGCGTCGAGGACGATGACGAAGGCGCCGTCCCGGCGCGCCAGGCCCCGGACGTATTCCGGGGGCACGGGCAACCCCATGTCCGGCGGCGGGGAGATGGCGCTTTCGGGGATCTCCACGACCTCGTGCACGGCCTCGGCCAGGGCGGCCACGGGCACGAGCTCGCCCTCGTACTCCCGCTCGACGATGACCAGGCAGGTGTCCGCGCCGGTTTCCGTGGCCCCGAGTCCCAGCTTGCGGCCGAGGTCCACCACCGTGGCCGCGTTGCCCCGCAGGTTGACCACCCCGCAAAGGTGCTCCGGCGCAAGAGGCACCGGGGTGATGGACGGCACGTCGAGCACCTCGGAAACGAGCAGGGATTCCAGGGCGAAACATTCGCCGCCGAGACTGAAGGTCAGATATTGCCGCGTGGCCTCGTCCGCCATGTGCGTTTCCCCGCTGTTGGATGCAGTGGTGCCGTTGGAGGCGATACGTCCTGATACGCCACCTGGCGCGCCCGCGCAACGGGGCGGCGCCAATTCACGGGGCGTCCGCGAAGCTCCCGCCGGAGGCCGGCCTAGACCGGACGGACGGTCAGGACGGGGATACGGGCGGTCTTGACCACCTTTTCCGCCACCGAGCCGAAGGGGATGCGGTCCACCCCCCGCCGGCCGTGGGTGCCCATGATGATCATGTCCGCGCCCACCGCTTTGGCGGTGTCCAGGATCTTTTCCGGGGCGTAGCCGTATTCGACCCGGCCCGAGGCCTCCAGGCCGGCGAACCGCTCGGCCATGAATTCCCCCATCACCCGGTTGGCGCCCTCGAGAATCTGCTCGACAAGGGTCTGGATGCTGGCCGTGGGCACGTACAGCGTGGCGTAGCGGTTCATGCTCGGCGAGACGTAGAGCACCACCAGCCGGGCATCGAGCCCCCGGGCGAAAATCGTCGCGTATTCGGCGAGGTACTGGGCCGTTTCCGAAAAATCCACAGCCAGCAGGATGGTCTTCACCCGGGGCGTCATGCGCGTCTCCCTCTCGTGGCGTAAGCCCAGGGTATCCCCGGGCCCGGCAAGCCGCAAGATATTATCCGGCCGCCCGAACCGCGTTCGCGCCGGCTCCGGGCGGCGCCGGAAGGGTTGAACCAACCGGCGTTTCGGCGTAAGGCGTCAGTTCGCCGTCACGGCATTGGAGGCCTCATGAGCAAACGCAGCAGTGTCGCCCTGGGCACGATCCTGAAACAATCCGTCAAGGTGGCCCGCCAACCCTGGATCGCCGGCCGTCTGGCCGCCCTGGAGAAGGAAAAGTTCCTGTTCCGGTTCCTGAACCCCAGGGCCGAAACCGGTCATGCGCGCAGCATCCGGCAGCTTTCCATCCGCATCACCGACGTGTGCAACCTGCGCTGCCACACCTGCGGCCAGTGGGGCGACCACGGATTCCTGCACGGGAAAAGCCTCAAGGAGCTCAAGCAGCAGGAGATCCCGCCGGAACGCTATCTGGCACTGCTCGAAGACCTGCACCGCAACGGCCACCACCCCTCGGTCTACCTCTGGGGCGGCGAGCCCACCATGTACGACGGCTGGCTGGAGATCATCGAGCGGGCCACGCAGCTGCGGATGCCCACCTCCATCGCCACCAACGCCACCAAGCTGGTCGAGGCCGCAGACAGGCTGGCCGCCGCGCCCATGTTCCTGCTCCAGATCTCCATCGACGGCCATTCCCCGGAGACCCAGAACGCCGCCCGCCCCTCGGCCAGCGGCAGCGGCAACAACTACCAGATCATCCAGGATTCCCTGGCCGCCATCCAGGAAGCCAAGCGGGCCCACAAGACCAGCCTGCCCCTGGTCGCGGCCCTGACCACCATATCGAGCGCCAACGTCCACCACCTGGTGGACATCTACGAGGCCTACAAGGACCGGGTGGATCTTTTCGTCTACTACCTGTCCTGGTGGATCGACGAAAAAAGCGCCAAGGCCCACGACGAGGACTTCGCCCGGCGCTTCGGCTTCACGCCCAAGCTCCACTGGGGCTGGGTCGGCGACTGGACCATCAAGGACCACGAGACCCTCGACAAACAGCTTGCCGAGGTGACGCGGCGCTCCAAGGGCTTCGCCAACCCGCCCGTCAACATCATCCCGAACGTCACGGGCCTGCCGGCGTTGCGGGAATACTACACCAACCACGACGCCACCTTCGGCTACGACCAGTGCATCTCCATCTATCAGGCGGTGGAGCTCGATTCCAACGGCGACATGTCGCCCTGCCGCGACTACCACGATTACATCGTCGGCAACGTGCGCGAGCACACCATCACCGAGCTTTGGAATTCCGAGGCCTACCGGCGTTTCCGGGCCAGCCTGCATACCGAGGGGCTCATGCCCTCGTGCACCCGCTGCTGCGGGCTGATGGGGTATTGATGCCGCAAGCGACCCGCCCCGCCCGCGTGGTCATGCTGCTCCAGGACCTGGCCTTCGGCGGCACCCAGCGCCAGGCCCTGGAGCTGGCCAGGCGCCTGGACCGCTCCCGGTTCTCCCCGCAGTTCTGGATGCTCACCGACGTGCGGGATTTCGCCCCCCAGGCCGAGGCCGCCGGCATCCCTCTCACCTGGCTCTCGCCCTACCCCACGGTCGGCCCGCTGTCCCTGGCCGCCCTGTGGCGCGGACTCAAGGCCGACCGCCCGGACCTTCTCGTGCCGCTGACCGCCGTGCCCAACATCTGGGGCCGGGTCTTCGGCCGGTTGCGGGGCGTGGCCCCGGTGATCGCCACCTGCCGGGGCGGCGGAGCCATCAAGCGCCAGCACGAACGGCTCCTCGCCGGACTCGCCGCCCACCACATCGTCAACGCCGAACCGCTGCGGGAATCGCTTCGCGCCCTGGGCCGGCCCGACGACACGATCACCTGCATCGCCAACGGGGTGGACACGGACCACTTCACGCCGCCGCCGGCCGAACTGCGTCCGGTGCGCGAGGTGGTGCTGTGCCTGGCCCGTTTTTGCGAGGACAAGGACCACGAAACCCTGATCAAGGCCTTCGAGGTCGTGGTGGCCCGCCGGCCCCGGGCCGAGTTGTGGCTGATCGGCGACGGGCCGCTGCGCACCCGGGTGCGGACCTTGGCGGCGCGCAGCCCGGTGCGGGGCCGCATCCGCACGTATCCGTCCTCCCCGGACCCGCGCCCCTTTTACCAGCAGGCCTCGGTGGTGACCCTCTCCTCGGTGCGCGAGGGCCTGCCGAACGTCATTCTCGAAGCCATGGCCATGGGGCTCCCTGTGGCGGCAACGGCCGTCGGCGGCATTCCGGACGCCGTGGAGCCGGGCCGCACGGGCCTTCTGTGCCCGCCGCGCAATCCCGAGGCCCTGGGCCGCGACATCGCCGAGCTCCTCGAGGACGAACAAAAGCGCCTGGCCTTCGGGGAAAACGCCCGGAAACGGGCCGTCGCCCAGTATTCCATGGACGCGATGGTCCGCCGTCACGAAGCCGTCTTCGACCAGGTGCTCACTGGCGCAGCGGCCCGGGGGACGGCCTAGGCGCCGTTTCGCCGGCCGCGTGGAGGCCGCAATGCTGTCGCTGGCGCACATCCTGCTGACCCTTTGCCTGCTGCTGGCCACTTCCGGCGTGGCCGCGGCCGCCGGAGAACCCGATATTTCCGGCCTGTGGCGCGGTTCGCTCTACGGCTCGGACCTTCAGGCCCGGGTGGACCAGGACGGCCACAACGTCAAGGCCGAGGTGGTGGTCCGGGCCCTCACCGGCGAAACCAACATCTACCATGTGGTCGGCGCCGTCATCCGGGGTCACCTGTACGTGCTGCACGGCAGCGGCCACGTCTTCGAGGGCGACGCGCGCGGCGACGAGATCGTCGGCGTGCTCACCACCAAGGGCGGCAGCCGGATCGAACTGCGGGCGACCAAGGTGCCCGCCGCGCCGGCCGGCCAGGACACCCCCCAACGGGATGCCGGCCGGGCCTCCCGCCAGCCGGGCTGATCGTATCCAGGAGGATTCGTGCTCGCATTCGTTTTCACGCTCATGGCCGTCCAGCTCGGCGCGCTGACGGCCCTCTACCTTCTCGGACAGCGCCATGTGCGGGGCGGCGACGGCCCCGAACCCATGCCCGAAACGCCGCCCCGCGCGGCCCTCGTCGTGCCCATCACCGGCGACGCGCCCGGCATGCGCGAGGCCGTGGCCTCGCTTGTGGACCAGGATTACCCGGACCTTGCCATATTCTTCGTCACCGAAAGCGACGACGATCCGGCCGCCGCCCTGGTCGAGCGGGTGGCCGGTCATGACGGCCGCGTGCGCCGGATTTCGGCCGGCCGGGCCACGACCTGCGGCCAGAAGAACCACAACATCCTGGCCGGCCTGCGCGCGGCCCACACCGCCGAGGTCTTCGTCTTCTGCGACTCGAGCCACGTGGCCGACCGCCACTTCGTCACCAACCTCGTCTCCCCCATCGCCCGGGGCGACGCGACCATGTCGAGCGGCTTCCACAAAGTCGTGCCCGAAGACGGCGCCACCGGCACCATCGGCATGGCCGTGACCTGCATGGCCCTGCACCTCATGCAGCCCATCCGGGCCATCACCCAGCCCTGGGGCGGGGCCATGGCCATCTCCCGCTCCGCTTTCGAGCGGTACGGCCTGGACGCGCTTTGGGGGAAAAACATCGTGGACGACTTTTCCATGGGGCCGTACCTGCACCGCTTCGGCATCACGGCCTGGCCGGTGGCCGCGGCCTGCCTGGCCACGCCCATGCGGGGGGTCTCCCTGGCCCGCTGGGACACCTGGCTCACCCGCCAGCTGCTCTATCTGAAGTTCTGCATTCCGCCCGAATGGATCGCCTCGATCCTGGCCGTCGCCGTCCTGTCCGGCCCGCCGATGCTGGCCCTCGGCGTCCTGGCCGGATGGCTCGCGGGCGCCGTCGGCGGCGCGGCGGCCCTGGCCTCCGCCGCCTACCTGGCGGCCTTCTGGGCCTTCGGCCTCCTGTTCCGCACCCTGTGCCCCCGCCCGGTGGGCGTCTTCGCCTGGCTTCGCGGATTTACCGCCACCTTCGCCATGCTGGCCTGGTGCTTCGGCAGGACATTCACCACCAACACCATGTCCTGGCGCGGCATCGACTACAAGGTCGGCTGGGGCGGCGTGGTCAAAAAAGTGATCCGCCGGGGCTGAGGCCTCCAATCGGGACAGCATCCGGACAGGCGGAGGGAACGCCGCCCCGCCGGACCTCGAAATGCCAGACGGCCGCCGTTCATCCGGAACGGCGGCCGTTTTTTTTTTTGCGCGCCCCCGCGCAATGGGATCAGGGGGAGGCCTCCGGCGGCCACGGGCTCAGCCCTTTGGAAACCGGAGGCGGTTGCGGTGGCTGCGATCCCAAGGGCGGGACATCGGCATGCGGCCGGGAAATTCCCCGGCCGGCCTCACCGCCCCGGTGACGGTTGCTGGCCGCGATAGCCCCAGGCCGGGGCATGGTCGGGCGGGCCGTGTCTTTGGGGCTTCTGGAACTTCCGGCCATACTGCTTCTTGCGCTGCCCCGGCGGCATGGCGTCCGGCGAGGAGCCGTCGCCCAGCGCCTGCTTCGGCCCGGCATACCCGGGAGGGCCGTAGGACGGCGCATCATTCCCCGTGGGACCGGCGTAGCCGGAAGACCCGTAGGACGACGGGCCCTGACCCTTCTTGGCCAGGGCAGCGGACGGGGCGAGCAGAACGAGGACAAGCACGACGACGAGCGGTTTCACGCGATCTCGCATGGGCATCACTCCTTGTGAAATGCGGTCATCCTACCACAGGAAGCAGCATGCTCCGAGCGGAAAATGCGACGCCGTTCAGGCCAGTCCGACCTGGGCCTTCTGGGCCTTGAGCTCCAGCCACCAGCGCCGGGCCAGCAGGGCGAA
>CAZNUQ010000041.1:17856-27730 GCA_964576235.1 uncultured Desulfovibrio sp.
CCTGGGCCTTCTGGGCCTTGAGCTCCAGCCACCAGCGCCGGGCCAGCAGGGCGAAGGGAGCCAGGGCCAGGAGCTCGGGGATTTCCCGGATGCCGAACCGGCAGGTGGCGAAGTAGAGGCCCGCCGCGCACAGGCTGGCCACCAGGATGCGCCACATGGAGCGCACGTCGATGATGCGCATGGTGACCTGGCAATAGGCGGTGGTGGCGACGGCCACGGCCCCCTTGGTGAGCAGCATGGCCAGGCAGGTGCCCAACAGGGGGTTGGCCGGAATGAGCGTGGAGCACAGGACGAGATTGAGGCCCAGGCCTCCGATGTAGACGACGAGCAACAGGCGCTGCTTGCCCTGGCTCATCATCAGGTAGGCGGCCAAATTGTGCACGAAACCGCAAATGATGGTCCCGACCAGCCACTTCTGCATCCACATGGCGTCCTTGTAGGCCCCGCCGTAGATAAGCCCGATCAGTCGGTCGGACTCGATGAATAGCACGAACATCACGGGCAGCGCCGCCCCGATGAGCCAGCGCACGGAATTGTTGGCCAGTCTCGTGAATTCCGTCCTGTCGCTTTTCCAGAGCCGCACGAACAGCGGGTACAGGATGCTGCGCAACAGGAGGTTGGACACCAGGATGGAGATGCCGTCGACCAGTTCCCAGGTGACGCTGTACTGGGCCACCTTGGTGGGGCCGGCCTGGCTTTGCAGAAAATACAGGTTGGCCTTGTTGTAGAGGATGGCGGCCAGGGCCATGAGCACGAAGACCGAACCGTTCTTGGCCGTGGCCCAGGTGCGGGCCAGGGACTTGCGCTTGAGGGCGAGGCCGGTGAAATCCGTCTTGGCCAGGGCCATCCAGACGCCGCCGGCCAGATTGGACACGTTCTCGATGAGCTTGAAAAGGGCGATCCAGTGCGGCGCGGCCCCGAGGGCCAGAAGCGATATGGCGTAGCCGTAGCCGAGCACGCCGGAAACCACCTTGATGCGCCCCTCCAGATCCTGCCGGCCCTCGACCCGGATGGCCACGAAAAAGGAGCTGGCGATGGCCTCCAGACCGACGCCGGCGGAGATGACCATGACGAGGTTTTTCAGCCCCGGGGTGTAGCCCTGCCAGAAGACGAAGACCACCACCCCGAGCCATCCCGCCACGAGCAACAGCCCCTTGAGCAGGGTGTACTGGGCCAGGATGTCGCCCTTGTTGCTGTATTTCTTGCAGAGCGAGGTCACCAGGGGCTGGTTGAGGCCGAACTCCCCGAGGAACAGGATGATGGAGGCCAGCCCGAAGGCCACCATGAATTCGCCGTAGTCGCTGGTGGAAAGCCTGGCCAGGTAGATCAGGAAAAAGGTGTGCAGGCCGTCGTGAATCCATTGCGCCCCGGCCAGATGGGCGAACTTGGAAAGGATGCCGTAGGAGGCGCGACCGGTCTTCTTGGGGGCTTTCGGGGGGATGTGCGGCATTGGGGATTCCCCCTCCCGGCCGCGCGGGCGGCCGGGAGGGAAGGATGGCTATCGGGCCTTGGTTTTCTTCTTGGCGGTCTTGCCGACCTTTTTCGCCGGTGCGGCCTTGGGCTGCTTGTCGGCGGACTTGGCCGGCTTGGAGGCCTTGGCCGGCTTGGCCTCCGGCGCGAGCGCGGGTTCCGGGGCCGGCGCGGGGGCCTCGGAAGCCGCTTGCGGCGCGGACACGGCCGGTGGCGTGACCACCTTGACGGCCGGTTCGGCCTTGGCTTTGGCGGCCGGAGCGGTCTGGGCGCGGGGCGCGGGCACGGCCTGCGGGGCAGGCTCCGGTTCGGGCTCCGGCACCGGGGCCGGTTCAGGGGCCGGCGCGGGTTCGAGCTCCGGCACCGGGGCCGGTTCGGGCTCCGGCGTCGGTTCGGGCTCCGGCACCGGGGCAGGTTCCGGTTCAGGTACCGGGGCAGGTTCAGGCGCCGGCGTCGGTTCAGGCATCGGGGCCGGTTCAGGCATCGGGGCCGGTTCAGGCGCCGGCGTCGGCTCGGGTGTCGGGGCAGGCTCCGGTTCGGACGCCGGGGCTCCGGCCTGGCCATGGGCGCAACCGCGCGGGGCGCACTGGATGAAGGCCCCGAATTTTTCCAGTTCGTCCACCCGGCAGCTCCAGACCAGCTTGCCGTCGTGCACGATGGCGTCGGGGCAGCCGTCGCACATGTTCTGGCGGCCGTCGTCGAAGAGATCGCAGGGCTGGATGACCATGATCGACTGGATGGAAACCGGCTTGGTCCACAGCCTGGGGCGGGAAAGAAGCTTGGAGAAAATACCGCGCAGGCTCTTGTTGAACGGCGCCAGCGGGAGGAGCTTTTGCACCCAGGACATCCAGCAGGGCCGGGAATAGGCCAGGTAGGTGCCGAAGAAAAGGTGATGGAAGATCTGGGTCCACTCGGCGAACTTCGGGTCGAGGTAGCCGAGGATCTCGTCCTTGGTGCCGACGCGCAGCGTCAGCAGCCATTTCATGGAACGCGGATCCTCGGTGCCGTTCAAAAACGCGCAGGGCTCGTGCTCCGGGTAGGCCAGACGGATGGCGTCGGCGATCTCCTGGGAGACGATGTCCTGATGGTCTTCCTGGTTGTCGAGCTGGTAGACGAGGCTGCCCACGTCCACCGGCCGGCCGTTGGCGAACACGTCGAAATTGTTCTTTTTGCGGGCCGAGCGAAAGAGGATGTAGACCATGGTCTGCACGATCTCGATATGCTCGTGGGCCCACTTGGTGAGCATGGGGATGTCGGAGAGGGTGTCGCGGTAGATGGTGGCGTTAAACGAGCAGGCGACCTTGCCCCCGCCGTGCTCGTGGATCATGGTGGCGAGCCGTTCGCGCAGCTCGCACAGGTCCTTTTCGCTGGCGCCCTTCCAGCCCGGCCGCTTCTGGTGCGAATCCACGTGCATGGTGAACCCGACCAGCCCGGCCGCGGTCAGTTCGCGCACGAGCTCCGGAGTGAGCGCCTGGCCGTTGGAGTTGATGATGGGCTTCCAGCCCTGGGAGGCCACGTAGCGCACCAGGGGGACGATATCCGGATAGATCAGGGGTTCGCCGCCGGCGATGGAGATGCCGTCGGTGCGCCGCAGCCGCTTGACCGTCTCCAGTTCCCGGATGACATCGGACAGGGGCCTGTGCCCGTCGGGGTCGTTCTCGCGATAGCACCCCTCGCAATACAAATTGCATTTCGTGGTGGGTTCGAGCCACGTAATGGCGTTGTCAGCCAGATTCCAGGGCAGGCGGTAGTACGTCTCCGGTGTCAGCGGTCTTTTTCTCATGGCGCTCCGGTCCCTTTTACAAGGAATTGGGCCGCGCTGTCGCGACTCGGCGTTGCGTTATCGCAAATGGCCCCTGGTGGCAACCGGGAGCGCTCCAAAGGACAGTTCCCACGCGGCGGTTCAAAATCCCCGGTCCAGGGCTCCGGCGATGGCCCCGGGCGCCCCGCCGGAGGAACGCGGCATCAGGCGGCCGAGGACGGGCACCCGGCGGGCCGCCTCGCGGAAGGCGGCCGAACGGCGCAGGTTGACCACGAGCAGGGTCGCGATCATGACCGGGAAGGGGGCGATCTGGAAAAGCGTCCCGGAAAGCCCGGGCAGCGCGTCCTGGAGGGCGATGCCGGCCACCTGGATGGCGGCGAAGAACAACGCGCCCAAAGCCACCCGGACCGGCTTCCAGCCGCCGAAGATGACGATGGCCAGGGCGATCCAGCCCGCGCCCTCGCACCCCTGGGGATGCCCCCAGCCGGGCTTGACCGAAAGGGCGTAGAACCCGCCGGCCACCCCCGCCAGGGCCCCGCCGGCCAGACAGCACAGAACCCGCACCCGGCGCACGGGAAGTCCCCGGGCGGCGGCCGCGACCGGCGACTCGCCGACGGCCCGAACGACCAGACCGGCCCTGGTGCGGGCCAGAAAGAACCACACCCCGGCCACGGCGGCCAGGCTCAGGAGCACCACCGGACTCTGGCGGAAAAGCGCCGGACCGAGCACCGGGATGTCGGAAAGCCCGGGCAGGTGGAGCACGCCCAGATCCGGTCCGGGCTGCCGGGCCTGGGCATGACCGACAAAATAGGCCAGCTCCCGGCAGAAAAGCGTCAGCACGAAGCCCACCGCCAGTTCCGACGCCCCGAGAGCCTCCCCGAAAAGGATCAGCACGGCGGCCACCGCCGCGCCGGAGGCGGCGCCCACGGCCAGTCCGATCCAGGGATCCCCGGTGGTCCGGGCGGCGGCGAAGGCGGCCATGGCCGCGAAAACGATGGTGCCGTCGAGGGAGAGGTTGATGACCCCGCCGCGTTCGGCCAGGGTCTCGCCGAGGGCGGCGACGATCAGGGGCGCCGCGGCGAACAGCACGGCCGTGAGCAGGGCGGCCAGATAGTCGAGGCTCATGCGCCCCTCCGGGAGCCGGCCGGCCACAGCCGCCGCGCCGCGAAAAGGGTCAGCACCAAAACGCCCTGGAGCACGCCGGCCAGGGAGGAGTCGAGGGACAGCTCCAGAGGCAGCTGGATCGAGCCAACGGTCAGCACGGCGAAAAAGAGGCAGGCCAGGGGCAGGGCCCGCAGGCTCCCCGAGGCCAGGAGCACGGCCAGGATGGCGGTGTAGCCGTAGTTGCCGGAAATCGACGGGATCAGGCGGTGGTAGAGGCCGGTGACGAGGATGCCCCCGGCAAGGCCGGCCAGGGCCCCGCAGATGCCCATGGCGGCCAGCATCCGGCCCCTGGGACGCAGTCCCAGCCGCTCGGCGGCCATGGCGTTCTGGCGCACGGCGGACAGGGTCAGCCCGAAGAAGGTGCGGCGCAGCAGCCAGGCGGCGAACCCGTAGGCCGCCAGCGCCAGGAGCAGCCCCCACAGGCTCATGGGCCGCCCGCCCATGGCCGGAAGCCAGAAGGCCTCGGGCAGCGGTTCGGTGCCGCTCATGGAAGCCATGCCCGGTCGTTTCCAGGGCCCGAGGATGAGCCACAGCGAAATGCCCATGGCCACGAAATTGAGCCCCAGGCCGGAAAAAATCTCGTGCACCCGGCCGTGGGTGCGCAGCACCCCGGCGACAAGCGCCCAGGCCGCCCCGCCGGCCATGGCCGCGCCGAGGGCCAGCCCGGCGTCGCACGGCCCGGGAAGCCCTCCGGCCGGGTCCGCCAGCCGCAGGCACCACAGGCAAAAGACCGCGCCCATGGTGATCTGGCCCTCGACGCCGATATTCCAGAGATTGGCGGAAAAGGTGACGCACAACGCCGCCCCGCACAACAAAAGCGGGGCCAGGGCCGACAGGGTGCGCAGCAGGGCCGCCGGGGAGCCGAGGCCGCCCTTGGCCATGACGGCCAGGGTGGCCAGCGGCGGGGCGCCGGCGGCAAAAACGATGGCCAGCGTGACGGCGAGCGCCAGGGCCGCGGCGAAGGCCGCCCGGGCCGGCAGATTTCCCCAGCCGTTCATGCCCCCTCCCCCGCCGTTCCGGCCCGGCCGGTCATGAGGTCGCCAACGCGGGCGGCGTCGCAGCACCCGGCCGGCAGGTCCGCCACCAGGGCCCGGTTGTAAAAGACGAGCACCCGCCCGGCCTGGTCCAGAATCTCGTCGAGGTCCTCGGAAAAAAAGACCACCGCCGCCCCGGTCGCCGCACGCTCCCGGAAATGCTCCCATATCTGGGCGATGGAGGCGGCGTCGAGGCCGCGCGTGGGGTTGTCGGCCAGAAGAAGCCGGGTGTCGTCCGGGACCAGCGACAAAAGCAGGCGCTGCTGGTTGCCGCCGGAAAGCGTGGCCGCCCCGGCCCCGGGGGTGTTGGCCAGACGAAAGGCGCCCACGCAGCGCCGTTCGAAGAGTTCCCCGGCCTCGCGGCGCCGGTCCGGAAAGGCCAGCCGCACATGGTCGAGAAGCGAGAGTCCCGGGAAAAGCCCCTCCTCCATGCGCGATGCCGGCAGATAGTGGACGCCGGCCCGCAGGAACCGCTTCGGGGGACGGCCGGCCAGGGCCGCCCCGCCCATCTCCAGACGGCCGGCCACGGCCGGGGCGATGCCGGCCAGCCCGCGCAGGAAGGCCTCCTGCCCGCCGCCGGAAATGCCGGCCAACCCCACGATCTCCCCGGGGCGCACGGCCAGGGAGACCGGGGCGAGCACGGTCTTGTCGTCGGCGAAGACCGCGTCCGACAGTTCGAGGAGGGGGGCGACGGCCGACGGCGGCGCGGCCGGCCGGAAGGACGGCGCGGCACCGGCCAGGGAGGCGGCCTCGGCCCCGAACATGGCTGCCAGGATGGCTGTGCCGTCGAGAGGCGCGGCGAAATCGCCGACCAGCCGGCCCTGGCGCAGGACGTAGACCTGGTCGCACAATTCCCGGGCCTCGGCCAGCTTGTGGGTGACCAGGGCCACCAGCCGTTGGCCGTCGGCGACGAAGGCCCGCAGCACCGCGAAAAGGGCCTCCTTCTGGGCCGGGGAAATGCCCGTGGTCGGCTCGTCGAGGATCAGCAGGCGCACGTCGCGGTCGAAAAGCCGGGCCAGTTCAAGCTGCTGCCGTTCGGCCACGGTCAGGCGGGACACGGGCAGCCGGGGCGGCAGGAGAAACCCCATGCGCCGGCACACGGCGTCGAGGCGTTCCGTCGCCTCGCGCCGGGAAAGCACCCGGGGGCCGCCCAGGGCGAAGTTCTCCCACACCCGTAGCGGCGGGAAATCCAGGGGGTCCTGGGTCAGCATGCCGATGCCCAGGGCCGCCGCGGTCTCCGGGGTCAGCCGGCCGTGGGCGCGGCCGTTGACGACGACGGAGCCGCCGTCCGGGGCCAGCACGCCGCACAGCACGCGCATCAGCGTGGACTTGCCGGCCCCGTTTTCGCCGAGCACGCCGTGGATGCGGCCCGGGGCGAGGCGGACGGTCACGTCGTCGTTGGCCGCAAGCGCCCCGAACCGCTTGACGATATGGGAAAGGACGACCTCCAAGGAGGCTTCTCCGGCCAGCCGCCCCCTACCTGGAGGCGCTGGCGCCCTCCATGCCCTTGAGCAGCTGGGGACAAAACCAGATGTCCTTGTCCGAGGGCCTGCCGCCGGCCGGCACGAAAACCGTGCCGTCCTGGTAGGCGAGCGGTCCGGCGTAGAGGTCGAGCGCGCCCGAGCCCAGATCGGCGACGAACCGGGCCAGGGCCTTGCGGGCCTCGGCCGGCAGGGCGTCGCCTTCCGTGAACCCTATCGGGCTCTTGTCGGGATCGTTGAGGGCCGAGAACTCCGGCGGCAGCCAGTCGAAAGCCGGCTTGTAGGTTCCGGCGGCCACGGCCTTGGCCACGGCGAGAAGCGGCGGCCCCCAGTTGAAGTACGGAACGCCCAGGCAGACCTCGGGCGCGCCCTGGCAGGCCAGCTTGTAGTCGTAGGGCAGGGCGTGGACATCGGCGCCGGCCTTTTTGCGGGCGCCGGCCACGGTCAGGGCCTCGGGGGTGTCGATGCCGGAGATGACCACGTCGTAGCCCTGGTCGAAAAAGGCGCCGGCCACCTGGTTGGGATCCGAGGTGACCCCGGGGATGTTGAACCAGAAGCCGATCCAGCTCACCTTGAAGGAGAGGGCCTCGGGCTTTTGGCCGCGCACCGTTTCCCAGGCGTACCGGGCGCCGAGATAGGCGGCGTTGGCCAGCCGGCGGGTTTCGTCGTTCACCAGCGGCCCGAGATAGCCGATCTTGCCGGTCTTGGAGGTCATGGCGGCGGAGAAGCCGGCCATCATCTTGGCGTATTCCATCTTGGAAAAGAGGTTGCCGAGATTTTTCGGGGCCTTGCCCGTGAGCCGGTCGTCGCCGGAGATGTGGACGAAGGTCAGCCCGGGATGCTGTTCGGCGGCCTCCCGGATGCCGTCCTTCATGTCGTCGGAGCCGGCGAAGACGAGCGTGGCGCCCTTGTCCGCCAGGTCGTCCACCAGCTGGGGGATGGTGACGCCCGGCCGGTCGGCGGGGTTGACCTTGTCGAGATAGAGCATTTTCGCGCCGGGGAGGTGCGCCTCGACGTATTTGCCCCCCTCGTACTGGGCCTGGCTGTAGCCCTTGTCGTTATAAGGGCCGACGAGCAACAGGCCGAAGGTGGGCGGGCCCTCGGCGGCCAGGGCCGAAACCACGGACAGGCACAGCAGGGCGGCGGCCGCCGCCAGGGTCAACGCGCGACGCATGGGAAACTCTCCTTGGAGACCGAATGGGGGCACTCTAAAAAAAGCCGGCGCGATGCGCCAGGGGCAAGGCCGGGGTCATGACCGGCCCGGCAGCCGCCCCTCGCGCAGGAAGCCCTCGACGAGGGCGAACACCTCGTCGTTGCCGCAAAAGCGCCCGACGGCGATGCGCCGGCGCATTCCGTCGAGATCCTTCTCGAAATCCGGCAAAAGCGACGGCGAAAGCCGCTCCATGTCGGCCGAGCGGCCATAGCCCAGGCGCTGGAGGTACAAGGCGTTGAGCTGCTGCTCGAAGGCCCCGGCCACGGGGAACGACAGCACGGGCTTGCCGAAATACAGGGCCTCGCTCATGAGGTTGTGGCTGCCGCCGCAGATCACGTAGGCGCACGAGGCCAGATCGTCGAGGAACCCTTCCTCGGAATAACCGCGAAAGGTCAGGTTCCCGTCCACCTTGTCCATGCCGTAGCCGTAGACCCGGAACTCCCGGTCGAGGGTGCGCAGGTAGGGGGCGAAGGCGTCGCGGATGCCGCAGCTCTGGTAGACCACGATATGCCCGCCGCGCGACGGCGTGCGCGCGGTGACGCCGGCCCGCAGGATGGCCGGGGCCACCCGGGCCCTGGCCCCGGGCCGGACCGGCGGCTGGTAGAACGAGATGGCCAGGTAGTCGGTGCAGGCGGAAAAAAGGAAGCGGATCGAGGCCCGGATGCCCAGGTAGTCGAACCAGAATTTCGCCGGCACGTCGTGGCGGCAACAGGAAATGACGTGCTGGTGGTCGATGGACAAACACGGGATGCCGGCGCGGGCCGCGGCGATGGGGACGAAGTACTCGTAGTCGGAGATGGCCGCGTCGGGCCGGAAATCCCTGATGAGGCCGGCCAGCCGGGCCAGTTCCGATCCCCGCCGGGCCAGGGTGCGTCCGGCCAGACGCAGGGTGGCCGGAGTGTCCAGGCGCTGGTTTCTGTAGCGCGTCCCGGGGTTCTCGAAACGCTCCACCCGGAACTCCCGCTCCAGGAGCCCGGCCCCCTCCTCGCTGGAGACGAACAGGAACTCGTGGCCGAGGGCGCTCAGGTGCCGGGCCAGGATCAGGGCGCGGATGGCGTGGCCGTGCTGCGTGCCGTGCACGCCGTAGAGGATGCGGGCCATGGCGTGGGGAAACCTCCAGAGCCACCCCGGAGGGGGACGGATTGGGGCACGGGGAGTCCCCGCGCGCCGGGAGCATCAGTAAAGGGCCGGGCCGGCGGCGTCAACGCCGCCCTGCACGCCGAGGCACACGCAAGGATGAAACGGTCCGAGAACATCCGACAGGCCGCGGCGCTTGATGCCACTCCCTGCCGATGCTATCAGGTGGCAAGGGCGGGAAAGCGGACAGCGACAACGACCTGATATCTTTCATGGCATGCGATAGTTCTCGAAAGATGGTTTTCACGATCCATACCGGCTGCATCCACTGTTCAACCAGGGTGGCACCCTTGCAAAGGGAGACAGGTCATGCACTGGTTTTACAACACGCGCGTTGGCAAGAAACCGATTCTGTCATTTCGCCTCGAAATCATATGGCCTGCACAACCGGGCAATTCGGGGGAAGGGCGGCCTCCGGCGGCCAAAGGACTTCGTCATTTGGAATCCAGTCATGATCTTGGCTGGTTACGTTCCAAGAGATGCACCACTAAGATACGGTTCCAGGCAATCGTGCAGTAGGCTTACATGGTGAAAATCAGCGCGATGGCCGCATCCATGCGTACCAAGGACGCGACCGGACTCATCGGAGAATAGGCATGGACGCCGCAAACGC
>CAZNUQ010000042.1:0-21279 GCA_964576235.1 uncultured Desulfovibrio sp.
CGAACACAACCGGCTTTCTGTCACACGCTTTTCGTAACAAGCGTGATCCATTGCATTTTTTCCGGCCATACCCCACAAGAGGAGGCAACACCGTTCCAAGGAGGCATGATGGACGACGCATTCTCCAGGGAATACACCCGGCTGCTGGAAGAGGCGGGCCGGTTTCACGGCGACGCCTGCCGGGGCATCGAGATCGGAACCCGCATGACCATGGCCGGCCTGCGGGAAATCGGCATCGACGATCCCAAGGGCAGGGACCGCAAGGATCTGGTCGTGTTCGCGGAGATCGACCGCTGCGCCACCGACGCCATCAGCGCCCTGACCGGATGCCGGCCCGGCAAACGCACCATGAAGGTGCTCGACTACGGCAAGATGGCGGCGACCTTCGTCAATCTGCGCACCGGCCGGGCCGTGCGGATAGCCATGAAGGAAAAGCGGCGGGACAACGAGGAACGCCTGCCGGACGTGGCCAGCCTGCCGGACGAGGCGCTTTTCCACATCACGCCCGTCGAGGTTCCCCTCGCCCCCGAGGACCTGCCTGGGCCGCCGGTACGGGTGCGCACCTGCGCCCGCTGCGGCGAAACCGTCCTGGACGGCCGCGAGGTCGAGATCGACGGGACGCCCCTGTGCCGGCCGTGCGCCATGCACAAAAATTACTACCGCCCCAAGGATGCCGCCCCGGACGCATGAGCGCCGATCCGGCCGGCGCCCCGGTCCAGTGGGAAAGTCCGGTGCCCGCGTGGCAGGGCCCCGCCGGGAGGAATCCCCGGAGGATCCTCCCGGCGGCCGTCCGGCCTCAGGGGAACGGAGGCGGCGGAGGCGGCGGCGGAGGAGGCGGTCCGAAGGGCACGCAGCCGCCGAAACGCCAGGCCATCCCGGGCGGGCACAACGGCGGAATGCCCGGCGCGTTGGGCCAGCACCCCCTCGGTCCCGCCCAGTGGTAGCCGGGCGGACAGTGGGGCGGCGGGGGCGGGGGCGGTTGGGCCGGGGACAGGGTCGTCAGGCAGCAGGCGAGCAGGACCGGCGCGGCGAGGCCGCCCAGCAGCACACGGAACATGTCGGTTTCCCCCGTTGAGGTATTTCCCCTCCCCATCCGGGCAAGGGAAGGCACCGCGAAACCATGCCTCGGATCATATGCGGCAATTCCTTTTCCGATGGCAAGCCCGTCTCCGGCCCAGGCATTTTGCATCCTTCACCCGCCGGCCAAAGCCCCGGCCGCGCCGCCGCGATGATTTTTCCATGGACGCCTGAGGCCGGATGCGGGAAAGTCCCGCCATTCCATCCACGCCCAACACGCCCTGACGCGGTGCCTCCATGACCGGAAAACCCCTGCATCTCAAGCCGATCTTCCACACCTGCCTGACCCTGGCGGCCCTCGTCGCCGGGCTTTTCACCAGCCCCCTGGAACCGGCCCGGCGCGTGGACGCCTGGTCCTCGGACCTGTGGCACGTCATCGCCGGCCGGCGCTTCGAGCCAACCCGCGTCGCCGTGGCCCTGCTCGACGACGAGGCCCTGGCCGCCGAACCCGACCGGCCGCTGGTCTTCTGGGGGCCGCTTTACGCCAAAATCCTGGCCCGGCTGCACGAGGTCGGCGTCGTGGCCGTCGGCATGGACATCCAGCCGGCCCTGAGCCCCGTGACCTGGATGGACATCATCGGCGCCGACGCCAGCCGGGATTTCGACCGCGAATTCATGCTGGAACTGGCCCGGGGCAAGACCATCCTGGCCGCCAGCGTCTCCACCGAGGCGGGAGAGCAGGCCTTCAGCCTGCCGGCCACGGACTATCTCCTGGCCCTCCCCGGCCACGAGGCCGACCTCGGGCTGACCAACGTGCCCCTCGACCGCGACGGCGTCGTGCGCCGTTTCGCGCCGCAACTCTACTCCGAGGGGGACCCGCGCCTGTCCTTCGCCGCCGCCCTGGCCCGCCGGGCCGATCCCAAGGCCCCGGGGCTCTCCGGCCTGGACGCGCCCGGAGCCCTCGCGCCGCGCCCCATCCCCTACGCCGGCCCTCCCGGCACCTTCGAACACGTGAGCTTCGCCCGCCTCCTGGCCCCGGACGCGGCCAAGGACCCGCAGGTGGCGGCCCTGGCCGGCAAGGTGGTCATCCTCGGCATCGACATCCACGGCGCCCACGACCGGCTGGCCTCCCCCTACTCGCTGCCGCTTTTCGGCGCGCCCCGGGAGTTCATGCCGGGCCCCGAAATCCACGCCAACATCATCGAGGCGCTCCTGACGGGACGCTCCCTGGTCCAGGTCGGCCGCTTCGGCGCGGCCGCCGTCTGGCTCCCCTTCCTGGCGCTGTGCGCCCTTTCCTGCGCCCGTTTCGGCCCAGGCGGGTCGGCCCTGGCCACGGCGGGGCTCGGCCTTTCCGCCTTCGGCCTCGGCTACGCCCTGTTCCTGCGCGACTGGCTCCTCCCGCTGGCCGGCCTGGACGGCGGACTGATCCTCACCTGGGCCGGCGCCAACGCCGTGCGGCTCACCCGCGGCGAACGCGAAAAGGCCCATCTCCGCCACGCCTTCGGCAAGTACGTGTCCGAGGCGGCCATCGACGCCATGGTGGCCAGCGGCCAGCCCCCGGCGCCGGGCGGATCGCTGGCCACGGTCACCATCCTGTTCTCCGACATCCGCAACTTCACCACATTGAGCGAAAAGCTCTCGCCGCAGGAGGTCGTCGAACTTCTCAACGCCTACTTTTCCAAGGTCTGCGACATCATCCTGGCCCACGGCGGCATGATCGACAAGTTCATCGGCGACGCGGTCATGGCCGTCTTCGGCGCCCCCCTGGCCGATCCCCGGCACGCCCGCCAGGCCCTGGCCACGGCCCTCGGCATGGTCGAGGCGGCGCGGCAGTTCGAAGGCTGGATGCGCCAGCGCTTCCCCCTGCTCGGCGACTGGGAGTTCCGCATCGGCGTGGGCCTGCACAGCGGCCCGGCCGTCGTCGGCAACATCGGCTCGCGCCAGCGACTCGACTTCACGGTCATCGGCGACACCGTCAACACGGCCTCGCGCCTGGAGGGCTTCACCAAGGAAATGGGCTGCCCGGTGGTGGCCAGCCAGAAGACGGCGGATCTGGCCGGGCCGGGCGTCTTGACGGGACGCCGGGAACTGGCACATGTCAAAGGCAAGAGCGAACCCGTGCCGGCCCTGGAAATCCAGGGACTGGCCGACACGTAAAGGAGCGGTCACATGCGTCGCGCGATTGGAACGTCACTTTTCCTGCTGATCCTGGCCTCCCTTTGGTCCATGCCGGCCGGGGCCGAGGCCCCGCGCCTCGTCTGCCTGGTTTCGGCCGTGACCGGACAGGCCAGACTCTCCCCGGCCGACGGGCCCAAAAAGCCCCTGGAGGTCTTCACCCGGCTGCGCGAGGGCGAACGCCTGGAACTGGCCAGGGACGCCGACGTGCAACTCGCCTTCCTGCACAAGGGCGTGCGCGAGACCTGGAGCGGCCCGGCCACGGTGCTCATCACCGCCGATGGCGGCCAGAGCCCGGACAGCGCCGGCCCGCCCGTGACGGAAAAGCTGCCGGTCCGGCCCAAGCCCGCCGGCGGCGAGGCGTCCTCCATCCTCACCCAGGCCGGCGAACAGGCCACCGCCCAGGTCAAGACCCGCGAGGTCACCCTGCCCGAGGACAAGCCGCTTTCCGACGAGGAACGCGCCGAACTGGCCGAGGTCGAAGCCCAGGTGGCCCAGATGCGGCAGGCGGCCGCCCCCGGGGATGCCGGGCCGGATATCGTGCTGCTCGAGGAATTGACGCGGCTGCAGCAGCGCCGCCGGGTGGCCGAGGAACTGCGGCGCCTGCGCGAGGCGCACCCGGAGAACCAGACCCTGGCGAACTGGGAAGCGCAGTAGGCCGGAAAGCCCCGGGGCTCCGCCCCGGACCCCGCCGGGAGGGGATCATCCCCTCCCGGTTCCTCCCCGACGGGGCGCATCCGCCCCCACCTTTCCTTTCCACCCCCACCCCGATCCCCCGCCCGGTTCTGCCGGGCGGGGGATCGGGGCATATGACGCATGCGGGGGGTCGGGGCAAAACCCCGGCCGTCCGATCCGGCTAGTACGCCGCGATGGGGAAGTCCTCCACGGTTCCCGGGACGCCGGTCGTCGGCGTCTGTTCGCCGTGGGTGAGCTCCTTGACCCGTTCCGAGATGTAGAGGTCGAGCATCTTGAAGGTCACCCGGCCGGTGTGGCGGGTATCGGCCTTGCCGAGGATGCCCTCGACGAGGGCCTTGGTGAAGGCGCCGTTTTGCCATTCCGGCTTTTCGAGGGAGTACTGCCGGCCGGTCGAGGCGGCGAAGACGACCGCGCCGTTGCCGGCGCTGGCCAGTTCGTTGATGACGCCGTTTAGGTCGCCCATGCCGCGCCGGCCGCCCATGATGGAGCCGCTGTGGCAGGAATCGACGAAAAAGAGCGTCTTGCCGGCAATGTTGCGGATGGTTTTTTGCACTTCCATAAACGGCGTGCCCGTGGCGCGCAGCCGTTCCAGATCCACGGTCGTGGGCAGGAAGTAGTAATCCCCGTTCTTGTCGTTCACGCCGTGCCCGGCCATGAAGATCATGGCCACGTCGTGCTGGGTAGTCTGGCGTTCGATCCAGTCGAGGCCTTCGAGAATGGCCTCCTTGGTGGCCTCGCCGTCGGTGAGCACGCGGATGACCACGTCGCTGTAGAGCCGGCCTTTCTGCTGGGCCATGGCCGCGGCGAAGTCGCGGGCGTCCTTGGCCGGGAACTGGAGGGCCAGGGATTTGTCGGCGTAATCGCCGACGCCGATGGCCAGCACGTAGAGCCGCGAGGCGGGTGCCGCCGGCGCGGCGGTCCGGCCTGTCCACTTGAGGCGCACCGTGGCCGGGGCGGACGGCCCGTTCCTGTTTTCGGCCGCCACGGACAGGACGACGTCGCGTTCGGGGAGTTGCACCCGCGAGGACAGCACGCTCGGCTCGAAGCCGCGCCCGGACAGGTTCGGGTGCTCCTCGGCCACGCGCGCGCCGTCGACCAGGACGCGCACGGCGGTGATATCCTCGCCGCCCGGGCTGCGGACGGCGTACTTGACGGTCATGTCCGGCGCATTGAACCCTCCGCCGGCGGCCGGCGAGAGGATCTCGACCACGGGCGGCCGGGCGGACAGCACCGACGGGGAGCGGACATCGCCCCCCCGGGCCGCGTTGGCCGCGGCCAGGGCCCGGTCCTCGTCCAGGGTGCGCAGGGCCAGGTCGATCACGTCCGGCCGGTGGAAGGCCTCGCGGAAACGCGAGGCCGGAAAGAAGTCGGCGGCGTGCTCCGGGCCGTTGTTGACGTTCCATCCGATCAGGTCCTCGCCGCCGGACGAGGCGTCGTAGTAGCCGTTCTGGGACCACAGGACCCAGCGCTTGCCGTCGCCGTGGGGGAACAGGGACAGGATCTCGCGCCCGTCCTCCATGCGATACCAGCGGATGGAGCCGTCGCCGATGGCCGCGGCCGCCAGACGGCCGTCGCCGCTGACGTTGACGGCCCAGACGGTGTCCGGGGCGGGCGTCTGCCACAAGGGCTGGCCGTTGGCCCCGAAGGCCCGGACGTTCCAGGAGGTGCCGAGGACAAGCCGACGGGCATCGGGGGCGATGGCCAGGGAAAAGGCGGTTTCGAACTCCTTGAGCCGCAGGGGCTGGCCGTTGAGCATGGGGGAGCGTCCCCCCTCCCAGCCGGTGACGGACAGTCCCGGGGCCTGGATGCGCGGCGCGGCGAGATCCGGAGTCGGCGCGCCGATCAGGCGCAGGTCGCGGCCGGGCAGGGTGAAACGGTACACGCCGCCCCTGCGGCCGCCGGCGGCATAGGCCACGGTTTCGCCGGTGCGGTCGAGGTAGAAGGCCCGGGCCGAGGCACGGTAGTCCTGGATGACCGGGGACCGGGTCATGCCGAAGCTGCCGTCCGGACGCAGCACGCCCCAGCGGGGGGCCACGGTGCCGTAGGCCAGCCCGCCGTCGGGCAGCGGGCAGAGGGTGACCACGGCGGACTTGCCCGTATCCAGGTCGCGGTACTGGACGAAATCCGACGGCGTGAAGCGGCGCACCGGACAGCCCCGGTCCGTGACCCAGCGGCCGGCGGCCAGAAGCGAGCCGTCGGCGGCGAAGGCCACCGAGGCCAGGTTGCCGTTGTCCACGCCGGCGAGGTTCGGCGCGCCGAGCAGGTTCAGGGTTTCGGCGTCGAGGACGGTCACGGCCGTGGTGTCGGTGAAGCCCACGGCGAGCTGGGCGTTGTCCGGGGAAAAGGCCAGGGAGAACGGCCGGCGGCCGCCCTGGGCCTGGGTCTTGGCCACCAGGGTCAGTCCGGAATCGGAAAGCCGGTACAGGCGGATCAGGCCGTCGTAGCAGGTCGTGGCCAGATGGCCCTTGTTGTCGAAGGCCGCGCCGTAGCTTTCGCCCTGGTAGTCCTTGTCCTGGCCGACCAGGGCCAGGTCGGACAGCCGCCACACCCGCACGCCTTCCTCGCCCAGGGCGGCGGCGAGGTAGTCGCCGTCCCGGGAGACGGCCAGATGGTTGACGACGCTCGGCAGCCCCGTCAGGCGGCGCACCAGGCGGCCGGATTCGCGCTCGAAGACGTAGACGCAATGCGTCTTGTCCCAGCCGTAGCCGCTCCAGCCGGCGCAGAAGACGTAGCGGCCGTCGGGGCTCATGGCCACGCTGTAGAGGCGGCCCTCGTAGTCGTGGCCGATGGGCGGCCGCAGCACCCGGAGTTCCTCGCCGGTGCGGATGTCCCAGACCCGGCAGGTCTTGTCGTCCGAGGCCGTGGCCAGGTAGCGGCCGAGGGCGTCCACGGCGATGCGCTTGATAAGGGCCGTGTGCATGCCCGTTTCGATGCGGAGAATGGGTTCGCCGGGAGGCGAGCCGGCGGTGCCTGTGGCGGTCTGGAAGAGACCGGCCGCCAGCAGGAAGACTGACAACACGAAAACGCGTCCGCGCATACGATCACTCCTCGCCCGTTGCCGGGCGCGCGCATTCTTGTCCCGTCGCCTGGCGGCGTCAAGAGGCGGCGCGCCCCGGGGTGCCGCGCCCGGCGTCGCCGGAGGCGCCAACACGATGCCCCGCCAGCAAAAAAGGCGCCCGCGGGGGCGCCTTTGCATCTTCCGCCGAACCCGGCCCGGAATCACATCCGCTTGATGACCTCGATCAGAACGCCCGTCACCTTCTCGGCGTTCTCCTTGAAAATCGTCACGATCTCCTCCCAGGAGACCGGAGGCTCGTCCGTCTTCCAGCAGTCGTAGTCCGTGCTCATGGCGATGGCCGCGTAGGGCACGCCGGCCTCGACGGCCAGGGCGCATTCCGTGGCGATGCTCATGTTGACGACATCGGCGCCCAGGGCCCGGAACATGTTCGACTCGGCCCGGGTGGAAAAGCGCGGGCCCTCGATGGTGACCACGGTGCCCCTGTCGTGGTGCCGATGGCCCAGCGCGCGGCAGGCGTCGACGAGCAGCTGCCGCAACGGCTCGGAAAACGGATCGGCCATGGGGGTATGGGCGGGATTGTGCGGCTCGAAACGCTCGTGGAACGTCAGGGCCCGGCGCCGGGTGAAGTCGATGAACTGGTCGAGGATGACCAGGTCGCCCCGGCCGATCTCCTGGCGCAGGGAGCCGACGGCCGTGGTGGAAAGGATCGCGGCGCAGCCGACCGTGCGCAGGGCGTGGATGTTGGCCCGGTAGTTCACGTGGGTCGGGGTGGCCGTGTGCGCCCGGCCGTGGCGGGCCAGGAGCACCACGTCCTTGCCCCCGATCCTGCCCTGGCGCAGGGTCGAATTGGGAGGGCCGAAGGGGGTGTCGATCTCGAGGTCGCTCGGATTTTCGAGGATGTCGGGATCGTCCAGGCCGCTGCCGCCGATGATGCCGATTTTCATAACGGTGGTTTCTCCCTGGCCGGGTCAGGCGATTTGCAGGATGCTCTCGCAGCCGTAGGAACGCAGCTGTTCCTTGCCGTTGAGGAAGGACAGCTCGACGACCACGCCGACGCCGACGATCTCCGCCCCGAAGCGCTCGACGAGCTCGATGACCCCGGCCAGGGTGCCGCCCGTGGCCAGGAGGTCGTCGATGACCAGCACCTTCTCGCCGCGAAGCAGGGCGTCCTCGTGCATGCACAGCGTGTCCGAGCCGTACTCCAGGTCGTAGGTCACGGAGACGGTCTTGTAAGGCAGCTTGCCGGGCTTGCGCACCGGCACGAAGCCGATGCCCATCTTGTAGGCCAGGGCCGCGCCGAAAATGAAGCCCCGGGCCTCGGCCGCCACGATCTTGGTGGCGCCGGCGTCGGCGAAGCGTTCGGCGAGCTGGTCGACGGCCTGGGCGAACCCCTTCGGGTTGCCCAGAAGGGGGGTGATGTCGAAAAAGAGAATGCCTTTTTTCGGATGGTCCGGGATGTCGCGGATGAGTTTGCGCAGGTTCATGGCCGTCTCCTTGAAGATTACGGAGTGCTACCCCCCAGTCGGATAGGGATTTTGGGCGGGGGGGTCAAGCCGGGCTTGGCCCGGAAGGCGGTTCGGGCTACAAGGCGCGCCATGGATACCCCACGCATCCCCTGCGACACGCTGCTGACGGCCGCGGTCGTGGTCAGCCAGAACGACGCCCGCGAGGTGTTGCGCGACGCCGCCCTGGCCATCACCGACGGACGCATCGCGGCCATGGGGCCGGCCCGGGAGGTCGCCCGCCGCCACGCCCCGCGAACGCGTCTCGACCTGGGCGGGGCCATGGTCCTTCCCGGCCTGGTCAACGCCCACACCCACGCGGCCATGACCCTTTTCCGCGGGCTTTGCGACGACGCGCCGCTCGCCACATGGCTTTCCGACCACATCTGGCCGGCCGAGGCCAGGCTCACCGCCGAGGCCGTGCGCCTGGGAACGCGCCTGGCCTGCGCCGAGATGCTCGCCTCGGGCACCACCTGCCTGCTCGACGCCTATTTTTTTGTCGACGCCGTCGCCGAGGCGGTGGAGGCCGCGGGGCTGCGGGCGGTTCTTTGCCAGGGCGTGTTCGAAGTGCAAGACTCCGGGTTCAAGACCGTGGACCAGTCCCTGGCCTCGGCCGAAGCCCTGGCCGACCGGCTGCGCGGCCACGACCGGCTGCGCCCGGCCGTTTTCCCGCACGCCGTCTACACCTGTTCGCGGCCGACCCTCGCGCGCTGCCTCGAACTGGCCCGGTCGCGGGACATGCTGCTCTCCACCCACGCCGCGGAGACGGCCCGGGAAAACGACGACTGCCTGAAGGCCAACGGCGCGCGGGTCGTCCCCTATCTCGAAGGCCTGGGGCTTCTCGGCCCGAAAACCCTCCTGGCCCACGGCGTGGCCCTGGACGCGGCCGACATCGCCCGTCTGGCCGCATCCGGCACGTCCGTGGTCCACTGCCCCAAAAGCAACATGAAGCTCGCAAGCGGCGTGGCCCCGGTCGCCGCGCTCCGCGCCGCCGGGGTGACGGTGGGACTCGGCACGGACGGCGCGGCCAGCAACAACGCCCTCAACCTCTTTTCCGAAATGAACGTCGCCGCCCTGCTCCAGAAGGTGGCCTCCGGCGACCCCACGGCGCTCCGGGCCGGCGAGGCCCTGGACATGGCCACCCGGGACGGAGCCGACGCCCTTGGCTGGCCCGAACTGGGCCGTCTGACGGTCGGCGGTCCGGCCGATCTGTGCGCCCTGGACCTGGCCCGGCCCCAGCTCGCCCCGGCCTTCGACCCGGTTTCCGACGCGGTCTACGCCGCAAGCGGCGGGGAGGTGATCCTCACCATGGTGGCCGGGGAGATTCTCTACCGCGACGGCGTCCACCGCTGGTGCGACTACCCGGCGCTTCTCGCCGCCTTCCGGGAAGCGGCGGCCGGCCTCGTCCGCCGGGCCCCTTGACAGCCCCGCCGGAGTCCATAATAAAGGCTGGCTTTCCGCTGAAATCATTCCCGCGCCCCATCCCGCGCGGCCCGGAGGTTATCCCATGTCCCAGGTCATTACCGTCAACGGCGTCGAATGCCATCCCATCGTGGAAAAGTGCGTGGGCTGCGAACGCACCATGGAGCAGGATGGGGTCAAATATTGCAAGAGCTATCCCATGCCCGAGCGCAAGTGGGCCCAGAAGGTCTGCAACTTCGCCACCCACGTGAAGCTCGAGGTCGACAAGGGCGGCAAGGTCAACATCAACCCCTTGAAGGCCTCCAAGCGCGCCGCCCGCGGCCGCTAGAGCCCGTCCCCCTTCGCCACGTCCATGCCGGGAGGCCCGCGTCTCCCGGCTTTTTTGCGTTGCGGCGCCCCGGTTTGCCAACCCCGCCGCGACCGGCTATGCTGCCGAGGCTTTTTTCCCTCAATCCAAACGCCCGGAGCCTCCATGCTTGACGCCATGCTCTCCTTCCTGGACAGCCAGCGCGACGCCGTCATCGACCTGCAACGCCGGCTCACCGCCGTCCCCGCCCTCGGTCCCGACAACGGCGGCCCGGGGGAACGGGAAAAGGCCGACTGCCTCAAAACGCTGCTCGACGCCATGGGCCTGCCCGGCGTCCGCGAGATAAACGCCCCCGATTCCCGCGTGCCCTGCGGCCACCGCCCCAACCTGGCCCTGGTCATCCCGGGAGCCGACACCTCCCGCACCTTCTGGGTCATCTCGCATCTCGACATCGTGCCTCCGGGAGACCCGACCCTGTGGTCCACCGATCCCTACGCCCTTTCCGTGGACGGCGACATGCTCTACGGCCGGGGCGTCGAGGACAACCACCAGGCCGTGGTCAGCTCCGTCCTGCTGGCCCGGGCCATCGTCGAGGGAAAGGCCGTGCCCCCGGTCAACTACGGCCTGCTTTTCGTGGCCGACGAGGAAACCGGCAGCAAATACGGCCTGGATTACGTGGCCGACCACCACGAGGGCCTTTTGAGCCCGGACGACCTCTTTCTCGTGCCCGATTTCGGCCTGCCCACCAGCGAGATGGTCGAGGTGGCCGAAAAAAGCATGTTGTGGCTCAAGATCGTGGTCAAGGGCCGCCAGTGCCACGCCTCCACCCCGGAACAGGGCATCAACTCCCTGGCCGCCGCCGCCCTGTTCATCCTCAAGATTCCCAGGCTCCACGAACGATTCCCGGCCAGGAACCCGCTTTTCCATCCGGCCAATTCCACCTTCGAGCCGACCAAGAAGGAAGCCAACGTCGACAACATCAACACCATTCCCGGCCGCGATGTCTTCTACGTCGACTGCCGCGTGCTGCCCGAATATCCTCTCGAGGAGGTCCTCGAGGCCATCCGGGAGCTCGGCCGGGACGTGGAGGCCGCCTGCGGCGTGACCATCGACTACGAGGTCGTCCAGCAGGAGCAGGCCGCGCCGGCCACCGACGAGAACGCTCCCCTCGTGCGCCGGCTCATGGCCGGCATCCGGGCCGTCTACGGCGGGAACCCGCGCCCCATGGGCGTCGGCGGCGGCACCGTGGCCGCCTACCTGCGCCGCCGCGGCTACCCGGCCGTGGTCTGGGCGACCCTCGAACACAACGCCCACCAGCCCAACGAACGCTCCAGCGTCTCCAAGACCATCGGCGACGCCAAGGTCATGGCCCGGGTCCTGTTCGACGCCTGAGGCCGGCCGAAGGCGCGGCTCCGACGGCAACCGTGGCAGAGTCGCGGTTACCGTCTTGCAACGAGGAACACGGTCATGATCAAGGAAACGGCGGTTCCGACCGCCGAGGACAGGGCGCACATGCGCCGGGCCATCGAGGCCATGCGCCGGGCCGGCGTCGTCGAGAAGACCGGCGGTCCTTTCGGCGCGGTCATCGCCCTCGGCGGCGAGGTGGTCGCCGCATGCGGCAACAGCGTCCTTCGCGACAACGACCCCACGGCCCACGCCGAAATCAACGCCATCCGCCAGGCCTGCCGGCGCCTGGGCACCGTCGACCTTTCCGGCGCGACGCTCTACACGAGCTGCGAATGCTGCCCGATGTGCTACGCGGCGGCCTACTGGGCCCGCCTCGACAGGATCTACTACGCCGCCTCGTGGCGGGACTACGACGACCTGTTCGACGACGCGGCCATCCACGCGGACATGCGCAACCCCTACGACGAACGGCGGCTCGCGCCGCGGCAACTCCTGCGGGACGAGGCCCTGGCGGTCCTGCGGGAATTCCGCGCCCTGCCCGACGGCGCCCGCTATTGACCCGCCGGCGCGGACAGGCCCGACCGTGACGCGACGCGAAAGACTTTCCCTGCGGCCCTCCGGCCGCGACACCCTCATCCCGAAGCGCCTCCCGGCGGCAGGAGGCCCCTTTCCGTCATGACATTCGACCTCATCGTCGTCGGCGCGGGACACGCCGGATGCGAGGCGGCCATGGCCGCCGCCCGGCTCGGCCTGACCACCCTGCTCGTCACCCAGAACGTGGACCGCATCGGCCATCTTTCCTGCAACCCGGCCATCGGGGGCCTGGCCAAGGGCCACATGGTCCGGGAAATCGACGCCCTGGGCGGCATGATGGGCCTTTGGGCCGACGCCGCCGGCATCCAGTTCCGCACCCTCAACACCCGCAAGGGGCCGGCCGTGCGCTCGACCCGGGCGCAGATCGACCGGGACGCCTACATGCGGGTGGTCAAACGCGACATCTTCGCCCGGAAGGGGCTTTTCGTGCGCCAGGACACGGTGGAGGCCGTGCTGGCCGAAAAGGGCCGGGTTTCGGGGGTGCGCGTCGGCTCGGGCGAGGTCTTCGCCTCCCGGGCGGTCCTTTTGACAACCGGCACCTTTCTTTGCGGGCTCATCCACATCGGCCTGACGCGCCTTCGCGGGGGCCGGCTCGGCGATCCGCCCTCGGACGGCCTGTCCCAAAGCCTGCGCGACCACGGCCTCGTCCTGGGCCGCCTCAAGACCGGCACCACGCCCCGTCTTCTGGCCGCGAGCATCGACTTCGCGGCCACCACGCCCCAGCCCGGCGACGTTCCGCCCCCCGGCTTCAGCTTCCACGGCCCCGGACCGGTCCTGCCCCAGGTGCCCTGCCACCTGACCCACACCAACGCACGCACCCATGCGGCGATCCGGGCCGGGTTCGACCGCTCGCCGCTGTTCACCGGGGTCATCGAGGGCACGGGAGCGCGCTACTGCCCGTCGGTCGAGGACAAGGTGGCCCGCTTCCCCGAACGCGACAGCCACCATGTCTTCCTCGAACCCGAGGGACTCGACAGCCCGGAGATCTATCCCAACGGCATCTCGACGAGCCTGCCCATCGAGGTGCAAAAGGCCATGATCGCCACCATCCCGGGGCTGGAGAAGGCGCATATCGTGCGGCCCGGCTACGCCATCGAATACGACTACGCCGACCCCGTGCAGCTCCTGCCCACCTTCGAGACCAAGACCCTGCCGGGCCTGTACCTGGCCGGGCAGATCAACGGCACCTCGGGCTACGAGGAGGCCGCCGCCCAGGGCCTGTGGGCCGCGCTCAACGTCTTTTGCGCCCTTTCCGGCCGCCCGCCCTTCCTGCCCCGCCGCGACCAGGCCTACATGGCCGTGCTCGCGGACGACCTGGTGACCAAGGGCACGGCCGAGCCCTACCGCATGTTCACCTCCCGGGCCGAGCACCGGCTGCTTTTGCGCGAGGGCAACGCCGACGCGCGGCTGACGCCCCTCGGCCGCGAACTGGGACTGGTCGGCGACCGGCAGTGGGAGCTTTTCCAGGGCAAGGAGCGGACCCTCGCCGGCGTTCTGGAAGGGCTGGCCGAACGCCGGGTCAGGCCCGACGACTGCGACGAGGCCGGTTGGGAACGCCTCGGCGGCCGCCCGAACGACCGCAGCCTGCGCCTGGAGGAACTCCTGCGCCGCCCCGAGGCGACGCTCCCCGACCTCGCCCGGTTCTGGCCCGAACTGGCCGCACTGCCGGCGGACGTGGCCGAGGAGGCGGCCACGCGCGTCAAGTACGAGGGCTATCTCCGGCGCCAGGAGGAACTGGCCGGCCGGATGGCCCGCCTCGAAGGCACGGCCCTGCCGGCGGATCTGGACTATGCCGCCGTGGCCGGGCTCTCCCGCGAGGTGGTGGAAAAGCTCACCCGGGTGGCGCCCCTGACCCTCGGCCAGGCCGGCCGCATTTCCGGCGTGACCCCGGCCGCCCTGGCCTGCCTGGAAATCCACCTGAAAAAACGCGGGGGGGGCGATTCGGGCCTTGTGCGCGCCGGGGGGATCGAATAGGAAGAATTCATGGGTTCTTACGAGGTTGTGGGCGGCGAGCCGGCATTCCTTGGCCTCTTCGATCCGGGCTGGTGGGACCGTATGCTCGATTCCACCACCTCGGGACATTATTCCCCCGAGGCCACCATCCTCACCGTGGCCATCTTCACCGTATTCGGGCTGTGCATCGCGGCCGGACTCTTCCTCAAGGTCAACTTCCGCCGGACCGAGTCGCCGCCGGCCACCTGGATCGTGCGTCCCGGCGAGGTGCGGGCCATCCTGGACACGGCCCTGCACCAGCGCAGCAAGGTCAGGGTCAGCTTCGTGCGCGACGACCCCGGGGCCCGCTCCACCGACGCCGCCCTGCTCGCCGTCGATCCGGCCCGGGGCATCGAACTGGAAATGACGTCCCTGGTCCGGGCCACCCCGTCCTGGGTGGGCAAGCTCGTGGCCTGCGACTTCCGCCTGCGCCTCGACCCGCGCAAGGACTACTACCACTTCTACAACTTCGTGGCCCCGATACGGGCCCTGCGCAAGGCCAGCGACGAGTTCGTCCACATGACCGTGCAATGGCCCGCTCACCTGGAAATGGAGCAGAAGCGGGGCTTCCTGCGGATCGAGCCGCCGCGCGCCCTCGTCCTGGAACTCGAACTGTGGGACGAAAACAGCATCAAGAACGCCCGGGGACACTTCGGCTCTCCCGCCTCCTGGGGCGAGGCGCTCCTGAGCCTCAACGCCCGCCAGGATCCCCCGAACGTGGAGATCCGCAACATTTCCGGCGGGGGGGCGCGCCTGGAGATCCCGTCCGAGGCCATCGGCCATCACCAGGAACTGTTCGAGCCGGGCAACCGTTTTCTGATGCGCCTGGTGCTGGCCGAGCCGGAGGCCGGCCAGCCCGTTGAATTCCATCTGGCCATGCGCCTGCAAAACGCCTACGGCGATCCCGGCATCTCGGGGAAAAAGGCCCTTGGAATGCGTTTCGTAAGTTTCGGCGTGCCGGTGGACGCCCCGCCCCTCGGAGGACTGTCCTGGAAGACGGCGGTCTCGGGCGTCCCGGCCCTGGACGACTGGGCCTTCCGGCGGCATCTGGCCCTCTACCGGTCGCGGGGGGAGTAGCCGCGCCCACGCCCGGACGTGGACGGCCCGCGCCGATTCTGCTATCCGGGCCGCGTTTTATTTCGTATCATCGACGAAACGGAACAATTCCTGGTCCAAGCCGGCCGCGACCCGCCGGCCCGGGCCGGCCAAGGAGGACGCAGTTGGACGACGATTCCGACAGTCGTTTCTGGGGCGCCTTGTCGAAGTTCTTCCGCCAGAAGAGCATCTCCATGGAGGAGCTGATCCTGGAGGCCAAGGCGGAGGGCACCCTGATCCAGGAAGACGCCTCCATGCTGCTCAACATCCTGCGGCTGGAAAAAAAACAGGTCGCCGACATCATGGTGCCCCGGCCGGACATCGTCTGCGCCGAGGCCGACGAGGGCGTCGCCGCCGTGTGCGACCTCATCCGGACCCACGGGCACTCCCGCATCCCGATCTACGAGGGCAACCGGGACAACATCCTCGGCGTGGTCTACGCCAAGGACCTGCTCGCCCATCTGATGGGCGCTGACGGTCAAAGCCCGGACCCGCGCGCCATCATGCGCCCCCCGCTGTTCGTTCCCGAGACCCTGAACCTCAGGAAGATGCTCCTGGAGTTCCGCAGCCAGAAAAAACACATCGCCGTCGCCCTGGACGAATATGGCGGCACCTCGGGGCTGATCACCCTGGAGGACGTGCTGGAGGAAATCGTGGGCGAGATCGAGGACGAGCACGACTTGAGCAAGCCCGAGGACATCCAGGAATTGCGCCCCGGGGTGTTCCTCGTTTCCGGCCGCATTTCCCTGGAGGACCTCAACGCCTTCCTCGACCTGCATCTGGAATCGGAACAGGTGGAAACCATCGGCGGCTTCCTGACCGAACTGGCCGGCAGGGTCCCCCGCCAGGGCGAGAGCTTCGACCTGGAGGGCCGCCGCTTCTCCGTCCGGGAGGCCGACCGCCGCCAGATCCGCTGGGTCGTCATCGAACCGGCCGTTTGAAGGCGGCTCCCGGAATCACAGGCCGGGACCGGCACGCCTTCCAGACGGCCGCCCCCCTCCCTCAACCCCAGCCAATGCCGAAAACCGACGTGACAACCGCTAGCATCCTGGCCGTTTGCGGGGCCTGGCTCGGCTTTGCCAACCCCGTGTACCGTCTGCCCATCCTGGCCCTGCTCCTGCCGGCCGGCCTCGCCGCCGCCAGTGTGCGCGCCCCCTCGACCGCAAAGGCCGCCAAGACCGGTTTCTGGATCGGGATGCTGGCCGCCTGCGGCAACCTCTACTGGACCACGCTGCCTGTCCACGATTTCGGCGGCGTCGCCTGGCCCCTGGCCCTGCCCGTACCGGTGCTCATGGCCATGGTGCTCGGCCTCTACACCGCCGCCCTGGCCGCGGTGCTGCGTTTTGCCGGCAACCGCCTCTCCCCCTGGCTGTTCGGCCTCCTGGCCGGGCTGGCCTGGGCCAGTATGGAGATGGCCCGCGGCACGTTTTTCACGGGCTTCCCCTGGCTCACCCTGGCGGCGGCGCTGTCCCCCTGGCCGGTGGCCATCCAGGGAGCCGCCTACATCGGAGCCTACGGCCTCTCCGGCCTCCTGGCCGGGCTGGCGGCCTGGCTCGCGACGCGCGGACCGTTTTCCCTCCAGGCCCTGGCGGCGGTCGTTGCCGCCGCGGGACTCTTTTTCCTTGGCAACCAGCGCCTGTCCGCCCCCCCCGCGAAGGACGGGGCGCTCCACGTCACCATCGTCCAGGGCAACGTGGACCAGAGCCGCAAATGGAACCCCGCCGCCCAGGAAGAGACCGTGGACAAATACCTGGAGCTCACCGGCGCGGCCATCGCGGACGTTCCCACGGACCTCGTCGTCTGGCCCGAGACGGCCATGCCCTTTTATTTCCAGGACCGCGACGCCCTGGCCCGGAAGGTCACCGATTTCGTGACCGCGATCAAGGCGCCGCTGCTTTTCGGCGCGCCGGCCTACGAACGCACCCCCGGCGGACACGTCCTGTTCAACCGCGCCTTCCTCCTGTCCCCTTCGGGGGCGGAGTCCTTCTACGACAAGGAGCATCTGGTCCCCTTCGGGGAATATGTCCCCTTCGGACAGTACCTTTCCTTCATCCACAAGCTGGTGGAGGGGGTGGGGGACTTCCTGCCGGGCCGGGCCGAAACGCCGCTGCGCGAGGGCCGCCTTGCCCTGGGCGGGCTGATCTGCTATGAAGCGATCTTTCCGGAGCTTGCGCAGCAACGCGTGGAAGCCGGGGCCAACCTCCTGGTCAACATTTCCAACGACGCCTGGTTCGGCGATTCTGCGGCTCCGCGCCAGCATCTGGATCTGGCCCTGCTGCGCGCCGTGGAGCAGGGACGGGCCCTCATTCGAGGCACCAACACGGGCATTTCGGCCGTGATCGACCCCAGGGGGCGCGTCATGGCCCAGGGGGGCCTGTTCACGGAACTGACCCTGCCGTGCCCGGAGGTCCCCATCGTGTCGGAAACGACCTGGTTTCACCGGCACTATTCCCTCGTCGTCTGGACCATCCCGATCCTTTTCACGGCCATGTGTCTTTTCTGTGTCGCCTTGCCCGAACGTCCCGCCGGCGGGCGCGGGCGCGACCGCACCTTTTAACAGAGCGATTCCCCCATGCTGCAATATTCGGAACTGCGGGCCCAGGGCGCGGAACTTCTGGAAAAATTCGAGGAATTCTGGAGGCGTCTTTGACCTGGCGCAAAGCCGCGAACGCCTCGACGCCATCGAGGCGGAACTCTCCAAGCCCGGTGCCTGGGACAACCCGGAACGGCTCACTCCCGTGCTGCGGGAAAAAAGCATGCTGACGACCAAGGTCGCCGACGCCGAAAGGCTGCTGGCCGCCAAGGCGGACCTCGACGAATGGCTGGGGCTGGCCAAGGACGACGGCAGCCCGGAAATCCTCGACGCCCTGGCCGACCAGATCGGCACCCTCGCGGGCGAACTGGCCGACGCCGAACTGGCCGCCTTTTTCGGACCGGAGGACAACGCCGACGCCATCCTGGAGATCCATCCCGGCGCCGGCGGAACAGAGGCCCAGGACTGGGCCGAAATGCTCCTGCGCATGTACCGCCGCTGGGCCGAACGCAAGCAGTTCGGCGTCAAGGAACTGGACTACCTGCCCGGCGACGAGGCCGGCGTCAAAAGCGTCACCCTGCAGATCTCCGGCCCCTACGCCTACGGCCTGCTGGCGGCCGAAAAGGGCATCCACCGGCTGATCCGCATCTCGCCCTTCGACTCCTCGGGCCGCCGCCACACCTCGTTCGCCTCGGTCGACGTCTATCCCGACGCCGGCGTGGACATCGACATCGAGGTCAAGGAGGAGGATCTGCGCATCGACGTGTTCCGGGCCTCCGGCCCCGGCGGGCAGCACGTCAACAAGACCTCCTCGGCCATCCGCATCACCCACCTGCCGACGAACATCGTGGTGCAGTGCCAAAACGAGAAGTCGCAGCACAGAAACCGCGAGACGGCCATGAAGGTTCTCAAGGCCCGCCTCTACGACCTCGAACTGAAAAAGATCCAGGCCGAGAAGCAGGAAAGCTACGAATCCAAGAACGCCATCGGCTTCGGCTCCCAGATACGGACCTACACCCTGCAACCCTACCGCCTGGTCAAGGACCATCGCACGGGCGTCGAGGCGGGCGATGTCGAGGCGGTTCTCGACGGCGAACTGGACAAATTCATTCGCGGCTACCTGTTGCGGGCCGGCCATGACGTCTAAAGACGCATCCCTTGCCGAGGCTCCCCAGGAGACGCTCCTGGCCGAGTTCGAAGCCCTGCGCGAACTGCTCGACGCGCTGGAAGGAAATCCCCTCGCGGACTCGGGCGAGGGGCTGGTCATCCTTCGCCTGTGCTCCGGGCTGGGGCTGGCCGACTGGGAGACGCTGAGCCGCAGCGAGGAGCTGCGCGACTGGCTGGCCCTGCCGCTCGCCGCCGGGCAGCTCCCCTATCTGCGCCACATCCAGCGCACCCTCAAGGAACTCGCCTTCCTTTCCGAGCACGACCCCCTGACCAAGCTCTACAACCGCAGGGCCTTCGAACGCGTCCTCGCCGCGGAACTCACCCGCGCCGCCCGGGTCGGGCAGTCCCTGACCCTGGTCCTTTTCGACCTCGACGACTTCAAGGCCGTCAACGACACCCACGGCCACCCCTGCGGCGACCGGGTGCTGGAAACCATCGGCGCGCTCCTTTTGGCCGAGAAACGCACCTACGACTACGCGGCCCGGGTCGGCGGCGAGGAATTCGCCCTGATCCTGCCGAGCGTGGGTCTGGTGCGGGCAACCATGGTCGTCGAGCGCATCCTCGCCGCCGCCAAGTCCCTGCGGATCTTCTGCGACGGCGAGGACACCCCGCTGCACGTGACCATCTCCGCCGGTCTCGCCTGCACCAAGGGAAAGGCGGCGACCACCCAGGACAAGCTCTACGCCCTGGCCGACGAAGCCCTCTACAAGGCCAAGGCGGCGGGCAAGGACCGCCTCGTGGCGGCCCCCATCCTCGACCTGACGGGACCGCCCGAGAAGACCCTCGTGCGGGCCGACGAAAAACGCTTCCTTTTCACCGGATCAACCAAAGGATAAAACGGCGTATGTCCCAAGCACCCAATCCCAGGTCCGCCCTGTCCGTCGCCATCCTGAGCGGCAAGGGGGGCGTGGGAAAAACCAATCTGGCCCTCAACCTGAGCTACGCCCTCTTCCGGGCCGGGCACCGCGTGCTGCTCATGGACTTCGACGTGGGGCTGGCCAACGTGGACGTGCTGCTTGGGCTGTCCCCGGAAAAAAATCTCCAGGATCTCTTCCGCCCGGGAGTGACTGCCGAAGAGGTCATGCTGGAAGTGGAAAACGGCGGGTTCGACTTCCTGCCGGCGGCCAGCGGCGTTCCGGAACTTCTGGAAATGGACGACGACATGCGCGAAATCCTCTTCCAGAAGCTCAACGCGGCCTTCGGAAACTACGACTACCTCATGCTCGATCTCGGCGCCGGGATCTCCCAGACCGTCCTGTCCGTGGCCGCCATGAGCCACCTGCGCGTCCTGGTCGTCACGCCCGAGCCCACCTCCCTCACCGACTCCTACGCCGTCATCAAGGTGCTTTTCACCCAGTACGGCATTTCCGACTTCCACATCCTGGTCAACCAGGTGGAAGGCCCCAACGACACCAAGGCCACCTTCGGCCGGCTGTCGGCCGCCTGCCAGCATTTCCTGGGATTCGCGCCCATCCTTCTCGGCGGCGTGCGCGCCGATCCCGCCCTGCCGGACGCCGTGCGCCACCAGGTGCCGCTGCTGCGCCACGCCCCCAGATGTCCGGCGGCCCAGGACATCCTGGGGGGAGCGGTCAAGCTGCACCGCATCCGGCAGGCCCGGCGCGAAGCGCTCGCGCAAACCCCCGTCCTGGGGAAAATTCCCGGGATTCGCAAGTAGGCCTTGACGGAGACAGGCTTTTTTCGGCAATGGTATGAAATAGATGGACGATAGCCGTCCCCTTCGGGATGGATTGCGGCCACCAGCCAACCACGCGAGGACACGCGATGAACAAAAGCGAACTCATCAAGACCCTGGCCGAGACCAAGGGCCTGCACATCGACGAGGCCGCGGATATCGTCAACGCCTTCGTCGATTCCGTCAAAGAGGCCCTCGTGAACGAAGACCGCGTGGAGATCCGGGGCTTTGGCAGCTTCAAGATCAAGGGGTACAAGGGCTATACGGGGCGCAACCCCAAATCCGGCGACGTGGTCACCGTGGCCCCCAAAAAACTCCCCTTCTTCCGGCCTGGCAAGGAACTGAAGGAATACCTCAACAAATAGGCTTGGCTCATTCCATGCGCGCCGCCCCTCTCCTCCTTGCGGTCCTGGCTCTCCTGACCATGACCGCCGGTTCGGTTTTCGCCGCGGACCCGACCCTGACCATCGTCTTCGCCGGCAACTCCTACGGCTACTTCGATCCCTGCCCCACCTGCGGCCCCCAGAAGCTCGGCGGACTGGCCAGGCGCGCCACCTACATCGACAGACTGCGCCGCACGCCGCCGACCGCGGGCAAGACACTGGTCGTGGCCGGCGCCTGGGAACTCCTGCCCGAGGTATCCGCCGCGCCGCCCGAACC
>CAZNUQ010000042.1:21379-23480 GCA_964576235.1 uncultured Desulfovibrio sp.
CCTGGAAGCTCGGGGACAACTTCTCGGCCAAGGTCGACCCCCTCGACGAGGCCTATCCCCAGGATCCCTCCATCGAAAAACTGTTCTAGCCCCAACGCCCCGCGAGGCCCCACCGTGTCGCATTTCCTCCGTGCCGTCGTGGCCGTCCTGTTTCTGCTGTCCGCGTCTCTCCCGGCCCGGGCCGCCGAGCCCCTGCTGACCGTCCTTTTTACCGGCAACACCTACGGCACTTACGAGCCGTGCCCCTCCTGAGGAGGCAAACGCCTCGGCGGGCTGGCCCGGAGGGCCGCCTTCATCCAAACCGAACGCGCCGCCACGGCGAACAGGGACAAGCTGCTGCTCCTCGCCTGTCCTTTCGAGATTCTGTCCGACGGTCCGGAGCGCAAACCCGAGGCCGGACGACTGCCGGCCATCAGCCGGGCCCTGTCCATGCTCGGCTACGACGCCGGAGCCCTCAACCCGGAGGAGGCCGCGTATCTGGAGAAGGCCGGAGCGGCCCTGCCGGACCGTTTCACCATCCTGGGCCCGCAGCCGAAGACCGAAATCGTCCGGGTCGGCGCCCTGCCCGTCGGTATCGTTTTTTTCCCGCCCTCGCCCGATCCCAGGGACGTGACGCCCGCCGCGCTCGGCGACGCCGTGGCCCGGGCGGCGCTCGGCCTGCGCGACCGGGTGAAGCTCGTCATCGGGATCAGCGGCTGGGGCATGCCCGACGAGGAAACCTTCCTGGCCGCCCACCCCGGCGCCCTGGACCTCCTGCTCGGCAGCGGCCCCTACGCGGGCACCGCCGGCCGCCCGGCCCCGGGCGGCAAGACCCTCTGGTCGCGGGCCTACACCCAGGGCAAGACCGTCAACCGCCTCGACATCCTGGCCCTGCCCGGCGCGCCGGACTTCGCCTGGAAGCAGGACGCGAACTTCAAGGCCCTGATCTTCTCCCTCGACGAGACGTATCCGGCAGATCCGGCCGTCGGCCAATTGTTCCAGGAATAAGCCCCTCCCCGGCCGATGCGGGCATCACTGCGGCTTGAGCCCCGAAAGCTTCCGGCGTAAGAACACCGCACTGCACACGCAAGGAGGCGGGAATGGCCGATCGCGCGCTCTGCCTGGACATCGGTTCCGGCACCCAGGATGTCTACTATCACAATCCCGACCTGGAACCCGAGAACTGCCCGAAATTCGTGCTGCCCTCGCCGGCGCGTCTCGTCGCGTCCAGGCTGGCCGAACTGACCGCCGCCGGCCGCTCCGTCTATCTGTGCGGCCACAATATGGGAGGCGGCTTTTTCAAGGCCTTTCGCGCCCACCTCAAGGCCGGCCTGCCCCTGGCCGCCCATCCCGACGCCGTGTGGGCCCTGACCGACGATCCCGACCGGCTCGTCGCGACCACGGGCGTGACCGTCACCACCAGGCGCCCGGCCGGCGCCGTGCCGCTTTTCCTGGCCGATTTCGATCCCGGCTCCTGGAAGGCCTTCCTCGCCGCAGCCGGACTGCCCGAACCCGACCTCTACATGGCCTGCGCCCAGGATCACGGCCTGCACCCCGGCAAAAGCAGCCGGGAAGGCCGGTTCCGTCTCTGGGAGCGCTTCCTGCGCGAGGCCGACGGCCGCCCCGAGGCCCTGGTCTACGAGACGCCGCCCGTCGAACTGACCCGGCTGGCCGAACTCCAGAAGTCCCTGGGCGGCGGCCCCGTGGCCGACTCGGCGGCCGCGGCCGTCCTCGGCATGCTGACCGACCCGGCCATCAAGGCCCGCAGCCGGGAAACCGGCGTCATGCTCGTCAACGTCGGCAACAGCCACACCGTGGCCGCCCTGGTCCATCGCCAGCGCATCCACGGCATCTACGAACACCACACCGGCATGCTGCCCCCCGAGGAAGTCTGGGCGGACCTGGAACGCTTCCGCCGGGGCGCCCTCGCCAACGCCGAGGTCTTCGACAAGGGCGGCCACGGCTGCCTGACCCTGGATCTGCCGCCCGAGGCCGGTATTTTCCCCTACACCTCGGTCATCGGCCCCAGGCGGGCCCTGCTCTCCGGATTCGACGTCGAGTTCCCGAGCCCCGGCGGCGACATGATGCTCACCGCCTGCTTCGGCCTGGCCCACTGGCTGCG
>CAZNUQ010000042.1:23580-26739 GCA_964576235.1 uncultured Desulfovibrio sp.
TGGGCGCCCTGGCGGATTTTGATCTCGTCGCGCAGCTTGTGGCGCATGAGCAGGGACTCCATCTTCTTGGCCACGGTGTAGGTGTCCTCGCGCACGACGATCAGCGGGATTTCCAGAACCTCGGAGCGGGTGAGGATGATGTCGTTGGGGTAGAGGTTGCCGGTCAGCACCAGGCAGGGGCTGTCGCCCTCGAGGGCGACGAGATGGACATCCGAGCGGTCGCCGCCGACGATGACCGCGGAATTCTTCTGGCGCCGGAAGTGGGTCATGAAATTTTCGACCTGCATGGTGCCGATGAGGAAACTTTCGACGATGCGGTCGGCCTTGTGATGGGCGGAGATGACCTTGCCGCCGAGGCGGTCGGCCAGGTCCGAGACCTTGATGGCGCCCATGAGGGGGTCCTTGGGGATGATGCCGAGCACCCGGATGCCCCGGTCGCGCAGGAAGGGGGCGATCAGGGTCTGGGTTTCCTCCAGGAAGTTCTGGGCCACGTCGTTGAGGATCACGCCGGCCAGGCGGTCGCCGAGCTGCTCCCTGAGGACGAGCAGGTAATCGTAGTTGAGTTCCTTCGAGTAGCGGTCGATGACCACGGCCTTGAGGCCGAGCTCGCGCACGACCCGCACGCCGTCGGCGTTGCAGTAGCGGCCGGTATGCATGCCGCCGGAGCCGCCGACGATGGTCACGTCCTTGCCGGCGCGGACCTTGTCGTAGGCCGCCCGGATGGAATCCATGACATCGCCGACCTGGTTCTTGAAGGCCTTGACCTGGAAATCATGGGTGGCGATGACGGGAGTGAGGGTTTCGGGCTCCTCGTTTGTCCGAAGAATGCGCTGGACATGGTAGGCGTCGTCGTCCCAGAGGCGGCCGTCGATTTCCCGGGGCATGGCCCCCACGGGTTTCATGTAGCCCACGCTGTAGCCTTCCTTCTGGAAACGAAGGCCAAGTCCCATGATGACCATGTTCTTGCCGGAATATCCGGCCGTCGCGCCAACATACAATCCAACCATGATGCCCTCCCGTGCGCCTCTCGAGCCGGCGAGCCGGCCGGGAAATATCCACCTCCTCCTTAAATGCCTTCGCTGGCGGCGATAATCAAGGGCGTTGGCCGCGTCCCCGGCAAAAAGACAGCCGATGGCGCTCCAACCAACTTGGAATCGTTGCCGAAAAGGATTATCGATGAAACCCGCGCCAGGACTTGGTCCGGCGCGTCACGAACGGAGTCCTTGCCATGAACGCATCCTTTCCCCCGATCGAACAGGCCATCGGGTACCGCTTCACACGGCCGGAACTGCTCACGGCCGCCCTGACCCACAGTTCCTGGGCCAACGAACGGGGCGACGCCATGGGGCATAACGAGCGTCTGGAATTTCTGGGGGACGCGGTTTTGGAGCTTTGCGTCTCGGAGGAACTTTTTTCC
Organism: uncultured Desulfovibrio sp.; assembly: GCA_964576235.1. Taxonomy (GTDB): domain Bacteria; phylum Desulfobacterota; class Desulfovibrionia; order Desulfovibrionales; family Desulfovibrionaceae; genus Solidesulfovibrio. The sequence goes on from CAZNUQ010000042.1 coordinate 24,998, forward strand.
CGGTTCCCCGAAGCCCCCGAGGGAGAACTGACCCTGCTGCGCTCCCAGCTCGTCAACGAGTCGAGCCTGGCCGAAATGGCCCACCGCCTTTCCCTGGAGGCGCACATCCGGCTCGGCAAAGGCGAGGAGAACCAGGGCGGCCGGGACCGGCCGGCCCTTTTGAGCGACGCCTTCGAGGCCGTCATCGGGGGCATCTTCCTGGACGGAGGCTACCAGGCGGCCCGGGAGTTCGTGGCCAGGGTCTTCGAGGGCGTCTGGCCGGCCCGGCCGGCGGCGCCCAAGGTGAAGGACTTCAAAAGCCGGCTGCAGGAATACACGCAGAAAAACCACAAGGCCCGCCCGGTCTACACGCTCCTCGGCAGCGAGGGGCCGGAGCACGACAAGCGCTTCGAGGTTCGCCTGACCCTGCCTTCGGGACAGACGATCACGGCCACGGACAAGAGCGTGAAAAAGGCCGAGCAGATGGCGGCCCGGCTGGCCCTGGAATCGCTTGGCCTGTACGTCCCGGAAGCCGAGGCCGAAAGCCGTCGGAACGGAACTTCGCGCCAGGACGTCTGACGGCCCGTTCCTGCGGGAAGGCGTCAGATACGGCCAAAACGCATCAGGGCTCCAAGGCGGCGGACGCCCCGCCCCGGCCGGCAATCCGGTGAGGGAGTCAAAATTCCGTCACCCGAAGGCGTCCGTTTCGGACCAGGGAGGGACCGGAATCTCCCGGTCCCCGCCTCCCTGGTCCTTTTTCATGATGCACCCGTTCCGTTTTACGACGGTTAGCCGCTGATGAGCTGCATGGCCATCTTCGGCAGCGAATTGGCCTGGGACAGCATGGCCACGGCGGACTGCGTCAGGATCTGCTGGCGCACGAATTCGGTCATTTCGTTGGCAACGTCCACGTCGGAAATCTGGGATTCGGCGGACTGGAGGTTCTCGGCCTGGATCTGCAGGTTGGAGATGGTGTTTTCCAGGCGGTTTTGCAGAGCGCCGAGGTTGGCCCGGATCTTGTCCTTGGAGACGATGGCCTGGGTGATGGCGTCAAGGGACTGCTGGGCCAGCTCCTGGGTGGAGATGCTGCGCCCGGCCCGGCCGTCGGCGGCGCCCATGCCGACACCCAGGGCGGAGGCCGTGGAGTTGCCGATCTGGATGTAATAGTAGTCCTCGGCGCTGGAGTTGCCGGTGCCGAAGTGGACCTTGAGCTTGCCGGAAGGCGTCAAGGTGCTGCCGGTGTGGGTGGTCGAGGACAGGTTGCCGTTGAGCAGATAGATGCCGTTGAAGTCCGTGGCGTTGGCGATTCGGGTGATTTCCGAGGCCATGGCCTGGTATTCCGAATCGATGATGATGCGCTGGTCCGAGGTGTAGGTGCCGGTGGCCGCCTGTTCGGCCAGTTCCTTCATGCGGATCAGCTTTTCGTCCACGACCTGGAGCGCGCCGTCGGCGGTCTGGATCATGGAGATGGCGTCGTTGGCGTTGCGGACACCCTGGTTGAGGGTGGAAATGTCGGAGCGCATGAGTTCGCGAATGGCCAGGCCGGCCGCGTCGTCGGCGGCGGTGGTGATGCGAAGGCCCGAGGACAGGCGCCGTGTCGATGTCGCCAGGGCGCCGTAGGAATTGGACAGGTTCCTCGACGCGTTCATGGCCATCATGTTGTGATTGATAACCAGGGACATAAAAACCTCCTTGTTGCAACCAGACGTTCCTTGTTGGTTTTGCAAAAAACAAGCAGGACTCGTACCAAGATAAATTTCATT
>CAZNUQ010000043.1:0-25901 GCA_964576235.1 uncultured Desulfovibrio sp.
CGTATCCGAATCCTCTGCAATGCATGGCAATCGAGTTGTTGCAATTTATTAAACAACCGCCTGTTTTGTAAACTCCGTCAAACGCATGGATACGACACCATGGTTTTCGACTTTCTGAACCGGAAAAAGCAGGCCCTGGAGGAAGAGCGCCTGAAAAAGCGCCATGCTTCCATCCTTGATCTCGCCATTTTGCAGCGTTCGAAAGTCTATATAAAATTTCCTAAGGATGCCACCAATATCACCGGGGTCACCGCCAACATCATGGCCATGGACCCGGACAGTCTCGTTTTGGAATTGAGCGGCATCAACGCCCTGAAGGATCGGTTCATCGGCCAGCCCGTCGAATGTTTTTTCAAGATCATCGAAGCCGACGGCAAACACAGGGAATTCTTTTATAATTTTACCGCCTCCATTTTGCGTGTCAGGCAGCAGTCGGAAACCCTTCCCCAGGTCGTCGTCTCCTTCCCCCACGCACTGCAAGGAACCCAGCGCCGCAAGAGCCTGCGGATGAAGCCCGATATCGGCCAGTTCTCCCATCTCGCCCTGTGGCGCTACGATGCCGGAGGCGGCTTCGACATCTCCAAGCCCACGATCAATCTCCAAAACTTCAAGCATAATCTGGCGTTTCTGGAGAACATTTCCGCCGGCGGCCTGCGCCTGCGCGTTCGCCGGCAAATTTTCAAGGAACAGGCCTTCGAACCGGCCAAGGGTGAGCGATTCATCCTCTTCGTGACCTTTTCCGAGGCCCTGCCCAAGCTTCGAAGCCAGTTCTGGCTCATCTGCAAGATCAACAACCTCCAGGTCGACCCCGTATCCGGTGACACGACCCTTGGCATGGAGTTCGTGGCCAACGGCGTCCAGAATGCGGAATCCGGCAAGGTGGAATGGTCCAAGATCGCCGACAACATCATTGATGAAATCGCCCAGCGCATGTATCTCTGGCATCTTTCCCTGTATCGTGAGAAGGGAATGAGTTGACACGAGCACCGCTTCGAGGAATTTCCATGGAAACAAGCCATCTCGATATTTCCGGTTATCAGGGCCGCCGCGTGCATCTCGGCGTCACCGGCAGCGTGGCCGCCTTCAAGGCGCTGCCGCTTTTGCGCCGGCTGCTGGCCGCCGGAATCTCCGTCGGGGCCACCCTGACCGAGGCCGCCCGCCGCTTCGTTGCGCCGCTTTCCTTCCAGGCCCTCGGGGCCGACCCGGTGCAGGGCGACATGTTTTCCCCGGAGGCGGCCCACTTCGCCCATCTGGCGCCTGCCCAAATCGCCGACACCCTGGCGGTCGTCCCGGCCACCGCGGACATCCTGGCCCGAATGGCCAACGGCTTCGCCGGGGATCTGCTGGCCTGCCAGGCCCTGGCCTTCGAAGGCCCCGTCGTGCTCGCGCCGGCCATGAACCCGCGCCTGTGGAACGCCCCGGCCACCCAGGCCAACTGGAAGGTTTTGCTGCGGCGCGGGGCCATCGGCGTTCTGCCGGAATGCGGGGGCATGGCCTGCGGCGAAACGGGCCAGGGACGGCTTGCCGCCGAGGAGGCCATTTTTGCCGCCATCGTCAAGACGCTGACTCCTCAGGACATGGCCGGAAAACGTGTCCTGGTCAGCCTTGGGCCGACCAGGGAGTATTTCGATGCCGCCCGCTTCTGGTCCAATCCCTCGACAGGGCGTATGGGCGCCTGCCTGGCCCTGGAAGCCTGGCTGCGGGGCGCGGCGGTCTGGGTGGTGTCCGGTCCGGTGTCCTGGTGGTTCCCGTCCGATATCGCGGTCACGACGGTCACCTCCGCCGGCCAGATGCACGACGCCTGCCTCGATCTCTGGAAAATGGCGGATGTCGGCGCCATGACGGCCGCCGTGGCCGATTTTTCCCCCATTCCCCATCCCGGCGGCGGCAAGTTCAAGAAGGACACGGTCACCGGAACCACCCCGCCCATCGCCTTTGTGCCCACTCGGGACATCCTGGCGGCCATGGGGACCGCCAAGAAGGACGGCCAGTATCTGGTCGGATTTTGCGCCGAAACCGACAACCTGCTTGAAAACGCGCGGCGGAAGCTTGAGCGCAAGAATTGCGACATGATCGTCGGCAATCCCATTGGCCGTCCAGGCGCCGGCTTTTCCGCGACTTCCAACCAGGCCGTGGTCCTCGACGCCTCCGGCCGCCAGGAAACCTGGGACACCATTCCCAAGACCGAAATGGCCCGGAAGATATGGGACTTCATGAATCGATCCTGAACGTGCCCGAGCGCCTGCGGATCTGGCATCAGGCCGGCGTGCGCCATTTTTTCCTCTCGCCGCGGGAAACGCCGCCGGCCCAGACCGAACCGGACTGCGCGCCGACAGGCGACCCTGGCGATGATCCGTCCGCGTGGCCCGAGCCCTGGGCGACCTATTTCGCCAAGGCTCCCGCAAGCCCGAAGATCGTCATCACCTACGCGGAACTCGGCCTGGACATGTCCGGACAGGGAGATTCCAGGCGTGGCGGCATCTGGCGCAAGCTGATCGCCGCGCTCGGCCTCTCCGGCCGGCACGCCGTTGCCTTTTGGCCCATGGCCCTCCCCGAATCCGGTGTTTCCGCGCCGAACGAGTCCATGTTCCTCGCGGGCCTCAAACGCCTCAATCCCGATGTTCTGGCCGTTTTCGGCGCAAAGGCCGCTGCCTGGCACGCCGAAATGGCCCCCCGACTTGGAACCGTGACCTGCGTCATGCTGCCCGATCCCGGGACCCTGCTCGGTGACGACAAGGAGGCATGGCACCATGTTCTCGAACAGCTGGACGGCGGTTAGCCGGATCATCCTCGTTTTCCTCTGCGTCCTTTGGCCGTTGGCCGGGGACGCTGCCGACCGCCCCGCCCCTTCCATCCGCATCCTCGAAATCGCCGTCGACGCCGTCCTTTCCCCCGCCCAGGCCGACCTGCTCGACGACGCCCTGGCCAAAGCCGGGGACGGCGGCTACACGGCGCTGCTCGTACGCCTGGACACTCCCGGCGGAAGCGTGGACGTCATGCGGCGCATGGTGACGGCCATCCTCAACGCCAAGGTTCCCGTCCTTGTCTGGGTGGCCCCTTCCGGCGCCAGGGCCGCCTCGGCCGGCGTGTTCCTCATGGCGGCCGCGACGGTGAGCGCCATGGCCCCCCAGACGACCATCGGCTCGGCCACGCCTGTCGGACCGTCGGGGGCGGACATTCAGGGCGCCCTGAAAAACAAGGTGCAAAACGACCTGGTGAGCCTCGTCAGGGGCATGGCCGAAACCCGGGGCCGCAATGCCGGCTGGTATGCCAGTTCCGTGACCCGGGCCGCCAACCTGACCGCCTTCGAGGCCGTCAGGGAGCGTGTCGTCGACTGCGTCGCCGTGGACCGCGAGGATCTCCTGTCCCAGATCGGCCGGCGCGGCCTGCCGGTCAGGGGCGAAGTGCTCCACTTCGCCCCGGCGGAGGTGGCCCTCGAGACCCACGCCCCCGGATTGTGGTATGACGCCCTCTCCTGGCTGCTCAATCCCCAGATCGCCTACATCCTGCTTCTGGCCGGCATGGCCGGGCTTTTTTTCGAACTCATAACCCCTGGCGCGGTGCTGCCCGGCGTCATCGGGGCCTTAAGCCTGCTGCTCGCCCTCTACGCCCTGTCCGTGCTTCCCACCAACGCCGCGGGCCTGCTTTTGCTCGTGCTCGGCGGCGTCTTTTTCGTTCTCGAAGTGCACGTGACGAGCTACGGCCTGCTCGGCCTGTCCGGGGTGATCGCCCTTTTCGTCGGTTCCCTGCTGCTTTTCCGCTTCGAGGGCGGATCGGGCCTGCCCCTGTCCGTGGTTTTGCCGACCGTGCTCGGCGTCTCCGTGCTCCTGGGCCTTGCCCTCGCCCTCGTGACCAGGGCGCAGGCGCTGCGACCCCAAAGCGGGCTGGCCGCCCTGGTCGGACGCCGGGCCGTGGTCCGGCAATGGAACCGGACATCCGGCAAGGTTTTCGTACGCGGCGAACTCTGGGAGGCCGTGTCCTCCGAGGATCTTGCCCTCGCCCCCGGCGAGGAGGTCGTCATCCTGGCGACGGGCGACATGCGGCTTGTCGTCGGAAGGCCGGCTGGACATTGCGCCGCATCCTGAACCGCAACAACGGGAGGAACCCATGCTTGCCTTCATTCCCCTGCTCGCCATCGTGGCCTTCCTGATCATCACCTCGCTTCGGGTGCTCAACGAATACGAGCGCGGCGTGGTCTTCCGCCTGGGGCGTTGCATCGGCGCCAAGGGTCCCGGGCTGATCCTGCTTTGGCCGGTCATCGACCGCATGGTGAAGGTTTCCCTGCGGACCTTCGCCCTGGACGTGCCGAACCAGGATGTCATCACCCGCGACAACGTGAGCATCAAGGTCAACGCCGTGGTCTATTTCCGGGTCGTCGACCCGTCCCGGTCGATCCTCGAGGTGGAGGACTACATGTACGCCACCTCGCAGATCTCCCAGACCACCCTGCGCAGCGTCTGCGGCGGCGTCGAGCTCGACGAGATCCTGGCCCACCGCGACAAGGTCAACGAGCAGGTCCAGTCCATCCTCGATCTGCACGCCGGACCGTGGGGCATCAAGGTGGCCAACGTCGAGCTCAAATACATCGACCTTCCCCAGGAGATGCAGCGGGCCATGGCCAAGCAGGCCGAGGCCGAGCGGGAACGCCGGGCCAAGGTCATCAACGCCGAGGGCGAATACCAGGCCGCCACGCGTCTGGCCCAGGCCGCCGAGATCATCAGCAAGCGTCCGGAGGCCCTGCAACTGCGCTATCTCCAGACCATGCGCGAGATGGCCGCGGAGAGCCAGGCTTCGACGATCTTACCCATCCCCCTTGATTTTATCCGGGGTTTTTTTCATGGTGCCAGCCACGCCGCGCCAGCCGGAGGCGTTTCCTCCCGTGCCCGCGCGGCCGCCGGCCCCGACCCATTGGACGAATCCGTCCCGACGAGCGACGCACCGGAAACCGCCCGGGAAAACGGCGCATGAACCCCGAGGAACCGGATCACTCGTGAAGGCCGATTCGATGCACCCTTACCCGAAGGAATCATGAACATCCTCGTCACCGGCGCCGCCGGTTTCATCGGCTACCACCTCTGCCGCCGTTTCCTGTCCCTCGGCCATGCCGTCACGGGCCTCGACAATCTGAACCCCTATTATTCCGTCCAGTTGAAGAATGATCGTCTGGCGCGTCTGACGCCGGACGCCAACTTCCGCTTCGTACAGGCCGACATGGCCGACCGCGCGGCCATGGACCGGCTTTTCGATGCCGGCGGCTTCACCCATGTCGTGAACCTGGCGGCCCAGGCGGGCGTGCGCCACAGCATCACCCATCCCGAGGACTATATTAACGCCAATATCCTCGGGTATTTCAACATTCTTGAAAACTGCCGGCAGCACAAGGTTTCGCATTTCGTTTTCGCCTCGTCGAGTTCCGTCTACGGGCTCAACACCTCCATGCCCTTTTCGGTGCACGACAACGTCGACCATCCCATCAGCCTTTACGCGGCATCCAAGAAGTCCAACGAGTTGATGGCCCACTCCTACAGCTATCTCTACGGGCTTCCCTGCACCGGCCTGCGCTTTTTCACGGTCTACGGACCCTGGGGCCGTCCGGACATGGCGCTTTTCCTGTTCACGAAAAACATCCTGGAAGGAAAACCCATCCAGGTTTTCAACCATGGCCGGATGGAGCGGGACTTCACCTACATCGACGACATCATCGAGGGAGTGACACGCATCACCGTCAAGCCAGCCGCTCCCGATCAAACCTGGGATTCCGCCAGGCCCGACCCCGGCAGCAGCGTCGCGCCGTACCGCATCTACAATATCGGGAACAACAACAGCGTCTCCCTGCTCCGGTTCATCGAGGCCATCGAGACCTCCCTTGGCAAGAAGGCCGTGATGGAAATGCTGCCGCTGCAACCCGGCGATGTTCCGGCCACATTCGCCAATGTCGACGGTCTGATCCGCGATGTGGGCTTTCGGCCGTCCACGGCGATCGAGGACGGCATTTCGCGGTTCGTGTCCTGGTACCGCGAGTATTACTTGTCAGGTTGTTGACAGATAGAGATATGTCCACTAATCGGGTTTGTACATAACTTCAATAAACCGCCTGAAGGACGGAATCGGGTAATGGAATTCAAGACCACGAAACGTGATCTCGAAGCGGTGTTTTCGAAAATCCAGAGCCAGGTCGAGGAAGCCACCCTCCCTGACGAAGAAACGGTCAACCGCTTCGTACGCTTGGCGCGCAAGATGCATCAACTCGCTGACGAGGACTGGATGGACGAAGCCGAGGATTTTTCCCATCTGGCCGGCCAGTTGCTCAATTCCGTCAAGAAAGGCGATGTGGAAGGCTGTGTCATGCTCGTGGAATCCCTTGATGATGCCCGGTCCTTCTGTCATCGTTCCTTTCGCGATTAATCCAGTCCTTTTTGTTTCACGTGAAACAGGCCATGCCCCGGCGTGCTCCGGCTCGCACGGGGCTCGTCCTGTCAAGGAGTTGGGGCATGGCCCGAGTCATCGTGATCGCCAATCAGAAGGGCGGCGTGGGCAAAACCACCACTGCCGTCAATCTGGCCGCCTCCCTGGCGGTGATGGAAAAAAAAACCCTGCTGATCGATTGCGATCCCCAGGCCAACGCCAGTAGCGGCCTGTCCATCTATCCGGACAAGATCGAGGCGAACCTCTATTCCATCCTCTACGAACCCGAAAAGACGTCCGAAGCCGTGGTGGGCACGGAACTGCCGTTCCTGCGCGTGCTGCCGTCCGGGCCGGACCTCGTGGCCGCCGATATCGAGCTGGTGGACAAGCCCCGCCGGGAATATTTCCTGCGGCGGTGCATCGACACCCTCGAGGCCGACTACGACTACATCCTCCTCGACTGCCCTCCCTCCCTCGGCCTCGTCACCCTCAACGCCCTGTGCGCGGCCACGGAGCTTCTCGTGCCGCTGCAGTGCGAATACTACGCCCTGGAAGGCATCGCCCAGCTGCTGCGGACCTACGACCAGGTGCGCAAGCGGCTCAACAGCCGGCTGCGGCTCCTCGGGGTGGTGCTGACCATGTACGACGGCCGCAACAAACTCAATCGCCACGTCAAGCGGGAGGTCTGGAAATGCTTTCCCAAACTCTACTTCCAGACGCTCATTCCCCGGAACATCCGGCTGTCCGAGGCCCCGAGCTACGGCAAGCCGGTTTTGACCCACGACATCAAGTCGCGCGGCGCCGAGGCGTATCTGTCCCTGGCCCAGGAAGTCGTCCGGCGGGACACGCCCGTCCCGCGCTGACGCGTCCGCGCCCATAAAAAAAGCCGCCTTCCCCGGGGAAGGCGGCTTTTTTTATGGCATTGCGGACGGCTAACGCGATTCCACGAAGGGCTGGCATTCCACGGTGACATGCTTCTTGAAATGCTTTTTGAGCACCAGGGCCTTGCAGGACTGGCACTGGAAGGTTACCAGTCCACCCAGGTTGGCCGCGCGCAACCGGAATTTGCGGGGGTCGTCCCTGCTCCAGTCCGCCGTTTCCTGGCCGCAGTGCGCGCAACGCACCTCGAAGGACGGCGGATAGGTGAAGTCCCAGTAGGCCAGGAGCGATTCCCAGTCGGCGATGGGCTCCGGACGTTCCTCCGGCTGCGGCCGGCAGGACGGATCGAGCAGGAAAAGGGCTTTTTCCAACTGCGGATACACGCGGTCCCTGACCATGGACCAGAGTTCGGGGCTTACGAGCAGGCCGCGCGGCTTGCCGGCGGCGTCGTAGAGTTCCAGAAGATGCGACGATATCGGGGGCACGGGAAGCTCCTTGGGTGTCCGCGTCCCGGACCGGGGCGCGAGACAGGCGTTGGAATGGATCGGCGGGAAAGGTAACGTCTGGCCGGGCCGTGTCAAGGAAAGAGCGGCCCGCCATCATCTACGAAAAGGAACGAGTGCATGGCGCAATCCCAGAAAGGATTGGGCAGGGGCCTGGAAATACTGCTCGGGGGGTTCGGCGATGCCGGCGGGGGGGATCAGGACGTGCGGACCCTCCCACTGGACGCCATCCGGGCCAACCAGGAACAGCCGCGGCGGGTGTTCGATCCCCGGGCGCTGGAGGATCTGGCGGCCTCCATCAGGGAACAGGGCCTGCTCCAGCCCGTGCTCGTGCGCCCCGTGGCCGCCGTCGGGGGCGTGACCCACGAGATCGTGGCCGGCGAACGCCGCTGGCGCGCCGCCCGTCTGGCCGGGCTGTCCGAGATTCCGGTGCTGGTCCGGGAGGTCGACGAAGAGCGCGGGCTCGCCCTGGCGCTTGTCGAAAACCTGCAACGCGAGGACCTGAGTCCCATGGAGGAGGCGGCGGGCTACCAGATGCTCCAGACCCGCTTCGGGATGACCCAGGAGGAACTGGCCAGAAAGGTGGGCAAGAGCCGGTCGGCCGTGGCCAACGCCCTGCGCCTGCTCCAGCTGCCCGAGGCCGTTCGGGCCGACCTCGAATCCGGCAGCCTGACGGCGGGCCATGCCAGGGCCCTGCTCGCCGTGGCCGACGAGGCCGTGCGCGAGGAACTGTGGCGGCGGATCGTGGAGGGGGGGCTCAGCGTGCGCCAGGCCGAGGACGCGGCAAACCACGTCAAGACGCATGGCTGTCTGCCCCAGGCCGACACTCCGGCCGGGCAGACCCCGAAACCCGGCCGCCGGACCTCCAGGACGCCGGTGGACGGCCATTTGCGCGACATCGGGGGCCAGCTCGTGGAGCGGGTCGGGGTCATGGTCAAGACCTCGGGGACGCCGGATCATGGCAGGATCACCTTCGCCTTCAGCTCCAGGCGCGAGTTGCAGGGCCTGCTCGAGCATTTCGGTCTGGAACGGTCGCTCGCCTCGGGAGACGGCGCTTGATCCCCCCCGCCGATCCCGGCCGCCTGCGCGCCGCCCTGGACGCCTTCGCCGGCAAGCCGGTGCTGGTGCTCGGGGACGTGATGCTCGACCATTACCTGATGGGCGACGTGGACCGCATTTCCCCGGAGGCGCCGGTGCCGGTGGTCCTGGTGCGCGGCGAGCGGCATACCGCCGGCGGCGCGGGCAACGTGGCCCGCAACCTGGCCGCTCTCGGGGCCAGGCCGTATCTCGTCGGCGTCACCGGTGACGACGCCGCCGGAACCATGCTGTCGGGGATCCTCGAACGGGACGGCATCGAAACCCTGCTCCTTCGGGACCGGAAACGGCCCACCAGCATCAAGACCAGGATCATCGCCCAGAACCAGCAGGTGGTGCGGGTGGACCGGGAAAGCGCCGAGCCCCTGTCCGTGGAGGCCAGGGAGGGGCTTTTGGCGCTTTTGGCCCGCCTCGTTCCGGAAATGGCCCTGGTGGTGGTTTCGGATTACGCCAAGGGCGTTGTCGGGCCGGAACTCATGGCCGGGCTCAGGAGTCTGACGGCCCCGCTCGCCAGGCGCCCGGCCGTGCTGGTCGACCCCAAGCCGGCCAACGCCGCCTGCTACGCCGGCGTGGACCTGCTGACGCCCAACCTCAAGGAAACCCGGGAAATGTCGGGAATCCACGGCGCCTCGCGCACCGATATCATCCGGGCCGGACTGGCCCTTTTCCGCGCATGCCGCTGCCGCCATCTGTGCGTGACCATGGGGGCCGAGGGCATCGCCCTGTTCCGGTCGCCCTCGGAAGTGACGCGGATACCGACCGCGGCCAAACGGGTCTTCGACGTGACCGGGGCCGGCGATTCGGTCATGGCCGCCCTGGCCTGCGGCCTGGCCGGCGGGCTGGATTTGCTCGACGCCTGCGTGCTATCGAATTATTGTGCCGGAATAGCCGTTTCCCAGGTGGGCGCCGTGGCCGTCTCCCGGGAGGAGCTGGCCCTGGCCCTGGAAACGGCCGTGCCGCCGGTACTGGAAACCTGGCTCGAGGCCCCGGAGACGGATGGTGTCCGCTCCGGCTCCGACAACCCGTCCGCGGAACCCCGGGAGGCGTCTTGAGAAGCAGCGAAAGCGAAACGCCGGATGCCGGCTGGAGCATCGACGCCGGAAGCCGGCCCGGCGAGATCGTCGTGGCCGGGGAGATCGATTTCTCGGTGACGCCGACGGCGCGCGAAAGGCTGTGGGCCGTCCTGGACAGGGAAAAGAGCCGGGAGATCGTGCTGGAAATGGCCGACCTGCGCTATATCGACAGCTCCGCCCTGGCCCTGCTCATCGAGATGCGCAAGCTCCTGGCCGAGGCCGGGAAAACCGTCCGCATCCGGAGCATATCGCCCCAGGTGCGCAAACTTTTCGACCTGACCCAGCTCGGCGAGCTTTTCGGACTGCCCGACTAGCCGGCGAAACGCGGAAGGGGCATGGCCAGACGGAACAACGACACGGCGATCCTGGTGTGGCTCGTCATGGAGCTTCTGGGCTGCGCCAAGGGGCTTCTCGCGCCCAGAAGGTCCAAACCCTACCTGCGCGCCCGCTCCTGGGGCCATCTGGCCTGGATCGGCGCGGATTCCCTGCCCATCGTCAGCGTCATCTCGGGCTGCGTGGGCGTCATCCTGGCCCTGCAGTCGGCCATGCAGCTCGAAAAGGTGGGGGCCATGAGCTACGTGGCCAACCTGGTGAGCTTCTCCATCGCCACGGAACTCGGCCCCCTGCTCACCTGCCTGATCCTGTCCGGGCGGGCCGGCGCGGCCTTCACCGCCGAGATCGCCACCATGGGCATCTCCGAGGAGATCGACGCCCTGCGGGTCATGGGCATCAACCCGGTGCTCTTCCTGGTGTGGCCGAAATTCGTGGCCATGGCCGTGATGGCCCCCCTGCTCACCTTGTGGAGCGATTGCGTCGGCATCACCGCCGGCGGGGTGTTCTCGTCCCTGGCCCTCGGACTCTCGGGCAAGGTGTATTTCAACCAGGTCGCCACCTTCCTCACCATGCGCGACCTGTGGGCCGGGCTGGTCAAGAGCGCCGGCTTCGGCGTGACCATCACCCTCGTTTCCTGCTGGCAGGGCTTCCTGGCCAGGGAAGGCGCCGAGGACGTGGGCCGGCGCACCACGCGGGCCGTGGTCCAGTCGATTTTCCTGATGATACTTTTGGATTTGTTTTTTACGGCGCTCAATTATATTTTCCGCTGAACCCCCGGAGGTTTTCGTGGCGTCACGTCTGGAATCGCCGGATATCGTCCTGTCTGACGTCAGCGTGGGATATGGCGACCGCGTCGTCCTCAGCGGCATCGACACCACCCTGCCCGGCGGCCGGATCAGCGTCATCCTCGGCGGATCGGGCTGCGGCAAGTCCACGCTTTTGCGCAACATCATCGGACTCGTGCCCATACGATCCGGCCGCATCCTCCTCGGCGGGCGGGACATGGCGGACATGACCCCGGCGGAGTGCCTGGGCATGCGTCGCCGCATGGGCGTGCTCTTCCAGGACGGGGCCCTTTTGGGATCCATGCCTCTCGGGGAGAACATCGCCCTGCCGCTTCGCGAGCATACCGGGCTTTCCGATTCCCTCATCGAGGAAGTGGTGGGCATGAAGCTGCGGCTTGTCGGGCTGGCCGATTTCATGGACTATTTTCCGAGCGAACTGTCCGGCGGCATGCGCAAGCGGGCCGGGCTGGCCCGGGCCATGGCCCTGGACCCGGCCGTGCTGCTGTGCGACGAACCCACCTCCGGCCTCGACCCCATCACCGCGGCGGACATGGACCAGCTCATCCTGGAACTCAAGGCCACCTTCGACATGACCATCGTGGTGGTCACCCACGATCTGGACAGCCTGCACGCCATAGCCGACCACGTGGTCGTGCTGGACAAGGGAAAAATGCGCTACCAGGGGCCGCTCGCCGGTCTCGACGCCTGCGCGGATCCCTTCATCGTCCGGTTCCTCGGGCGCCAGCCGACGCGGGAAAGCCGGATCCTCGGCACCTCACGGGCCGATGCCGCGGAAGCGGGCCGGGGGCGGCGATGCTGACGGCCAAGGCGAGCCGGACGGAATACGTCAAGGCGGCGGCCACCCTTTTCCTGGGGCTGTGCATCCTGGGCGCGTTCATGATCGTGCTCGGCGGCAACTGGTTCTGGATCAAATATGATTTTTATGACATCCGCTTCAATTCGATCAAGGACCTGAGCCGGGGCCGGGTGGTCAAGTACGCCGGGCTCGACGTGGGCCGGGTGGAGGATATCACCCTGGACGTCGAGGACCCGCGCTACATCCTGGTGCGCGTGGGCATCAAGGGAGGCTTTCCCCTCTTCGCCGGCACCGTGGCCCGCATCGCCCAGAAGGGGCTGGTCGGGGACTATTACGTGCTCCTCGAACTGCGCGGCGAACCTGGCGAACGGCTGGCCCCGGGGGCCTCCATCCAGGCCGTCAGCACCATGGACATGCAGGAGCTGGCCGCCAAGGCGGGGGAGATGCTCGATGATATCCGGCCGAAAATAAACGAGATCGCGACCAATATCGAGAAGCTCTTCTCCTCCGGGAATACCGAGTCCCTGCGCCGGGCCCTGGAAAACGCGCCCGCCGTCATGGAGGAGTTCCGGCTGGCGGCCGCCGACTTCCGCCACAACTGGGTGGCCGTGACCGCGAAGGGCGTGGAAACGGCCGCCACCCTCGATACCACGCTCAAACGGGTGGACAAGGCCGTCGGCGCCGTGGAAAGGGAACTCGTGAAAACCCTCGAGGTCTATCGCGGCCCGGCGGCAACCGCCGGCAAGCTCATGGCGGACGTGCGCCTGGGCTTCAACCACGACCAGGAACAGATCGAGGATATCTTGGCAAACCTCAACCGGACGAGCCGGGATGTGAAGGAACTCATGCGCCGCCTGCGGGAACGGCCCTGGGAACTCATCCGGCCGCCATCGGGTGCTGGAAAATGAAACGGAACGCATGGATCGGTCGCGCCCTGGCGTGCGGCGCCCTCGTGGCCTGTCTGGCCGGGTGTTTCGGCAAACCTCCGCCGGAACAGCGCTATTTGCGCGTGGACATGGACTATACGAACTGCCCCGGCTCGACCAGCCAGCAGCACCGCCTGCCGGTCGGCTTCAAGCCGCTCAAGGCCCTGGAAAACCTCGACAGGACGGCGGTGCTCACCGCCCGCGACCAGGTGCTCACGGCGAGCCTGCAGTACTACTGGGAGGGCGCGCCCCAGGATGTCGTCGGCCAGGCCCTGCGCCGGGGCGTCGAATGCCAGTCCGCCGCCGTGACGCCCGTCGATTACCAGCCCCGGGTGGAGCACGACGCCGTCTTGACCGGACAGCTCAACGCCTTCAACGTCGAGGAGATCGAAGGCGGCCGGTTCGCCGTCTCGGTGCACCTCGATCTGTGGTCGAAGAACCTGGGCAAGCGCATCGCCTCGGGCGATTTCAGCGCCTACGCGCCGCTGGAGAACTTCCAGGGCGCGACCATCGCCCGGGCCGCCACCGACGCCCTGGCCCGCGTCGTGCCCAAGGTCGTCGAATGGCTCGACCAGGGCACCCCCAGGATCCAGAAAGCCCTCGAACAGCAGTGAGGTGATCGCATGCAGGCCTTCGCCTGGATCGCGGAACGACACATCGAGGAGGCCCTGCGCCGGGGAGATTTCGACAATCTGCCCGGCCAGGGCCGCAGGATCGTCTTCGAGGACGATTCCATGATCCCCCAGGATCTGCGCATGGCCTACAAGATCCTCAAGAACGCCGGGTACGTCCCCCAGGAACTCCTGGACGAAAAGGAGATCGTCACCGCGACGGAACTGCTCGCCGCCGCGACGGACGAACAGGAACGCTACCGGCAGATGCAAAAGCTCAACTACCTGGTCATGAAGGTCAACGCCCGGCGCCGCCGTCCCGTCTGCCTGGAAAAAGAGCAGGCCTACTACCAGAGGATCGTGGAACGCACGACGGTCAACCGCAAGGGCTGACACCCTTCCCGCGCGGGGCGGCTATGGCCGCATCGACCGCGACATGTCCAGGAAGAATTGCCGTTCCGGTTCGCGAAGGGGCAGGCGCTGGTCCGTGGCCAGGAAGGCGTAGGCCTTGCCGACCTCCTGCCGCGCCTGGGCGAGCCGGGAGAGGCGGCGTCCCGGGGCGCCCGAGGCCGCGAGCTCGCCGGCCAGCCGCAGGATTTCCCTGGCCCGGGTCGTCACGGTGTGGCGGGCCAGGGTCTCGCGGCGTCCGGACGCCGCGATGGCCGCCAGCCCGGGATCCCGAAGGGCGGCAAGGGCGATCGCGGCCGCCCGCCGGGCCTCGCCGCGCGGATAGGCGAGCAGGTGCCGGCCCGGGATGAAGAGGTCGGTCAGGCCGTTTCCCGTGTCCTCGGTGAGCACGGCCGCGCCGCAGGCCATGGCCTCGAAGAGGCGGAAGTTGAGTTCGCCGGCGGCGCTCTGGTTGAGGACGATCCGGCTGCGGGCGTAGATCGGGGCGTAGTCCCCGGAGACGGCGACCAGGGGCGCCGACGCCCGAAAGGCGGCCAGGAAGGGGCGGCGGCCGGGATTGACCGGCCCGTCCAGGGTGCCGACGAAGGAAACCGGGATGTCCCGGACGAGCCCCGGATCCCGGTCGCGGTCCGGCTGGCAGAAAAGCGGCATCCAGGCCGCCGGGCGGCCGGTCGGGGAGGACCGGAAAAGCGGGAGGTAGTCCTTCTGGGCCACGAGGACGGCATCGAAGCCGGCGCTGTAGGGAAGGTGCCAGGGATGCATGTACTGGTCGATGGAGTAGCCGATGGTCACGGCCGGGAGGGATTCGACACCGAAGACCCAGGGGGTCTGGCAGGCGTCGCACCAAAGGACCAGATCGGGGCGGAAGCCGCGACCCTCGAGGAGGTCCAGGAGCCGCTTGTGGGAGAGCGGCTCGGTGAGGGCCACGTCGCAGTCGGGGGTCGTGCCGATGGAGAGCACCTCGTGGCCGAGCTTGCGGAAGGTGGCAACGAAGGCGGGAAGGTGCAGGTTGACGATGCGCATGGCTTTTCCGGGGCCGGGGCGTGCGCGCCGTTGTCGCGCTAAACGGCGAGGTTGCAGGGAGTGCCGGCAAAACGGACAGTAAAACGAGCCCGCCGGCGCGACCCTAGCCCGGGCGGCGCCGGCCGGCAAGGGGCGGTCTTGCCAGTTGCCCCGGGATTGTGGGAAACTGAAAATTCCCGGCAGCGCCGGACAACTCTTCGAAGGATACCGCCATGCGCAGCTCGCTTATGAAAAAGGGCCTGGAAAAGGCCCCCCACCGTTCCCTTCTCTACGCCCTCGGCCTGACCCGGGAGGAAATGGAACGCCCCCTCGTCGGCGTGGTCAACGCGGCCAACGAGGTCGTGCCCGGCCACATGCATCTCGACACCATCGCCGAGGCGGTCAAGGCCGGCGTGCGGATGGCCGGCGGAACGCCCATGGCCTTTCCGGCCATCGGCGTGTGCGACGGCCTGGCCATGAACCACGACGGCATGCACTTTTCCCTGGTCAGCCGGGAACTGATCGCCGACTCCATCGAGATCATGGCCACGGCCCATCCCTTCGACGCCCTGGTGTTCATCCCCAACTGCGACAAAAGCGTTCCGGGCATGCTCATGGCCATGCTGCGCCTGAACATTCCGTCGGTCATCGTGAGCGGCGGCCCCATGCTGGCGGGCCGGACCTCGGAAGGCTCCCGCGACCTGATCGACGTGTTCGAGGCCGTGGGCCGGTTCAAGCGCGGGGCCATGGACGGGGAGGAACTGGAGGAGATCGAGGAGAACGCCTGCCCCGGCTGCGGTTCCTGTTCGGGCATGTTCACGGCCAATTCCATGAACTGCCTTTCCGAGTCCATCGGCCTGGCCCTGCCCGGAAACGGCTCCATTCCGGCCGTCAGCTCCAAGCGCCTGCGTCTGGCGAAAAAGGCCGGCATGCGCGTCATGGACCTGCTGGCCCGAAACATCCGCCCCCGGGACATCGTCACCGCCAAAAGCGTGGAGAACGCCGTGACCATGGACATGGCCCTCGGCTGCTCCACCAACACCGTCCTGCATCTGCCGGCGGTCTTCGCCGAGGCCGGGTTGCCGCTGACCCTGGACATCTTCGACGCGATCTCCCGCCGCACCCCCAATCTCTGCAAGCTTTCGCCGGCCGGGCACCATTACCTGGAAGACCTGGACCGCGCCGGCGGCATTCCGGCGGTCATGTCCGCCCTGGCCGGACGGGGACTCCTGCATCTCGACTGCCTGACCGCCACCGGCAGGACCGTGGGCGAGAACCTGGCCGACCTCAAGGCGCGGATCAAGGATCCCGACGTGATCCGGGTCGACGCCCCCTACGCCGAACAGGGCGGCATCGCCATCCTGCACGGCTCGCTGGCCCCGGACGGCGCCGTGGTCAAGCAGTCCGCCGTGGCCCCGTCGATGATGCGCCACACCGGTCCGGCCAGGGTGTTCGACAGCGAGGAGCAGGCCAACCCGGTCATCCTCGGCGGCGGCATCAAGCCCGGCGATGTCATCGTCATCCGTTACGAGGGGCCGAGAGGCGGTCCGGGCATGCGGGAGATGCTCTCCCCCACCTCCAACGTCATGGGCATGGGCCTGGGTGAGACCGTGGCCCTGATCACCGACGGCCGTTTCAGCGGCGGCACACGCGGCGCGGCCATCGGCCACGTCTCGCCCGAGGCCGCCGGCGACGGCCCCATCGCCCTGGTAAAAGACGGCGACACCATCGAGATCGACATCCCGGCCCGCAAGTTGAACCTGCTCGTGGACGCGGCGGAGCTCGACAGGCGCCGCGCCGCGTTGGCGCATCCGCGCAAGGAGATCGCGTCGCCGCTTCTGCGGCGCTACGCCTCGCTGGTCACCTCCGCGGCCCGGGGGGCGGTCTACAGGGAGCCCCGGGATTAGCGACGGCGACCCGCGAAAACAGGAATCTTCAGGGAGGTAGGGCGCCGGGGCGGCCATGCGTCGCGCACGCGAAGGCCCCGGCGTCCGAACACGGCGATGTGGGACAAGGAAACCGCCAGGCGGTACGATGCCTGGTTCCAGACCCCTCCGGGCGCGTTCGCCCTCAAGCGGGAAATCCGGCTGCTCGAATGCATGACGGCCGGCTGGCCGCGTCGCGGCCAGCGACTGCTCGAGATAGGCTGCGGCACGGGCGTCTTCCTGGAAGTCCTGCATCAGGCCGGCTTCGACGTGACCGGCCTCGACAGTTCGCCGGACATGCTCGAGGAGGCCCGGGACCGGCTGGGCAACCGCGCCGGCCTGCATCTGGGGGATGCCGGGCATCTGCCCTTTGACGACAAGGAATTCGATTTTTCCGTGTTGTTCACCGTGCTGGAATTCTGCCCCGACCCGGGACTGGCCCTGCGCGAAGCCGCGCGGGTGGCCCGCAAGGCCGTCCTCGTCGGCTTCCTGAACCGCTGCTCCCTGCATGGGCTTGGCATGCGCTGGTCTTCCGGACGCCGGGACAGGCTGCTTTGCCGGGCCGGCTGGTTCACGCCCTGGGGCGTCAACAGGCTGGTGCGCGAAAACCTGGGCCGGCGCTATGCGCGCATGCGTTCGGTGCTGCTCGGGCCTCGGGCCAGCTGGCGCGAGACCCCCCCCTGGCGCCAGATCAATTCCTGCATCCTGTCGCTGCCGGTGGGGGCCATCGGGGCCTGTGCCGTGAGCCTCGTGGGCGAGTCCGTGGCGACCCCCCTGCCGGCCTTCAAGGCCAAGGTCTGCGCGGGCTGACGGCGCGGCTTTTGACAAAGCCCCGCCGCTCGTCTATTTTCTGCCTCTTTTTAACGGCGCGCCTGCCGCGCCCATGCCGGAATCGCACCCAATGGACAAGATACAGAAGATAAAGGGCTTCGCCGATCTTTTTCCGCCGGATTCCACGGTCTTCAGCCGCATCGAGCGGACCGCCCGGGACGTGTTTTCCCGCTACGGCTACCGGGAACTGCGTATCCCGGTGCTCGAGCGCACCGAACTCTTCGCCCGCTCCATCGGCGAGGAAACCGATGTGGTCCAGAAGGAGATGTACACCTTCCCGGACCGCAAGGGCCGTTCCCTGACCATGCGCCCCGAGGCCACGGCCGGGGTCATGCGGGCGTTGATCGAGGAGAAGCGCGCCGGCGAGGGCCTGGCCAAGTATTTCGCCTACGGGCCGATGTTCCGCTACGAGCGGCCCCAAAAGGGCCGCATGCGCCAGTTCCACCAGATCGACGTGGAGGCGGTGGGATCGCCCGATCCCCTGCTCGACGCCGAAATCCTGCTCATGCTCGGGGAATACCTCGGGGCGCTCGGGCTGCGGAACCTGACGGTGGAGCTCAATTCCCTGGGGTGCAGGGAGTGCCGGCCGGTTTTTCTCGACGCCTTGCGCGATTTCCTCAAGGGCATGCACAAGGAGCACCTGTGCGAGGACTGCATGCGCCGCAAGCTCACCAACCCCTTGCGCGTCCTGGACTGCAAGGTTCCCCAGTGCAAGGAGTTCACGGCCGACGCCCCGAAAATCATCGACCATCTCTGCCCCGGGTGCGCCGAACACTTCGCCGCCGTGCGCCGGGTCCTCGACGCCGCCGCCATGCCCTATGTGCTCAATCCCCGGCTGGTGCGCGGCCTCGACTATTACGTGCGCACCACCTTCGAGATCGTTTCCGGGGACATCGGCTCCCAGTCGTCGGTGGCCGGCGGCGGCCGCTACGACGGTCTGGTGGCCTCCCTCGGCGGTCCGGACGTGCCCGGCGTGGGCTTCGCCTGCGGCATGGAACGGCTGGCGCTGCTTGTCGACAACGGCGAGGAGCCGGGCCTGGACTTCTTTTTGACCGTTCTCGATGCCGCCGGCCTGGAACGGGGCCTGCTCCTGGCCCAGGAGTTGCGCCGGGCGGGGTTTTCCGGCGAGGCGCCCTTCGCGGCCAAAAGCGCCAAGAGCCAGATGCGCGCCGCCGACAAGTCCGCCGCCCGTTTCTGCCTCGTGCTCGGCCCGGACGAAATCGCCGCCGGCACGGTGGTGGTCAAGAACATGCGGGACGGCGGCCAGGAAACCGTCGGCCAGGACCGGCTCGCCGCCTTTCTGCGCGCCCGGCTGGAAGAGGCGGACCGGTAGAAGGCCGGGCGCCTGCGCGTGCCCTGGCGGCGGGGAATCCCCCCGGCTCCCTCGGGGGAGCGGTGCGTCACAGGGCGCCGGACCGGAAAAAATTTGAAACGAGGCGTGGGGAAAAGCTTTGCGGAAAAGTTTTTCCCCACACGCTTGAAAAAAGGATCACCGCATGAGCGAGACGCTTGTCCTCGATACCCTTGACGGCTGGAAGCGCAGCCACGATTGCGGCGCGCTTCGCGCCTCGGATGTCGGCAGCGAGGTCTGCCTGATGGGCTGGGCCCAGTTCCGCCGCGACCACGGCGGACTCATCTTCATCGACCTGCGCGACCGGGGCGGCCTGACCCAGGTGGTCTTCTGCCCCGAGGGCAGCGCCGAGGCCCTGGATCGCGCCCACGTGCTGCGCACGGAGTACGTGCTGGCGGTCAAGGGGCGGGTGCGCCCCCGGCCCGAGGGCATGGCCAATCCCAACATGCCGACGGGCGAGATCGAGGTGGAGGTGCGCGAGTTCAAGCTCCTCAACACCGCCGCCACGCCGCCCTTCCCCATCGAGGACCGCCTCGACGCCTCGGAGATGTTGCGGCTCAAATACCGCTATCTCGACCTGCGGCGCCCCAAGCTGGCCGCCAACTTCATCCTGCGCCACAAGGCGGTCCAGAGCATCCGCCGCTATCTCGACGGCCTCGGGTTCCTCGAGGTGGAAACCCCGGTGCTCACCAAGTCCACGCCCGAGGGCGCCCGTGACTTCCTGGTGCCGAGCCGGGTGAACAACGGTTCCTTCTACGCCCTGCCCCAGTCGCCCCAGCTGTTCAAGCAGCTCCTCATGATGTCCGGCTTCGACCGCTACTATCAGGTGGTCAAGTGCTTCCGCGACGAGGACCTGCGCGCCGACCGCCAGCCCGAGTTCACCCAGGTGGACATCGAGATGAGCTTCGTCGACGAGGAGCGGATCATGGGGATGGCCGAGAACATGGTGCGCACCATGTTCCGGGAGGCGGCCGGCGTGGCCTTGCCCGACGTCTTCCCCCGCATGACCTTCGCCGAGGCCATGCGCGACTACGGCCTGGACAAGCCGGACATCCGGTTCGGCCTCAAACTCGTGGACGTGACCCCGGTGGTGCGCGGCTCCGCCTTCCAGGTGTTCGCCAAGGCCGAGCTGGTCAAGGGCATCCGCGTTTCCGGCGGGGCGGCCCTCTCCCGCAAGGAGATCGACGACCTGACGGAGTACGTGAAGATCTACGGCGCCAAGGGGCTGGCCTGGATCAAGATCAAGGAAGACGAATGGCAGTCGCCTTTCGCCAAGTTCCTCAGCGAGGCCGAGCGGCAGGGACTGGTCGAGGCGCTGGGCATCGAGGTCGGGGATATCGTGTTCTTCCAGGCCGGCGCCCCGGACATGGTCAACACGGCCCTCGGCTACCTGCGCCTCCAGCTCGGCGAACGCTTCGGGCTCATCCCCGAGAACACCTTCGCCCCGGTGTGGGTCACCGACTTTCCGCTCCTGGAGTACGACCCCGAAGGCAAGCGCTGGGCGGCCCGCCACCATCCCTTCACCGCCCCCCAGCCCGGCAACCTGGAACGTCTGGCCGACGCCCCGGGCGAGGCCCTGTCCCGGGCCTACGACCTGGTGCTCAACGGCAGCGAGATCGGCGGCGGCTCCATCCGCATCCACGACCGCGAAACCCAGAAAGCCATGTTCGCGGCGCTGGGCATCGGGGACCAGGAGGCCGAGGACAAGTTCGGCTTCCTCCTGCGGGCCCTGGAATACGGCGCCCCGCCCCACGGCGGCATTGCCTTTGGACTGGACCGCCTTATCATGATCCTGGCCGGCGCGAAGTCCATTCGCGACGTGATCGCCTTCCCCAAGACCCAGAAGGCGATGTGCCTGCTCACCGAGGCCCCCGGCGAGGTTTCCGGGAACCAGCTCCGGGAGCTTGGCATCAAATTGCGCGCAAGGGACAAGGACAAGGAAAAATCGTAACGCGATGCCTTTGGAAATACTCAAGTATCCGCATCCCATCCTGGCCGGGAAGGCCGCGCCCGTCGGGGAGCTGACGGAGGAGATCCGGGAACTGGCGGCGGAGATGGCCGAGGCCATGTACGCCAACCAGGGGGTCGGGCTGGCCGCGCCACAGGTGGGCCGGGCCCTGCGCCTGGTGGTCGTCGACCTGTCCGGACCGGAGAAGCGCGAGGCGCTGATGACCCTGGTCAACCCGGTCATCGTCGCGGCCTCGGGCGAGCAGGAGGACGAGGAGGGCTGCCTTTCGGTGCGCAACTACCGGGCCGTGGTCCGGCGGGCGGAGACGGTGGTCGTCGAGGCCGCCGACCTCGACGGCACGCCCCGGCGCATCGAGGCCGACGGCCTTTTCGCCGTGTGCCTCCAGCACGAGATCGACCATCTCGACGGGGTGCTTTTCATCGACCACATAAGCCGCCTCAAGCGCGCCATGTACGACAAGAAGGTGAAACGATGGGCCAAGGCAGCGGCGACGGACCAGGAAAACTCGTAGCCGTCTTCATGGGCACGCCGGAGTTCGCGGCGACGGTTCTCGGGCGGGTCCTCGAAAGCGACGAGGTGACGGTGGCCGCGGTCTACACCCAGCCCGACAGGCCCTGCGGCCGGGGCAGGCAGTGCCGCCCGGGCCCGGTCAAGGAACTGGCCCTGGCGCGCGGCCTGCCGGTCCGCCAGCCGGAGACGTTCCGCGACCCCGCCGAGGTGGAGATCCTCGCCGGCTACCGCCCCGACGTGCTCCTCGTGGCCGCCTACGGCATGATCCTGCCCCAGGCGGTCCTCGACGTGCCGCGGATCATGCCCATCAACGTCCACGCCTCGCTGCTGCCCGCCTGGCGCGGCGCGGCACCCGTGGAGCGGGCCGTCGCCGCCGGCGACACCCTCACCGGGGTGACCATCATGCGCATGGTCGCGGCCCTGGACGCCGGCCCCATGCTCATGCAGCGGGTCCTGGCCATCGGCTCCGGCGACACCGCCGGTTCGCTGCGAGGGGAACTGGCCGACCTCGGCGGCAGGCTGCTCGTCCATTGCCTGGCCCGCCTGCGGATCGGGGGCGTCCCCCAGGTCGAGCAGGACGAGGACCGGGCAAGCTACGCCCGCAAGATCGACAAGGCCGAGGCCCTGGTGGACTGGAACCGGCCGGCGGCCGCGGTCCACAACCATATCCGGGCCATGACCCCGCATCCCGGCGCCTTTTTCTTCTGGCGTCCCTCCCCGGACAAGCCGGCCCTGCGCGTCATCGCCCATCCCGGCAGGGTGGGCGGCGCCCTGCCGCCCGGCGCCCGTCCCGGCGACATCCTGGGGTTGGTGGACGGCCATCTGGCCGTGGCCTGCGCCGACGCCGCGTACCTGGTCCCAACCGTGGTGCCGGCCGGCAAGCGTGCCATGGACGCCCAGGCCTTCGTCTGCGGCTATCTCGGCAAGTGCGGCGACGACGCCATGGCCGTTTGCGGGCCGCCGGACGCGCCGGGAGCGGCCTGAAAAACAACCGGAGCGTCGGTGGAACAAAACGAACCGTCGAGAAAACGGCTTTTCATCGGCCTTCTTTGCGGCACGGGTCTGGCCGTGTGCGCCCTCCTGGCGCTGATATGGATCATTCCCTTCATCGGGCTGGCCAATATCCATCCCCTGGTTCCCTGGGTGCTCGGCGCCTTTTTCGGCCTGGCCATCCTTCTCATCCTGTGGGCCAGCCTGGGGATTTCCGCCAGCGTCGCCCTGGGGCGGCCGTTTTTGGCCTCGGACCGGCTGCGCGGGGTCATGGCCAGGGTGTTTTTGCCGCTGATGATCATTTTCGCCCGCGCCCTGGGCATTTCCAAAAACCGGGTGCGCTCCTCGTTCATCAAGGTCAACAACGAGATGGTGGCTTCCGGCGCCGGCCGGTACACGCCGGGCGAGGTGCTCGTCCTGCTGCCCCATTGCCTGCAATCGAGCCGCTGCGACCGGCGGCTGACCTATGACATCAACAACTGCAAGCGCTGCGGGCTGTGCCCGGTCAACGACCTGCTGGCGCTTTCCGAGGCCTACGGCGTGCACATCGCCATCGCCACCGGCGGCTCCGTCGCCCGGCGCATCGTGGTCCAGAAACGGCCCCGCCTGATCGTGGCCGTGGCCTGCGAGCGCGACCTGTCGAGCGGCATCCAGGACACCTACCCCATCCCGGTGTACGGCGTGCTCAACGACCGGCCCCATGGCCCCTGTCTGGACACCCGGGTCGCCCTGCCCCATCTGGAGGCCGCCCTGCGCTACTTTCTGGTGCACGGCGAGGCCGGCCGGCCGGTTTTCGCCCCCTTCGCCGATCCGGCGCCCCTGGGGGCCCTGGGGAGAACGCATTGAGCGCCGGCAAGCCGGCCGGCCCGCCGCCGGCCCGCCGGCTGGCCCTGGCCGTCCTGGGCCGGGTGCTGCCCTCGCGGCCGGGAGATCACGGCCAGGACGTGCAGGCCGCCCTGGACGCGGCCCTGTCCGGCCCGAACCTGGACCCCCGGGACCGGGGGCTGGCCACGGAACTCGTCTACGGCTATCTGCGTCTCGGCGGGCGCATCGAGTTCATCCTCTCGAGGTTTCTCAAGAATCCCGGCGGGGTGCCCCTGGCCGTCCGGCGCATCCTCGGGCTTGCCGTCTACGAAATCCTCCACTGCTCCAAGGTGCCGGTGTACGCCTCGGTGGACTGGGCGGTGTCGGCCGTGCGCCGCGTGTCCGGCAAGGGACTCTCGGGCATGGCCAACGCGGTGCTGCGCCGGGTGGCCGGCGCCGCGCCGGGCGCCTTCGAGGATCCCGGGTTCTATTGCCCGGACCATTGCAGCGAGGCGGAATACCTGAGCCGGTATTTTTCCTGCCCGGAATGGATCGTGGCCCTGTGGCTCGGGACGTACGGACCGACGGACACCCGCGCCTTCCTCGAAGCCCAGGTCGAGGCCGCCCCGCTTGGGCTGCGCGTCAACCGGACCAAACCCGGCGCCCGGGAGCTTTTCGAGGCCCTGGCCGGTCTCCCCGGCGCGCGGCTGGCCGATTTCCCCACCCTGGCCGTGCCGGCCGGAACCGATCTTTCGCCGGCCGGCGTGCGTCTCGACGAGGCCCTGGCCGAGGGCGTCCTGTCGCGCCAGTCCGCCGCGGCCCAGCAGATCCTCTACCGCCTGGACCTGTCCGGGTGGCCGGAGCCGGTTTTCGACGCCTGCGCCGGCCGGGGCGGCAAGACGCTCCTCCTGGCCGAAGCCGGAAAGAAGGTCTTCGCCGGGGACATGCACGCCACGCGGCTTTCCGGGCTTCCCCGGGAACTGGCCCGCCTGGGGCTGCCGCCGGTGCCGACCTTCCGGGCCTCGGCCACCCGCATGCCGTTGCGGGAGCCGCCGGGCACCATCCTCCTGGACGCGCCCTGCTCCGGCCTCGGCGTGCTCTCCCGGCGGCCGGACGCCAAATGGCGGCGGCGTCCCGAGGACATCACCGGCCTCGTCCGGCTGCAGGGCGCCATGTTGGAGGCCGCCTACGCCGGCCTCGCCCCGGGCGGGCGCATCGTCTACGTCACCTGCACCATCAATCCCGCCGAAAACGAGAAGGCCGTGGACCGGCTCGGCAGCCGGCACCGCGACCTCGTTTTGGAGGCCGAGGTGCCCGCCGCGCCGGACGCGGCCCTTGGCGAGGTCTTCTACGGCGCGGTCCTGCGCAAGCCCGCGTAAAGGGGAGCGGCCGTCGCGTCAGTGCGTGAGCTTGAGCGTCACCACGCCGGCGACGATGAGGGCCACGCCGAGAAAGCGCGGCAGGCTGGCCGGATCGCCGTACAGGAACAGGCCGATGCCGAAGGCCCCGGCGGCGCCGATGCCCGTCCATATGGCATAGGCCGTGCCCATGGGGATGTGGCGCTGGGCCAGGAATAAAAACGCCCCGCTCGCGGCCATGCAGACCACGGCCGCGACCGCCCCCACGAGCCCCCGGCCCGGTGTCTGGGCCATTTTCAGGCCGACCGGCCAGCCGACTTCGAAGAGCCCGGCCAGAAACAGGAACATCCAGGCGTGACCCATGGCGAAACCTCCTTGCGAGGAGGCCGTCTACCGGGGATCGGTGCGTTTGTCATCCGGGGCCGGGCGCGGCAGGGCGGCCATGTCTTCTCCCGTGCCGGCGAAATGCAGGAAATACGAGGCGTCGTAGACCGTGGACAGGCAGGCGGCCTTGAGTCTGGCGTACAGCTCGGGCCGTTCCCGGAAGGCCGTCAGGAAGGCCTTGTCCATGAGGAAGGGATAGTGGTTGACGAGGGCCGTGGCCCAGATGGCGTTGAAGCGGGGGTCGAGCCAGCGCGTGGGGCCGGACCGGAGAAGGTGGTGGGAAAGGGGGCGCATCTCGAAGAGCATTTCCCGGCCGTCCTCGCGGCGGCGTTCCTGGTAGGCGGCTTCCATGGCCGGGCCGTGGGCCTCGGGCGAAAGGACCATGACCCCGGTCTGGGCCACGCGGTCCGGGCCTTCGGCGAAACCGTAGTTCCGGTAGAAGTCGCCGGGGGTGGCGTCGTCCGGGGCGTGCAGTCCGTTGTCCGCGAGATAGCGTCGCGTCTTTCGGTAGGCCGCCGCGAAGGCCTCCGGCGTCGGGCTCGCGAAATGGTCCACGGCGGCGAAGGTTCCCGGCGGCACGTCCTCGAAGGCGCTGGGCGCGGCCGGATTGATGACGATGTCGGCATCGACCCACAACACCTGCCGGCAGGCCCGGAGCCTGGGGTGCCGGAAAAGGAGGCATTTCTGCCAGGCCGGCGACCGGGACCGGCCGAGTGGCGAATCGTCGATCAGGCGGTCGAGGACGACCAGGGAAAGGCCGTGGGCCTTGGCGTAGGCCCGGAAGGTCGGGGCGGCGATGTCGGCGAAACGGCGCCGGTAGGCGTCGCCGACAACCAGGGTGGCGAGGGCGCGGTGCATGGCCGGCGGAATTCTGGCATGGATCGGGCGGGCCGGTCAATCTGTCCTGCGGCGCGCACCTTCGGGGGCGTCGCGCCAGACGGC
>CAZNUQ010000044.1:0-15518 GCA_964576235.1 uncultured Desulfovibrio sp.
GCGCTAGGGTGATGCCGGGAGACGGGGATTCCGGCGGCGTGATGCCTGCGGGCGCCCCCCCCGCGCGGCAGGCGCCGGGCGGCCGGGGCACGGGGAGAGCGTGATGGTGTGGCCGGCGATCGGGGAGGTGGGGAACATGGCCGAGGTGGCGCTTTTCAAGGTGGCCGCGGCCCTCGGGCTGTGCATCGTCGTGGCCGCGGTCACGGGCTGCGCCCTGTCGCGCCGGGCCGAGGCCAAAAGCGGCCAGGGGCTTTTCAAGGCGTTTTTCCTGGTCCTGGCCTGCGCCTTCGCCCTGGGCTTCGCCGCCCGGTACGTGCTGATCGAAATCCTGCCGTGAGACGGCGCGTCGCCCCGCCCCCGCCCGTCGGTCCCGGTCGTCAGTGCCAGGTGATGGTCAGGGTGCGCTTGCCCCATTCGCGGGCGCCGCACTGGTCGTCGCCGTAGAAAATGTCGATGGTCTTGTTGTGGCGGCCGTGCATCAGGTCGAGCACCTTGTACTCGCCCGGCAGACCCTCGATGCGGATGACATCCCCCCGGTCGAGCCCCATTTCCAGCAGATCCGGCGAGACGGCCACGGCCTTGATGTCCGTGGTGAGCGGGTCGCCCCAGGCCCCGCGCGTGGCGCGCCTGGATTTTTTCGGCGAGCAGCCGGTGTAGGCCATGGCCTTGACGGTCAGAACCTTGGCGCCGGAAACGCGGCTGCCGAAGAGGAAGGCGGGATCCTCCAGACGGCCGAGAGAGGCGTCCTCATGGGGTTTCTTGGCGGCCCGGGGGGGGAGGGCCTGTTCGGCCATCTGGCCGGCGCGGGTGCCGGCGCAACCCGGAACGGACAGGGACGTGACCAGCAGGGTCAGGGCGGTCAGCATGACTTTGGCGTGTCGCATGGTCGCTCCATTGTGGCGGGGACCGGTGGCGCGGCCTGCGGCGTCCGTCTGACGAAACGCCGGGGAGGCGGCGGGAGCCTTCGGGTCCACGGGGAACCCGTCCGGTCGTCCGCAGGGTGGAGTGGCTCGCGTAGCGAGGGAACGCGCCCCGGACGCCGACTGCCGACGGCGGGACGGCGCGGCGTTTGCCGCGGCTTTCGCGGAGACGCCCGGACGCATGCGATTCGCGATGAAAGGGGCGGCCGGCCGCATTTCGGCTGCGCCGGGGCTGCCCGGGGGCGTATCCTTCGGTCGGCGAGACCGCCTGGAGGCGGCTGCTCGACGTAGGATATCCATGTCTGGAAAAACGGCGTTTGTCAAGGCGACGCGAAAGCGCGCCGAAGGACCTCCCGGGCCCTCCGGCGCGCTTTGGATGCGGCGACATACGCCGGGAATTCACGGAAACGGTGCCGCCGATGCCGTCCCGGTATCCCTCAAGCGCGTTGCAGGGACACGGCGCTAGCCTGCCTTGGGCGCCTCGTCGGCCGCATCGCCCGGGCCGGCGGCATCCGGGGCCGCGGGCTTATCTCCGGTCGCGCCGGCCGGGGCGGGTCCGTCGGGCGGCGGGGCGGCCCCCGCGGCTTTCTCCTGCTTCTGGCGGGCCTTGTCCTCCTTGCGGGACTTGTCCACGAACCACGACACCCAGATGCCGAGCTCGTAGAGCACGCACATGGGACCGGCCATCAGAAGCTGGTTCACGGCGTCCGGCGTGGGCGTCAGGAGGGCCGAGACGATGAAGCTCAGCAGGATGGCCCAGCGCCGGAACTTGCGCAGGGCCTTGGTGGAGACGAGCCCGAGGCTCGTCAGGAAGAAGATGAAGACCGGCAGCTCGAAGATGAGGCCGAAGGCGAAAAGCAGGGTCACCGCCAGCGAGAAGTAGGCGCTGATGGTGGGCATCACCGTGATGTAGTCCGAGGCGTAGTCCACGAAGAACTTGAAGCCGAACGGGAAGACGATGAAATAGCCGAACATGGCGCCGCCGACGAAGCAGATCGCCGAGGCCACGGCCACGGGGATGATGATCTTGCGTTCTTCCTTGTAGAGGCCCGGCGCCACGAACCGCCAGAGCTGGTAGAAGATGAAGGGGCTGGTGACGAAGACGCCCGCCACCAGGGCCAGCTTCATGATGGTGAAGAACGATTCGGGGAGGCTGGTGGCGATCAGGGTCCGGCCGGGGGGCAGCACGTCGGTGAGAGGCTTGAGGAGGATGCCGAGCAGCTGTTCCGCGAAGGAGTAGCAGCCGGCGAAGCCGATGCCCACGGCGATCAGGCAGCGCACCAGCCGGGTGCGCAACTCCATGAGATGCTCAAGCAGCGGGGCTTCCTTCATGTCGCCGGGGTCGCCGGCGGCGGCGCGCGGCGCGGCGGGCGGATCGGCCGGTGGATCGGCCGGCGCCGGGGGCGGCGGGGTGCCGTCGTTTCCGGAAGGCGGCGGGGTGCCGTCATTCCCGGGAGGCGGCCCCGCCTCGGCGTTCCCGCCGGTCGTGGCGGCCGCGACCGGGGCGGCCTTAAGGCCGCCGTCCTGCGCCATGGCGTTTTTTTCAGGCGTGTCGGTCATGCGCTCCTCTTTTTCCGGCGCGGCGGACGAACATTCGCGAAACCGGCCGTATCGCGCCTTGCGGTTACGGCAGGAAGCGCCCCGGGTCAAGGGGCCGGGCGTTTTACCGGCGCGCCGGGGCTACAGTTCGACCTGCACGCCGAGCTCCACCACCCGTCCCGGCGGCAGCCCGAAATAGGCCGTGGCCGGCCGGGCGTTTCGGGACATAAGCGCGAAAAGCGACTTGCGGAAGGCGGCCATCCTGGCCTTGCCCGTGGTGAGCAGGCTTTCCCGGCCGAGGATGAAGGTCGTGTCGGCCGGCGGGTCGAGAGGCAGCCCCTCGCTGCGGGCCCGTTCCATGATCCGGGGCACGTTCGGGGTTTCCATGAAGCCGTAGCGGGCGATGATCCGGAAGAATCCCATGCCGAGGTCCGTGAGCTCCAGCCGTTCCGCCTTGGGCACATACGGGATGTCCGTGGAGGTGACGGAGAGGATCACCACGTGTTCGTGGAAGATCTTGTTGTGCTTGAAGTGGTGGAGCAGGGTCAGGGGCGTGCCCTGGGGGGACAGGGACATGAAAACCGCCGTGCCGGGCACGCGAAGCGGGGTTTTGGAGGCGATTTCGGCCAGGAAGGCGCGCAGCGGCACGGTTCCCGCCACGGCCAGGTCGCGCAGGGCCTGCCGGCCGTCCAGCCAGGTGGTCATCCCCAGCACCACCAGGGCGGCGACCAGCAGGGTGAACCAGCCGCCGTCGAGCACCTTGAGCAGGTTGGCCCCGAAAAAGGCCATGTCGAAGGCGAGAAAGACGATGACCGGCGGCAGGCAGCGCAGCCAGGACTGCTTCCAGTGCCACCGGGCCACGAAAAAGAACAGCACCGAGGTGATGCCCATGGTGGCCGTGACCGCGATGCCGTAGGCGGCGGCCAGCTGGCTCGACTCCTTGAAGGCGATGGTCACGCCGATGCACGCCCACATGAGGGCGTAATTGACCTCGGGGATGTAGATCTGGCCCTCGATGGCGCTCGAGGTGTGCACGATGCGCAGTCTTGGGCAGCAGCCGAGCTGGATGGCCTGGCGCGTCAGGGAGAACACCCCCGAGATGAGGGCCTGGGAGGCGATGACCGTGGCCAGCGTGGACAGGGCGGCCATGGGAAAGAGCAGGTTGTCGGGCACCAGGCTGTAGAAGGGATTGGCGGCGTTTTCCGGATTGAGGAGAAGGCCGGCCCCCTGGCCGAGGTAGTTGAGCAGCAGGCAGGGGAAGACGATCAGCAGCCAGGAGCACTGGATGGGGACGCGTCCGAAATGGCCCATGTCGGCGTAGAGGGCTTCGCCGCCGGTGATGCACAAAACGACCGCGCCGAGCACCACCATGCCGTGGAGGTGGTTGCGCGCGAAAAAGTCGACGGCGTTCATGGGATTGAACGCGGCCAGGATCTGGGGCGCGTCCAGTACCTGGCGCACCCCCAGGACGGCGATCACCAGGAACCAAAGCAGCATCACCGGACCGAACAGCCGGCCGATGCGGGCCGTGCCGCGCCGCTGGGTCAGAAACAGCCCGAGGAGGACCGTGCAGGTGATGGGCACGACCAGGGGCGCGGCCGCGTCGGTGGCGACGTTCAGGCCTTCCACGGCCGAGAGCACGGAAATGGCCGGGGTGATGACGCCGTCGCCGTAGAGGAGGCCGGCCCCGCAGATGCCGAGCAGGGCCAGAATGGCCCGGAGGCTCTTGCGGCCTTTGTCCTTGGGCAGAAGTTCCAGCAGGGCGAAGATGCCGCCCTCGCCCCGGTTGTCGGCGGCGGTGATGAACAGCACGTACTTGATGGTGATGACCATGGTCAGGGACCAGAACACGAGGGAGACCACCCCGAGGATGTTGTCCGGCGTGGGCGGGATGGCGTGCATGCCGTGGAAACATTCCTTCATGGAATACAGCGGGCTCGTGCCGATGTCGCCGTAGACCACGCCGAGGGCCCCCAGGGAGAGGGCGGCGGTCTGGGACAGGGTGCGTCGCTGGGTGTGGACCGTCATGACTGTCGGCTCCGGCGGTCGGACGGACGGTGGTTCGAGGGGGTGCGTGACTGGCGCATGGGGCGTGAATCCTCCGAAGCGTTCATTCGGAGCGTCGGGCGGCGGGGACCGCCGGCGTCCGTTTTCGCGAAAGGCAGTGGGGCGCGGCGGGGCCGGGGCGTCATGGCGTTATCGCGGGGGCAGGGCCCGGCCCGTCGATTCCAGGTAGAGCAGGCCGGCGCCGAGGATGGCGCAGGGGAACAGGGCGATGTTGACCACCGGGACCAGCAGCGGCAGGCCGAATCCCAGGAGCAGCAGCGGATGGCGGGCGATGTAGCGCAGCCTCCCGGCGAAGCCCGGCTGGTCCAGGCACAGGAAAAAGTCCATGAAATCGTAGGCCAGGAAGACGGCGGCCACCAGCGGGGCGAGCAGTTGGCCGATCACGGGGACGAAGGCCAGGAGAAGGGGGCAGGCGGCCACGAAGGCCGCCTTCTTGACCTCCTCGGCCATGGAACGCCACAGCGGCGCCGACGGCCCGGGGAGGGCCCCCGGACCCGAGGCCTCCCGCGTCATGCGGGCGGCGATGTGCTCGTACAGAGGGGCGGCCAGGATGTTGGCCGTGACCATGAACAGGAAGTACATGAGCACGAAGGCCAGGAAATAGAGCAGATACTTGGCCACGTGGACGTAGAGCCAGTAGAGGGCGCCGGTCACCATGCCGCCGGCCTCCCCGCCCTGGGGGGACCACAGCAGCCCCAGGAGCTGGTCGCCGTTGGCCGCGAAGATCCAGAACCCCACGGCGTAAAGGAGCAGGGTCAGGGCGAAAGGAATGGCCGCAAGGAGCAGGTAGCCCTTGTGGGACAGGGCGAAACGGAGGCCCCGGACATGGGCGTACAGCCCTTTCGGAAACGCGGTCAGCATCCAGATTCCTCCTGGGCACGCCGGGCGTGCCTTTCTCGCGCGGCGGGCGGGACGCCGCAAGGGGCATGTCCTCGGGCGATCAAAGGACGGTTTTTCAAACAGGCAGGCGATACGGGGACGACAGGGCGCGGCGTTGCCCGTCACGGCCCCGTGCTACGTCCTCGGAAAAAGCGTATACTTCTATTGAAGATGACGCATTTGAATAGTTGTTTTTTCTAAAAAATACCGTCGTATTTTTTAGGGACGCCACTCTAGGGGGCCTGGGTGTCGTCCTCCGGGGCCTGCTCCGGCTGTGGGGAATCAAGCCGGGCCAGGACGCCGTGGTACCCTTCGGATTCGTCGGTCCCGGCCTGCTGGATGCGCGTTATCTGGAAAGGCATGCCCAGGGCGTCGAGGTTCACGTGCTTTTTGGCTTCCTTGGCGGCGTGAGCCTCGTTGTGCGCGGAAACGACGACATATTCCGTTTCCGAGACATTTTTTTTCCGCCGGAACCAGCTTTTCGTCACCTGGACCTTTGTGGCGAAGTACACGCGAAATTTTTCCATGACCCGAATGACTCCAATGGAAGCCCCGCAGGGGGGAATGCCTGGTCTGTCGGCGACGGCCTCCCGTCCCGGTCTCGCGGCGGCGGAACATTACGCCAAGGTCCGGCTGGCGGCAAGTGTTTCCCGCGGCGGGAACGGCTTGCCCCGCCCGGGGCTTGACCGGCCCGCTCGGGTCTTTCTACCTTGGCCGGGGACGGATGTCCCGACAAGGAGGCGTCATGAAAGGCATCGCACGGCTGGCCGCCGTCCTGGGCACCCTCGCCGTCCTCGTTCCCGCATATGCGGCCGGGGCCGGGGATCCGGCCGGGGAGCTTTTCGCCGCCAGGCGGTTGGCCTGCGCCTTCGTGCAGGGCGTGACGGCCGGATTCTCGCCCCAGGGGAACGTCAGCATCAAGCCGCCCCTCGATCCCAACATCCCGGGCCTGACCATCGAGATCCGGGACGCGGATACGCGCCGGGCCGTGCTGGAGGAGGACGACCGGGAGACTCCCGGGGTGTTTATGACCTCGCCCGCCGGCCTCACGGTGATGGCCCGCTATCCCGACGGCGGTGTCACCCTGGTCACGGTCTACCCCATGTATTCCGGCGCGTCCGACAACTTCCTCATGGTTTCCTCCCACCACGGGGCCTCGACCGCGCCCCGGATGTCCCAGCGCTACGGCCTGTGCCGCCCGGCGTCCGAGAGCCGGCCGGAATCCCAGCCTCCGGCCGCGCCGGCGCCCGGCCACAAGTGAAACGCCGCGGCCGCGCCGCGGGAAGGGCAAGAAAAAGGGCCGGGGCTGGCGAGCCCCGGCCCTTGTGGCCGTCGGTCGGTTTCCGGAAACGTTAGAACTTGTAGGTCAGACCGAAGGCGACCTTCCAGGCGTCGCCGGATTCGGCCTTGTGCACCAGGCGGCGGCCCCAGACGGACTGCTGGAATTCGCCGTGAGCCCAGCCGGTCTCCACGACGGCGGCCAGGTTCTCATAGATCTGGTAGGTGGAGTCGATGTTGGCACCCATCACGTACTCGTTCTGGGTCAGGTCGCGGCCCATGGTGTAGTACGGATTGCTGCCGAGCACGGAGTTCAGGTAGCGGATGGCCTTGGCCGAGTTGTTGCCGCGCAGGTAGACGAAGGTCACGCGGTTGGTCAGCTTCTCGATGAACGAGATGTTGTTCAGCGAGGCGCCGATGCCGTAGGCACCGATCGGGTTGACGCCCATGTTGCCCTGCTTGAGCAGGTCCTGGGAATCGTCGAACAGGAAGCTGTTGCCCGGGCCCCAGTTGGACATGACGGAAGGCATGCGCTCGGAACCGTTGCGGGTCGAGCTGTCCTCGCCCGTGGACCACCACGCGAAGACCTGCGGGGTCAGCACGTCCCAGCCGGTGTACTCGACGCCCAGGTCGATGAACCAGCCGCGGCGCTTGTTGGACTTGCGGTCGGACTCGGCGCCAGCGCCGTAGATCACGTCGGCGTAGAACTTCACGGGATCAAGGGCGGTCACCTCGAAGGCGCTGCCGGCCCACCAGTAGGCGTTCTGGCCGTTCGTGTTGCCGCGCAGCAGGGTGCCGGCGGAAACCAGGCAGTCGGCGAAGGAGGTGTTGGCCGGGCCGTAGGAACCGGCGGTGAAGTAGTTGGCGTTGCGGCCGGCGACGCCGATGGCGCCGTACGGGGTGGCCTTGAAGCCTTCCACGGTGATGGGCAGGGCCAGGAAGTACAGGTCGAACTCGTCGGCCACCTGCGTCGTCGTGGGATCGAAGGTGCGGTTCCGGTCCAGCATGCGGGCGTAGCCGGCGGTGACGGACAGGGTGTCCTGGATCAGCGGGGAGCTGACGACCAGGGCGGCGGCGCGGTCGCCACCGAAGATGACGGAATCGCAGAAGAAGGCGTTGGCCGGCAGGGAGAGGTCCTGCAGACCGGCGGTGATTTCCACCGGGCTGTCAGGCCACTTGAACTGCAGGTAGGCCTGATAGACCTGGATGGACGCCGTGGGGTTGGCGGCGGTGAAGGTGCCGTGGCCCCAGGTGTCCTGGACCTTGATGCCCAGGCGGAACTTCACCGCTTCGTTGGCCACGAAGTCGGTCCGCAGGCGGAAGCGCTCCCAGATCTGGAAACGATCCTCGGTCTGGTGGCCGGCCCCGGTGTAGGCGCCGGAGTCGTTGTCCCAGGAGCCGGTGTTCCAGCCGGTGAAGTTCTGCTGCGCGTTGAAGGTGCCGTAGACGAAGGCGTCGCCGGTCATCTTCACTTCGGTGGCCGCGCTGGCGGCCACGGCCGATCCCATGACCAGGGCGGCCAGAAGCGCCAGGAATGCGAAACGTTTCATAGAATCCTTCCTCCTTTGTGTTGCCGGATCCGAAGCCGACGGCCGTCACGGCGATCCGGGCTGGCGAAGCCCTGATTTCCGTAACTTTTCAAACTTACGTGAATATTCCAAATGGGTGCAAGATGCTTTGGAGGCTTAACCTCCTGATATTACAAGACTGAACATTAAATATTTGTAATGTTCAGTCCTCCGCGCCGCCGATGTCGCGGAGACGCAGCTCGATCTCGGGAACACCGGAAAAATAGGATATCCGGGGCGAATAGGCCACGCGCACCGTCCGACCGGCCACCTCGTCGCCGATCGCGGCGGCCATGCGCCAGGCCTTGGCCCGCAGGGTGACGCCGGCCGCCCCGTCGCGAAGCGAGAGGGAGACGTGGTTTTCGCCGAACCCGCGCCGGGACAGCACCGAGACCGGCGGCGAGGCGAAGACCGGCTCGGGGTTGCCGCAGCCGAAGGGTTCCATCAGGGCGATTTCCTTGATGAGCGTGGCCGTGACCTCCCCGAAGGACACCTCGGCGTCCAGGCGCAGGGAAGGGCGCGGGGGCTCGTGACCGAGGGCCCGCGACGCGGCCGCGTCGAAGCGCTCGGCCAAAAGTTCCAGGTTTTCCGGCGACAGCGAGAGCCCGGCCGCCTGCCGGTGGCCGCCGAAGGAGCGCAGCACGTCGCCGATCTCGGTCAGCAGGGCGTGCAGGTCGCATTCCGGGATCGACCGGCCCGAGCCCTTGACCACGCCCCGGGCCGCGTCGTCGGTGAGGATCAGCGTCGGCCGGTAGCGCGTCTCGGCCACCCGCGAGGCCACGATGCCGATGACCCCCTGGTGCCAGTGGGGGGCGTACAGCGTCAGGCCGAAGCGGTCCGGGCGGGCCTCGGCCTGGGCCTGGGCCTCCTTGAGGATGGCGTCCTCCTCGGCCCGGCGCCGGGTGTTTTCCGCGTCGAGCAGGGCGGCCAGGGGACGGGCCGCGTCCAGGTCCGGGGCCAGCAGCAGGGACAGCGCCGCGTCCGGACGGCCCATGCGCCCGGCGGCGTTGATGCGCGGGGCCAGGCCGAAGGTGATCTGGGAGGCGCCGAGGGCCGCCTTGGGGTTGTGCCCGCCGACCTCCTTGAGGGCATGGATGCCGGGACGGCCGGCCTCGGCCAGGAGCAGCATGCCGTTTTTGGCCAGGATGCGGTTGGCGCCGCGCAGGGGCACCACGTCGGCCAGGGTTCCCAGGGCCACGAGGTCGAGCAGCCGGCGGATGTCGCTCGGCGCGCCCGGAAGCAGCCGGTTGACGGCGGCGGCCAGGAAAAAGGCCACGCCGACGCCGGCCAGGTCGGCGCCGGGACCGTCGGCCAGCTTGGGGTCCACCACGGCGTTGGCCGGCGGCAGTTCGGGGCCGGGCAGGTGGTGGTCGGTGACGATGACCTCGAGTCCCAGTTCCCGGGCCCGGGCCACCTCGGCCACGCCGCCGATGCCGCAGTCCACGGTGACGAGCACCTCGGCCCCGGACGCGGCCAGGGCCTCGATGCCGGGGATGTTCAGGCCGTATCCCTCGCTCGCCCGTTCGGGCAGCCGCCACAGCGGCGGGAAGCCCCGCTCCCGGAGGAAGTCCACGAGCAGGGCCGTGCCGGTGATGCCGTCCACGTCGTAGTCGCCCCACACCGCCACGGTGCGCCCCGCGGCCAGGGCCGCGGCCAGAAGACGGGCGGCCTCGTCCATGCCCGGGATGTCGTCCGGCCGCATGAGGTGGCGCAGGCCCGGGGACAGGTAGGTGTCCATGGCCTCGGCCGTGTCGAGGCCCCGCCCGAGGAGCAGGGAGGCGATGGTCGGGGAAACGCCGGTCTGGTCCGCCAAGTGTCGGGCGGTGGCGGCCGGGGCCTGGCACGCGGGGAAAAGCCATTTCTTGGACACGGGCACTCCGGTCGGGGGATGCCCTTGCCCGGCGCGGGGCAAGGGCCGGTGGATCATCAGGCGGCGCGAGCGCCGGCGGGGCTTCCGGGCGGCGGACGCCGGCCGCCCTGGCGGGTCACGACGTTTCGCCGGATTCCGGGGCGGTCTCGCCGGATGCCGGCGCTTCGGGCAGCGGCGCCGTGGCCTTGGCCAGCCCCTTTCCCTCGAGAAAGGCGGCGAACCGGCGGGCGTCCTCGTGGCCCGGGTTGAGACCCAGGGCCTTCTGGAGATAGTCCATGGCCTGCTGGTACTGCTTTTTCTCGAAAAGGGCCCGGGCGATGTTGAACATGAGGTTGTCGTCGCCGGCGGCCAGGCTCTCGGCCCGCTGGTAATAATCCAGGGCCTGGTCGAACATCTTGTTTTTGCGCAGGTTGATGCCGAACTCGTTGAAAAGGTGCTTGTGCTCCTTCTCGAAGGTGGCGTCCAGGCGCACCAGACGCTGGAAAATGTCGTCGGCCTTGTTGGATTCCCCCCGGTCGAGGTAGGTGAGCCCGAGGCCGAAGTTGGCCCGGATGTTTTCCTCGTCCACGGCCAGGGCCTGCCCGAACTCCAGTTCGGCGCTGAAGTTCTCCCCCTTTTCCCGGTGACGTTCCCCCTTCTGGATGACCATGTTCAGTTCGCGCAGGCGCGGGTAGACGGTGGAGATGTAGAACTCCGGCTCCGGCGAGAATTTTTCCAGCAGCTCCTCCATGGGGATGCGCCGCTTGGGGCCCGAGGGGACGTAGTTCTTGTTGAGGGGCTGGAGTTCCAGGGTGCCGGACTCGTCCTCCTCCACGAACCAGTACATCTTCTGGATGGTCCGGCGGGTGGTCGTGCCGGTGCCCACCTTCTGGATGGCCTGGGTGGAGAAGATCCCCTTGATGCGGTCCCGGGGCTTGCCGGCTCCGGTGTCCGCGTCGCCGGAGCGGTGCGGGGCGTGGTCCGGGGCGTCTGGTCGGTCGGTCATGGCGGTGGATGGGGGGTTGGGGTTTTTTAAAGGAGTACCAGCCGACGGGGAAACGGGTCAATCGCGCCGCCGGCCGCAGGCCGGTTCAGATGGCGGCCTCCCACTGGGCCAGAAGCTCCCGCAGGAAGTCCGGATGGTAGCGGGGCCGGCGGCGTTCGGCCAGGTACACGGCCCGCAGGTCGGCGTAGGCCGTGTCCAGGTCGGCGTTTTCCACCCAGTAGTCGAAAAGGGGCGCCTCGGCGAGTTCCGGTCCGGCGGCGGCCAGCCTCCGGGCCACCACCTCCGGGGAATCCGTGCCGCGTTCCGACAGCCGTCGGGACAGCTCGGCCCGCGACGGCGGCAGGACGAAGACGTAGGCGCCCTGGCCGAGGCTTTGCCGCAGCTGGGCCGCGCCCTGGATGTCGATGTCGAAGAGCATGTCGCGTCCGGCGGCCAGGGCCTGGCGCACCGGCTCGGCCGGCGTGCCGTAGAAGTTGCCGTGGACCTCGGCCCATTCGGCCAGCCGGCCCGCCTCGCGCCAGGCGAGAAACGCCTCGCGGGACAGGAAGTGGTAGTCGATCCCCGGCCGTTCGCCGGGGCGGGGGGCGCGCGTGGTGGCCGACACGGAGAAGGACAGCGCCGGGAATTCGGCGCACAGGCGTTTGATCAGGGTGGATTTGCCCGCGCCGGAGGGGGCGCACAGCACCATGAACAGTCCGAGGCGTCTAGGTGGCATCGTCTTCCTCCGTGGAAAAGCGCGCGCCCAGGGTTTCGGCCTGGATGCCCGACAGGATGACGTGGTTGGAATCGGTGATGATGATGGCGCGGGTCTTGCGGCCCTGGGTGGCGTCGATGAGGCGTTTCTCCGCCCGGGCGTCCTCGCGCAGGCGGCGCATGGGCGAGGAGGTCGGGTTGACGATGGCCGTGACGCGCGCCGCGGCCACGTAATTGCCAAAGCCGATGTTGAGCAGTCCGGATTTCATGGCCTCACCTTCGTTCGGGCCGGAAACGACGGCCCGCCGCCTCCGGGGCGCTGGCCCCGCGGCGGGCCGCATGCGGCCAGCATACCGGAAAAAGGGAAATAGGAAAGGGGCGGGCTATTCCAGGTTTTGCACCTGCTCCCGGCATTTTTCCAGTTCGGCCTTGAAGTCCACCACCAGCCGGCTGATGTCCAGGTTCTGGGCCTTGTTGCCGCAGGTGTTGATCTCCCGGAAGGCTTCCTGGATGAGGAAGTCCAGGCGCTTGCCGATCTCGCCGCCCTCCCGCAGCAGGCCCTCGAGCCTGGCCAGGTGGCCGGCCAGCCGGGTCATCTCCTCGGAAACGTCCAGGCGGTCGGCCAGGATGGCGGTTTCCTGGAGCAGCCGGTCCTGGGTCGGCTCGACCCCTGCCTTTTCCAGGACGGCCGTGACCCGGGCCACGAGCTGGTCCATCTTCTCCGCCTTGACCGCCGGCGCGGCCGCCGCGATGGAGGCCTGCCAGTCCTTGAGCCGGGCGAGCCTGGACAGGAGGTCGTCGGCCAGTCCCCGGCCTTCCCGACGCCTGGCGTCGTTGAAGTCGGCCAGGGCCAGGCGCAGCCCTTCGGCCAGGGTGTCGAAGAGCGTGGGGTCGGGGTCCACGGCCGCCTCCTCCCAGAGGTGGGACAGGGAAAAGAGCCGGTTGAGGTCCGGGGCGAAGGGCACCTCGCGCTCCCGGGCCAGGGACTCCACGGCGTCGATCATGGCCGAGGCCAGGCCGACGTTGAGGCTGGCCCGCCACATGTCCCGGCGCTTGGGCGTGAATTCCAGGTGGATCTCCAGGCGGCCCCTGGCCACGGCCTCGCGCACCACCCGTTCGAGGGCGGCCTCGCTCGGCCGCAGGAAAAGCGGCAGGCGCCATTTGAGATCGAGAAAACGGCTGTTGACGCCGCGCACCTCCCAGACCTGGGTGAAGGCGTCGGACTCCAGCCGGCTCTTGCCGTATCCGGTCATGCTTTTGGGCATGGGGTCTCCTCGTTTGGCGGGATTGGTCGGGACGCGGCCTCCCGGAGGTCGCGGCGGTAGCGGCGGCGGATATCGTCCAGAAGACCGCGCATGTCCGGCGAGGCGTAGTCGGGAAACGTCCAGGGCAGGGTTTGCCAGGAGCCCGACTGAAACACAAGGGTCAAATCGCCGAAAATGCCCTGTCCCAGGTAGACGCGGTGGGTGAAGTTCTTGCCCGTGGCCAGGACGAGGCGTTCGTGGGTGACGATGCCCGGATCGAGGTTGACCCGGCGGCGGCCGTCGGCGCCGGCCAGGGCCGTTTCCAGGGCGTTGGTGAAAAGCTTGGCCGAGGCGAGCCCCGATTGGGGGTAGAGCCGGGCGAAGGCCAGGACCCGGCGGAAAAGGGGCGCGCCGAGTTCGCGGTCGTAATAGGACGTGAAGGGAAAGGCCAAAACCGGCGAGGCGACCTCCGCCGGGCCGAAACGCGCCTCCAGGGCCGCCACCACCCCGGGCCACAGCCCCGGCAGGTCGGCGGAGAGGACGGAACAGACGAGCTTGGCCGGAAGCGGCTCGCGGGGGATGCTCATGGCCGGCCCCCCTCCGTCGCCGGGACCACCCGCAGCATGGCCCCCTCCCGGCCCACGGGCCGCGCCGGGACCAGGGCGCCGGGCGCTCCTTCGGGTTCCGTCTCGAAAACGCAGTCCACGTACCGGGCGCAGGTCCCGACCGCCGGCCCCCGGCGCTCCAGGGCCACGACCACCTCCGGCAGCCCGGCCAGGCGGGCGAGGAACCGGGCGCCCTTGGCCTCGGCCGTCTCCCGCAGGATTTTGGCCCGAAGGGCCTTGACCTCGCGGGGCAGCTGGCCGGGAAGCCGCGCCGCCGGCGTGCCCGGCCGCGGCGAATAGGGAAAGACGTGGGCGTAGGCGAGGGGCAGGGCGTCCAGGAAGTCGGCCGTGGTCCGGAAGGCCGCCTCGGACTCGCCGGGAAACCCCGTCAGGATGTCCAGGCCGAGGGCCGGCTCCGGCCATATCCCACCCGCCTTGTCCACAAAAGAGGACACGGCGGCCGCGTCACCCGGACGGCGTCCCATGGCCGACAGGATCGCCGGGTCGGCGCTTTGCAGGGAGATGTGCAGATGCGGGCAGACCAGCCGGCTCGCGGCCAGCACCCGCACCCCCTCGTCCGTGAGCATGGCCGGATCGAGGGAGCCCAGGCGCAGCCGGGCCGTGCCGGCCGGGACATCGGCCAGGGCCGCCTCCAGGCCGGCCACCAGCCGCCAGAAGTTCGTGGCCGGGCGCAGATCCCGGCCGTAGTGGCCGAGATTGATGCCGGTCAGGCCGATTTCCCGGTGGCCGGCGGACAAGAGTCTCCGGACTTCCTCCAGGATGGCGGCGAAGGGGCGGGAGACCGAGGGGCCCCGGGCGGCGGGCACGATGCAGTAGGCGCAGCCGTGGGAGCAGCCGTCCTGGATTTTGACGAGGGCCCGGGCCCGGTCGTAGCCGGAGACGGCGAGGTCCGGATACTCGTCCGGGGCGCGGGGCGCGGCCTTGGCGGCGAAGGGATGGCCGGCCAGATGGGCCTTGTCCGGCACGGGGTCCGCGCCCAGGGCCGCGAAGGCCCCGGGGCTGACCGCGGCGGCGCAGCCCGTGACGACCACCCGGGCGCCGGGCCGGGCGATCCGGGCGAGGTTGCGGGCGTGCCTGCGTCCCTCGGCCTCGGCCCGGGCCGTGACGGCGCAGGAGCACAGAACCACGAGGTCGGCCCGGTCCGGGGCGTCGGTCCTGGCCAGGCCGGCCCGGGTCCAGGCCTCGGCCAGGGCCCGGCTTTCGTATTGGTTGGCCTTGCAGCCAAGGGTCTGGAGGTAAAATCGCTGGGATTCGGCGTGCGGCATGGGGGCGGCATAGCAAAGGGGCGGCGCGAGGTCCATGGCCGGGGCCGGCCGGAACGGGAGTTGCTTCATGGCCCGGTGGCGGGAAAAAACTGCCCGGGAGGCTTGTTATGCGC
The DNA here is from genome assembly GCA_964576235.1 of uncultured Desulfovibrio sp. Taxonomy (GTDB): domain Bacteria; phylum Desulfobacterota; class Desulfovibrionia; order Desulfovibrionales; family Desulfovibrionaceae; genus Solidesulfovibrio. Next base: position 15,048 of record CAZNUQ010000044.1, read on the forward strand.
AAGCGGCTGATCCTTCTTTTCGACATCGCGGTGTTGGCGGGCTTTGGCGGATACCTGGCCCTGACGGTATGGCGGCTGCCGGTGGAGATGCGTCATAAGCTTCTGGCCTCGTCTTTCGGGATGCTGGTTCGGTTGACGGGACTTTCCGGTTAGATGACGGCGCGCTTTTTGTCCTGAAAAAAAGACTAATCGACAATAAATGGTCTGCATCCTTGATACAGGATAGAAGGGGTGTTTATATCTTACTGAATTTATGAGCATTCTTTGTTGGCTTGGTTTTTGAATAGGGATTGCCTCAAAGGTTTGGTGAATACATGGCTCAATCCCTGCAAACGCGGGTCGAGGATTTTTCCGAGATTTCCGGGACGCCGGACCGGACGACGCGCAACGTCTTTTTCCGGGCCCTGGTCGATCTCGGCACCGGCGGCGTGGCCGGCATCGAGGCCGCCCACGGAGGCCTGCCTTCCGACG
>CAZNUQ010000044.1:15618-25545 GCA_964576235.1 uncultured Desulfovibrio sp.
GGCACCGGCGGCGTGGCCGGCATCGAGGCCGCCCACGGAGGCCTGCCTTCCGACGGGCCCTCCGGCCCGGCCCGGCCCGGCGCGACCGGACGGATCATCACGAGGGCCCGGGATCGCTTCGGCGCCTGGGGGCGGGTGGTGCGCGAGCCCGCGGCCTACATGGTGCGCGGCGGCCTCGGCATGCGGCCCGGCCGTCTGGCCGACACCCTCGGCCTCGACGCCGGGCGCGTCATCCTCATGTTCGACATGACCGAACTCCTGGCCGATCCGGGCCGGGCCCTCGACGTGCTGCTGGCCGGAAAACGGGCTGGGGCGCGCGTTTTGGTCGATAATTTCGACATGGAAGACCCGCCGGCCCGCTTCATGGAGATGCTGCCCGCGGACATCCTGCGCGTGGCGCCCGGCCGGATGCCCTGGCATTGGGACGAGGACCGGCGGCGGGAGACCATGGAGGAGTTGTCCGCCTTCGCCCGCAACCTGCTTATGGACGTGGCGGTGGAAAACGTGGGCGACGGACAACGTCGGGCCTTGCGGCGCATGGGGGTGCGGTACGTCCAGGGCGCCTGGCGCCGGGACGCGCTGGGGCTGGTGCCGGACCCGGTGCGGCTGTAGGGCGATATATTTCCTTCCCCGTACGGGGAGGAAAGCGGCAAAGGGGAAGGCCTGCCTGCCCTCGGGCCTTCCCTTTGCGCCGTATGCGCCGTCCCGGTCGCGGCCGGCGTTAAGGATGTTCCCGCCTTTGGATTCCCCGACGTTTCATTCCCCGTCTGGACGGGCCGACATTCCGGGAGCGGGAGGCGCGGGGCCACCCACGGTCGCCCTTCGCATGCAATCCGTTCCCGGTACGCTGCATCGCTTTGGCGGCCGGTATGGACCGGATGCGATCCTGCCGGGCGTTGCGTGTCGCCGGGTCCTTTCCCCCTTGTCATTGCAGGGAAAAATCTGTATGCCGGAATCGGCGGTACATGCTTTCGTGTTTTATTGCATGCCGCAAGGCAAGGAGTATTCATGGACGACTTTTTGAAAGAGGCTTTGGAAATCGTCAAGGCGCAGGCCAGCGTGCGCACCATGACCGAGGAGGAAATCACCTCCATGGTGCGCCGTTTGGCGGATGATATCCGCGAGATCGTCGGCGGTGGCGTCCCGGTCGGCGGGGCCGCCGAGACCGAAGGGAACGCTCCGGCCGTGGACCCGAAAAAGGCCGTGCGCGAGCGCAGCATCATTTGTCTGGAGTCGGGAAAATCCTTCAAGATTCTGACAAAGAAGCATCTTGCCAAGTTCGGGTTGACCCCGGATTCCTATCGCGAGAAATGGGGCTACCCCAGGAATATGCCCCTGGTCTGCAAGGAACTGCAGCGGGAGCGCCGCAAGAAGATGAAGGAAATGAAGCTCTGGGAAAAGCGGGTGAAAAGCTAGCGATTCCAGGAGACGCGAAAGCCCGGACGGTCGGTCCGGGCTTTTTTTTTTTGCGGGAAGCGCGGCGGGCCCGCCGGCGGGTTCCGGCGGGTGGAGACCGCGCCGCCTACTGCTTGCCGAGCTTGGCCGCCGCCGTCTCCACGTCCTTGACGAACCCGGCGCGGGAGGCCTTGATCCGTTCGGCCAGTTCCGGATCGGCCAGGGCCAGGATGGAGGCGGCGAGCCAGGCCGCGTTCTTGGCCCCGGCCCCGTCCAGGGCCACGGTGGCCACGGGATAGCCCGGGGGCATCTGCACGGTGGCCAGCATGGCGTCCAGGCCGCCGAGGGCCGAGCCCGAGGAGGAGAGCGGCACGCCGATGACCGGACGCACGGTCCGGGCGGCCACGGCGCCGGCCAGATGGGCGGCAAGGCCCGCCGCGCAGATGAAGATCTCGCAGCCGGCCTCCTCGCATTCCCGGATGAGGCCTATGGTCCGTTCCGGCGTGCGGTGGGCCGAGGTCACGGTGAAAAGATGCTCGATGCCGAGCGAATCGAGCACCTTGGAGCAGGGCCGCATTTTTTCCTCGTCGGAGATGGAGCCGATGAAAATGGCGACGCGCACTTATCTACCCTCCCGCTGCAGTCCTTTGTTGCCGATGTCGCGCCGATAGAAGGCGCCGTCGAAGCCGATCTTGGCGCAGGCCCGGTAGGCCGCCGCCTGGGCCGCCCGAAGGTCCGCCCCCCGGGCCGTGACGCCGAGCACGCGGCCGCCGGAGGTCACCAGCCGGTCGCCGGCCCGCCGGGTGCCGGCCTGGAAAACCTTGACCGAGGGGTCGGCCTCGGCCGCCTCGATGCCGGTGATGGCCATGCCTTTGGGGTAGGGGCCGGGATAGCCCGGCGCGGCCATGACCACGCAAAGCGCGCTTTCCGGCGACCAGCGCACCATTTCCGGGGTCAGCCGGCCCTCGCGGCAGGCCCGCAGGATGGCCGGCAGGTCGCTTTCCAGGCGCAAGAGCAGGGGCTGGCACTCCGGATCGCCGAACCGCACGTTGTATTCGAGCACCTTGGGGCCGGAGGCGGTCATCATCAGCCCCGCGTAGAGGATGCCGGTGAAGGGATGGCCGCGCCTGGCCATCTCCGCCAGAATGGGGTTGATGACCAGGTCCATGGTGGCCGCGTAGCGGTCCGGCGGCAACACCGGCGCCGGGCAGTAGGCGCCCATGCCGCCGGTGTTGGGCCCCTGGTCTCCGTCGAGGACGGCCTTGTGGTCCTGGCAGGCGGTCATGGGCACGGCCCGGACGCCGTCGCAGAAGGCCAAAAACGAGGCCTCCTCGCCAACGAGGGCCTCTTCCACCACCACCGTGGCCCCGGCCTGGCCGAAGGCGCCCTGGACCATGGCCTCGTCGATGGCGGCCAGGGCCTCGTCCACGGTGGCGGCCACGGTCACGCCCTTGCCGGCGGCCAGCCCGTCGGCCTTGACCACCAGGGGGGCGCCGTTTTTCCGCACGTACTCCCGGGCGGCCCCGGCCTCGGTGAAGGTCGCGTAGGCGGCCGTGGGCACCCCGGCGGCGCTCATGATCTCCTTGGCGAAGGCCTTGCTGCCCTCGAGCCCCGCGGCATAGGCGTCCGGCCCGAAACAGGCCACGCCGGCCGTTTCCATGGCGTCGCGAAGCCCCGCCACCAGCGGCGCTTCCGGACCGGCCACCACGAGGTCGATCCCCCGGTCCCTGGCCAGGGCCACGAGGCCGGGCACGTCGGTGTCGGCCACCGGGACGTTCTCGGCGCAGCCGGCCGTGCCGCCGTTGCCCGGGGCGGCGAGGATCGCCGAAACGTCCGGGCTCTTGGAAAGGGTATGGGCCAGGGCGTGTTCCCGGCCGCCCGATCCGACAACCAGTATGCGCATGCCGCGTCTCCTTGACGGAGGTGCCGGAGCGCCGCCCCGGCACCAGCCGCGGTTTTCCGTGTCCCCGCGACGGAACGGGGCGGTGTGTTTTGTGGGCGGGCAAAAGGTCTGCCCGGAAAAAGTGTCGCGATAAGGGAGAAAAAATAACCGCAAAAGGCGGGAAAGGCAAACCGGCCCCGGGGAAGGGCGACCCTCCCCCGGGGGCCGGGCCGGGATCAGGACAGGGCCTTGGGGCCGCCGGCCCCGGCGTCGAGTTCGGCGATGAGGTTGTTGAGTTCCTGGGCCTGCCGGGCCAGGTCGGACACGGCCGCCGCCGACTGGTTCATGGCCTGGGCCGTTTCCGAGGCGATGCGGCTGATGGATTCCACGGAGCGGTTGATCTCCTCGGAGGTGGCCGACTGCTGCTCGGCCGCCGTGGCGATGGAGCGCACCTGGTCGCCCGCCGTCTCGACCACGGAGACGATCTCGGTCAGGGCCGTGCCGGAGCGCTCCGCAAGATCCGTGGCCGTGCCGACCCGGGACACGGCGCGCTCCACCCGGGAGACGGCGTCGGCCGTGCCCTGCTGGATGCCGGCGATGGCCTGCCCCACCTCCTTGGTGGCGTTCATGGTCTTCTCGGCGAGTTTCCGCACCTCGTCGGCGACGACCGCGAAGCCGCGTCCGGCCTCGCCGGCCCGGGCCGCCTCGATGGCGGCGTTCAAGGCCAGAAGGTTGGTCTGGTCCGCGATGTCGGAAATGACGTCCATGATGGTGCCGATGCCGCGCGCCTGTTCCCCCAGGCCCCGCATGTTCTCGGTGAGCACCACGGCCTCGTCGCGCACCGAAGCCACGGCCGCGGCCACGTCCGCGACGAGCCCCGCCCCCTGTCTGGCCTTTTCCCGGGCGTCGTCGGCGCTTTGGGCCGTGGCCGAGGCGTTTTTCGCCACCTCGAGGATCGTGGCGTTCATTTCCTCCACGGCCGTGGCCGTGTCCTGGACCCGGTGGTTCTGCTCGTCGGCGCCCCGGCTCGACTGCTCGATCTGGGCGGAAAGCTCCTCCGCGGCGGCGGCCATGCGGTCGGCCACGGCCGTGGCCTCGGCGGCGGCGGTGGCGATGACGGCGTTTTGCTCCTCGATGCGCCGCTTCTGCTCGTGGATCTGGGTCAGGTCCGTCCAGAAGGAAATGGCCCCGAGCAGCGCCCCGTCGAGGTCGTAGAACGGGGTGGTGCTGATCGCGATATGCCGCCTGTTCCCGGCGACGGTGACGTGGTCGATTTCTCCTTCCAGGTGCCGGCGTTCCTTGATGGCCTTGTCCGAGAGGGTCTCGCCGGAGGGATTGTCGAGGTAGAAGGCGGCGGAGCGCTGCCCCAGGTGTTTTTCCCGGGGGCCGGGCTTGTCCAGAAGCTGGCACACCTGGTCGTTGAGCCAGATCATGGTGTAATCCGGCCCCACGATGCCGCAGGGGGTGGGGATGCCGTTCAAGACGCCCTGGGAGAAGCCCAGCTTCGACTTCAGTTCGCCGACCATCTGTTTCAGGTTCTCGGCGAAGACCCCGAGTTCCGCCCTGAAGGAGCCCTGAAGCGTGGCGGTAAAGTCGCCCGAGGCCACCGTGCGGGTGAAGTCGCCGAGCGCCAGCAGCGGCCGCAGCACCAGCCGGCGGTTGATCCAGGTGATGACGACCACCACCGCGGCCGCCACGGCCAGCCCCATGCCCGCCAGGATCTGGCTCTGCCGGGTGGCCAGGGTGGTCATCTCCTCGATATAGAAGGACATGCACACCAGCCAGCCCGTGGCCGGAATCCTGGTCACGGAAAGGACCTTGCGTTCGCCCTTCCAGTCGTATTCGAAACTTCCCTGGCCCGCGGCCATGGCTTTCCGGACGAAGGGTTCGTTCGAAACGTCCTTGAGGAGGATCGACTTGTCCTCCGCATGGGCGATGACCCGGCCCTCGCCGTCCAGGATGAAACCGTAGCCGCGCCTGCCGAACCGGACCGGGTCGATGGTCGCGGCCGAGAACCGGTTCCACAGGGGGCTCGCCGCCACGCCGCCGAGGAGCCGGCCGTCCGGAGCGCGCACGGCCTTGGCCACGACGTAGATCAGTTCGTCGCCGGAGGCCGCCTTGTAGGCGGTCTTGCTGAAGACCAGGTCGCCGCCGGCCTGGATGGCCTTGACATAGTCCCGGTCGGCCCGGTCGCCGCCGGTCATATCCAGGCCCTCCCGGTTGGAGCCGGCCAGGATCGTGCCCTTGGCGTCGAAAATGAAAAAGGAGAAATAGTCCTTGAAACCGGCCACGTAGTTGCGCAGCCGTTCCTTGGCCCGCGCCGGGGAGCCGGCGAAGGCTTCGCGAATGGCGTCCTGGGAGGCCAGGGAATCCACCACCGAGGCGGTGTCGCGCAGGTAGACCTCCGCCGACCGGGCGGTCATGCCGGCCGTCTGCCCCAGGATGTTTTCCTGGATGTCTTCGACCATGGAGAGGGAGGAGCGGGACACGTACAGGACCAGTGTCGCGATGCCCGCCAGGACGGCGACGGCCACCGCCACGGACTGGATGGTGTTGATGCCGGCGTTGCGCATGCGGAACTCCTTTGTGCGGGATGGCCGGATACCACACGGCGCCGTCCCTGGAGACGGTCCGGGAGCCGGGCGTGGCGGACGGCGGCGTCCGCGGCCGGAAGGCACGGCCATGGCCATGGAATTAGCGGAAAAGCGATTTGTATACTTGAAAAATAGAAAAAAACAAGAGCAAACCGGCCGGTCCGGGGCCGCCGCAAAAGCCCCCCCGGCCCTCTTCCGCACGGCGGGGAACACGCCGGAGGGCTGTACAAGGCGCGGGCGACGGCCTATGACAACAATGGAGACGGCCTTTCGCGTGTGCACCCCGGAGACAGGAGGCTCCCATGAGCAACGGCATTTTCCTGCTGGTCCTGGTCGCCCTGGGATTCGTCTTCCTGATTTATTTCAACAGGCGGGCCAAGAACTACGAGGAACGCCACAAGGGCGAGCCCAACCCCATCAAGGAATGGCTGCAGGGCGAGGACGACAAGGAGGATGACAAGCCCTAGGGGGCGTCCATAAAAAACACGGCAGTGTTTTTTATGGGAAGACTAAGTATTCAAGTGTGCTGCCTTGAAAATCATACGCCCTCGGCGAGGGCGTGTCCCTAGCGGTCGAGCCTCAGGAACCTGCCCGTCACCGAGTTCGGGTCGGCCCGCAAGGCCTCCGGCGTGCCGCTGGCCACGATGCGGCCGCCGGCCTCGCCGCCGCCGGGGCCGAGATCGATGACGTGGTCCGAGGCGGCCACGACATCGGTGTTGTGCTCGATGACCACCACGCTCGCGCCCTTGTCCACGAGCCGGTGGAGCACGGTGATGAGCTTGCCCACCTCCTGCATGTGCAGGCCGGTGGTCGGTTCGTCGAGGATGTAAAGCGCCCCGGGCAGGCTTCTTTTGCCCAGTTCCCGCGATATCTTGATGCGCTGGGCCTCGCCGCCGGAGAGGGTGGTGGCCGGCTGGCCCAGGCGCAGGTATTCGAGCCCGACCTCCTCCAGCACGGCCAGCCGCCGGTCGAGGACGGGATAGTTCTCGAAGAACTCCCTGGCCTGGCTCACGGTCAGGTCGAGCACCTCGGCGATGTTGAGCCCCTTGTAGCGCACGTCCAGCGTCTCGCGGTTGTAGCGCAGCCCCGAGCACACCTCGCAGGTGACGTGGATATCCGGCAAAAAGTGCATCTCCACCCGGATCTGGCCGTCGCCGCCGCAGGCCTCGCAGCGCCCGCCCTTGACGTTGAAACTGAAGCGGCCCGGCTTGAAGCCGCGCCGTCTGGCGTCCGGGGTGGTGGCGAAGATCTCGCGGATCTCGTCGAAGACCTTGGTGTAGGTGGCGGGATTGGAGCGCGGGGTGCGGCCGATGGGCGTCTGGTCGATGCTGACGATCTTCTCGACGAGTTCGGCCCCCTCGATGCCGGCGATGGCGCCCGGGGCGTCCACCTTGACGCCCTGGGCCAGGGCCAGGTGCTTGTAGAGGGTGTCCATGACCAGGGAACTCTTGCCCGAGCCCGACACCCCCGTGACGCACACCAGACAGCCCAGGGGAATTTCCGCGTCGATGTTCTTGAGGTTGTTGGTGGACACCCCGCGCAGCACGAGCCGGCCCCGGCCCTCGCGGCGGGTTTCCGGACGCGGCGGGACGGCGTCGCCCCGCAGGTACCTGCCGGTCAGCGAATCCGGCGCGGCGAGAAGCCCCGCGACCGGTCCCTGGTAGACCACCTCGCCGCCGAGCCGGCCCGATCCCGGCCCGAGTTCGATGACGTGGTCCGCGCACCGGATGGTGGCCTCGTCGTGCTCGACCACGAGCACCGTGTTGCCGCGCCCCTGCAACTGGCGCAACGTCCCGAGCAGCCGGTCGTTGTCGCGGGGGTGCAGCCCGATGCTCGGCTCGTCGAGCACGTAGGTGACCCCGACCAGTCCGGAGCCGAGCTGCCCGGCCAGGCGGATGCGCTGGGCCTCGCCGCCGGAAAGGGTGGCCATGGTGCGCGAAAGCGACAGGTAGTCGAGGCCGACGCCCGAGAGGAACTTCAGGCGGTGGGTGAGTTCCTTGAGCAGCGGTTCGGCGATCAGCCCGTCGGCCCCGGGGAAATCCAGGCCCGTGAGCCAGGAAAGGGCCCGGTCGATGGGCATGGAGCAGAATTCGAAGATGTTTTTTCCGTCCACCCGCACGGCCAGGGCCTCGGGCCGCAGCCGCGCCCCCAGACAGGTCGGGCAGGGCCGGGACTGGCGGTAACGGGCCAACTCGTCGCGCCACAGCGGCCCGAAGGACTGGCCGTGTTCGAGGAGGTTGACCACCCCGTCCCAGCCGAGGGCCGGGTCGCCGTAAAAAAGGGCCTGCCGGGCCGATTCGGAAAAATCCGCCAGCTTCGTGCGCAGGGAAAACCCGTGGCGCGCGCCGAGGTCTTCCAGCCGCCCGGCGTACCGGGCCAGGGCCCGCTCGCTTTTCCAGGGCAGGATGGCTCCCTCGGCCAGGGACAGGCCCTTGTTCGGCGCCAGCAGGACCGGCTCGAAATACTCCACCGCGCCGAGGCCCGAGCAGGCCGGGCAGGCCCCCTGGGGACTGTTGAAGGAGAAAAGCTGCGGGGAGGGTTTGGGCACGCTGATCTTGCAGGTGGCACAGGACGAGGCCGTGGAAAAGGCCCGGTCCCGGGCCTTGCCCTCGTGGTCGGCCACGAACAGCCGGCCGTCGCCCTGGGCCAGCCCCAGTTCGACCGAATCGGAAAGGCGCGAGCGGATGCCCTCCTTGACCACCAGCCGGTCCACCACCAGGTCGATGCTGTGCCGCTTGTTCTTTTCGAGTTCCGGCAGGGGGTCGAGGGGCACCACCGCCCCGTTCACGCGCACCCGGGCGAACCCCTGGCCCTTGAGCTTTTTCAGGCGGTCGGCGTGGGTTCCCTTCTGATGCTCCACCAGGGGGGCCAGCAGCAGGATCTTCGAGCCCTCGGGATAGGCCAGGATGTCGTTTATGATCTCGTCGGCGGTCCGGGCCGTGATCGGCTCGCCGCAGACCGGGCAGTGGGGCCGGCCCAGGCGGGCGAAAAAGACCCGCAGGAAATCGTAGATCTCCGTCACCGTGCCCACGGTGGAGCGGGGGTTGCGCCCGGCGGTCTGCTGTTCCAGGGATATCGCCGGAGAGAGGCCCTCGATCTTGTCCACCTGCGGCTTGTCCATTTGCGGCAGGAATTGCCGGGCGTAGGCGGACAGGGACTCGACGTAGCGCCGCTGCCCCTCGGCGTAGACGATGTCGAAGGCCAGGGTGGACTTGCCCGAGCCCGAGGGGCCGCACACCACCACCAGCCTGTCGCGGGGGATGTCCAGGGTCAGGTTCTTGAGATTGTGCTGGCGCGCGCCTTCGATATGGATGCTTTGGGCCTCGCTCATCCTTGCCTCCGGAAAAGGTCTCGGCAGGCCAGGATCATAAGACCGACGGGCGGGAAGGCAAGGGGTTTGACTTTTCCCGCGGGACGACGCACATTGATAAAACGGAAAGCCTCGTTGCCGTTGCCGTCGTCTGGCGGGACGTGGTTGTTTCGGCGACGGACGGTTGCGGTCTCCGCTGTCCGACCCTCGCCGGACCGGACGGCCCGGCGGCAAGGAGGCGTGCATGCGCTTGGAGGTCCCCTTCGTGCCCGACGCGGCCTACCAGGCCTTCCTGGCCGCCAGGGGCGCATCGCTGGAGGCGGTCTATTTCCGCCTGGGGCCGGACTCCCCGGACTGTCGGCTGCCGGATTGGAGCGAGGTGTCCCCCCAGGACCTCACCGACGGGCTGCGGGCGATGGCCGGCGTGCCGCGCCTCGGGCTCCTCAACGCCGCCTTCCATTCCGCGGCCTGCCTCGCCGGCGGGGGGCTGCGCGACCTGATCCTGCTGCTCGAGGGCTACCTGGCGGCCGGGGCCATCACCGGCATCGTCTACGCCGACCACTACCTGCTGGTGGCGCTTTCCGACGCGGCGCCCGACGTGGCCCGGGAGCTCACCGCCGTGCCGAGCGTCAATTTCCGCCTGGACAGCTTCGAACGCGTGGCCGCCGTCCTCGACGCCATCGCCGACACCCGCTTCGCGCCGCCGGAGGCGATCGTCCTCGACCGGGACGTGAACCGCGACACGG
>CAZNUQ010000045.1:0-2287 GCA_964576235.1 uncultured Desulfovibrio sp.
CGGGGGATCTGGCCGAGGCCGATCCAGACGAAGGAATACAGCGACAGGGCGAACATGGCCGCCGCCAGGGGAAGGGTGACGGGCAGGGTGCGGTTGGCGGCTCTGGCGAACCGGGCGAGGGTCATGCCGGCCATGGCGGCGATGGGGAAGAGGTAGCGTCCCTGGGCCTGGAAGTCGGTGGTCCAGGAGTGCCAGGTGGACTGGAAGACGGTCAGGGCGGCGAAGAGCAGGAAGACGCCCACGGCGGCGACGCCTCCGGGGCGGCCGTGCATGACGCAGGCCAGGGCCAGGGCGCCCGCCAGGGTCCACAGGAGGTAGCCCATGTAGCGGTAGTAGAGGAGCGGCGCGTAGATTTTCATGTAGTCGTAGACGCCGAACGAGGTGCGAAATGTCCAGATATGCCAGGTCCAGACGGTGAAAATCTGGGTATAGCCCAGGCCCTGGTCGCGCATCCGCAGTCCCCAGAACTGGGTTCCGGCTTCCTGGGACGATGGCTTGTAGCCGGGGTCGGCGTATTTTTCGGCGTTTTGCGTGGGGATTTCCGGGCGCACCGTGCGATTGACGTAGGCGTTGTAGGCGTGGCGCAAGCCGAAGAGGGTGCCGGCCAGGAGGAAGACGACGGCCGCGTTTTTGGCGGCGGCCCGGAAGTTGCCGGCAGCCCGGCCGCACACGCCGAAAAAGGTCAGGATGAAGCCCGCCAGCACGTAGTAGTTCTGCTTGGACATGCACATGAGGCCAAGGAGAAGGCCGAGCGCAAGCAGTCTCCGGGTTTGCGGATCTCGCGGCGAGAGGCTTTGCGGCTCGACAGGGGGGTCGAGTCTGGCCACGGCGTAGACCATGCAGAACGACAGGAAAAGCGGGAAGGCGTCGCCGTTGAAGTAGCTGAAGATATACCAAATCTGCGGCGAGATGAAGAGGGGAAGGAAGGCTATCTTGCGGTTGTCCGGAAGGCGCAGGAAAAGCGCCATCAGTATGGCGAAAAGGAAGATGTTGAAAAACCGCAGGGCGGTGTGGTCATTTTTTGTCAGCGGCAGGATGAGCTTGGCGAATTTTCCGGAAAAGAAATAGACCACGTCGGGCTGTTGCAGGTAGGTGACGCCGTAGTTGCTGAACGTGGAGGCCAGCCTCGGGTCGTCCATGGCCGGAAAGTCCCAGTATTGCATGAAGTAGCGCCCGGCCTTGACGTGATCGAGTTCGTCGGGGTGGGCGTTGAGGCGGCTCGTCAGGGCCATGGCGCAAAGGGCCACCAGGATGGCGGCCGTGATGAGTCCGAAGAGGCTGTTTTTAAGCGCGGGTAGGCCCATGCCTTAGGTCGCGTTCGCTTGGTATACGGCGTCGAGCACGGCCTTGGCCCCCATGGCCAGGACGTTTTCGGCCAGGGTCCGGCCCAGGGCCTCGGCCTGGCTCCTGGGGCCGCGCACGGCGTCGCGGAAGGTCTTTCCGGTTTCCGGGTCGGCCACGAGGCCGTCGAGGGACAGCGCGTCGCCCTCGATGACGGCGTGGGCGGCGATGGGCACCTGACAGCCGCCTTCCAGCCGGGCCAGGAACCCGCGTTCGGCGAGCACCGCGTCGCGGCTTTCGGGGTGGTCGAGGAAGGCGAGCGCCGCGGCGGTCTCCCGGTCGTCCCGGCGGTATTCGATGCCGAGGGCGCCCTGGGCGGCGGCGGGCAAAAATTCCGGCGGTCCCAGGCGGACGGACTTGGGCGCGGCGAGTCCAAGGCGGTTGAGTCCGGCCGCGGCCACGACGATGGCGTCGAACCGGCCGTCGAGGAGTTTGCCCAGGCGGGTGTCCAGGTTGCCGCGCAGGTCGACGATGGCGAGGTCCGGGCGCAGCGCCAGGAGCTGGGCCTTGCGCCGCAGGCTGCTGGTGCCGACGGTGGCGCCGGCCGGCAGGGCGGCCAGGGAGTCGTGGCGCACGGAGAGCAGCCTGTCGCAGGGGTCCTCGCGCTGGGGAATGACCCCCAGGACCAGCCCCTCCGGCTGTTCCGCCGGCACGTCCTTCATGGAATGCACGGCCAGGTCGGCCCGGCCGTCGAGGAGCGCCTCCTCGATTTCCTTGACGAAAAGCCCCTTGCCGCCGACCTTGGCCAGGGGCACGTCGAGGATCTTGTCGCCCTTGGTCTTGATCGGCAAAAGTTCCACGACGAGGCCGGGATGCGCTTCCCGCAGCCGGGCGGAGACGTGGTTGGCCTGCCACAGGGCCAGCTTGCTGCCGCGGGTGGCGATGACGAGTCGTTTTTGCATATGTGGTCCGGATGCCCTTGGTTGGCGTGGGTTGGTGGCCGCCC
>CAZNUQ010000045.1:2387-5937 GCA_964576235.1 uncultured Desulfovibrio sp.
CAATTGCCGCCGGCGCAGCCGGCGCATCCGCCGCCCGAGGCTGTCGTGGCGGTCCGGGCGCCCGTCTGGCCGCCGCCCGTGCGGCTGCGGCAGGCGGACATGAGCTTTTTGGTGTCGCCCGCGGCGCATTTGGGACAGGGGGGGCAGGTCGTCGCGGAACTGGGGACGATCTCTTCGAACTGCGCCCCGCACTTCTGGCAAACATACTCGTAAATAGGCATGGAACGAGACTCCTTGCAAGGACCGGGTCGGGAAATCCGCCCGTTAATGGCTTTCGAGATACGGCGAAAGCTCCATGACCGCCTCGAAGAGGTAATGGTCGGTGAGCTTGCACAGGAGGTGGCCGATGGCGATGTGCACCTCCTGGATGAGCGCCGTGCGGTCGTGGGGCACGAGCAGGGCGAAGTCGCAAAGGGGCACGATGGCCCCGTTGCGGCCGGCCATCCCCACGGTGACGCATCCCTTGTCCCGGGCGGCGCGCAGGGCGGCCAGGACATTGGGGCTGTTGCCCGAGGTGGAGATGCCCACCACCACGTCGCCGGGCGCGGCGTGCGCCTGGACCTGCTTGGCGAAGATCTTCTCGAAGCCGTAGTCGTTGCCCACAGCGGTAAGAACGGATGTGTCGGTGGTCAAGGCCAGGGCCGGCAGCGGGGGGCGTTCCAGCTCGAAACGGTTCACGAATTCGGCGGCCAGATGCTGGGCGTCGGCGGCCGAGCCGCCGTTGCCGCAGAAGATGACCTTGCCTCCCCGGGCCAGGGACACGGCCACGGTCCGGGCGACGGTGTCCACGAGTTCGGCGTTTTCGGCGAAAAAGCGGGTCCGCAGGGCGTTGCCCTCCGCGGCGTAGTCTGCGATCAGGCGTATGGTGGTTTCCGACATGGCCTCCCTCGGTGGCGCGACAGGGAGAAGGCGTCGCGCGGCCCCTTCTTAGCCAAACACCGGCTTTCTGACAACGGCGCGGGCCCTGTTTGAATTCCGGCGGAAAAAAGTTAGGGTGCCCCACGCCACCACGGCGTCCGGACGCGCCATATGACACCATCCCTGCTCGATAGAATTTCCGACGAGTGCTGCGTGAGCCTCATCGGCATGGCCGGCGCGGGAAAAACCACGCTGGCCGGGCTGTTGGCCCGCCGCCTGGGGTGGGCCAGCCTGGACACCGACCGCCTCGTCGAGGCCACCTGCGGGGAACGGCTCCCCGACCTTTTGGCGCGCCACGGGCTGCAAGGGTTCCTGCGCCTGGAGGAGGACGTGGTGGCCGGGCTCAACGTCAAACGCTGCGTGGTGGCCACGGGAGGCTCCGTGGTGTACTGCCGGCGGGCCGTGGCGCGGCTGCGGGCCATCGGCCCGGTGGTCTTCCTCTCCATCGACCTGCCCACGTTCCTCGCCCGGCTGGGCGATCCCGGAACCCGGGCCTTCGTCGTCCCGGAGGGGCTGACCCTGCCGGAGGTGTACGCCGAGCGCCAGCCGCTCTACGCCGCCGCGGCCGACCTGACGGTGGTGAGCTGCGGGGTTCCCCCCGAGACCTGCATCGATCAAATTGTGCAAGGAATGCGTGCGTGATCCAATCCTTTCCGGCCTCGCGCCTGCGCGTGGTCTTCAAGAAACTGGCCGGCCTCTATGCCGACATGGACGCGGCCTACCGGGACGCCGCGGCGGCGGTGGGGCTTTCCTGCGCCGGCTGCGCCGAGAACTGCTGCTACAGCTTTTTCCAGCACCACACCCTGGTGGAGTGGCTCTACCTCCACGAGGGACTGGGGGCGTTGCCCGCCGAACGCCGGGCCGGCTACGAGCGCCGGGCCGGGGAATACGTCGCGGCCGCCCGGGAAGCGCTTTCGCGCGGGGAGACGCCCCGGCTCATGTGCCCGGTCAACGACGACGGGCTGTGCGGGCTCTACGCCCACCGCCTGATGATCTGCCGGCTGCACGGCGTGCCCAACGTGCTCCTCGGCGGCGGTGTCCGGGAATTCCCCGGCTGCGGCCCGTGCCAGCGGCTGACGGCGGCGCGTTCCGGTGCCAGGGCCATGGACCGGACCCCGCTGTTGCGGCGTCTGGCCGGTCTGGAGATGGAGCTTTGGGGCAGCCGGCCGGGGCGGCCGCCCAAGGTCGACCTGACCCTCGCCGAGATGATCGCGGCCGGCCCGCCGGGGGGCAGGTGACGGCGCGCCGGAAGGGGGGCGGCTTGCCAGGGGTCGCGATTGCGATTAGCAGGGATTCGGTTCGCGCGTCGCGCGGAGATCGGAGGGCCATGCACATCGCCGCACCACATGCCAGGACGGGATTTTTCCGGTTGGCCGGCCTCGTGCCGGTCGTGTTCGCGCTGTTCCTCGTTTCCGGCTGTTCGAGCCTGTCCGTGTCGCATCTGGAATCGCGGCCCCTGGCCACGGCCGCGCCTGCCACGGTGTCCATGAAGTTCTGGCGCTTCGAGTTCTCCGGCGCCGCCGAGCGCGGCGGCTATGCCGTCCGGGGCCGGGCCACCCCCGTGACCACCGATCTGCCGCCCTGGGTGGACCGTCTGGAGGAGCTCACCCTTTTCGTCTATCTGCGCGATGCGGCCGGCAACGTCCTGGCCTCCGGCGAACGGCATTTTGGCGGCATGGCCCTGGGGCCCGGCGCGGTCATCCCCTTCGAATGCCACCTCGCCCCGGACGCGGCCGCGCCCGGCGGCTACGCCGTCTCGTTCGGCTACAAGGCCGCCTACGGCTCCCAGACGGCCCGCACCGCCCTGGCGGCCAAGGGGCCGCCGCCGGCCGGCGCCGTCTTTTTCGCCGGCGAGGGCGCGGTGCGCAAGCACTGAGCCGGCGCCATCCCTTCCTCAAAAACGACCCGGCCGGCGCCGAGGTCCCGGAACCGTCATCATGAAGCGCGCGCGCAAGATCCTCTCCGTCCTTTTGCTCGTGGCCGTCCAGATCGTCGCGGTCTGTTTCGTCGTCGATCTCGTCTTCGGCAAATACGAAAAGGACCACCTCTATTCCCATGCGTCCTGGGACGCGGCGTCCTATTCGCTGGACGACATGCTCCTCAACGACCACGAGGGCGTGGTGGCCAAGAAGAAGGCCCCCGGGGAGTACAGGGTACTGGCCTTCGGCGATTCCTTCACCTACGCCGTGACCCGGCCGGAATACGGCCTGTGCGCCGAGTTGCAGCGCAGGCTCGACGCAGCCGGGGACGGGCGCAGGGTCCGGGTGGTCAACCTGGGCTTTCCGTCCATTTCCTTCCCCGAGTATCTGGAACGCTTCTTCTTCTGGAATCAGGCCCTGGAATACGACGCCGTCATCTTCAACGTCTACCTGGGCAACGACTTCAACGACGTGCGCAAGACCCCCTACGATCCCGGGGCCTTCGCCGACCGGCTGGCCGAGGTCCGACGGCGCGGGCAGGCCTACGGGGTCTATTCCCTGGTGCCTCACGACAACTATTTCCGGTTCCTCGATTTCATCAAGGCCCAGTTCCTGTTCAAGCTCCAAAGCGACGCCGGTTTCCGCAAGATGCTTTTTCTGCCCGAACTCAAGAAACCGGAGGAGCTGCCCGCCTCTACCGCGTCCGCCGCCTC
>CAZNUQ010000045.1:6037-14189 GCA_964576235.1 uncultured Desulfovibrio sp.
CCGCCTCTACCGCGTCCGCCGCCTCTGTCGCCTCCTCCTCCGCCGAGCCCCTCTACCGCTCGCTGCTGCCGCTTTCCCCGGAACAACTGGCCTCGGAAATGCGTTCGAGCGTCAAGCCCTTTTTCCGGGAAACCATGTTCGCCTACCGCAACAACCTGCCCTGGTACCAGCTCTTCCTGGCCACGGCCGCCCGGGTGGCGGCCTCGGGCAAGCCTGTCCTGGTGACGCTTTTCCCGCCGCTTTGCGCGGTTTCGCCCGAGGTCGGCCGCGCCGCCGCCCGGGACCTCGGCGCGGATCCTGAAACCATGGACCTGGGGCTGCCCGGACGCGTGACCCGGGAACTGGCCCGTCGGGTCGGCCTGCCCCAGGAGGATGTCCTCGACCTGACGCCGTGTCTGGCCGCCCGCACTCCCTCCGGCGAGGAGACCTACACGGGCGTGGACACCCATTGGAGTCCGGCCGGAAACGCCTGGGTGGCCGATATCCTGGCCGGTTACCTGAAGGCCCGCTGGTTCGGCCTGCCGGATCCCGGCGCGGCGGCCTGCGCGCCCCCGGCGCGGCCCGCGTTCGAGGCGATCCCGCCGGACCTGGACGTTCCGGTCGGGCCGCAACAGGCCCTGGCCGCCTCCATCGTGGCCGGACGCCTTCAGGAAAACTGACCGCCCCCGCCGGGGGAGGGCCGGGGGGAATGTTTCCCCCCGGCGGAGAGGTTAAGGAGAGGCGGCGCCTCTCCTGGCCGCCGGAGACCTCCCCTCCCGCTTTTCCCCCTTCCCCTCACGCCCCCCCGAGGGCCGCGCGCAGCCGGCCGGAGGGGTCGGCCAGGGCCAGGCGCCGGGCGAAACGTTCCCCCTGGCCGAGTCGTCCGGCCGTGGCTCCGGCCAGGGCCAGTTCCTCGAGGCCGGCCTCGCGCCGGAACGACCTCAGGTTGGCCAGCCCCAGTTCCAGCCCCAGGGACCAGTCGTCCCGCCTGTGCAGGGTGAGTCCCGAAAGCAGCCCCACCCGTTCGGCCTCGGCGCCGGGCAGGCGGCGCATGAGCGCCTCCAGGCGGCGGTCGGTTTCGAGGGCGTCGGGACGCAGGGCCTTGGCCGCGAGCAGGCATTGGGCGGCGTCGTCCGGCAGGTGCGTCCCGGGGTCGAAGACCATGCCCGGCGAGGCGACAAGTCCCTCGGCGGCCAGGGCCGAGGCGAAAAAAAGCAGGTGGTCGTGATGGCTGGCCGGGCGGGCCGCCGCCTGGAAGCCGGAGGCCTCCGTCCAGGCCAGGCACAGCATCCGGGCCGTTCGTGTTTCCTCCAGGCGCCAGGCGGCCAGGGATGCCGCGGCCATGACCCGGACGCTGGAGCGCAGGGAGGCTTCGGCCAGGCAGGCGTTGCCGAGGCCGAGCACCGTGTCGCGGTCTCCGGCGGCCAGGGCCAAGTGCAGCCGGGCGGCCACGATGTCCGGGGTGGCCGGCGCCGCGAGCAGCCGCTTCCAGACATCCTCCCGGCGCAGGGGGAGCTGCCCGGCCCGGCGGAGGCGGTAGAGGGCGAGGGCCTCGCCCTCCCTGGCCCTCCCGCCGCGCGCGCCGGTCCCGGCCGATCCGGCCAGGGCCAGGAACTGTCCGGCCCGGTGCGCGGGAAGATGGCGGGCGGCGACGGCGGCATGGGCGGCCAGGGCCATTTTTTCGGTCAGCCCCGGATGGGCCAGGGCGAAGCGGATGCGTTCGTCGAGTTCCAGCACGTCGTCGAAGTAGAGGGCTTCCCGGTCCGGGGCGAAAAGCTCCGCCACGGCCTCCGGGGCGCGTTCGGAAACGGGCAGGCAGCCGCTGGAGGCGGCCTCGAAGAGCCGCTGGTTCACTTCGCCGGCGATGCACTCGTTGGGAGCCAGCCGGGCGTCGTCGTAGACCGCGGCCAGCTGGGGCCCGGAAAGCCCGTCCCGGATCACGAGGCCGTGCCGGGCCATGTGGTCGGCGAACCAGCGCCGGCGGCGGCGCTGGGAGGTGACGCGGCCCACGAAGGCCATGGACGCGCGGCGCGCCGCGTGGGGGACGAAGGGCCGGGCGTGGCCGTGCCAGGTGATCCAGGCGGCCCGGGCCGCACCGGCTGCGGCGAAGGCCGGGACCAGGTGGGGCTGGCTGCTGGCCACGGCGGAAAAGAGCCCGGCGTAGTGGCGTTGCCAGAAGAGATTGAGATGCGGATCGAGGGCCCAGAACAGGGTGGGGCAGGGGGCGGCGTCGAGTTCCGTCAGGACCAGCCGGCAGCCGAGGTTCTCCTCCTGGATGACGCAGTCGGGCGGTTCGGGGAGCCCGGCCAGAAGCTCGGGCAGGCTGGCCGTCCCGGCCGGCGGGGCGAGTTCGAAGGTTCGCAGGCCGAGCCGTCGGAACTCCTGGGCCAGGGTGCCGTGGATGCAGCAGATGGTTTTTATCCGGGCGGCCATGGGCTGGGTTGGGGATGGTGCGCGCCCCCGCCCGGGCGGGGGCGCCGGCGTGAACGCGCCTCGGACAGGCCCCGGCCGGACCGGCGGCCCGGCTAGACCGTGACCACGGAATTGTCGCAGTCGCCGAAGGGGCTGAAGGCGTACTTGTCCGCTTCGGGATCGCTGATCCAGATCTCCCCGTCGATCAGGTAGCGAAACTGGTATTCGCGGCCGGTCGACAGGTCAAGGGTGGTCGAGAAGGAACCGTCCTTTTGCCGGCGCATGGGCGTGGCGTCGGGCCCCCACTCGTTGAACTCCCCGACCAGATGCACGCAGTCGGCATCCTTGGCCTGATCCCTGGACAGCATGAAGGTGACCTTGCAAACGGGCTTGCTTTTGAGCGTCTTTTTTTTCAGCGACATGACTTTCTCCTCGGAAATGGCGCGAAGCGCGACGAGGCGCGATGCAGCCTCGCGCTGGGCGCGTCATGGAGTCATGCTCCAGGGTTAACCGCTCTTCATCACGTTGTAAAACCCTTTGTTGAAAAAAAGGAGGCGCGGCGGGCGTCCGTCGCGACGGCGGACAGGCCCGGGTACCCGCCGTTTCAGGCCTTCCGGGGCTCCGGCCATGGACGTTTTGCCGTCTCGCCGGACTGCCGGAAAAGACTTTCGGGAAGGCCTGCCGGGGCGGGGAACGCGCCGCGGCTAGGAGGCGGAAGCTCCTTCGCGAGACTGGATTTTTTCCGCGCCCGCCCCTAGTATGCATCGCGTCCGGGCCTGCGGGGCGCCGGTTTGGGCCAACGTCGAACCGAACCATGGATGCGTGATGCGATCAGTGTTTTTCAAGGCGTGCGTCGTGCCGCTGACGCTCGTTTTCAGTTCCCTGTGCTGGCTGACCGCCAGGGTGGGGCGGGACGGCCGGCTGGCCCACCGCCTGGAATGCCTGTGGGCCAAGTGCCTCGTGTGGTGCGCCGGCGTGCGCGTCACGGCCGATCTTTCGGCCCTGGACCCCGACGGGGTCTACATCTTCATGGCCAACCACCAGAGCCACATGGACATCCCGATCCTCTTCGCCACGCTCTCGAACTACAATTTCCGCTTTCTGGCCAAGGAGAGCCTGTTCGCCATCCCCGTCTTCGGCCCGGCCATGCGCCGGGTGGGCCACGTGGCCATCGACCGGCAGAACCGGCGCAAGGCCATGGAGTCCATCCAGGAGGCGGTCGATCTGGTGTCCCGGGGGGTGGGGCTGCTCGTCTTCCCCGAGGGGACCCGTTCCATGGATTATTCCAGGCTCCAGGAGTTCAAGACCGGCGGCATGATCGTGGCCCTCAAGTGCCGGGCCCAGGTCGCCCCCATCGTGCTCTCGGGTTCCGGCCGGATCCTGGCCAAGCACGGCAAGGGGATCCGCCCGGGCGAGGTGCGCCTGCGCGCCCTGCCGCCCTTCGACCCGGCCGCCTCCTACGGCCTCAAGGAGCGCGAAGCCTTCAAAAACGACCTTTGGGCCCGCATGGACGGGGCCTATCAGGAGATGCGCCCATGAATTCCCAACCCGCCGTGACCCTCTATCCCCTGGGCGGCCTCGGCGAAATCGGGCTCAACTGCATGGCCCTGGTGTCCGGCGACTCCATGATTGTCGTGGACTGCGGCCTGATGTTTCCCGACGACTCCCTGTTCGGCATCGACGTGGTCATTCCGCGTTTCGATTTCATCCTGGCCAACAAGGACAAGCTCAAGGGGATCGTGCTGACCCACGGCCACGAGGACCACATCGGGGCCCTGCCCTGGCTCATGCGGTCCTGCGACGCGCCGCTTTACGGCTCGAAGTTCACCCTGGCCCTGGCCGCCAAGAAGCTGGAGGAACACAGCCTCAGGGAGTTCACCCGGTTCGTGCCCGTTTCCGGCGGCGACACCATCGCCCTGGGCGATTTCAAGGTCACGTTCTTCCCGGTGTGTCATTCCATCGTGCACGGCTACGCCCTGGGCATCGAGACCCCGGCCGGCCGCATCGTCCACACCGGCGATTTCAAGATCGACCGCACCCCCCTCGACGGCCACGCCACGGACCTCGGGGCCATCGGGGCCTTTTCCCGGGACGGCGTCCTCCTGTTGCTGTCGGACTCGACCAACGCCGAACGCGAGGGCTTCGCCCTGGCCGAGCGGGAGATCAAGTCCGCCCTGTCGGACATCTTCAACGACGCCCCCGGGCGCATCGTGGTCACGCTGTTCTCCAGCCACATCCAGCGGATGCAGGAGATCTACGACCTGGCCCACGCCACCGGCCGCAAGGTCGCGGTCTCGGGCAAGAGCCTTTTTTCCAACATCGAGATCGCCCGCGAACTCGGGCACCTGCGCGTCCCGGCCGGGGCCGAGGCCAGCCTCGACGACCTGCCGGGCCTCCCGGACGAACAGGTGGTGCTGCTCGTCACCGGTTCCCAGGGCGAGCCGCTTTCGGCCCTCTCCCGCCTGGCCTACGGCGAGCACCGCCAGGTGAAGATCAAGAAGGGCGACACCGTCATCTTGTCCTCGCGGTTCATTCCCGGGAACATCCGGGCCATCACGCGGCTTATCAACCGCCTCTACAAGCTCGGGGCCGAGGTCCTCTACGAGCGGGTCCAGGCCATCCACGCCTCGGGCCACGCCCATGCCGAGGAACTGCGGCTGATGCTCAACACCGTGGCCCCCAAGTTCTTCATCCCGGTGCACGGGGAATACCGCCATCTGGTCAAGCACGCCCGCATCGCCACGGGCTGCGGCGTGGCCCCCGAACGGGCGCTGGTCATCGAGGACGGCCAGCCCGTCACCTTCCCGGCCGGCGGCGGCATCCGGCTGGAGGAGGCCATTCCCGTCGAGCACATCTACGTGGACGGCAAGGGCGTGGGCGACGTGGGCGTGACCGTGCTCAAGGAACGCCAGCTTCTGGCCGGCGAGGGGCTGGTCATCGTGGTGCTGGTGGTGGACGAGAAATCCGGGGAACTGACCTTCGGCCCGAACATCCTTTCCAAGGGTTTCGTCTTCGAACAGCACTACAGCCACGTCCTCGAGGACGCCAAGTGCATCGTGCTCGACATCTACGAAAACGTCCCCCCCGGGCAGTCCGACCTGCTCAAGGAGCGCATCCGTTCCGCCCTGCGCCGTTTTTTCCGCAAGGTTCTGGAGCGCGACCCGGTGGTGGTGCCCCTGGTCATCACCCTCTAGCGCCGCGTCCCCCCGGGCGCAACAGCATGTGATATCGGGAAGATTCGGCTTGTGCCGCCCCCGCATCCGTGGAATCATGTATTCTTTCCAGGGAAGCGCCACGGGGTGGCCTTCCGGCCGTCGCGGGCGCCCCGTCGCGGGCGACGCGGTCAGATCGCAACGGACGGCGCGGCCCTGCCGGGGCGTCGTCGAGGGAGGCCTTGCCCCATGAAGGTGCTGCGCGTGCGCCATGGCGAGAGAACCTTTTACGCTCAGCTGCTGCCGGAGGAGGGCGCGGTGCTGTGCCTGGACCGGGCGCTGGGGCTCGACGCCCCGCTCCCCCTGGCCGGGATCGCGGTGCTGCCGCCGGTGTCGCCCTCCAAGGTGGTCTGCGCGGCGGCCAATTTCCGGAGCCGGCTGCGGGAGATGGGACGCGGGGAGGCGGACGCGCCGATGCTCTTTCTGAAGCCTCCCTCGGCCGTGATCGGCAACGGCCAGGCCATCGTGCTGCCGCCGGACTCCGCCCGGGTGGAGGCGCGGGGCGCCCTGGCCATGATCGTCGGCCGGACCTGCCGCGACGTGGCCCCGGACGACGTGCCGCGCTGCCTTTTCGGCTACGCCTGCGCCAACGACGTGACGGCGGTCGACCTCGGCGCCCGCGACGAGACGTTCGGCCGGGCCAAGGGATTCGACACCTTCGGCCCTGTCGGGCCGTGGATCGAGACAGCGGTGGCCGACCCGTCCGCCCTGGCGCTGCGCACCCGGGTCAACGGCCATCCGGTCCAGGAGGCCCCCCTGGCCGACATGGCCCTTTCGCCGTTTGCCCTGGTGAGCTACGTTTCCAGGGTCATGACCCTTTTCCCCGGCGACGTGGTGCTGGCCGGCTCGCCCGCCGGCGGCGGCCTTCTCGCCCCGGGCGACGAGGTCCGGGTGGAGATCGACGGGGTGGGCGTGCTCATCAATCCCGTCCAGGCCAGGGCCGCGGCCGGACCGCTCCAATAGCCCCTGCCGGAGGCCTTGCCTTTTTCCCCGAAGCGGCATACAAACCGCCGTTTCCCAAACTCGCACGCCTCGCCCAGACTTGGGTGCCGGACGGTCCGGTCGCTCCCGGCGAGGTGGAGGACAAACCCAAGGAGCCCCCATGCCTTACGTGACCATGAAACAGCTTCTGGAAACCGGCGTCCATTTCGGTCACCAGACCCGCCGTTGGAACCCCAAGATGCGTCCCTTCATCTTCGGGGCCAGAAACGGCATCCATATCATCGACCTCCAGCAGACCGTCAAGCTGTACCAGAAGGCCCACGACTTCGTGTCCGGGGTGGTGGCCGGCGGCGGCCGCGTCATTTTCGTCGGCACCAAGCGCCAGGCCCAGGAATCGGTGAAGAAGGAAGCCGAGCGCGTCGGCCAGTTCTTCGTCACCAACCGTTGGATGGGCGGCATGCTCACCAACTTCCAGACCATCAAGAAGAGCATCGACCGCCTGAAGACCCTCGAGCGCATGTTCGAGGACGGCTCCATCAAGCGTTTCCCGAAAAAGGAGATCGTCATGATGGGCCGCGAGGTGGGCAAGCTCAACGACACCCTCGGCGGCATCAAGGATATGGACCGCCTGCCCCAGGCGGCGTTCATCATCGATCCCAAGCGCGAGGAGATCGCCGTCCAGGAATGCCGCAAGCTCGGCATCCCCATCGTTGCCGTGGTCGACACCAACTGCGATCCCGACGTCATCGACTACATCATTCCCGGCAACGACGACGCCATCCGGGCCATCAAGCTTTTCGCCACCAGCATCGCCGAAGCCTGTCAGGAAGGCGCCGCCCAGACCAAGGACGCCGCGCCGGTCCCGGACAAGGACGAGAAGCCCGAGCCCGCCGCCGCGCCGGCCGTTGAAGACACCGATACCGAAACCACCGACGAGTAGGAGGACTGCCCCATGTCGGCCATTTCCGCCGCTACCGTGAAAGCCCTGCGCGACAAGACCGGCGCGGGCATGATGGATTGCAAGAAGGCCCTTGGCGAGTGTGACGGCGACGAGGAGAAGGCCGTCGCCTGGCTGCGCGAGAAGGGGCTGGCCAAGGCCCAGAAGCGCGCCGGACGCGCCACGTCCGAGGGCGTCATCGGCTCCTATATCCACTCCAACGGCAAGATCGGCGTGCTTGTGGAAATCAAGTGCGAAACCGACTTCGTGGCCCGGTCCGAGCGGTTCCTGGAATTCGCCAAGAACGTGGCCATGCAGATCGCCGCCGCCAACCCCGTGTGCCTCGCCCCCGAGGACGTGCCGGCCGACATGCTGGCCAAGGAGAAGGAGATCTTCAAGCACCAGGCCATGGAGGAGGGCAAGCCCGAGGCCATCGCCGAGAAGATCGTCGAGGGGCGCATCAAGAAGTTCTACAAGGAGATCTGCCTGCTGGAGCAGCCGTTCATCAAGGACGACAAGGTTTCCATCAAGGATCTCCTCAACGAATTGGTCGGCGTCCTGGGCGAAAACGTCCAGATCGGGCGCTTTACCCGCATGGCCCTGGGCGAGGACGTCGCCTAGGGGACACGCACCGACAGAAAACGGGCCGCAAGGCCCGTTTTTTTTGGAA
>CAZNUQ010000045.1:14289-23283 GCA_964576235.1 uncultured Desulfovibrio sp.
GCCTAGGGGACACGCACCGACAGAAAACGGGCCGCAAGGCCCGTTTTTTTTGGAAAAGCGTCCGGCCTCCGTTGCCGGACGCTCCCGGGCGGGGGCCAGGGCGCGCCCTCTCCGCGCAAGGGGAGCGCGGACCGTCCGGCCCCCGCGTCCGTCTTCAAAGGAGGCTCCATGTCGAATTTGCGGTTTTCCCAGGTTTTGCTTAAGATAAGCGGCGAGGCGCTGGCCGGGGGTCGGCCTTTCGGGATCGACAACCAGACCATCACCAATTTCTGCCGGGACATCGTCGACGCGGTCGCCCTCGGGGCCAGGATTTCCCTGGTCATCGGCGGCGGCAACATCTTCCGCGGCGTCTCGGACCAGGCCGCCGGCATGGACCGGGCCTCGGCCGATTACATGGGAATGCTGGCCACGGTGTTAAACGCCCTGGCCGTGCAGGAGGGTCTGGAGAAGCAGGGGGTTTCCACCCGCGTCATGTCGGCCATCACCATGCGCGAGGTCTGCGAACCCTACATCCGGCGCCGGGCTCTGCGGCATCTTGAAAAAGGCAGGGTGGTCATCTGCGCCGCCGGGACCGGCAATCCGTACTTCACCACGGATACCGCCGCGGCCCTGCGGGCCATGGAACTCAAAAGCGAGGCCATCCTCAAGGGAACCAAGGTCGACGGCGTCTACGACAAGGATCCGGTCAAGCATGCCGATGCGGTCAGGTTCGACACCCTGACCTACATGGACGTGCTGGAGAAGCGGTTGCGCGTCATGGACACCACGGCCATCAGCCTGGCCATGGACAACAACCTGCCCATCGTGGTTTTTAACATGTTCACCCCGGGCAACCTGAAGCGCGTGCTCGCCGGCGAGCCGGTCGGCACCGTCGTCAATGGAGGCGAATGACATGCGTGAAGTGCTCAAGGACGCCGAGGAACGGATGAAAAAGGCCTTGTCCACCCTGGACAAGGAGTTCGCGCGGCTGCGCACCGGCCGGGCCTCCACCAGCCTGCTCGACGGCTTGCGCGTGGACTACTACGGAACCCCCACGCCCCTCGACCAGCTGGCGTCCGTGTCCACTCCGGACAGCCGGACCATCACCATCCAGCCCTGGGACCGCAAGGCGTTCAACGACATCGAGAAGTCCATCCAGAAGTCCGACCTCGGACTCACGCCGGTCAACGACGGCAAGATCATCCGCATCGCCATCCCGCCGCTGACCGAGGACCGCCGCAAGGATCTGGTCAAGGTGGCCAAGAAGTACACCGAGGAAGCCAAGGTCGCCGTGCGCAACATCCGGCGCGACGCCAACGAGCTTTTGAAGAAGAAAAAGAACGACAAGGACATCAGCGAGGACGACCAGCACAAGGCCCAGGAGGACGTGCAGAAGCTCACCGACGGCTACATCGCCAAAACCGACGAGGCCTTTTCTAAAAAAGAAAAGGAAATCATGGAGATATAGTTCTGGATACGGCAAAGCTTCCCCGCCACGTGGCCATCATCATGGATGGCAACGGGCGTTGGGCCAAACAACGCGGACTGCCCCGCAGCGAGGGGCACCGGGCCGGCACCGAGGCCGCCCGGGGCGTGGTCACCCGTTGCCGGGAGCTCGGCATCCGTCACCTCACCCTGTACACGTTTTCCAAGGAGAACTGGGGGCGGCCGGCCGAGGAGATCAAGTTTCTCTTCGATCTGCTCGTGCGCTTCCTCACCCGCGAGCTGGGCACGCTGCTTTCCCAGTCCATCCGGTTTTGCGTCCTCGGAGAGCTCGCCGAACTGCCCCTGGCCACCCGCAAGGTGCTCGAACACGTCATCGGCAAGACCGCCGGCTGTACGGAAATGACCCTCAACCTGGCGCTCAACTACTCCGGCCGCGAGGAGATCCTGCGGGCCTGCCGCCGGCTGGTGGCCCAGGGCGTCGCCCCCGGAGACATCACCGAGGAGCGGCTGTCCGCCGAGCTCTACACCGCCGGCCAGCCCGACCCCGACCTCCTGATCCGCACCAGCGGCGAGCAGCGCCTCTCCGGCTACCTTCTGTGGCAGTCGGCCTACAGCGAATTCGCCTTCCCCGAAACCCTGTGGCCGGACTTCACCCCCGACCATCTGGACGCGGCCCTGGCCGACTACCAGTCCAGGATCCGCCGTTTCGGCCTGACCGACGACCAGATCGCCGGATAGACCCGTGATCGAAGGCCGGGGGCGGGAGCCCCCGGCACGGCCTGCCGGCAACGTCGGAAGGAATCATCCCCCTCAGGGCCGCGGCGCATCCTCCCGCTCCCGGTACCAGGCCCGCAACGCCTCGATGAAAAACGCCTCCGGTCCGGACGGCGCCCGGCCGTCTTCGCGGATCAGAAGCACCGGCGCGTGGAGGCTGCCCCGGCTCCAGGCCAGGGCGGCCAGGGCTCCCCGGGCCACCTCGTCGGTCACGGCGAAGCGCGGGGCCACCGAGACTCCCTGTCCGGCCATGACGCAGCGTTTGACGATCTCCACGCTCGAACATTCGACCAGCCCCGCCGGGTTGGCCCTGGCCTCGAGCAGGGCCTCCTCGATGAAGCGCCGGGCGCTCCAGACATGGGGCGTCAAAAGGAGCGTCGTCCCGTCGAGATCCTCCGGCCCGACGGCGCCGCGCCCGGCCAGGGGCGAATCCGGGGGCGCGATGACCACCAGGGCCTCGCGGCGCAGGACCTCGACCGTCACGCCGACCGCGCGGAAGGGCTCGCCGATGACCAATGCCAGGTCGGTCAGGCCGTGGAGCAGGTCGCGGGCCAGGCCGTGGCGGGACTGGGTGACCAGACGCAGCCGGGTGTGGGGGAACCGCTCGCGAAAGGACGGCAGGATGCGGGGCAGGCAGTGCAGGCCGAGGGTTTCGGAGATGCGGACGGTCATCTCCGGCGGGTCGGCGTCCCCGCCGCCGACGACGCGGCGGGTCTGGGCGTCGAGGGCGGTCAGCCGCCGGGCGTGGCCGAGCAGCCGGCGCCCCGGTTCGGTCAGGAGAATCTCGCGTCCCGTCCGGTCGAAAAGCGCCACGCCGAGTTCCTCCTCCAGGGCCTTGATCTGGCTCGATACCGAGGACGGGGCGTAGTGGAGGTCCTTGGCGGCCTGGCGGAAGGACAGGCCGGCGGCCACGGCCAGGAAGGTCTTGAGCAGTCGCGGGTCGGGCACTGTTCGGTCCCTCCGAACGCACGGTTCGCATCAATCCGTTTGTCTCCGGCCTTAACAGGTTCTATATGTTGCCTCAAGGACGAGACGGCCGGCACGCCGTTTCGAGAAACCGAACAGGGAGGTCCGCCATGAACGAGACGCTGGCCCGGTTGTCCCGCGACCGCAAAAAGGCCCACAAACGCCTCCTCGACCTGCGATCCCCGGTCTACGCCGCCTTCCTGGACATGGAGCGGGCCGCCTACGCCGACGGCGCCCTGTCCGGGATGACCAAGGAACTCGTGGCCGTCGGCATCTCGGTGGTCATCGACTGCCAGTCCTGCATGCAGTGGCACATCGAACAGGCCGCCGCCGCCGGGGCCAGCCCGCGCCAGATCCTCGAGGCCGTGGAGGTGGGGATCGAGATGGGAGGCGGCCCGGCCACGGTGTCGGCCCGTTTCGCCCTCGAGGTCATGGCCGGGGTGTTCGGCGAGGAGGCCCTCCGGGCGGAGGCGGCCGTCGGGGCCTGACGGCCTTTCGCGGCGTGATCGCGGCCATGGATCTCACGACGTTTCTGGCGGTGTCGGCGGCGGCCGGAGTGGGCGGCTGCGTCCAGGGGTTCGCCGGTTTCGGCTCGACCCTCGTGGCCCTGCCCCTGCTGGGGCTGGTCATGGATGTGCGGGTGGCGGTGCCGCTTTGCTGCCTTCTGGGACTGGGCGTGAACATCATGCTGCTGTCCCGGCCGGGGAACCGGGTCGACCGCAAGGCCCTGGTCCTGCTGCTGGCCGCCTCGGTGCCGGGCATGGCCGCGGGCGCGGCGATCCTTGGCAACGTGCCCGGGACGTGGCTCAAGGCGCTGCTTGGCGTCTCGGTGTCATGGATGGCCTTGCGTTCCCTCCTGGCCGGACCCGCCAGCACCCCGGCCGGAACGGGGCTCGGCGTGGCGGCCGGGCTGGCGGCCGGCTGCCTGGGCGTGGCCATCGGCATCAACGGTCCGCCCATCGTGGCCTGGACGGCGCGTCAGCCCTGGGACCGGGAGACGTTCAAGGCCACCCTCAACGCTTACTTCCTGCTTTCGGGGGTCGGCATCGTCGCGGTCCAGGCCTTCGAGGGGCTGGTGACGCCGGAGGTGTCGGGCCTTGCCCTGGCGGGCATGGTGGCCCTCCTGGCCGGGGTGCGCCTGGGGCTTTTGCTGTGCCGGCGCTGCAACGAGCGGACCTTTCGCCACGGCGTCTTCGGACTCCTGGCCCTGACCGGCCTCGGGCTGCTGTGGCAGGTGGCGGCCGGATTCCTGGCCGGCGCCTGAGGCCGGTTCACGGCTGGCCGAGAAAGACGAACGCCCCCCAGAAGAACGGATGGGCCTGGCCATGGCGCTCCCGCACCACCGCCATCTCGTCCAGGGCGGCCCGGCGCAGGGCCTCGCAGCGGGTGACCCCGCCCCGGGCGAGGGTCCGGTAGAAGCCCACCATCAGTTCCATGGTTTCCTGGTCCGGCACGCTCCAAAGGCTCATGACCAGGCTGCGGGCGCCGGCCTGGGCGAAGGCCCGGCGCAGCCCGAACACCCCCTCTCCGGCCCGGACTTCGCCGAGCCCCGTCTCGCAGGCCGACAGCACCACCATCTCCGTGCCGCCGAGGGGCAGGCCGAGAATTTTTTCGGCCGTGACGATGCCCCGCCCCTCCTGCCGGTCCCTGGCGGACAGGGCGGTGTTGGCCCCGGCCAGGGCCAGGCCCGAGCGCAGGAGCGGGTTTTCGAATCCGCCGCGCAAGACGGGCGGCGTTCCCGGGGCGCCGGCGCCCTCGGCGTCCGGCCCGAGCAGGCTGGCCAGGGTCTGGTCGCCGAGAAAAAAGCCGTGGGTGGCCAGATGGAGGATGCGCGGCGCCTGGATGCGGGCCAGGGATTCCTCGTCGGCCCGGGATTCCAGGAAGACCCGGGCGTGTTTTGGCCCGAGGAGCCCGGCCAGGGCCAGCACCTCCTCACGGGTGCCGGGGAGCCGGGAGAAGCGCAGGTCGGCCATGGCCCGGGACACGCCCTCGGGAGCCTGTCCGGGGGGCGCCGGATCGGGCCGCGGGGACGCGGCCGCCGGCCGGTTGAAGTCCGGGTCCCCGAACAGGACCGCCTCGCCCGCCGGGCGTTCCCCGGCCGGGGCGAAGTCCAGCAGGTCGCGGCCGGCCGAGAGGTAGTTGCAGGTGAAATCCTCGATGAGGTAGCGGCCGTCGGGGTCGAGCAGCACCTCGAAGGGGACGAGGTTCAGGTTGCCGTCCGGGGAGATGAAAAGGGAGCGGGCCTGCCCGAGGGGGCCGCGCAGGGGGGCGAAGACCAGATCGTGCAGGGCGCGCGCGGCCTGGGCCGCCTGCCTGCCGCCTTCGGCGCCGGGGTTCCTGATGGCCGCCCGCAGGCTGGCCACGGCCCGGTCGATGGCCCCGGCGTCCCCCAGGTCGACCAGGGCGAGGCCCTCGGGCCGGCCGGCCGGCAGCAGGTAGGCCAGATAGCGGAAGGTGCCGGTCTTGCGCCTGACGGCCGTGAAATCGCTCACCTCGTGGCGGCAAAATTCCAGCAGGACGCTTCCGGCGGGCAGGGCCGCGGCCAGGGTGGCGGCCGTGGCGCCGTCGCGTTTTTTCGCCCTGGCGAACCGGCTGGCCCGGGCGGAGAGTTCGGCTTCCAACCGTTCCTTGCGCTGGCGCAGCGCCGCCGTCTCCTCGCGCAGGGCCTCGGGAGGGAGATTCCCCGGCCCGGTGAAGGTGAGCCGGGAAAGCCGTGCCCGCGTCTCGGCCAGTTCGCCGGCCAGCCGGGCCGTTTCGGCGTCGGCCGAGAGGAAGAGGGCCTCCTGGAAGCGGCGCTGGGCCTCCAGGACGATGCCCTTGCGGCCGATCCAGGACTCGAAGGCCGCCAGCCGCGCCTCGGGCGAACCGCCGAGGGCGCCGGCCGCCAGGCTTTGGAAGTCGTGCAGGTTGGCCTCGAGGGTGGCCAGGTACTTGAGCTTCTGGGCGTCCGAGGCGATGGCCATGATCGGTTCGATGGAGGCGGCGTCGATGGCCTGCCCCCGGCGCATGAGGGCGAAGGCCCGGCCGGTGTCGCCGGAGCGGGCCGTGACCCGGGCCAGGTTGTAGACCACCCTGGCGGTGTAGGGGTGGCGGGGGCCGACGGCCTCTTCCATGATGGAAAGGCTGCGTTCGTAGAGGCCGACGGCCTTGGGGATGTCCCCCTGGTCGGCGTGGACCCCGGCCAGGTTGGACAGGCTGATGGCCGTGTCCAGGTGGCGGGGGCCGAGGACCTTCTCCCGGATGGCCAGGGCCCGCTCGTTTTGGGCCCTGGCCCGGTCGAGCCGGCCTTGGGCGGCCGCCACGCCGGCCTGGGAGTTCTCCACGGTGGCGACGAGGGGATGCTCCGGCCCCAGGGCCTTTTCGAGAATGCCCCGGGCCCGTTCGAGCAGGGCTTCGGCGGCGGCGTGGTCGCCGCGCGCGTGGTGGAGCAGGGCGAGATTGTGCAGCGGTCTGGCCACGTCCTCGTTTTCCGGCCCCCTGGCCTTTTCCCATATGGCGATGGAGCGGTTAAGCAGGGACGCGGCCGCCTCGGCGTCGCCCATGGCCGAGAGGACCGAGGCCAGGTTGGCCAGACAGACCGCCACGTGCGGATGGCCGGGGCCGAGGGCCTTTTCCAGGTCGGCCAGGGACTGCTCGTAGAGCGGCTTGGCTTGGTCGTATTCGCCCAGGGAGCCCAGGAGCCCGGCCAGGTTGTTGCGGCCGAGGGCGACATCCGGATGGCCGGGGCCGAGGGCCTTTTCCCGGATGGCCTGGGAGCGTTCGAGCAGGGGGCGGGCCCGCTCGTAGGCGCCGACGGCCTGGTCGAGCTGGGCCAGGTTGTTGAGGGTGGCCGCGAGCTTGAGGTGTTCCGCCCCCAGGGTCTTTTCCTGGATGGCCAGAGCCCGTTCGTACAGGCTCCGGGCTTCGTCGTGCAGGGCCAGGGAGGCGAGCACCCCGGCGAGGTTGTTGCAGCTGTTGGCGGTTTCCGGGTGGTCCGGGCCGAGGGCCTTTTCGTTGATGGCCAGGGCGCGTTCGTAGTGGCCCCTGGCCGCGGCGTGCTCGCCGAAGGATTCCTCGAGGGCGGCCAGATTGTTGAGGGACACGGCGGTGTCCGGATGATCGGGGCCGAGCGTTTCCTCGCGGATGGCCAGGGCCCGCTCGTAAAGCGGCCGGGCCCGGGCCGGATCGCCCAGGGCCTCGATGTCCCAGGCCAGATCGGCCAGTGTCGCGGCCACGCGCGGATGGCGGGGGCCCAGGGCCTTCTCCTGGATGGCCAGGGCCCGTTCGTGAAGCGGCACGGCCGCGCCGTAGTCCTCCCGGGCGTCGTGGAGGCTCGCGGCGATGGCGCACACGGCGCCGACCTCGGGGCTGTCCGGTCCGGTGGCGGCCTCCAGGAGCCCGAGGGCCTCCACGGCCAGGGGCAGGGCCTCGTCCGGCTTGCCCTCGCGGTTGAGCGCCCCGACCCGTTCGATCAGGGCGCCGGCCCTGGCGACGGGGTCTTCCCCGGCCCGCGCCGCCACGGCCCAGGCCGCGAAAAAAAGGACGGCCAGCAGGGCCGGAAAGCACCTCCAAACGCGGTGACGCGCCATATGCGGTCCTCCCCGGGACGTTCTCGCCGGCGACACGGCCCGGCATGAGGCCTGGGCCTTGTGTACGGAGAAGGCGGGAAAAAGGGAAGGGACGGCGCTGTCGCTCCGCGGGGGCCCTCGGTTTCGCCGGGGCGCCGCTCCGGACCCCGCCGGGGGGATGCTTCCCCCCGGTCCCCCTCGTCGAAGGAGGAAAAAATGAGGGGTCCCGGCGGGCCGTGGCCCGCCGGGACCGTTATCGGCCGCGTCGTCGGAGGCTAGGCCGCCTGCCGCGACATCCTGCGGCGCAGAAGGACACCGCCGAGGCCGGCGCCCAGAAGGAGCATGGTGCAGGGCTCGGGAACCGCGCCGGGAGTGGGATCGGGAATCTGGCCGCCGTCGACGGAGACCACCGACTTGGCGAGGGTGACGGCCCAGACACGGTCCTGGTGGGTCGAGTCGATGTCCATGTAGACCTGCAGGCCGGACACGATGTCGTCGTAGAAGTTCGAGCCGAGGGTGAACGTCGCGTAGGACCACTGGTCGGTGAAGCCGGTCATCGATCCGAGGAGGGTCATGACGCCGTTGTCATAGGCATAGATGTTGTCGACTTCTCCGGAGTCCCAGTCGATGTCGAAGGCGCTGATGTTGAGCGTGGCGGAAACGGCTGTCGCGGCGCTGGCGATCCCGCCGTGCACCCAGCCCCAGTCCTCGTCGAACCAACGGTAATAAGGCGAATTGTACTTGTTCGCGTCGATGTCCACGAAATACGTCGTGGCGGTTTGCTTGCTGTAGTCCTGGATGTCGATGGCCGCCGCCGAGCAGTAGCTGCCAATGGCCAGGATTGCCCACAGGAAAATCATGGTGCCGAGAATCTTTTTCATGTCGCGTCTCCTTGGACAGGGATTGCTGTATGGCCAAGCGCCACGCTGCCGCAGATCGTGGAGCAAGGCTGCTCTAGATTTTGCAAAATGCAGTCCATATTCTAATACGCTGTTATTGCATATTATTTTTTGCATTTTCCCCGGAGCGTGTAAAACCCGCCGACAGCGGGCGTCGGAAAGGAGCCTCGGGATCGGGAAATCCCGTTGAAATAATTAAGGACGATGCGTCGCGGGAGTGCGTCTTGATTTTTTTCCATATCGCCGCCGGCCGGTCGGGCGATGGAAAGGCGAAGGGCGGCGGCCGGGCTGTCCGTCCGGCGTCTCCGGGGGAGAGGGAGCCGGGAAAGCCGTTCGTGTTGCCGGGCCGTTTCCTTCGGGGTAGAAAAGGCCATCCTCGCTCC
>CAZNUQ010000045.1:23383-25473 GCA_964576235.1 uncultured Desulfovibrio sp.
CCCGCTCCCCTCCCTCGAGGAACTGCGCGCCCGCATGTCCCGCGTCAACGCGGAGATCATGGAGGGCCTCAACGCCTATTTCCAGGTTGCCCGCGACATCGGCGCGGCCAAGGACGCCCTGGGGCTGCCCCATTACGACGCCTCCCGGGAATCGGCCATGCTCGACGAACTGCTGTCCACCAACCCCGGCCCCATGCCGGACGACCTGCTGCGCCGCATCTTCAACGAGATCTTCCGGTCCTCCGTGGATGTCATGGACCGGGCCGGCCAGACCCGGATGCGCGTCAGCCGGGTCGCCGGCGGCCCCGGCCGGACGGTTATGGTCGGCAACGTCCGCCTGGGCGGCGGGGCGCCCCCGGAGATCATCGCCGGCCCCTGCGCCGTGGAGGGGGAGGACATGCTCGAGGCCACGGCCGC
Source organism: uncultured Desulfovibrio sp. (assembly GCA_964576235.1). Lineage (GTDB taxonomy): Bacteria > Desulfobacterota > Desulfovibrionia > Desulfovibrionales > Desulfovibrionaceae > Solidesulfovibrio. Next base: position 23,801 of record CAZNUQ010000045.1, read on the forward strand.
CCGCCTCGCGGGGCACGGCGTGCGGCTTCTGCGCGGTGGCGCGTTCAAGCCCCGAACCTCGCCCTACAGTTTCCAGGGGCTGGGCGCGCCGGGTCTTTCGATGCTGCGCCGGGCGGCGGACGCCCACGGCATGGCCGTGGTCACGGAAGTGGTCAGCGACGGCGACGTGGAGCTGGTGGCCCGCCATGCCGACATGCTCCAGGTGGGCACGCGCAACATGTACAACTACGCCCTGCTCAAGGCCCTCGGCCGCGCCGGCAGGCCGGTGCTGCTCAAGCGGTCGTTCATGGCCACCATGGACGAGTTCCTGTGGGCCGCCGAATACATCGCCACCAGCGGCAACGAGGACATCGTCCTTTGCGAGCGGGGCATCCGCACCTTCGAACGGGCCACCCGCAACACCCTCGACCTGGCGGCCGTGGCCCTGCTCAAGCAGGCCACCCCGCTTCCGGTGGTGGTGGATCTCAGCCATTCCCTGGGGCGCAAGGACATCGTGGCCCCCATGGCCGCCGCGGCCCTGGCCGCCGGTGCCGACGGGCTCATGTTCGAGGCCCATTACCGGCCGTCCGTGGCCCTTTGCGACTGCGACCAGCAGCTCGACCCCGGCGAGACCGACGCCCTGATCGCCTATGTGCGGGGGTTGATTCCCTTCCTCGGCGCGGCCCGGGGGGCGGCGTGAGGCGGGTGGCGGTGATCCTGCCGGCCGGGCCGGACCGGTCGCACGAGGTGGTCGTGGGCCGGGACATCCTCGGCCGGGCCGTGGCCGCGCTGCTGGACGATCCTCCGGGCCGGAGCATGGCGGTCGTGACCGACGACACCGTGCGCGACCTGCACGCCCGGGCCTTTGCCGCGCGTTGCGGGGAGGCGGGGATTCCCTCGCGGCTGGTTTCCGTGCCGCCGGGGGAATCGAGCAAGAGCTTCGCGGTGCTGGAGCGGACCCTGGAAGGCCTGCGGGAGGCGGGGTTTGGCCGGGGGGATTTCGTGGCCGCCTTCGGCGGCGGCGTGGTGGGGGATCTGGCCGGACTGGCCGCCGGGCTTTACATGCGCGGCGTCCCCTGTGTCGGGTTCCCGACGACGCTTCTGGCCCAGGTGGACGCCTCGGTCGGCGGCAAGGTGGCGGTCAATCTCGGCGGCGCCAAGAACATGGCCGGGCTTTTCGTCCAGCCCCGGGGCGTGTGGTGCGACGTGGCCCTGTTGTCCACCCTGCCCGAGACCGTCTACCGGGACGGCCTGGCCGAGGTGGTCAAGTACGGGATGGCGGCCGACGCCGGGCTCTTCGCCTTTCTGGAGGCGAACGCCGCGTCCCTGGCGGCCCGGGCGCCGGCCGTCCTCGAAACCGTCGTCGCCCGGTGCGTGGCCATCAAGGCCCGGATCGTCGCGGCCGACGAGCGCGAGGCCGGGGAGCGCATGCTTCTCAACTACGGCCATACCTTCGGCCACGCCTTCGAGACCCTTTCGGACTTCGGTCTGTCCCACGGCCAGGCCGTGGCCGCCGGCATGGCCGTGGCCGGCCGGCTGGCGGTGGCGCTCGGGATGTGTCCGGCCGGGGACGTGGCCCGCCAGGACGCCCTGCTGGCGGCCCTCGGCCTGGGGATGGCAGAGCCCGGTTTCCCGGCCCGGGAGATGCTCGCGGTCATGGCCGGCGACAAGAAGGCGGCCGGCGGACGCATCCG
>CAZNUQ010000046.1:0-24958 GCA_964576235.1 uncultured Desulfovibrio sp.
CTGTCCCGGCGGTAGGAGAAGAAAAGCGGCAGACTTTTGGTGCACAGGTCGAGGCCGAAGATGCGGTCCCGGTCGAGGCCCGCCGCCAGGAGCTGGTCGCGCGTGAGCCGCCACAGGTCCACCCGGCTTACGCGGTGGTCGAAGTACGGCCGGAAGCGTTCGCCGAATTCCTCCGCGAAGGCCGTGAATTCCGATTCGCCCGGTCCGAGGCTCGGGCCGCGCACGGCGAAAAGCTCACGCGGGTCGAGTCCGTAGCGCAGGCAGAAGGTGCGTACCCCCCGGCCGCAGAAATCCGCCACGTTGCCGCGCCAGCCCACGTGCAGGGCCGCGATGTGCCGGCCCGACTCGTGGGCCAGGAGCACCGGCTGGCAGTCGGCGGTCTTGATGACCAGGGCCCGGCCCGGCCGCGTCTCGGCCATGCCGTCGCCCGTCTCGATGCTCGGCCGGTCGAGGGTGTCCCACTCCGGCTCGAAGATCATGTGCACGCCGTGCACCTGCCGCAGCGACTGCCAGGCCGAAAAGCCGAGTTCGTCCTGGAGCGCCCGGCGGGCCTCGATGACGGCGTTGGGATCGGGTGCGTCCTTGAAGGAGATATTGGCCGCGGCGGTGCCGAAGGCGCAACCGACTTGCGGCAGACCCGGAAAGGCGAAGGGGATGCAGTTCATGGCGTGATGCGATGGGTTCGGAGTTCGGTCACGACGGCGTCCATCGGGCGGTCCCAGGGCTCGGCCGGCAGACGCGGCACCAGTTGGAAATCGTAGGCCAGACCGACGACATAGGCCCCGGCGGCCATGGGCAGGGCCAGCAGCCGGTCGTAGTAGCCGCCGCCGAATCCCAGCCGGACGCCGCCGGCGTCGAAGGCCAGGCCCGGGACCAGGATGACGTCCGGGGAGAAGTCCCCGGGGGGGCGGCACAGGTCGGGGCGCGGTTCCGGGATGCCGAAACTCCCCGGCGCGACATCGGCCAGGCAGGACACGCAGCCGAGGTCCAGTTCCCCGGGCCGGTCCTTCCGGCAACGCGGCAGAAGCAGCCGGCCGCCCCGGGCCAGCACCGCCTCGACCAGGGCCGTGGGGTCCGCCTCCCCCCGGATGGGCAGGTAGGCCAGGACTTCCCGGGCCGCAGTAAAGCGGGGAAGGCGGGCCACTCCGTCGGTCACGGCCCGGCTGGCCGCGACCACGAAATCCCGGGACAGGGCATCGCGCCGCGTCCGCATCGTCCGGCGCAGCGCCTCCTTGTCGGCGGCGGTGTCCCGCATTGGTTGCAATGTTTCCACAACGCCTTCATACTAGCAGGCAAGGGGCCGCGGGGGAAGGGCGCCAGGGACCGCGCGGCACGGGAGGTGGTCATGGGCGGGGCGTACTGGATCGGCATCGGGGACATCCATGACGACGTGAAGGCCTTGGGGCGCATCCCCGGCTTTTCGGAAGCCGCCGGCATCGTGATCAGCGGCGACCTGACCGTCAGGGGCGGGGCCGCCTCGGCCAGGCGGATCGTGGAGGCCGCGCGCGGGCGCAATCCCGTCGTCATGGCCCAGATCGGCAACATGGACATGGCCGATGTCGACGGCTACCTGACCGCCGAGGGCGTGAACCTTCACGCCACCGGCCGGGTCGTGCCGGAGGGCGTGGGCTTTTTCGGCTGCGGCTGGTCGACGCCGACCCCCTTCGGCACGCCGAGCGAGGCCGGCGAGGAGCGGATCGCCGCCTGGCTCGAGGCCGCCCATGCCGCCGTGGCCCATTGTCCGCGTCTGGTCATGGTCTGCCACACGCCGCCCCTCGATACCGCGGCCGACGTGGTCGGCGCCGGCGTCCACGTGGGGAGCCGGGTGGTGCGCGAATTCATAGAGCGCGTCCAGCCCGACGTGTGCCTGACCGGCCATATCCACGAGGCCCGGTCCGTGGACGCCATCGGCCGCACCGTGATCGTCAATCCCGGCGCCCTGGCCCATGGCGGGTACGCCCGCATCGACCTCGGGCCGGAAAGGCTTTCGGCCACGGTCTTGACGTGCTGACCGCCGTGGCGTTCCGGCGCCCGCGCGGCGCGCTCCGGTGCCTGTCCGCACGCCGGAGGGGCGCTTCGGCTGCCCGCGCCTGGGGGTGCTGATGCGGATCGCCAATGTCATCGACATCGATTTCTACCGGTCCTTCCTGTCCAAGATCTACCTCACGGCCGGCGTGGAGTATTCCTTCCTCTTCCCCGAGGAGGGGGACGTGCCCCTTTCCCTGGCCGGTTCCCCGCCCGACGCCGTCCTGATCCAGGATTCCTACATGGGCCTCGACAGCGTGGCCCTGGCGCGGCGCATCCGGGAACTCGCCCCCTCCTCCGGGCGGCCGATGCCCATCCTCTGCCTTGGCCCGCTAAACGGGCCGGCCCGTCTGCCCGGCGGCCCGGACATCCGTCACGTCGACCGGCTCACCCTTCCCGCGGTCATCCGGGAACTCAAGGACGGGGAGCGGCGCGCCCCCCGGTCCGTGCCCGCGCGGGAGATCCTGTTCGTGGACGGGGGCAGGACGCTTTTGCACGTGGTGCGCGCGGCGCTTTCGCCGGGAGGCTTCCGGGTCGTGGCGGCCAACGACGCCGAACAGGCCCTTGCCCTCTGCCATGAGCACCCCTTCGAACTGGTGCTGACCAGCGTGCTTTTGCCCGGCATGTCCGGCCTGGAACTGTGCCGCCGGCTCAAGGAGGACAATCCGGGCCGCTATCTGCCCGTGGTCATCCTGTCGAGCAGCGACAACCCGCTCGACGTGGAAACGGCCTTCAACTTCGGGGCCGACGACTACCTGCTCAAATCGTTCACGCCGGCGATGCTGGCGGAGAAGGTCTCGCAGCATCTGGACGTGGTCGAACGCAAGCGCCACAACAAGATCCTCGTGGTCGACGACAACAAGCTCATCCGGGAACTGTTGCGCCACAGCTTCATCAAGGCCGGGCACTGCGTCCTGACCGCCGGCAACGGCCTGGAGGCGCTGGAGATCGCCGTGGCCGAACGGCCGGACGTGGTGGTCACGGACATCGAAATGCCCGGGATGGACGGCTACGCGCTGTGCGAGCGCCTGCGCGACGAGCCGGAACTGCGCAACACCCTGGTCGTGATCATGAGCTCCCGGGGGCGGCGCAGCGACATCAAGCGCGGGGAGAGCCTCGGCGTGTCCCGCTATTTCGTCAAACCCTTCGATGTGGAGAAGATGCAGCTCGTGGTGGAGCAGCTTCTGGCCGAGAGCTACCGCCACGTCAAAAAGGAGCACGAGCACGTCCTGGCCAGCATGTCGGCGCTCATCACCGCCCTGGAGGCCCGGGACGAGTACACCAAGGGCCATACCGCCCGGGTGTCGCGCATGGCCATGCGGCTCGGGCGCCACATGGGGCTCGACGAGCACACCCTCAAGGATCTGGAAATCGGGGCCAACCTCCACGACATCGGCAAGATCGGGGTGCGCGACGCCGTGTTGCTCAAGCCCGGCCGGCTGACCCCGGAGGAATACGCCAAGATCCAGGAGCATGCCGTCATCGGGGCGGAGATCCTGCGGCCCATCGCCTCCCTGGCGCCGGTCCTGCCCCTGATCCTGCTGCACCACGAGCGCTGGGACGGCAGCGGCTATCCCACGGCCGTCATGGGCGAGGACATTCCCGTGGGCGCGCGCATCATCGCCATCGCCGACGCCTTCGACGCCATGACCACGGACCGCCCCTACCGGCGGGGCATGCCTCTGGACAAGGCGCTTTCCATCATAGAAAAAGAAGCCGGCCGGCAGTTTTGTCCCCATTGCGCCAGGGCGTTCCTGGAAATGCTGGACCCTGCCGGCGACACTGCCGTTTCCTCCAGGGAGCACGGGGCGCCGTCATGATTTTGCTGAGTTGGAACGTCAACGGCCTGCGGGCCGTGGTCCAGAAGGGCTTTTGGGAGTGGCTGGCCGCCTGCGGGGCGGACGTGGTGGGCATCCAGGAGTCGAAGCTCCAGCCCGGTCACGAGGCGGATTTCGGCGGTACGGAGCAGTACCGGACGGTCTGGTCGAGCGCCACGGTCAGGAAGGGCTATTCCGGCGTGGGCTGCTTTTACCGCGTGGGGCCGCAACGCATCGGCCTGGAACTGCCCGATGCCGCGTTCGGCGGCGAAGGGCGGCTCATCCATATGGAATTCGGGGAATTCCATTTCTTCAACGTCTATTTCCCCAACGGCGGCCAGGGGCCGGAGCGTCTGGCCTACAAGCTCGGCTACTACGACGCCTTCCTGCGCCACGCCGAAACACTGCGCCGCGACAAGCCTGTGGTGGTCTGCGGCGACTTCAACACCGCCCACACGGCCCTCGACCTCAAAAACGCCAAGGCCAACGAGAAAACCTCGGGATTTTTGCCCGAGGAGCGGGCCTGGCTCGACGCCTTCACCGCCGCCGGCTACGTGGACACGTTCCGCCTCTTCGAAAAGGAGGGCGGGCATTACACCTGGTGGGACTACCGCTTCAAGGCCAGGGACCGCAACGTGGGCTGGCGCATCGACTACTTCTTCGTCTCCGAGGAACTGCGGGGCAAGGTCCGGCGGGCCTGGATCGACGCCTCGGTCATGGGTTCGGACCACTGCCCGGTCGGACTCGACATCGATTGTTCGTGAGGCCGGGGCGGCGTTCCGTCACGGCAGGGCGCACAGCCACTCGACCGGGGCGTAATCGTCCGTGAGGACGAGGGCCTCGCCGCGACCGGGCGCCTCCCGCCGCGCCGCCAGGAACCGTCCGGCCTCCTCGCCCTCCGGCGCGACGAAGGGCGCGTCGCGCCATCTCGCCACCAGCATGACGTTTTGTTCCTCCTCGGGATCTTCCCCGAGCGGATAGAGTCCCACGTCCTCGAAGACGCTGGCGAACGTCGCGCAAAGGGCCTGGGGCAGCCGGCTGCGGTGGCCGGCCGCCGTGGCGATGGCGTTGACGACGACCGCGCCGTCCGGGGCGAGCAGGGCGGCCATGCGCGAGGCAGCCTCCCGGGTCACCAGATGGAAGGGCGGGGCGTAGTCCGTGCCGAAGGCATCGACGAAAATGAGGTCGTAGTGCCCGGCATCCCTGTTGAGAAACGTCCGCGCGTCCTCGTGGACGATGGTCAGGCGCGGGTCCGGGCGCAGGCCGAAGAACTCCCGGGCCAGGGCGGTGACCCCCGGATCGAGTTCCACCACCGTCACCCGGACGTCCGGCCGCGTGGCCAGGAGGTGGCGGGGAAAGCTGTATCCGCCGCCGCCGAGGACCAGCACCCGGCGGGCGTCCGGGACCATGGACGCGCCCAGGTCGAAAAAGCGGGTGTAGGCCAGGGCCAGCGTGTCCGGGGCGTCGGGGTAGAAGGCCGACTGGTAGCGCCTGGGGCCCGTGGTCATGACCCGGATGGTCCGGCCCGTCTCCGGTTCCAGGCCCTGGTAGACGAGCACCCGGCCGTAGTCCGTGTCCACGTCGTGGACGCCGAGGGCGGCCATGGCCCTGGTGTCGGCGTTAAGCCACAGGCCGCACAGGACGATCAGCCCGGCCGCGGCGATCTTGGCCTTGGCGTCGGCCCGGGAGGCGGCCAGGGAAATCGCCACCAGAAAGGCCGCCACCACGAGCAGGATGACGGTGGTGCCGAGCGTGGCGATGAGCACGAAACCGGCGGCGAAGGTGCCGACGATGCTGCCGAGGGTGGAGAGCGCGTAGAGCCGGCCGGCCGTGGCGCCGGCCGTGGCCGGGTCGCGCAGCTTGAGGCGCACGGCGAAGGGGGCGACCATGCCGAGGAGTCCGGCCGCCGGGGCGAACAGCAGCAGCGCGGCGGCGATGACGGACAGGCGCGGACCGGGAGCGCGCGAGGTGAGGAAATCGAGCAGCGCGAACCTGGTCACGGCCGTCGCCGCCGTCAGCAGGGCGGCCAGCAGGATGATGCCGGCCAGGACCCGGGCCGAGGGGCGCCGGTCGGCCAGCCGCCCGCCCTGCCAGTAGCCGGCGGCGAGACTGGCCAGGACCACGCCGATCAGGCCGCTCCAGACCACGATGGAGGTTCCCAGAAACGGCGCCAGGACCCGGGCGCCGACGATTTCCAGGACCATGACCGCCGCGCCGCAACAAAAGACCACGAGTTCCAGCATGTTCGACTCCCGGAAGACGCCGCCACGGCGGCTGTCGCTCCCGGTCAGATAGCCGTTCGGGGGGCGGGACGTAAAGTGCCCGGGGCAGGATTGTTTTGACCGGAACGGTCCTTCTCGGGTAGACTTGGGAGAGGCTTTGCGGCGACGATCACCCATGGAGGATATCCGATGAAACGGTTTTTTGCGACATTGGCTGTTATGGCGTGCCTGGTTTCGATGGCTCCGCTTTCCCTGGCGTCTTCCGCCGGCCCGGGCGTCACGCCCGACGAGGCCCTTGGCAAGCTCAAGGAAGGCAACACCCGGTTCCTGGCCGGCGCCAGCGTCAATCCCCGCCAGGATGTCGGCCGGCGCCACGAGACCGCCACGGGCGGCCAGCATCCTTTTGCCGCAGTCCTTGGCTGCGCCGATTCGCGTGTGCCGGTCGAGGTCCTTTTCGACCAGGGCGTGGGCGACATCTTCACGGTGCGCGTGGCCGGGAACGTGGCCGCCGTCGACGAGATCGGCTCCATCGAATACGCGGCCGACCATCTGGGCGTGCCCCTGGTGGTGGTCCTGGCCCATACCAAGTGCGGCGCCGTCACGGCCGTGGTCAAAAACGAACCCGTGACCGACAACATCGGCAAGCTGGTGGCTCCCATCGTGCCGGCGGTCAAGGGCGTGAAGACCCGTCTGGCCACGGCCTCCCTCGACGAGCTCGTCAGCCGTTCCATCGAGGCCAACATGTGGCAGGCGGTAAGCGACATCTACGCCAAAAGCCCCCTGCTCAAGAAGATGGCCGCCGAAGGCAGGATCAAGGTGATCGGCGCGCTCTACGACATCGATTCGGGCGCGGTGCGCTGGTTCGGCGAACACCCGACCGAAGGGCTGCTCCTTGACAAGTAGTCCGCTTTCCGGCGAGCACGGCGGCTCCGCGAGGGGCCGCCTTTTTTTGTGCGTGGTTTCCGGCCCGCACGCGATCCGACGGAGGGCGAGGCGTGGGCGCGTTGGTCGTTTTCGTTTTCCTGCTGGTCTACGCCGGCATGATCCTGGGGCATCTCCCCGGGCTGGCCCTGGACCGGGCCGGCGCGGCCCTGCTTGGAGCCATCATCCTGGTGGCCGGCGGGGCGATGGGCGTGGGCGAGGCCTGGGCCGCCGCCGACGTGCCGACGCTCTCCCTGCTTTTCGGCCTGATGATCGTTTCCGCCCAGTTGCGCCTGGGAGGCTTCTACACCGCCGTTGCCCGCTTCCTGGTCGCGGCGGCCGTCACGCCGGCCGGGCTTCTGGCCCGGATCATGCTCGCCTCGGCCGCGCTCTCCGCGCTTCTGGCCAACGACATCGTCTGCCTGGCCATGACCCCGATCCTGGTCGAGGCCGCCCTGGCCCGGGGCCTCAATCCCGTGCCCTATCTGATCGGCCTGGCGCTTGCCGCCAACATCGGCTCCGCCGCGACCCTGATCGGCAATCCGCAGAACATGCTGATCGGCCAGGTGGCCCGTCTTTCCTTCGCCGGCTACGCCGTCCAGGCTCTGCCGTGCGTGGCGGCCTCCCTCCTTTTGGCCTGGGCGGGCACGGTCTGGGCCTACCGGGGGCGGTTCGCCGGACCGACGGCGCGCCTGGCCGTCGCGGCGCCGCCGCTCGACCGCTGGCAGTCGGCCAAGGGATTGGCCGCCCTGGGGCTTTGTGTGATCGTCTTTCTGTGGGGCGGCATTCCCCGGGAGAACGCGGCCCTGGCCTGCGCCGGCGTGCTGCTTTCAAGCCGCCGCATGGCCTCGCGGGAGACCTTGGCCCTGGTCGACTGGCAGTTGCTGCTCCTTTTCCTGGGACTTTTCGTTGTCAACCGGGAGCTGGAGGCCGCCGGGATGCTCGCCGCCCTCTCCAGCGCCCTGGAGGCGGCCGGCATCGACCTGAACCGGCCGGGCTGGCTTTTCGCCGTGACCGCCGCGCTTTCCAACGTCGTGTCCAACGTGCCGGCCGTGATGCTCCTGCTGCCGGGCCACGACTCGCCCGGGCAGGGAACGCTGCTCGCCGTCTCGAGCACCCTGGCCGGCAACCTGCTGCTGCCCGGCAGCCTCGCCAATCTCATCGTGGCCGACCAGGCCCAGCGGCTGGGCGTGCGCCTGGGGTTCGCCGCCCACGCCCGGGTGGGGCTGCCCGTGACCCTGGTTTCCCTGGCCGTGTCGGGCTGGTGGCTCTTGCGTTGAGGCCGTGGCGGCCTGCCCGGCCGCAAGGAGGAGGACATGGAACAGATGGGCAGGGCCCTGGCCGCCGGGGCGGTCCGCGAGGCGGACACGGCCGTGGTGCTGTACGACCTCGACCGGCTGGAGGAGCGGTTTGCGGCCCTGCGGGAGGCTTTCCCTCCCCGGACGCGGCACGCCGTGGCCGTCAAGGCCGCCCCCTTGCCGCCGCTTTTGGCCTTTTTGCAAGGACTTGGCGCCGGGGCCGAGGTGGCCTCGCTGCCGGAACTCCATCTGGCTCTCGACGCCGGCGTGCCTCCCGAGGCCATCGTCTTCGACTCCCCGGCCAAGACCGGGGCGGAATTGCGCCTGGCGCTGGAGCTTGGCGTCCACATCAACGCGGACAACGTTGAGGAGTTGCGCCGTCTGGACGATTTGGCCGGAACCCTTGGGCTGTGCCCCCGGGCCGGGCTGCGGGTGAACCCCCAGTCCGGCCGGGGAACCATCAAGGCCACGAGCGTGGCCGGCCGCTATTCCAAGTTCGGCGTGCCCCTGTCGCGGCACCGGGAAATCGTGGACGCCTTCGCCAGGTATCCCTGGCTTACGGGACTGCACGTCCACGTCGGCTCCCAGGGCTGTCCGTTGCCGCTTCTCGTCGAGGGCGCCGGGGCCGTGTACGATCTGGCCCGGCGCATCAACGACGCCGGCCGGGGGCGGGTCAGGCTCCTGGACATCGGCGGCGGCCTGCCGGCCGCCTACCGCGAAGGGGACGATCCCCCGACGCCGGCGGCCTACGCCGCCGCTCTCGGCGACCGCTGCCGGGGATTGCTGGACGGCGGCTTCTCCCTGGTCACGGAATTCGGCCGGATGCTGTTCGCTCCGTGCGCCGTGGCCGCCAGCCGGGTGGAATACGTCAAGACCCAGCCGGGGCACCGCACGGCCGTGTTGCACCTTGGCGCGGACATGTTCGTTCGGGAGTGCTACAACCCCGGGGTCTGGTTCCACAGGGCGACACTCCTGGACGCGTCCGGGCGGATGAAGACGGGGCGGACCCGGCCCTGGCATCTGGCCGGTCCGCTGTGCTTTTCCGGGGATTTTCCGGTCTGGCGGGCCGAACTCCCCGAGATCGCGCCCGGGGATTGGGTCGTGCTCCACGATGTCGGCGCCTACACGCTGTCCATGTGGTCGCGTTACAACAGCCGGCAGATGCCCCGGGTGCTGGGCTCAAGGCGCGGGAACTTCTCGGTTTTGCGCGAACGGGAGGACCCGGAGGACCTGCTGCGGTTCTGGCGCGGCCCCGGGCGGGGCTAACGGCGGCGGACATCCGCCCCGGCCCGTGGAGGCGGATTTTTCAGGAGCGCGCCGTTAGCGGCAGTTCCCTTCCGCCTTGTAGCTTTTGAAGAAATCGCACTGGCCCAGGTCGCAGGCCTTCTTGTAGTCGGCGCAGGCCCGGGACCGGTTGCCGAGGCGCTCGTGGGCCAGCCCCCGGTTGGAGAAGAAGGCGGGGTTCGCGGCGTCGAGGGCGATGGCCCGGTCGTAATCGGCCACGGCTTCCTTGGACTTGCCCATGTTGTTGAGGATGTTGCCCCGGTTGTTGTAGAGGTCGGGGTTCTTGGGGGCTGCCGCCACGGCCTGGTCCAGATAGGCCAGGGCGGCCCGTGTGTCGCCCTCGGCCTTGGCCTTGGCGGCCAGCGCCGCCAGGGTCGCGGGATCCCGGGATTCCGGGGTCGCGGCGGCGGGGGGCGTCGGCGAAGGCGCGCGCGGCGCGGCGGGGGGGGAGGCCGGGGTGCCCGGCGCATCCGAGGCCGTCGTGGCGGTCTTGCCGGAGGATTCCTTTTGCCACAGGTTGGCGCGCGGATCGGGTGACGGGCGTCGCACCGGGTCGGGGACGGGAAGGGGGGGCTCCTCGGCCTGCTGCGTCTGGGGGACGAAGCCGGAAGTGGCCTGTTCCATCTGCTCCCGGCGCTGCTGCTCCTCGGAGCGCATCGCCGGTTCGGCCTGGCGCATCTTGTCCAGCCGCCGTTTGAGAAGTTCCTCCTGGGTCAGGGCCCGGGCCGGGGCAGCCGCCGCCAGGGCCAGGGCCAGCGCCAGGACCGTCGCGAGAAAGCGCATGATGGACTCTTCCTTTCTTCCTTTCCGCCGCGGCTAGGGGCGGGCGGGGATGGTGAGCACCTGGCCGTCGCGCAGCGTGTCCGGGTTCATGTCGCCGTTGGCCCGGGTGATGTCTTCCACGGTCACGCCGAACTTGTGAGCGATGCGCGAGAGGTTGTCCCCGCGCGAGACGGTATACTGGGTCGCCTCGCTTCTTTTTCCGGCATCGGACCTGGCCTTCTGGTCCTTTTGCTCCTTCCTGCCCTTCTCCTGCTTGCCCTTGGAACCGGTTTCACTGCCCGGGGCGGGGATTTCGATGACCTCCTCGCCCGAGTACGGCACGGCCGGCTGGTTGGTGGCGGAGGGACGGTCCCGTTTTTGCGACGGGGATTTGGGGTCCACGGGGGCTTTGGCCTGTCCTGTTCCGGAGGCCGGGAGGTTGCCTGACTCGGTCTTCAGGAAGTTCGCGTATTCGTCCTCGGAAAGGACGCCGTCGCCGTTGGCGTCGGAACGGCTGAACATCTCCGGCGTGAGGTCGGGGAAGACGAACAGTAACTCCTCGTAGGAGATTTTGCCGTTCTTGTCGTGGTCGACAGCGCGGAAGGAGTCTTTGTCTCCGCTGGAACAGGCGCAGGTCAGGGCCAGAAGGCCAAGAGCCGCGAAAGCGATGATCGGCCGCATAGGCTCCCCGTGTTTGGCGTTGGAAAAGCGCGCGAAACCCGACGCTTGAGCAGGCGCTTACCATGAGGTCAAAGCCTTCGTCACGTGAAAAAAAAGTCGGAAAGAGGGGCGGGTAGGCGTGTGCCCCCGCGGAAACGGGGCACTCCGGCACGCTTCGCGCGGTATCCGGAAACGTTTCGCAGGCAAACGGCACGGCGTGCGTTTCCCTTGGCAATGCGGGATGTTGGCGGACGGCGTCACGGTCGCGGGCTTGCCCGGACCGGCCTTGGGGGATATCATTGGAGGTGTGGGCCGATGACATCCCGGGGCCCGAATCCGCGATGCATGCAAGGGAGGCGACGCATGGACCTGACGACGCTGCGCAAGAAAGCCAGAGAGGAACTCAAGGGATATTGCCGGGTGTGCCCGGTATGCGACGGACGGGCCTGCGCCGGCGAGGCGCCCGGAATGGGCGGCATGGGCACGGGACTTGCCTTCGGCGCCAACCTGGAAGCCCTGCGGTCCTACCGGCTCAACATGCGCACCCTGCACGCCGTCAAGTCCGCGGACACGACCCAGACCCTTTTCGACCGCGACCTCTCCATGCCGATCCTGGCCGCGCCCATGACAGGCGTGCTCTACAACATGGGCGGCAGGCTCGCGGAAGCGGATTTCATCCGCATGATCATGGAGGGCGCCACCCGGGCCGGCACCATCGGCATGTCCGGGGACGGGGCGGACACGGCCATGTACGACAGCGGCATAGAGGCGATCAGGGCCGAACGGGGCCACGGCATCCCCATCATCAAACCGCGCGCCCAGGAAGCGGTCAGGGCCATGCTGGCGAAAGCCGAGGACGCGGGGGCCGTGGCCGCCGGCGTCGACGTGGACGGGGCGGGACTCGCCGTCATGGCCCTCAAGGGGCAGCCGGTTTCCCCGAAAACCCCGGGGGAGTTGCGGGAACTCGTCGGCGCGACCCGGTTGCCCTTCGTCGTCAAGGGCATCATGACGCCGGACGAGGCCGAAACGGCATTCGACGCCGGCGCGGCGGCCATCGTGGTGTCCAACCACGGCGGCCGGGTTCTCGACCACACCCCTGGCGCGGCCGAGGTCCTGCCCGGCATCGTCCGGGCGGTCAAGGGCCGGGGGGCCATCCTGGCCGACGGCGGGGTACGCTCGGGCGCCGACGTGCTCAAGTACCTGGCCCTTGGCGCCGACGCGGTGCTGGTGGGCCGTCCGCTGGTCGTCGGGGCGTTCGGCGGGGGAGCCGAGGGCGTGGCCTTCCTGCTGCAAAAAATGCGCGCCGAACTGGCGGCGGCCATGCTGCTGACCGGAACCGCCTCGGTCCGGGAGGTTTCGCCGGACATCCTGCGTCCCCGCGGCGTCTGACCCCTGGTCCCGGGTGTCGGCAAGGGGGCGCGGGGTCGAACACCCCCCGCGAGAGAAGCGATGTGTGGTCCTTTTGTTGGCGTATCGGATGTGGGCGTGATACAATAGGCCGTGCTCGGCGTAACGCATTCGCCGGGGACGGTTGCCACGCCGACGTGGGAGATGGGAGCCTCCTTGGGCGCACCACGAAGAGCGGAGAACGGAGGGGGCGGGGTCGGCATGGGATTGCGCATTCAGACGATCCGCATCATCTGCCTTACGGTCGGATGCACCGTCATCGGCCTGTATCTGGTGTTGCGTCTTTTTTTCCTGTCCGGCTTCCTGGAAATCGAACAGTCCCTGGTCGTCGAGGATGTCCGCAGGGCGCTGAACGCCATGCATACGCAGTTGCGCCGCATTGACCTCCTGACCGCCGACTGGGCCACCTGGGACGATGCCTACGCCTTCATGGAGAACGGCAACAGGGCCTTCATCGAATCCAACCTGACAAGGGAAACCTTCATCAAGCAGCGCCTCGCGGTGGTCTGCCTGTTCGATCTGGCGGGCCGGCTTGTGGCCGGCCGGCAATGGGACCAGGCGGCCGGGGCCTTCGTTCCCGTGTCGCCGGACATCGCGGCCCTGTTCTCGCCCGGAACCGGCCTGCTTCTTGCGGCGGACGCCGAGGACGGCCGGGAGGGGCTCGTCATGCTGGGCGACGGGCCCATGCTCCTGGCGCTGGCGCCCATTCTCGACAGCGAGAAGGGGGGGCCGGCCCGGGGCACCCTGATCATGGGGGCCTGGTTCGATCAGACCACGGTTTCCCAGATGGCCGAGGACACGCTGCTCGACATCCGTGTCCGGGCCCTGGACGCCCCGGAAGTCCCCAGGCCGGCCGCGGCCGGTTTCGAGGACGTGGTCGCTCCCGGCGCCCGGGAATTCGCGGATACCATCCTGGGGTACGGCCTCGTCCGGGACATATTCGCCAAGCCGGCCTTCTGGCTGGAGATGGAGACGGACAGGCGGTTTTTCGTCCAGGGGCGCCGGCTCGCCTTCTACTCGCTGGGGTTTGTTCTGGCCGCCGGAGTGGCTTTGGCCGGTCTCCTGCTGTATTTTTTTGAAAAAAAAATCGTGCGCCGCGTACGCGCCCTAAGCGAACAAACCGGGCAGATCGCCCGGGGAGGTGGAGCCCGCTGTATCTATCTCCCCGGTCCCGACGAACTGGGGCTCCTGGCCAAAGGGCTCAATGCCATGCTGGACCGGCTGGCCGCATCGCAACGCTCCCTGGAAGCCTCGGAAAAGCGTTATAGGGCCCTTTTCGAGGGTATCGGCGCCGCGACCATCGTTGTCGGGCCGGACGAAACCATCGACCTTGCCAACGACGCCTTTGTCCGGCTCTCGGGGCTTGATCGCGAAACCCTCGAGGGCGGCCTGGACTGGCGGACTTTTTTCCTGGCCGACACCGTCCGGGAGTTGCTTGCCGTCACGGGCTTCGCGGCCGTTGCGGACCGCACCGTGCAGGCGCCGTTTCTGCGCCGCGATGGCGCGCCCCGCCATGTCCATCTGACCATGGCGGATTTGCCCTGGGAAGGGGCGCGTATCATTTCGCTTGTCGACAACACCGCCGGCCGGCAGGCCGAGCAGGAACTGGCCGAATTTTCCCGGAGGCTGGAGGAACTTGTCGCCGCCCGCACCCGGGAACTCGAGGCCGCCAACGAACGGCTGCGGCAACTCGACCAGATCAAATCCTCCATCCTGTACGCCGTGTCCCATGAGCTGCGCACGCCGCTGACCTCCATCAGAGGGTTCGCGAGCATCATCGAACGGGACTTCGAGAAACTTGTCGGCCTCGAACCCGCGCTGGAGTCGCGGCGTCAGGCGCAGCGCATCCGACACAATCTCGGGATCGTCATCGAGGAGAACCAGCGGCTGACAGCGCTCATCAACGATTTTCTCGACCTGTCGAAAATCGAGTCCGGCAGGATGGACTGGCGGGACACGGCCATCGAGGCGTCGGAACTGGCAGGGCGGGCCGCCGGCGCGACGGCCGCCCTTTTCGACGGCGGCGGGGCGGTGACCCTGGAGATGGATGTGGCCGACGGCATGCCCGCGTTGGTGGCCGACGAGGACAGGATGCTCCAGGTGTGCATCAACCTCATCGGCAACGCCCGGAAGTTCACCACGGCCGGCCAGGTCCGGCTTGCCATCGGCCTGGACGACCAGGGGGATTGGCTGCTTCGGGTCTCGGACACGGGGATCGGCATCGCCCCGGAAAACATCGAAAAAATTTTCGACAGCTTTTTCCAGGTGGTGCGGCAGGAGGGCCGGCCCGCGGGAACCGGCCTGGGGCTGGCCATCTGCCGCGACATCGTCGAGCACTACGGCGGCAGGATTTGGGCGGAGTCCCGGCTCGGCCAGGGCAGCGATTTTTTTGTCTCGCTGCCGCGAACCAGACTCCGCGCCGACGCCGGACCGAAACACTCCGCCTGAGCGAGTCCTCATGGGCGTGGCCCGGTCCATGCCCGTCCTTCCCCGCCGCTTTTTCCCCGTCGCGGGATCACATCTCGCTGGTGATGAGCTTTTTCCAGAGCGAGTAGGCGTTTTTTGTGAGGTGGATGCCGTCTTCGGTGAAATTGGGGCCGAGTTTGCCGTCGTCGGCCAAAAACGAGCCGTAGAGATCCAGGTAGCGGACGAAGCGGTTCTGGCGGGCGCACAGTTCCTTGAGGAGCCTGTTGGTGGCGACGATATCCGCGTTGTCGATGGTCTGGGTGCGGGTGGGCAGGATGCTTTGCACGTAAATGCGGGTATAAGGTGAGATTTCTTGTATCTTTTTGATGATTTTGTCGTAGTTGCCGACGATGCGTTCATGGGCCTTGATCTCGTTGATGCCGATCATCAAAAAGAGTTTGGCCGGCTTTTGTCGGGCGATGGGCTCGATGCGCTTGAGAATGTCCGCGCTGGTGCAGGATTCAACGCCGTTGATGGAGACCTTTTGCGGCTGGTCGAACAGGTTTTGGAACTCCCATCCCTTGGTGATGCTGTCGCCGCAAAAGACGATTTGCAGGACGAGAAGAACGGGTAAGGCGGCGTCCACGATCGGAGTGTCTCCGCAAGGCTTCCGGCGCCGGGAGCGGCCTGGCCGGATGGCGGCCGGCAAAGCGGCCGGCCGCCGGTATTCCATGTATGACAGGTGCCGCGGCGCCCGGTCGGCCGAACCTCCCCGGGGCGGCGCCGGGCCTTCAGCGTTCCAGGGCGATCAGGTCCTCGTAGGTTTCGCGCCGGCGGGCCACGGTGACCGTGCCGCCGTCGACCAGGATTTCGGCCGCCCGCGGCCGGGAGTTGTAGTTCGAGGACATGGAGAAACCATAGGCGCCGGCGGAGAAGACGGCCAGCAGGTCGCCCTGGGCCACTGCCGGCAGTTCCCGGTCCCTGGCCAGGAAGTCGCCGGACTCGCAGATGGGGCCGACCACGTCGACGGACAGCGGCGCCCGGCCCGCCGGCCGCACCTCGCGGATGGCGTGGTAGGAATCGTAGAGCGACGGCCGGATCAGGTCGTTCATGGCCGCGTCCACGATGACGAAGTCCTTGCTCGGGGTCTTCTTGGTGTAGACGACCTCGGTGACCAGGATGCCGGCGTTGCCGACGATGACGCGTCCGGGTTCGAGGATGAGGGTGAGGGGCAGGCCGCCGAGGGCCTTGGTCAGGGCCTGGCCGAATTCGCTCGGATGGGGCGGGTCTTCCTCGTTGTACTGGATGCCGAGTCCGCCGCCGAGGTCGAGGTAGCGGGTTTCGATGCCCATGCCGGCGAGCTTTTCCCGGAAAAGCAGGATCTTGTCCAGGGCCTCGAGGAAGGGGGAGATGCTCGTGAGCTGGGAGCCGATGTGGCAGTCGATGCCCACCGGGGTGATGCCGGGCAGTTCCCTGGCCTTGGCGTAGGCCGCCAGGGAGTGCTCGATGTCGAGGCCGAACTTGTTTTTCTTGAGCCCCGTCGAGATGTAGGGATGGGTCTTGGGATCGACATCGGGGTTGATGCGCAGGCTCACGCGGGCCGTGCGTCCCATGCGGGAGGCGATGGCGCTCAACCGTTCCAGTTCGCCCATGGATTCCACGTTGAACATGAGGATGTCGGCGCTTAGGGCCTGTTCGATCTCGGCGGCCCGCTTGCCCACGCCCGAATAGACGATCGTGGCCGGATCGACCCCGGCGGCCAGGGCCCGGTAGAGTTCGCCGCCCGAGACGATGTCCATGCCGGCGCCCTGGGCGGCCAGGGTTTTGAGGACCGACAGGTTGGAATTGGCCTTCACGGAAAAGCACGTGAGGTGGGGCAGCCCGGCGAAGGCCGTGTCGAAGGCGTCGAAGTGGCGGCGCAAGGTGGCGGCGCTGTAGATGTAAAGCGGCGTGCCGTAGGCGGCGACCAGGGTCGAGACAGGCACCTCCTCGGCGTACAGCTCACCGCCCCGGTACTCGAAATGATGCATGGCGTGGGTCTCCTTGGGAAGCGTTCAGGAAGCGGGGCCGCCGAAGCGGTTTTTCCAGTCGCAAAGGAGCGTCAGGGCTTCCAGTGGCGTCATCCGGTCTAGTTCGAGGCGCGACAGTTCGTCAAGAAGAAGGCTTTCCGCGTCCGGGGGCGCGACGGTTTCCTCGCGCGAAGGCGCGGCCAGGAGTCCCGGCAGGGTCGGCTGTCCCCGTTCGCGGGGACCGCGTCCGGCGATGGCCGGGTCGCGGGCGCGCTCCAGCTCCCCGAGCAGTTCCCGGGCCCGCCTGACCACGTTGCGGGGCACTCCGGCGAGGCGGGCCACCTCCACGCCGTAGCTGCGGTCCGCCGGTCCGGGCAGGAGCCGGCGCAGGAAGATGATGTCGCCCTTCCATTCCTTGACCGCGATGTTGTAGTTGCGAAGTCCCGGCAGGCGGCCCTCGAGGGCCGTCAGCTCGTGGTAGTGGGTGGCGAAAAGCGTGCGCACGCCCTGGCCGTCCTCCCGGCCGGCCAGATCCTCGACCACGGCCCAGGCCAGGGCCAGACCGTCGAAGGTGGCCGTTCCCCGGCCGATCTCGTCGAGGATGACGAGGCTGCGGCGTCCGGCCTGACGCAGGATCCGGGCCGTCTCCATCATCTCCACCATGAACGTGGACTGGCCCTGGGCCAGGTTGTCCGAGGCCCCCACCCGGCAGAAGACCCGGTCCACCAGCCCGATTTCCGCCCGGGTGGCCGGCACGAAGGAGCCTATCTGGGCCAGCACGGCGATCAGCGCCGTCTGGCGCAGCACCGTGGACTTGCCGGCCATGTTGGGGCCGGTGATCAGAAGGACCTTGGCCGCCTCGTCGATGGCGATGTCGTTGGGGATGTAGTTGCCGACGCCCTGGGCGGCCTCGATCACGGGATGGCGGCCGGCCCGGATGGCGATGGAAAGGCCCTGGTGGATTCCGGGCCGGGTCCAGTCCCCGGCCACGGCGGCCTCGGCCAGCCCCTGCCAGACATCGAGCCGGGCCACGCGGGCCGCCGTGTCCATGATCCGCTCGCGTTGGGCGGCCACGTGTTCGCGCAGTTCCCGGAAGAGGTTGTATTCGAGGGTCTTGCGGCGATCGCCGGCGGCCAGCAGCTTTTCCTCCAGCTCCTTGAGCCGGGGGGTCACGTAGCGTTCGCAGTTGGCCAGGGTCTGGCGGCGCTCGAAGTGTCCGGGCGCGGTGCCGCCGGATTTGGACAGTTCGAAGTAGTAGCCGAAGACCCGGTTGTAGCCGAGTTTGAGTCTGGGCAGGTCGCCGGCTTGCTGTTCTTCGAGCAAAAGTTCCCTGAGCTTGCCCTCGCCGTGCTCGGAAAGCTCCATCAGTTCGTCGAGTTCGGGATGGTAGCCGGGCCGGAAGAGCCCGCCTTCCGTGACGAGGACCGGCGGGCTGTCCACCAGGGCCCGGGCGAGGAGGTCGTGCAGATCCTCGCAGTCGTCCCAGCCCGAGAGCAGGCCGGCCATGGCCCGGGGGGGATCGGCCTGGCCGGCCGAAAGCCGGCGCAGGAGCGGCAGGCGGGACAACGACTGGCGCAGGGCCGTGAAGTCCCGGGGCGCGGCCCGGTTGAGAAAGATGCGCGTGGTCAGCCTCTCCAGGTCGTACACCTCGGCCAGGGCCTCGCGCAGGGCGGTCCGGAACGCCTCGTCCTCGACCAGCCGGGCGACGCAGTCCTGGGTTTCGAGAATGGGGGCCGGATCGAGCCAGGGCTGGCGCAGCATGGATTCGAGCAGCCGTCCGCCCATGGGCGTTTCGGTGCGGTCCAGGACATGCCACAGGGTCCCCGGTCCCTTGCGGCCGTCGAGGCGGCGAAAGATCTCCAGATTGCGCTCCGTCACCTCGTCGAGGAGCATGTGGCGGCCGAGGTTGACCGGCCTGAAGGGGCCAAGCCGGCCGAGGTCGCGCATCTGGGTCGCGGCGAGGTAGGTCAGAAGGGCCCCCATGGCCCGTACCAGCTGGGGCTTGTCGCCCACGTCCAGGGCATCGAGGCCGGCCACGGCCTGGGTTCGCAGCACCTTGTCGCGGCCGGCGGCGAAATCGAAATGGGGGCGCACGGGGAAGCGGGTGATCTGGACGCCGTCCAGGGCGCACTCGCGCGGCGGTTCGAGCCCTTCGGGCAGAAGCAGTTCGCGGGGGCCGATCTTGGCGGCCCACTGCCACAGCCGGGATGGGTCGCGGGCATGGAGGCCGGACCATTCGCCGGTGGAGAAGTCCACCCAGGCCAGCCCCCCGGCCTTTTCGTCCGCGTCGTGGTAGAGGGCGGCCAGGAAGTTGTGCTCCTTGGCCCGCAGATTCCCGTCCTCCACGGCCGTGCCCGGGGTGAGCACCCGGGTGACGGCGCGCTTGACGAGGCCCTTGGCGAGTTTGGGGTCCTCGATCTGGTCGCAGATGGCGACCTTGAACCCCTTTGCGAGCAGGTCGGCCACATACCCCTCGGCGGCGTGGTGGGGCACGCCGCACATGGGGATGGGCGCCTCGGCGCCGGGATTGCGCGAGGTCAGGGCGATCTGTAGTTCCCGGGAGGCCGTGACGGCATCCTCGAGGAACAACTCATAGAAATCCCCCATGCGGTAAAACAGCAGCGCATCCGGGTATTCCCCCTTGACGCGCAGGTACTGCTCCAGCATGGGGGTCAGCTTGATTTCCCCCACGGCGAAACGGACCGCGACGGGCCTAGGCGTCGGCTTTCTTGTCCGCGCCGGCGGCCGGAGTCGGGGCGGCCGGGGCGGGGGCGCCGGACGAGGGCGCGGACGCCATGGCGAAGCTCGGCGGCGCGAGGGGCGAGGCGGCCTTTTTCTGGGCCAGCTGCTTTTCCATGGCGTTCACCTTGTTTTGCAGACTGCGCACGTTGGCGGCCTGCCGGACCTTCTCGGCCAGGAAATAGAGGGTGCAGAAAAGGCCGCCGGCGACGAAGGCGAGCAGAAGCACCACGTAGAAGGGGACCGAGGGCGTCTCCGCATAAAGGCCGAACGCGCCCAGCTTGAGCACCAGAGGCGTTTCGAGCATGGCGGTGTTCTGGACGAAAAAGAGCATGCAGACGAAGAAGAAAACGAGCAGAAACAACACCTTGATCACGCGCATGGGGGCCTCCTTGTCACGACGTAACGGTTGCGTGGTAATCCTCGAAAAAGGGTTTGAGCCGATCGTACGTTTCGAGCAACAGTTGCGGGATGACCCGCGTTTCCCCGAAAACGGCCATGAACGAGGAGTCGCCGTTCCAGCGGGGCACCATCTGGAAGTGCAGATGGGCGGCGATGCCGGCTCCGGCCGCCTCGCCCAGGTTGAGGCCGATGTTGATGCCCCCGGGGCGCATGGCTTCCTCGAGCACCTTGGTGCAATACGTGAGTCCCCTGGTCAGTTCCAGTGTTTCCTCGGGCGTCAGGTCGGTCAGGCGGCTCGCGTGGCGTAGCGGCGTGACCATCAAGTGGCCGGAGTTGTACGGAAACTTGTTCATGATGACGAACGAATGACGCCCCCTGGCCAGCACCAGCCGCTCCCGGTCCTCCGCCTCGCCCTCGGGCAGGCAGAACACGCAGGCGTCGGGCTTGGGGCCGAGAATGTAGTTCATGCGCCAGGGCGCCCACAATAACTCCATCGATTCGTGCTCCCTTTCAGACGTCGGCGATCAGAGCTGCCGCCAGGGCGGCCGCCTCCTCGGCGGTCGTGGCGGCCTTGACGCCGTCGAGGCCCGCGTGGCGGCCCAGAGCCACCACCGGACGGCCGAGCTTGAGGGCCACGCCGATTTCCGAAAGCGTGCCGGCCCCTCCGGCCACGGCCACGACGACCTCGCCGTTTGTTACCACCAAAACGTTGCGGGCGATACCCATTCCCGTGGCAATGGGCACATCCACGTGGGCGTTGGCCTCGGCCGGGTCGTCGCCGGGCAGGATGCCGATGGTGCGGCCGCCGGCTTCCTTGGCGCCCAGGCAGGCCGCGGCCATGACGCCCCCAAGGCCGCCGCAGACGATGTCGAAGCCGTGGCCGGCCAGAAGCCGGCCCAGGACGCGGGCCGTTTCGAAGGTGGCCGCGTCGCAACTGCCCGATCCGATGACAGAAATACGCCTGGGCCGTTTCGCTCGCATCGCCGATTGTTTGTACACGCCTCTTTCTCCAAGATCAAGGGAGGGTTAGGCGGAGCCCGGGAAGTCGTGCCGGCGGGCTTGAGTCCGTCGGGCGGCCGGGATATTCCTGACGGCCATGTACGTGTTCCAGGCCACGAATTTCCCCACCTCGCCGGGAGTGTATCTCATGAAGGGCGGGCGGGGGAAAATCCTGTACGTGGGCAAGGCCAAGAACCTCCGGGCGCGCCTGTCCTCCTATTTTCGCGGCGATGCCGGGCTGACGGTCAAGACGGCCGCCCTGGTCGGCCGCGTCGAATCCGTGGACGTGCTCCTCACGTCATCGGAAAAGGAGGCCCTGCTCCTCGAGTCGAGCCTGATCAAGAAACACCGGCCCCGCTACAACGTGGTGCTCAAGGACGACAAGAACTACATCCTTTTCAAGCTCGACAAGCGTTCGCCCTATCCGCGCCTGGCCTTCACCCGCCGGGTGGAGCGCGACGGTGCCGCCTATTTCGGCCCGTTCACCTCGGCCGCGGCCGCCCGGGCCACCTGGAAGGAACTGGGACGCGTCTTCCCTTTGCGCAAATGCGGCGACCGGACCCTGGCCAACAGGATGCGGCCGTGCCTGTACCATTCCATCGGCCAGTGCCTGGCGCCCTGCGTGGCGGCGGTCTCCCCCGAGGCCTACCTGGAACTGGTGCGCCGGGTCGAGGCCTTCCTGACCGGCCGTTCGGCGGAGGTGCTCAAGGCCGTGGCCCGGGAGATGGAGGAGGCGGCCGAGGCCCAGGCCTTCGAGCGGGCGGCCGAGTTGCGCGACCTGCTGCGGGCCATGCGGCGCACGGTGGAAGGGCAGGCGACCGTCCTGACGCGGCTGGTGGACATGGACGTGGCCAACCTGGCCCTGACGGAGCGGGGGCTCGGCCTTTGCATCCTGTTCGTGCGGCAGGGACGCCTCCTGGACCGCAAGACCTTCCATTTCGCCGGGCTGGAGGCGTCCGAGGCCGCCGGGGCGGCCATCAGCGCCCTGATCCAGTTCTATCGCCCGGAAAGTTTCATTCCGCCGCGTCTGGTCGTTCCGGAAGACCTGGCGCCGGGGGGCGGGGAGGACGACCGGGAGGCCCTGGCCGAGATCCTGGAGGAGCGCCGTGGCGGGGCCGTGCGCCTGGGGCCTCCCCGGGGCCGGGAGGAACGCGGACTGCTGGAAATGGCCGGGGCCAACGCCCGGCGCGCCGTCGAGGAGGCGGCCAAGGCGGCCGAGGGGAGCGTGCTGCCGGCCCTGGCCCGGGTCTTCGGGCTGCCGGGGCTTGGCCGCATCGAGGCCGTGGACGTGTCGCATCTGGGCGGGCGCGGGGTGCGGGTGGGGCTGGTCGTCTTCGAGGACGGCGCGCCGAAAAAAAGCGGGTACCGGGCCTACGCCTTCCCGGAACTGGAGGGCACTTCCGACGACTACCTGGCCCTGGCCTCCTTCGCCGGGAAGCGGGCCGCCTCCGGGCCGCCCTGGCCGGATCTGCTGCTCGTCGACGGCGGCAAGGGACAGCTCGACGCCGTGGCCCGGGCTCTGGAGGCCGCCGGCGCGGGCGGGGCCTTCGCCCTGGCCTCCATCGCCAAGGGGGACCGGCGTTCCCAAAACGAGATGGAGGACGTGGTCTATGTTCCCGGGCGCAAGAATCCCCTGGCCCTGCGGCCCGGTTCCCCGGGGCTGCTCTTTCTGCAGCGGGTGCGGGACGCGGTCCACGACTTTTCCGTGGGACGGCAGCGCCGGGCCAGGAACAAGGCGGGGCTGCGCAGCGAACTCCTCGCCCTGCCGGGCATCGGCCCCAAGACGGCCCGGCGGCTGTGGGACGCCTTCGGCTCCGTTGCGGCCATGAAGATGGCGGATGCCGGGGAGATCGCGTCCAAAACCGGGCTCGGTCCGGCGCGGGCCGCCGCGGTGGCCGCCGCGTTGGCCTCGCTGCCCGGGTGAGCGCGGCTTCGCCGCGCCCAATGCGAACGCGATCCGGTCTAGACCATTGCGCGGTGCGCCCATTCCAGCGCCTCGAGGTTGATGCGGTCGAAATCCACGCCGGCGAACCGCCGCTTGCAGGCCTCGATCTTTTCGCGATCCTGCCGTTCGAAAAATTCCGTCAGACTGAAGCACTTCCGGCAAGGCGAGGCGGGATCGACCAGGCTTTCCCTCATGGAGCCGAAATTGCCGAGCTGGGCGAATATCGCCTCGAACGGCATTTTCAGGATGGCATCGAGGTGGGAGAACAGGGACGGCAGACAGATCTCGAAATCCATTTTGCAGATGAACGGCAGGACGCCGCGCAGGATGGAAAGAAATTTGCTCCGGAAAGCCGACATGTAGATCAGTTCCTTGTCCATGTCGGTGGCGGCAGCCTTGGAGAGAAGATTGATGTTGAGCCACTGCGACAGTTCCTTCTTGCCGAGCAGCAGCAGGGCGCGCTTCAGGCTCGTTGTCTTGGCGATCTGTCCGAAAAACGGAGAGTTGACATACCGGAGCAGCTTGAAGCTGAGAACGGGATCCGAGGAGACGATGCCGGCGATGCGGTCGTAGTCCTGGTGGGCCTTGTTCAGTTCGCTGATCAGCTTGAGGTGGACGGCGACATTGGGCGAGATGAGCTTTCCTGAAAAAAGCTGCGGCTTGCTGAAGTAGAACCCCTGGAAGAACTTGTAGCCAAGCTTCTTGGCATGATCGACCGTGGAGTAGGTTTCCACTTTTTCCGCGAGCAGCGTCGATTTGTATCGTTTCAAATACTTCGTGGCGCATTGCAGACTGTTGGCGTCGTGCAGCTTTTGGAAATCGACCTTGATGTAGTCGGCGAACTCCACGATGCTGGCCAGGCTCTCGGGATCGTCCACGTCGTCGAAGGCGAGCCGGTAGCCTTGGGCCTTGGTCCTGGACACCAGGTCGAAGAACGCGTCGTCGATGGTTTCCGTTTCCAGGAGCTCCAGGATGAACCTGTTCTTGTCGAGCAGGAGGTGGACGTTTTCCACAAGCAGCTGGCTGGGAAAGTTGATGAAAAGTTTCTGGTCGTTCCGGATCGAGTCGACGACCAGGTCCAGTCCGTGGGCGATGACATCCATCGTCGCGGCCGTGCCCGACGTGATGACGGCTTCGTTGGGGCTCCCCAGGCTCCTGTGCAGCAGTTCGTAGCCGATGATCCTGTTGGAAGCGTCGAAGATGGCCTGTCTGGCTATGACGACATGCTTGTCCATGCCTGTGTCCGGTTCCGCATGGGATGTCCGGCGGCGCGTTGCACGGCCGGCGGCCGCTATTCCCGGCCCTTCGCTCCCCGTTCCATGTTGTCCACGGCGTCATGCGCGGAAATGGCCGGCATGTTGCCTTCAGGCTGACCGTCACGTGCGGAGGCGCGGACCGGACCAAGGGGAGCCGGTCCGAACCGTCTGTTGCCCATGAAGTCACATTCCGTCGATGGTAGACGAATATGCCGATGGATACGGTTGGTCAATGGCTGTCGCCAGGGGCCCCCGCGCGAAGAAGGAAGACAGCGGCGCCGGACTCCGTGCTCCGTACGCGGCGCCGTCTCCGGACACCTTTCAGGAAGGCCCCGCGGTCTGCGGCCAATTGTCCATGTTCCTGCCCGTTGTTGACGTCGCGTCATTGTGCTACGGGACCGGACATTGATCATACAGGAGGTGGTATGTCGCGGATTCTCAAACTCTTTGCGCTGTCCTGCGCGGCCCTGCTGCTTGTCGGCCGGGCCCTGGCCGGCGTGGAACTTCCGGCCGGCATGAAGGCGGAGGTGGGCCAGTATCCGGAATCGACGGTCGTGCAGGTCGTCAACATGTCCGGTCAGGAAATCGCCATGATCGATTGTGGCGCCGCGAAGCCGGAGGCCGTTTACGGCTACTATGCCGGGCAGGCGGAAAAAAACGGCTGGAAATTCCTGATGCAGGGCAAGCAGGCCGATGCCCAGATGCTGATCGGGGAGAAAAACGGCCGGCAGCTCTCCGTCACGGTGACGGCCGATGACGGAAAAACCGTCGTGGCCATCAGCCTGACGGCCAACGGCTAGTGTGCG
>CAZNUQ010000047.1:0-24809 GCA_964576235.1 uncultured Desulfovibrio sp.
CCCCCCCCCCCCACCCCCCCGCCCTGCCTATCTTGGCCGATGGCCCCCCCGGGCTGCCAACCCCCCCGCGCGCCGGCCGTCGGGCCGGCGCGCGGGGACTGCATCGGTTTCGTTCCTAGGCGGCGGCGGTGAGAACCCGCCACAAGGCCGCGTCGTTTTCGGCGCCCAGAAAGGCGCGCCGGAAGGATTCGTCGGAGAGCAGCCGCGAGATGTGGGCCAGTATGCGCAAATGCAGGCCCGCAACGTGCTCCGGCGCCAGAACCAGGAAAAAGATGCGGCATGGCTTGAAATCCAGCGCATCGAAGTTGACGCCTTTTAAGCTCCGGCCGACGACGATGACGATTTTTTCGAGGTTCTCCATCTTGCCGTGGGGAATGGCCACTCCGTCGCCAATGCCCGTCGTGCCGAGGTTTTCCCGGTCAAGCAGCACCTGGCGGGCCCGCACGGCGTCGAAGTCCGGCCACTGGGACCGGATCGGCGCCACCAGTTCGGCCAGCACGTCGCCCTTGGTCTCGGAGGCCAGTTCCCCGATCACGAAATCCGGCTGGAGATACTCCTCAAGCTGCATTTACGCGCCCGTTCCGGGATCGATCAGGCCGAAGTCGCCGTTGCGCAGACGGTAGATGACATTGGGCCGTTCGGTTTCGGAGTTGATGAACACCAGGAAATCGTCCTTGAGGGTGGTGAGCTGCATGGCGGCCTCTTCCACGGCCATGGGCTTGGGCTCGTACTGGTCGGTCTGCACGATGGTGGGGGTGCGGCCGCCGGAGGCGTCCTCGCTGATGCTGATCACGTCCATCCGCACGGTTTCCACGGCCTGGCGACGGCGATCCTTCTGCTTTTCACGGAACTTCTTGGCCTGGGCCTCCACCTTGTCGAGGATCATGTCGATGGTGGAATACATGTCCTCGGAGACTTCGTGGGCCGAGATGTGCATGTTGTCGGCCAGGAAGATGACGTCGGCCATCTGCCGGGTCTTCTCCACGGCAAGGTTCACCTGCAGTTCGGAGGCGTCGGTCGCGACGGTATATTTGGAGAGTTTTTCGAAACGCTTGCGAGCGTAGTCGCGCAAGTGATCGGACGGTTCGAAGTTCTTGAAATTGAAGGTGATGTTCATGCTGTCCTCCAGGCTGTCATGGTGTTGGGACGGGAGTTCCCGGCCCGAAGCATCAAAACACGGCCTTGCGTTTCGACGAGGATTCGATGCCCATGGCCGTACGGTACTTGGCGACTGTGCGCCGGGCGATGTTGATTTGCAATTCTTCCTTGAGCATGTCGGCGATGGCCTCGTCGCTGATGGGCTTTTTGGCGTCCTCGCCGGCGATGATACGCTTGATCATGGCTTTGACAGACTCCGACCCCACGGTGCTGCCGTCGTCAAGTTCGAGCGAACTGTTGAAGAAGAACTTCAATTCGAAAATGCCGTGTGGCGTGGCCACGTACTTGTTGGAGGTGATCCGGCTGACGGTGGACTCGTGCATGCTGATGTCGTCGGCCACATCCTTGAGGATGAGCGGCCGCAGCTTGGTGACGCCGTTCTCGAAGAACTCGCGCTGGAACTTCACGATGCTTTCCAGAACCTTGTAGAGCGTGCGCTGGCGCTGGTACAGGCTTTTCATGAGCCACATGGCCGAACGCATCTTGTCCTGGAGGTAATCCTTGTCCTTGTCGTTTTTCGGTGCCATCCCCTCCATGTAGGAGACATTGAGATTGAGCCGCGGCATGCCGTCCTCGTTGAGGATGATCACGAAATCGTTGTCGTACTTGTAGACGTAGGCATCGGGGCTCACGTAGATGGGGTCTCCGGAGCCGTAGCTGGCGCCAGGCATGGGATCGAGCGTCTGGATGAGTTCAAGGTATTCCTTGAGCTTTTCCATCGTGATGCGAAATTTCTTGACCAGCGGCTTGTACCGCTTCTTTTCCAGATCCTCCAGGTGGTCGCGCACCAGTTCGATAAGGATCGCGTCGTCGTAGCCGTAGACCTCGATCTGGGTGAGCAGGCATTCCGACGGATTCCGGGCGGCCACGCCCACCGGATCGAAACGCTGGATCCGGTGCAGCACCGTTTCGACCTCTTCGGGCGCGCCCCCGGTCATATGGACCAGTTCGTCCACCGTGGCCCGCAGATAGCCCGACGAATCGAGGCAGCCGACAATGGCCTCCCCGATCTCGAGTTCCTTGGGCGTGAAGTTGGAAAGCTGCATCTGCCAGCCGAGATGGCCGTCCAGGGAGGGCTTGGAGGCGAGCCTGGCGTCGAACGCCATGCCCTCCTCGGGCATTTCCGACTCCCGGGCCAGGGACTGCCGGCCGGTGCTGGCGAAATCGCCCAGGTAATCGTCCCATTCGGCATGCTTGAGCAGTTCCTTTTCCATGGCCGCGTCGTTCGAATCCCCGGTCGGCCCGAGATTCTCCTCGGCCATGGTGCGCTCGGGCTGACGCTCCTCCTCGACGGATTCCTCCAGAAGCGGATTCTCCAGAAGTTCCTGCTGGACGCTCTCCAAAAGCTCCAATCGGGAAAGCTGCAAGAGCTTGATGGCTTGCTGCAGCTGGGGAGTCATCACCAACTGCTGGGAAAGTTTGAGCTGCTGTCGCAGTTCCAGGGCCATGTCCACCGCCATGCGCGAAAAGTTGATGCTTCGGGACGGGCGAGGCCAACAGCCTCGCCTGCTCAACAAAAACTATGCCACATTCAAAAGGCTGTGGCAATCGGCCAGGTGGCCCGTCAGTCGAGGAACCAGGCCAGGGCCCTTTCCAGCCGGTTCTGGGCGCCGAGCAGGAAACGGACGGCCTCGCGCACCGCGCCCTGGCCTCCGGGAAACCGCGACACCCACAAGGCCGCCTCGAGAACCTCGGGTTGGGCGTCGGCCACGGCCATGGGCAACCCGACCTCGCGCATGGGGCCGATATCCACCCAGTCGTCCCCGATGTAGGCCGCCTGGACGGCCGAGAGGCCGAGACGCTCCAGGATGCCGCGCAGCACCGGCACTTTGTGGTGGTGGCCGGGATGGTATTCGGCGATGCCCAGTTCCTCGATGCGGGCGGCAACGGCCGGCGATTCCCGGCCGCTGATGACGGCGATCTCCAGGCCCGCGGCCTGGGCCAGCCTGATGCCGAGGCCGTCGTGGACGTGGAACCGCTTGGCGATGTCCCCCAGGGCGTCGACATAGATGCCGCCGTCGGTCATGACCCCGTCCACGTCGAGCACGAGCAGCGCGATGTTCCTGGCCCGGTCCAAGGCTGCGGACCGTTCGAATGTCATGGATGGCCTCCCCCGGCCCGACGCGCGCGGGCCGTTCCGTCACGGGCGGGATGGCGAAGGCCCGGCCTTCGGCCCATGGCGGCCGCGACATTTCGCATGGCGGGGGAAACGGCGCGGCAACGCAAGCCCCCGCCGGGCGTCCGGAAAGGAGGAAGGGGCCGCGCCCCCTCCTCCGCTTTCGCTTTGCGTGATGCCCCTGGGAAAAGGCCACACGGACAGTGCCGCCACGACGTCTGAAGAATGCGCAATTCTCCAGCACACCGCGCGATGCCTGGCGGATGCCCTAGACGCCCTTGCGGCGCTTGGCCGCCGTCACGAACTCCCGGAACAGCGGATGGGGCCGCATGGGGCTGCTCTTGAACTCCGGATGGAACTGGCAGCCCAGGAACCAGGGATGCCCGGGCAGTTCGACCATTTCCACCAGTTCCCCGTCCGGGGACAGGCCGCTTAATACCATGCCGGCCTCCTCGAAGGAGGCGGCGTAGGCCTTGTTGAACTCGTAGCGGTGGCGATGGCGTTCGGAGATATCCGACGCGCCGTAGGCCTCGGCGGCCCGGGTGTCGGGCTTGACCACGCAGGGATAGGCGCCCAGGCGCATGGTGCCGCCCTTGTCGCTCGACGGGTCGCGGTGCTCGACCTTCTGGGTGCGGAAGTCGAACCACTCCCGCATGAGGTAGATGACCGGGTGGGGCGTGGAGAGGTCGAATTCCTCGGAATTGGCCCCGGCCAGGCCGAGCACGTTGCGGGCGTACTCGATGACGGCGCACTGCATGCCCAGGCAGATGCCGAAAAAGGGAATGCCCTTGGTCCGCGCGTATTCGATGGCCGCGATCTTGCCCTCGACGCCCCGGGAACCGAAGCCGCCGGGCACCAGGATGCCGTCGATGCCGGAGAAGGTGGCCGCGGTGTTCTCGGGGGTGACCTCCTCGGAATTGACGTAGACGAAGTTGACCGAGACCCCGGCCGAGGCGGCGCCGTGGACGAGGGCCTCGTGCAGGCTCTTGTAGGCCTCCTTGAGATCCACGTACTTGCCGACGATGGCGATGGACACCTTTCCGGTCGGATTTTCCAGGCGGTGGATCAGCGAATGCCAGGGCTCGAGATCGGCGTTTTTCGCCGGGAGACGGAGGAGGATGGCGATCTTCTGGTCCACGCCCTCGGCGTAGAGCCGCAAAGGCAACTCGTAGATGTTCTTGACATCCAGGGCCGTGAAGACGGCGTCGGCGTCCACGTCGCAGAAAAGCGCGATCTTCTCCTTGATGTCCCGGGCGAGCTCCACCTCGCTGCGGCAGATGATGATGTCGGGCTGGATGCCGATGGAACGCAGTTCCTTGACGCTGTGCTGGGTGGGCTTCGTCTTCACCTCTCCGGCCACGCGCAGGTAGGGAACCAGCGTCAGGTGGATGTACAGGGCGTTTTCCTTGCCCAGTTCCATGCGCAACTGCCGGATGGCCTCCAGGAAAGGCTGCCCCTCGATGTCGCCCACCGTGCCGCCGATCTCGATGATGGCCACGTCCTCGTCCCGGGCCACGCCCAGGATGGAACGCTTGATCTCGTCGGTGATGTGGGGGATCACCTGGACCGTGCCGCCGAGGTAATCGCCCCGCCGTTCCTTCTGGATCACGCTGAAATAAATGCGCCCGGAGGTGAAGTTGTTGTTCTGGCTCATGGGCACGCCGAGGTAGCGCTCGTAGTGGCCCAGATCCAGGTCGGTTTCGGCCCCGTCGTCGGTGACGTAGACCTCGCCGTGCTGGAAGGGGTTCATCGTGCCGGGATCGACATTGATGTAGGGGTCGAGCTTCTGGATGGTGACCTTGAGTCCCCGGGCCTGGAGCAGCGCGCCGATCGACGCGGCGGCCAACCCCTTGCCCAGGGAGGACAGCACCCCTCCCGTGACGAAAATAAACTTGGTCTTCATTGGCCGATGCCGTCCTTGCTGGGTTCGGGCCGCGCCGGCGCCCCCGGCGGCCCGCGTCCGACCGAGCGCGCCCGCTGCGCGGCTTCGGTTGACGCGGCCGGGGCGGCCCCTTATGTTCAGCCGCGCAAACTAAGCCTTCGGGCGCAAATTTTCAAGGAACCCCCGGGAGGTTTTCCCTCATGGCCCAGGTACGGACCCTCGTGATCACCGGCTACGGCACCAACTGCGAAGTGGAATCGGCCCACGCCGCCAGGCAGGCCGGCTCCGATGTCACGGACATCGTCTTTTTCTCGGATATCGCCGCCGGCCGGACGCGCATCGAGGCCTACAATTTCCTCATTTTCCCCGGCGGGTTCCTCGACGGCGACGATCTGGGCGCGGCCCAG
Organism: uncultured Desulfovibrio sp.; assembly: GCA_964576235.1. Taxonomy (GTDB): domain Bacteria; phylum Desulfobacterota; class Desulfovibrionia; order Desulfovibrionales; family Desulfovibrionaceae; genus Solidesulfovibrio. Next base: position 5,564 of record CAZNUQ010000047.1, read on the forward strand.
GCCGCGGCCGTTCGCTGGAAACACGCCAAGACCGGGGACGGAGAGGCGCTGCTATCCCAGCTCAAGGCCTTCTTCGAGGCCGGAGGGCTTATCCTCGGCATCTGCAACGGCTTCCAGCTCCTCGTCAAGCTCGGCCTGCTGCCGGCCCTCGGCGGCGCCTACTTCACCCGCCAGGTGAGCCTGGCCAACAACGATTCGGCCCGCTTCGAGGACCGCTGGGTGACCCTGGCCGCCAACCCCCAAAGCCCGTGCGTGTTCACCAGGGGAATCACCCGTCTCGACCTTCCCGTGCGCCACGGCGAGGGCAAGCTCGTGCCCATGGAACCCGCCGTGCTCGACGAGATGGCCCGGACCGGCGCCGTGGCCCTGGCCTACGCCGACCCGGCGACCGGCGCCCCGACCATGGACTATCCGGCCAACCCCAACGGTTCGCCACTTTCCATCGCCGGCCTGACCGACCCCACGGGCCGCATCCTCGGCCTGATGCCCCACCCCGAGGCATTCAACCACCCGACCAACCATCCCGGCTACACCCGGGGGGAACGCCCGACGACGGGCACCGTGCTTTTCGAAAACGCCGTAAGCCACCTGCGCGGCCTCGCGTAAGCGGCTCCCGGCGCCGGACGCCGGGGAAAGGGAGGCGACCATGTCGGAATATGCCGAGGTCGAACTGGCGCGCGTCTATTGCGGCGAATCCGATCGCGCGGACGGCCGTCCCGTCCACGAAGTGATCGTGGAACTGGCTCGCAGGCACGGCGCGGCCGGGGCCACGGTCTTTCGAGGCGTGCTGGGATTCGGGGCGGACAGCCTGATCCACACCGCGAAAATCCTGCGGCTCTCCGAGGATCTGCCCATGGTGGTGGAGATCGTGGACCGCCCCGAGCGCCTGGACGCCCTGCTCCCCCGCATCGAGGCCGTGCTCAAGGGCGGCCTGGTCACCCGGCAGCGCCTGTCCGCCCGGTTCCACTGCCCTGTACGGGTACGCGACGTGATGTCCGTCAACGTGGCCACGGTCGCTCCGACCACGCCCCTGCCCGCGGTGGTCGACCTGCTGCTGTCCCGCAACGTCAAGGCCGTCCCCGTGACCGACGCCGCCGGCAAGGTTCTCGGCATCGTCACCGGCGGCGATCTGCTCGCCCGGGCCGGCATGGAAGCCCGGCTTTCCCTTCTGGGGATGCTGCCCGAGGAAACCCGGGAGGACGAGCGGTCCCGGCTCGCCGGACGGACCGCGGCGGAGATCATGTCCTCCCCTGTCGTGACCATCGGCGAACGGGCCAGCCTCCGCGAGGCGGCCCAGGTGATGACGAAAAAGGGGCTCAAGCGCCTTCCGGTGGTCGGCGGGGACAAGACGGTCATCGGCATCGTCAGCCGGGCGGACATCCTGCGGGCGGCCGCCGAGGCGGCCCCGGCGGCGCAGGCCCTGCCGCGCTTCACCGCCGACCTTTTCCAGCAGGCCAGGGACGTGATGTTCACCGACGTGCCCACGGCGTCCCCGGAAACGCCCCTGCCCGATGTCGTCGCCCGGCTCGTGGCCTCGCCGCTGCGACGCGTGGTGGTGGTGGACGAGACGAAAAAAGTCCTCGGCATCGTTCTCGACGGCGACCTGCTCGCCCGTTGCGGCCCGGCCCACAGGCCCGGACTCGTGAAGATCCTGCTCTCCTTCGCCCGCGAACCGGAGGCCTGCCCCGGCGGAACCGCCGGGGAAGTCATGCAGCGCGATGTCTATGCCGTGCCCGAGGACACCCCGCTCATGGAGGTTCTGCAAAAAATGCTGTCCACCAGGGCCAAGCGACTGGTGGTCACCGACGACGCGGGCCGTCTCCTCGGCATGGTGGACCGGGAGGCGCTCCTGCGGGTGATCGCCGGAGTCTGAACCGGGATTTCCCTTTGCCTTGACGGCCGATTCAGGATAAGCCCCGGCACGCCGGGCCGCCGTCGTCCCCGGTTACTGCCGGTCGGACGGCCGTCCCTTCATCCCCAAAAATCAAGGAGCAACACCATGGAACGCACTCTTTCCATCATCAAGCCCGACGCCGTCGAACGCAACCTGGCCGGGGCCATCCTCAAAATGATCCAGGACGCCGGCCTCAAGGTCGTGGCCATGAAGATGATCCACCTGTCCAAGGCCGAAGCCGAAGGCTTCTACGCCGTGCACAAGGAACGCCCCTTTTTCGCGAGCCTCGTGGACTTCATGATCTCCGGCCCGGTGGTCGTCTCCATCCTCGAGGGCGACGACGCCATCGCCCGCTACCGCAAGCTCATGGGCGCCACCAACCCCGCCAACGCCGAGGCCGGCACCATCCGCAAAACCTACGCCATCGACATCGAGAAGAACTCGGTCCACGGCTCCGACGCCCCGGAAACCGCCGCCTTCGAGACCTCCTACTTCTTCAGCAAACTGGAAATGGTGGGCTAGGGCCATGGCCGCCGTCATCGGATTTCTCGGCGCGGGGAACATGGGCTCGGCCATCATCAAGGGCCTGGCCGGCGTCCCGGACCTCACGGTCGCGGCCTACGACGTGGACGCCGCCAAGACCGACGCCCTGGCCCGGGACAATCTGGCCCGGGCGGCCGCCTCACCGGGAGAACTGGCGGCGGCGAGCGATTACCTCGTCCTTTGCGTCAAGCCCCAATATCTGGTCCCGGCCATGACGGAACTGACCCCGCGCCTGAAGCCCGGCACGACGGTGCTGTCCATCGTGGCCGGGGTCACGGTCTCCAGGCTGCAGGAACTGACCGACGGCGCCTGCCCGGTGGTGCGGATCATGCCCAACACCCCGGCCCTGGTCGGCGCGGGCCAGTTCGCCCTGTGCCTGGACGACCCGGCCCTGTCCGAAGCCCAGAAGACCTTCGCGCGCGAACTGTTCGCCCGCCTCGGCCGGACCTACGTCCTGCAGGAAAAATACTTCGACGCCTTCACGGGCCTGGCCGGTTCCGGCCCCGCCTACGTGCTCTACTTCATGGAGGCGCTCATCGAATCGGGCGTCTACATGGGATTTCCCAGGGACCAGGCCGCGGATATCGTCCAGGGCCTGGTCGAGGGCACGGCCAAGCTGGCCGGACTTTCCGGAATGCACCCGAGCGTGCTGCGCGAAATGGTGACCTCGCCGGCCGGAACGACCATCGAGGCCCTGATGCACCTGGACCGGCAGGCCGTGCGCGCCTCGGTCATCGACGCGGTGATGGCCTCGCGCGATCGCTCCAAGGCTCTCGGCGCCTAGGGGGCCGGCCGATCAAACCCTGCAGCGCGGCGCATGAAAAAGCCCCCGCCGGGACACGTCCGGCGGGGGCTTTTCAATGGCACAAAAGGGCGCCTAGGCCGGCTTGACCACGTTGGTGGCCTTGGGGCCGCGCTCTCCCTGGATGATCTCGAAGCTCACCCGTTCCCCTTCGCGCAAGGTGCGGAATCCCTCGCCCTCGATGGACGAATAGTGGACGAACACGTCGTCCTCGCCCTCGCGCATGATGAAACCGTAGCCTTTTTTGTCACTGAACCACTTGACGGTGCCTTCAAAAGCCATAGGTCTGCCCTCCTGAAAATAACATACCTTATTGTGTAGCACCCGTGCACCAACACGTCAACAAAAAATCATTATCGCATCATTGCGATGGATTTCACAGTGACTACGCCTTCACACCGGGCATGACGCACAGCATATCCATTACAAAAAAGCCAACAATCCAAAGCTATTAAAAAACAAAACAATTAGCACGACAACAATAATCCCGGAGAGCAATACCAAGCGCAACAGCCGCCGGAAACGCGCCGCGTTCCAGGTGCCCTCCGCCGGCCCCATACACGGTTTTTCCACCTGTTGTCCAAAATATACCGACGCTCCCCCCATGCGTCCTCCGCACAGCCACGCCGCCGCCGCCATGGGCCACCCCGCGTTGGGACTGGCGCTTTTTTTCGCATCGGCCACGATGTCGTGGAGCAAAACGTCCCTCCCCTGGCCGAGCAATCTGGCCGCCAGCCACAACGAGATCGCTGTCAACCGGGCCGGCAGCCAGGCCAGGACATCGTCGGCCCTCGCCCCGAACCAGCCCAGACGCAGGTGGCGCGGCGTACGGTATCCCCACATGGAGTCGGCCGTGCTCACCGCCTTGTAGGCCCACAACGCCCCGGGTCCGCCCACGGCCAGCCAGAATAGCGGCGCCACGAAGGCGTCGTTGGCATTCTCGGCCACGGACTCGGCCAAGGCCCGCCACAGGCCCGCAGCGTCGAGCCGGGAAACGTCGCGGCTGACCAGCCCCGCCACGACGTTCCGGGCTGCTTCGATCTCATTGTTATTCAAAAAACGTGCCGCTTTGTGCCCCTCACGCACGAGTCCCCCCAGGGCGAGGCCGGCGTAGGAGAAATACAAGGCCAAAAGCCAGCCGATTCCAGGCAGGCCGGCCCCCAGGGAGACGACGCCCCAGGCGGCGGCGGCCACGCCCAGGACCGACGCGGCCCCGAAAAGGCGCGTGCGGCATCCGAAACGGTCGGCAAGGGCGTCAAGAGCGGCGTAGGCCGCCCCGATGGTCCGCACGGGATGGGGCAGGCGCGGCGGGTCGCCAAGGGCCAGATCGCAACAAACGGCCAGCACGAGCAAAACGGTCGCGTCCATGAGCCTCCCTGGAGGGCCGGGGCATCGCCCGAGGGCGGTTTTCCCGTATCTTCCGCGTGTTCGAGTTTGAGGGAAAAGACCGGATTCCAGAAGAACCGTGTACAACCGGACCGCGCGGCTATCCTTCCACGACAGGTGGCCGGCGCAGTTTCTTGGCGTAGCGGTCGAGTTCGGAGAGGACGCAGCCGCAGTAGGGCTGGCGGTAGATGCCCCATTCCCGCGACAACGCCACGCCCTCGTCCCACAACACACGGAAGTCCTGGTAATAAAACGGGACCCCCCGGGCATCGGCCCGTAAGGCCCCCAGGCGGCGCAACGTCTCGTGGTCCTGGTACTTGCTGTAAAGAAGCGTGCTGGAAAAGGCGTCACAGCCCCTCGCCGCGGCCAGCTCCGCCGTCCGGTCGAGACGCGAGGCAAAGCACGGGCCGCAGCGGTTTTCCGGATCGGCCAGGGCGGCGCGCATGTGGGGAACGGGGTCGTAGTCGCCGTAGACGATTTCGACGCCCAGGATGGAGGCGACCCGGGCCAGGGCGTCGCGCCGGCGCAGGTACTCCATGGCCGGCTGGATGTTGGGATTGTAGAAGAGGCCGGTCACGTCCCAACCGGCCTCCAGAAGATGCCTGACGGGGGCTATGGCGCAGGGGCCGCAGCAGACGTGGAGCAGGATGCGTCGGGCCATGGCCTTCACAAGGCGTTGATGATGATCTTTTTCTTGAATTCGTCTTCCATGGCGGAAAGCCGGGCGCGCTTGTGATTGAGCAGGTACAGGGCCAGTTCCTCGCTGACCTTGGCCGTGACGCATTCCAGGCCGGCATCCTTGCGCAACTGGCGGTAGATGTCCTTGAGCACGGTCAGCGCCTGCCATTCGTGGTTGCGGCGCTGGCCCGACCCCCGGCAGCACGGGCAGGGTTCGGAGGTGATGGACAACGCCGAGGATCCCAGGCGCTGGCGGACGATCTCGAGCAGCCCGAAACGGGAGATGCGGCCGACATCGGTGCGGGCCCGGTCGGTCTTGAAGGCGGCCCGCAGGGTTTTTTCCACCTCGGCCACGTGCTTGCGGTCCTTCATCTCGATGAAGTCGATGACGATCTGGCCGCCGATGTCCCGCAGGCGAAGCTGCCTGGCCACCTCCTCGGCCGCCTCGATGTTGGTTTTCAGCGCCATCTCGCGGAAATTGGATTCGCCGCCGATCTTGCCGGAGTTGACATCCACGGCGGTGAGCGCCTCGGCGTGGTCGAAAGCGAGGATGCCGCCGCTTGGCAGGGTCACCTCGCGCTCGTAGAGTTGCTCGATCTGCTTGCGCAGGTTGAACCGGTCCCAAAGCGGCACGTCCATGTCGCCGTGCTGTTTGACGATGCCTGGACGGCGCGGATAGACGAGGGCCGCCATCTCGGACACGCGGTCCGCGGTTTCCGGCTCGTCCACCCAGATTTCGCCCACGTCGTCCGTCAGGTAATCGCGCACGGCCCGGGAGGACAGGTCGAGTTCCTGGTAGACGAGGCTCGGGGTCTCGGCTGTGGTGCCCCGCTGGCGCACCTCCTTCCACAGGCGTTTCAGGTACGACAGATCCCGCTCGAGAGAGGTCTTGGACTGGGACAGGGCGGCGGTGCGCACGATGATGCCGAGGCCCTCGTCGAGCTTGAGTCCGGCGATGGCGTCCTTGAGGCGTTTGCGCTCGCCCTCGTCCTCGATCTTGCGTGAGACGCCGCGCTGTTCGCGGCCCGGGGTCAGGACGAAATACCGGCCGGGCAGGGACAGGTAGGTCGTCAGGAACGCCCCTTTGTGCCCGGTCGGCTCCTTGACCACCTGGACGAGCAGTTCCTGGTTCTTCTTGAGAGCCTTCTGGATGGGCGGATATTTGGCGCGGCGCTCCCCGGTGTGCACGATCTGATAGTATTCCGGGTGCACCTCGTCGATCTGCAGGAACCCGTTGCGTTCGGCGCCGTAATTGATGAAGGCCGCCTGAAGGGCCGGATCGATGTTGTGGATCTTGCCCTTGTAGATATGGCCGCGCGTCTTGGCCTGATGCACCATTTCCACGTAATATTCGAGGAGCAGTCCGTCCTCGGCCACGGCCACCTCGACCTGTTCGCCGGGCAGCACGCTGATGAACATCTTCTGCTTGCGCTTCTTGCCTTTGCTCATCGTGGGGAAACTCCCTGCCCCGGAGGCGTTCCTCCGGGACGAAATTTGGTTTTCCGGCTAGCCGGAATAAAAAATGTCATGGCCACAGCGCTCCCGCCGGACCGTTCCGGTCCGCTCCAGGGCTTCGAGGGCCTCGGCGACACGGGAGAGCGGGACGCCGAGGGCGTCGGCCAGCGCCCGGGCCGTCTGGGGACGGCGGGTGACGGAAGCCGCGATGCGGGCCGCGAGATCGTCCGTTTTCCGGGCGGCCAGGGCGGCGGGGCCGTGTCCCTCGGAGGAGAGGGCCGGATGGGCCGGGCCGGCGCCGAGGGCCTCCCGGAAGCGGGCCAGCGTGTCCCTGCCGACGGCCGTCGCGCCGCGGTGGGCTCCGGGGCGGGTCATGGTGACCACATCCACGCGGGTCGCGGCGAGTTCACGGCAAAATTCCCGCAAAAGCTCCAGGTTCTCGTCGCTGTCGTTGATGCCGGCCAACAGCAGGACCTCGAGAAAGATCGCGCCGCCGAATTCCGCCCGGAAATCGAGCAGCCCCCGGCGGATGGCCGCGAGGCCGATGTCGGGATGGGGACGGTTGAGGCGCCGGTATTCGGCGTCCACGAGGGTGTCCATGGACGGCAGGACGATGTCGGCCCGCGCGAGCTCCGCCCGGACTTCCGGGTCGGGCAGCAGGCTCGAGTTGGTCAGCACGGCCACGGGGACACGGGGGAAAAGTTTCTTCGCTCCGGCGATGATCTCGCCGCAGTCGGCATTGAGGCACGGCTCGCCCATGCCGCCCAGGGTGACGGCTTCGGGATCGGCGTGGCCGGCCGCCTTCCAGGCGGCCAACTCCTCCAGGACACGCCGCGCGCTGACATAGGGTTTTCGAACGGTGGTCAGGGCCTCGGTGGCGCCCGCTTCGCAGTAGAGGCAATCGAACGTGCAAATCCTGGCGCCAAGCAGGTCAAGACCCAGCGACAGTCCGAGGCGGCCCGATCCGACCGGGCCGAAAACAAAACGTTGGGAATCCGTGGCGCGATCCTCCTTGTCGCGTCGCATGCTTGACAGGCCGGCCCCGACATGGTCAAGGGCCTTCCGACCAATACAGCAAACCGGGGTGGAACGTGAAACAGGGCGATTTGATACTTCTGGTCTCTCCCAAGGGCAAGCGATATCTGAGGCGTTTCGACCCGGAAGTCACGCTGCACACCCAGGAAGGCATGATCCTGTTCGCCGACGTGGGCCAGGCCGGGTGCGGCGGCGCGGTGACGACCCATATGGGCCACGTCTTCCGGGTGCTGCGCCCCTCGACCTACGATCTGGTCAAGGGCGTCAAGCGTTCCACCCAGATCATGTACCCCAAAGAGATCGGGTATGTCCTGCTCAAACTGGGCATCGGCCCCGGAATCCGGGTCATCGAGGCCGGCAGCGGCTCGGGCGGACTGACCCTGGCCCTGGCCTGGCACGTGGGGGACACGGGGCGGGTCTACACCTTCGAACGGCGCCCGGAATTCTTCGCCCTGTCCGGGGAGAACCTCGAGGCTGTCGGACTCTCGGGCCGGGTCAGCCGGTTCCGGCACGACATCGCCGAAGGTTTCCTCCCCCCGGAGCACACGCCCGGCGACCCCCTCTCGGACCCATCCGACGCCGACGCCCTTTTTCTCGATGTCCGCACCCCCTGGGACTACCTGGAATCCGCCGCCGCCGTGGTGCGCCCCGGGGCGCCGGTCGGCTTCCTGCTCCCCACCGTCAACCAGATCAGCGAACTGCTGGCGGCGCTTGAAACCTCGCCCTTCGAGGACGTGGAAGTGCTCGAGATCCTGGTGCGGCGCTACAAGCCCGTTCCGGAACGGCTGCGGCCCGAGGACCGCATGGTGGCCCACACGGGTTTCCTGGTCTTCGCCCGCCACGGAGGGATGGAGGCCCGCCGCTGTTCGCTGCCTCCCAAAGACACCAGTGCGCGCCCGGAAGCTTCGGATGAAAACCGGGCGGAAGGCTCGGAAAACAACCAACCCGATTGACCTGACAGGGCCCAGGGGCTAAGAATCCTATCATGCCCCATGATGTGCCTTTCGGCGACGCGCCCCGGACGCTCAAGCGACTGCTCGAACCGCTTGCGGCCCTGCTCGGGATTCCAGCGACCATCGCGGCGTCGGAGGATGCCTCCGTCTGGCCCGACCCGGGCCGTGAGGCCCACGCCATCCTGCACCGGGAATTCCCCGAACACGGAACCTGCCCCCTGCTCGCGGAGAAGGGTGTCGTTCCTCTCGACGGCGGCGCGCCCTCGGCCGTCTGCCCGCTGGGGCTGGGGGTGCGCCGCTTCGCCCTGCCCCAGGGAGAGGACGGACCGGCCGTACTGACCCTCGGTCCCTTCCTCGCCAGTGCGGAAGACCGGGAGGCGCTTCGCGGCCGATCCCCCGCCGCCGATGCCGCCCTGTCCATGCTGGCCGTCGTGCCCGACGACCGGCTGGCCCTGATCAAGGCCTTCTATCGGGAGTTCGCGTCCTTCGCCGGCCGGGCGGTCCGGGCCGGCGCGGCCAAGGAGCTTTTCCTGGCCAACATGAGCCACGAACTGCGCACCCCCCTCAACGGCATCATGGGGATGCTGAATCTGCTGTTGCAGGGAGAATTGGATCCGCGGCGACGCCAGTTCCTGGAATTGGCCATGGACGCCTCCCACCAGCTGCTCGGCGTGGTCGACGATCTGCTGGAGCTGACCTCCATCTCCATGGGACGCCTCGAGCTCGCCGAGGAGCCCTTCGGGCTGCGCGACAGTCTCGCTCCGCTTTTCGCCGCCTGTGCCGAGGATGCCACCCGGAGGAACCTGTTTTTTTCGGTGGCCATCGACGAGGACGTTCCGGAATCGCTTCTGGGCGATCCGGCCCGGTTGCGCCAGGTTCTGCTCAATCTGCTGCAAAACGCCCTGAAGTTCACGGAACGGGGTTCGGTTTCCGTGCGGATTTCCCGGCAGCCCGGCGCCGCGGATCAGGGATGCTCGACGCTGCTTTTCGCCATTCGCGACACCGGCATCGGCATTCCCATGGAAAAGCAGCAACACATTTTCGAACGCTTCGCCATCGGCGAAAATTTTCTCAGCAAGCGATACGGCAAGGCCGGCCTCGGTCTTTCCATCTCGAAGGAAATCGTGGAAAAAATGGGCGGTTCCATGCGACTGGAGAGCGAACCCGGCAGGGGAAGCGCTTTTTCCTTCACAGCCCTGTTCCGTCCCGCCACGCCGCCAGCCCCCGTGGCAAAACACGCCATTTTGGCGCACGCGGCCTCGTTGCCTCCCCGCCAGGGAGCGGTCATCGTCCACGCCGAGAACGACCCCGTCAACCAACTGCTGGTGCGCCGCATCCTGGAAGACGGCGGCTACGAACCCGTCCTCGCCGAATCAGGTGAAAAACTCCTTGAAATTTTGCGAACCCGTCCCGTGGACATGGTGCTCATGGATGTGCAGACGCCGGAACTCGCCGGTTTCGAATCCACCCGGCGCATCCGAGACGGTCAGGTCGAAGGCGTCTCCCCGGACCTCCCCATCGTGGGCCTCGCCGCCCCCGCCGCCGACGAGGACCGCAAGCGCGGCCTGGCCGCCGGCCTGACCGGGTACCTGACCAAACCCGTGACCCGGCAGGAACTGCTTGCAGCCGTGGCCCGGGCCCTTTCTCCGGAAACCCTCCCGCTGGACGCTTGAAATCCTAGGCGCCCTGGGCTACAAGACCTCTCTTTTTCCCACCACGGGATTTCGCCTCCAAAGGAGACCCGTCATGACCCGAAAGGACCGTACCGAGGGCATTTACTCCCGCAAGGAAGTGCTCGACGAATCCGAACGCCGGCAGTACTATCAGATACAGATCAAGGATCTGCTCTCCTATGCCTACCGGTATTCCGAGGATGTCAAAAAGCGCTTTGACCGCGCCCAGTTTCAAGCGTCCAAGTTCAAGACCCTCTCGGACCTCAAGCACATTCCCATCCTGAAAAAGAAGGAACTCATCTTCCTGCAGTCCATGGGACCGCGCCTGGGGGGCCTTTTGACCAAGGACATGGGAGAGTTGCGCCGCATCTTTCTTTCCCCCGGTCCGATCTTCGATCCAGAGGACCGCGAGGATGACTACTGGGGCTGGACCGAAGGCTTCTACGCCTGCGGCTTCCGCTCCGGAGACCTGGTGCAGGTGACGTTCCCCTACCACATGACCCCGGCCGGCCTCATGTTCGAGGAACCGCTCAAGAATCTGGGGTGCGCCGTGGTTCCGGCCGGACCGGGCAACTCCACCACGCAGCTCGAGATCATGCAGAAGCTGCGGGTCACGGGCTACGTCGGCACGCCGAGCTACCTGATGCACCTGGCCCAGAAGGGCGAGGAGATGGGGCTCAACCTGCGCAAGGATCTCTACATGGAAGTGGCGTTCGTCACCGGCGAAAAATTCTCCGAAAAGTTGCGTGCCAACCTGGAGAAAAAATTCGATGTCATCATGCGCCAGGGCTACGGCACGGCGGATGTCGGCTGCGTCGGTTACGAATGCTTCCACAAGACGGGGCTGCACATCGCCAACCGCGCCTTCGTCGAAATCTGTCACCCCGACACCGGCATCCCGCTCAAGGACGGCGAGGTTGGCGAAATCGTGGTCACGGCCTTCAACAAGACCTATCCCCTGATCCGCCTGGCCACCGGCGACCTGTCCTACATCGAACGCGCCCCGTGCCCGTGCGGCCGCACCTCGCCGCGCCTGGGTTCCATCGTCGGCCGGGTGGACACCACCGCCCGCATCAAGGGCATGTTCGTCTATCCGCATCAGGTCGAGCAGGTCATCACCCGCTTCGAGGAAATCAAACGCTGGCAGATCGAGGTCACCAACCCCGGCGGCATCGACGAGATGAATCTCATCGTCGAGGCTTCCAACTTCAAGCGTGAGGAGGATCTGCTCCACAAGTTCCGCGAGAAGATCAAGCTGCGCCCCTCGCTGACCGTGGTGGCCCCCGGCACCCTGCCGCCCCAGATCAAGCCCATCGAAGACAAGCGCAAGTGGGACTAGCAGCGCTGGTCTGGCGCCTGCGACCACGCCGACCGCGAAAGCCCGCATGAACACGCCGGCCCCAGCTTCCGCCATGCGTCAGAACCGCCAGGGTGGGGGAGTTTCCCGCGCCCTGGCCCTGACCCTGGCCGCCGCCCTGACCCTGGCCGGCGGCTGCGCCGGCCGCAGCGCGACGCCGGCCGCACCGGTGGCGGCGCCCCCCGTCTCCCCGGAAACCCTCCTCGCCTCTCCGGGAACGCCGATGTCTCCACGAGACTTCGCAACCGGCCCGGCCAGCGCCGACTATCTTCTCGTCGGCGAGGAACATCCCAACCCCTGCGACCATCTGGCCCAGGCCGGCGTCCTCCGCCGCCTCGTCGCGGCAGGCGTCCGCCCGGTCGTCGGTCTGGAAATGGTCCCGGCCGACCGCCAGGAAACGCTCGACGCCTTCAACGCGGGGCGCCTCGCCGTGGAGGATCTCCCCCGCGCCCTGGACTGGCCGCGCACCTGGGGATTCGATTTCGCGCTGTACGCGCCGATTTTCGAGGCCGCCCGGGAACACGGACTTCCGGTCTTCGCCCTCAACGCCCCGGGAGGCCTGGCCCGCAAGGTCGGCCGCGAGGGGCTCGACGCCCTGCCGCCGGCAGAGCGCGCCGCCCTCCCCGGCGCCATCCTGCCGCCGGATGCCGCCCAGGTCGAGGAACTGCGGGAACTGTTCGGCCACCACGCGGCCATGCTCAAGAAGGATCCGAAAACCCGAGCCGGGGGGGATCCCTTCGCCGACTTCCTCACCGTGCAGGCGCTATGGGATACCCAAATGGCCTCGCGGGCACGCTACGCCAGGGCCCTTTACAACCGCCCGGTCGTGGTCATCGCCGGCGCCGCCCATGCGGAGCGGCGCTTCGGCATCGCCCGGCGCCTGGCCGTCCTCGATCCCGGCGCCCGCGTCCGGACCATCATGCCCTGGCGCGGCGGAGAGGCTCCGGCCCGGTCCGCGGCCGACGACTTTTTCGCCTGCCCTGCGGTGCACAAAAGCAGGCTCGGCATGACCCTTTCCCAAGAGAGTCCCGCTCCCGGGCATCCGGCCACGCCGCTTCTCGTCACGGCCGTGACGCCGGGCTCTCCGGCGGCGGCGGCCGGGCTCCTCGCCGGCGACGCCGTCACGGCCGCCGGCGGGCACGAGGCCACGGCCCTGGCCGTCCTGCACACGGCCGCCGTGGAGGCCGCCAAGGCGGACAAGCCCCTGGAACTGACCGTCTCCCGGGCCGGCGAGATCCTCGCCATTGCCATTCCCCTCGGACCGCCCAAAGCCGCCAAGTAGCCATGCCCGAACTGCCCGAGGTGGAAACCATCGCCCGCGCCCTGGCGCCGGGCCTGCTCGGCCGCGTGGCCACCGGCATCGACGCGCCCGACCCCACGGTCCTGGCCGCGCCCGGAACGCCTGCCGCCTTTGCCGAGGCCCTTTCCGGCCGCGTGATCGTCGCGGTCACCCGCCGGGCCAAGCTGCTCCTCGTCCGCCTGGGCCCGAGGCCCGGCGTCGCGGGGGACCGGGACGCCGTCCTGGCCCTGCATCTCAAGATGACCGGCCGCTTCCACATCGCGCCCCGGGAGGCGGCAGTTCCGGCCCATGCCCGGCTCCTGGTGCGCCTCGACGACGGCAACGTCCTCGTCTTTTCCGACATGCGCCGCTTCGGCTCGGCCCGGCTCCTTTCGCCCGAAGGGCTCGCCGCCTGGGACTTCTACGCCTCCCTCGGCCCGGAGCCGTGGGACATGACGCCCCGGGCCTTCGAGGCGGCCCTGTCCCGGCGCGCGGTCCGCGTCAAGGCGGCCCTTCTCGACCAGACGATCATCGCCGGCATCGGCAACATCTACGCCGACGAATCGCTTTTCGCCGCCCGCATCCGGCCGGACCGCCCGGCGAATTCCCTGTCGCCCGCCCAGCGCCGCGAACTCCTCGCCGCCGTCCAGTCCGTCATCGCCCGGGCCATCGCCGCCGGCGGCAGCACCATCCGCGACTACCGCACGCCGGACGGCGTGGAAGGCGGCTTCCAGCACCAGTTTTCCGTCTATGGCAAGTCCGGGGAGCCCTGTCCGGCCTGCGGCGCCAGGCTCGTTTCCATGCGGGTGGCCGGCCGGACCTCGACGTTTTGCCCGCGCTGCCAAAAGTGAGTAGGGGAGAGCATGCCGCAACACATGAAGCAGATCGCCAGGGACGCCTCCATTGTCGGCGGCGCGACGCTCCTGTCGCGCATCCTGGGCTTTTTCCGGGACATGATCCTCGCCTACGTGCTGGGGACCGGCATCGCCGCCGACGCCTTCTACGTGGCCTACCGCCTGCCCAACATGATGCGCCGGCTTTTCGCCGAAGGCTCCATGACCATGGCCTTCGTCCCGGTCTTCACCAAGCTGCGGCAGGAGGAGGGCGACGAACGCGCCTTCGCCATGCCCCGTTCGGCCATGGTCTGGCTGCTCATCATCCTCGGGGTCCTGACCACCCTCGCCATCGTCTTCGCCCGGCCGCTGACGCGGCTCATCACGCCGGGCTTCGCCGACGATCCGGCCCTTTTTGACCTGACCGTGGAACTCACCCGCATCGTCTTTCCCTACATCATCGAAATCTCGGCAGTGGCCCTCTGCATGGGGGTGCTCAACTCCTTCGGGCATTTCCTGGCCCCCGCCCTGGCCACGTCTGAACTCAACACCATCATCATCGCCGGCGCCGGAGTGGCCTGGTTTTTCGACCTCGACGTGGCCCACACCCTGGCCTGGGCCGTGGTCATCGGCGGCCTGGGCCAGGTGTTCATGCAGCAGCCGCAACTGAAAAAATTCGGCTTTTCCTGGCGCGGCCCCTGGTCGCTCAGAGACAAGGGCGTGGCCCGCATGGGACTGCTCATGCTGCCCACGGCCTTCGGCGCGGCGGTCTACCAGTTCAACATCATCATCGGCACGCTTCTCGCCTCCTACCTCCCCACCGGCAGCATTTCCTATCTCTATTACGCCGACCGGCTCGTGCAGTTCCCCCTCGGGGTCTTCGGCGTGGCCGTGGGCACGGTCGCCCTGCCCGGCCTGAGCAAGCTGGCCTCGGCCGGCAGGATGGACGAATTCACCGAAACGCTCAACGCCTCCCTGCGCCTGACGCTTTTCATCTGCCTGCCGGCCACGGCCGGCCTGATCGCCCTGGCCGACCCCATGGTGCGGGTGCTTTTCGGCCGCGGGGCCTTCGGCGCCCAGGCCATCGCGGCCACGGCCGGGGCGCTCGTGGCCTATGGCGCGGGGCTCCCGGCGTTCGCCTGCGTACGGCCGCTGTACTCCGCCTACTTCGCCCTCGCCGACACCCGCACTCCGGCGGTGACAGCGGCCTTTTGCCTGGCGGTCTACGTGGCCACCGGCTGGATGCTCATGGGATCGACCGGACACGTGGGACTGGCCCTGGCAACCTCCGTCTCGTCCTGGGTCAACGTCCTGGTCCTCGGCTGCATCCTGCGCCGCAAGCTCGGCGGCCGGTGGTACGCCCCGGGACGCACCACCCTGGTCAGCGCGATCCTGAGCCTCGGCGTCGGGTACGGGGCCTACTTAACGGCCGGCCACCCCCTGCTCTCCCTGGGGCTCATCGGCGCCTGGGCCGTGGCCTACATGGCCGTGGCCTCGATGCTGCGGGTGGAGGAGGCCCGCATGCTCACGGACTTCGCCCGCCGCCGGTTGCGCCGGGGCTAGATTGTGTTCCGCGCCCCGCGCCGTTACGGTCGGCCCGCGGGGCGTCCCCGCTCCGGCGGTCCGTGAAATCCGTTTTCCATCAGGGAAGACGGTTCGCCAAGGTCACGACGGCATCCCCCGACTGGACAAGGAGAATCCGCAATGGCCCTTTTCACCGTGGAAAACCTGATCGCCTTCCTCACCCTGTCGGCACTCGAAATCGTGCTCGGCATCGACAACATCGTCTTCATCGCCATCATTTCCAACGCCCTGCCGGCGGCGGTCCAGTCCAAGGCCAGGAAAATCGGCCTGGCGCTGGCCATGGGCACGCGCATCCTGCTCCTTCTCGGCATCACCTGGGTCATGGGACTGACCGCGCCGCTTTTCGCCGTCCTCGGCCACGTCGTGACGGGACGCGACATCGTGCTCCTCGCCGGCGGGCTTTTCCTCATCGCCAAGTCGACCTTCGAGATCCACGAAAAAATCGAACCCCACGTCTCCGGAGAAACCCGGGTCCGGAAAACCCGCGGCTTCGGCGCGGCCGTGACCCAGATCGCCATCCTGGATATCGTCTTCTCCCTCGATTCCGTCATCACGGCCGTTGGCATGTCCGGGCAAATCGTCGTCATGGTGGCGGCGGTCGTGGCCGCGGTGCTCGTCATGATGCTTTTCGCCGACGCGGTCAGCCATTTCGTGTCGCGCCATCCCACGGTGCAGATGCTGGCGTTGTCGTTTCTCATCCTCATCGGCGTCTTCCTGGTGGCCGAGGGCCTGGGCCGGCACATCGACCGGGGGTACATCTATTTCGCCATGGGCTTTTCGCTGCTCGTGGAACTGCTCAACATGCGGGCGCGCAACGCGACGGCAACACGGCATTGACACAATCACGAAAAAAAGCCGCCCGCGAGACGGATATCCGTTTCACGGGCGGCCAAGGCGGCTTTTCAAGCCGCCAGCGTCGGGTGACGACGCGGCGGCCGGCTATCGTCCCTGTTGCCGGCAGACGTTATAGCCGATATTGCAGTTGGTGAGACAGGCGGGGTCTCCGTAACACAGCCTGACGCAGTTGTTGTAGCTCCAGCGGCAACCGCGCCCGGGCGGCGGGGCATACACCGGAGGCGGCGGTGGCGGCGGGGCATACGCCGGAGGCGGCGGTGGCGGCGGCCTCCTGTTGGGTACGCACGCCCAGTAACGATTCGACCAGTGTGTGCCGGGCGGGCATTGGGCGAACGCGGAATTTTCCATGAAGATCACTGCGCCGCAGGCAAGCACAGCAAGCAACACGGAAAGACGAACAGACAATTTCATCGCATTATCTCCTTCAAAGCTTCCATCAACAATATCGCACGCTCGTTTTCAAATCGCAAGTGTCATGACAGCCATCGCCTCCCGCCCGTCATCGCGCCGGCATTTCGCGCATACTGCCTTTCGTGGACCGGCCCCCGGCGAAATTCCGCAAAGGCGCCTGTCGGACCGAGGTGGAAATTCCCCCCAACCAGCGGAGACGCCCTCTTGAATCCCGAAACCGCCAGGCAGGCCTTCCCGCGCGGGCTGTCCCAACCGGAAAACGGCTTTCGCTTCGGCGCCGACGCCCTCCTTCTGGCCTCCTTCGCCGCCGCGGCGCCGGGCAAGCGGGTACTCGACCTCGGCACGGGCTGCGGCCCCGCCGGCCTCGGCCTGCTCCTGGCCCGAAACGACCGCGAAACGACCGTCTGCGGCCTCGACAACGATCCGGACATGGTGGCGGCGGCCACGGAAAACGCCGAACGCCTCGGTCTGGCCGACAGGTTCGCCCCCCGCCACGGCGACGTGCGCGGCGTGCGGGAATCGCTGCTGATCGCTCCGGAGGACTTCGACCTGGTTCTGGCCAATCCCCCCTACCGCCATCCCGCCTCGGGGCGCCGTCCAGACCATCCCGGCCGGGAGGCGGCCCGCTTCGAAACCGGCGGGAACCTTGCGGACTTCGCGGAGGCCGCCGCCTACGCCCTGGCCAACAAGGGTTTTTTCGCCTGCATCCATCTGGCCGAGCGTCTCGCCCATATCGTTACGGTCCTTTCGGCCCTCCGTCTGGAGCCGAAGCGCATCCTGCCGGTATCCGGCCGTCGCGACACCCCGGCCCGGCAGGTGCTTGTCCTCGCCAGGAAAAACGGCCGGCCCGGCCTTCGCCTGGAGGCGCCGCTCGCCCTCTACGAAGGCACCGGCCCGGACACGCGCCTGAGCGAGGCGGCACTGCGCTTCTGCCCTTTTCTGGCCTGCAACCAGGGTCCCCGCGCCGGCACTCCGGCTACCTGAAAAAAGAGGAAGCCGGATGGCCCCCTTCCCGGAACCCGGCAGGTCGGTTCGGACGGTACGGACCGACCTCGGTGGCGCCGATGGCCATTTCCGGTGATCCCAAGCCAGATGCGTGCCATTCGCACCGTTCCCAATTTTTCAAAAAAACAAACCCCATGGCACAAAAACGGATTCTATCGCAGGGGAGGATCGGCAGTCATTATTCCCATATTTCCTCATAATCGCGAACAGCCTCGTTTTTCTTGACAGCACGGCACACGCTACGGAGAGGGACGGCTTGCCAAGACCAGGGGTTGCCGATAGCCTCCCCCGCCATGTCGAAAAAGGAACCGCAAAACGAACACCGCCCCTTTGCCGAAGCGCTCAAGGGCGTGAAGGTTGCCAGGAAAAAGGACGTGCCGGCCATGGTGGCCAAGGCGGTGTCGGCCGCTTCGAAACCCGCCACACCCGAGGAGCACGACGAAACGGATTTCCTGCGGGCCATGAACGGCGTGGCACCGCTTGACCGGGAAAGGAGCGGGGGAAGGGACGTGCGCCCCGTGACGCCTCCCCCTGCCCCGCCCTCGCCGGCCGACGAGGAGGAAAAAGCCCTGACCGCCCTGCGCGACCTGGTTTCCGGCCGGGTGGAATTCACGCTCGAATACAGCGACGAATACGTGCAGGGCTTCGTCTCGGACCTCGACCCCAAGGTCTACCGCCAGTTGCGCGCCGGGCAGTATTCCCCGGAAGCCCACCTCGATATGCACGGCCTCAACGCCGATCAAGCCATGCTCACCTTGCTCCACTTCGTCCGGGAACACTATCTGGCCGGCAAACGCTGTCTGCTGGTCATTCCCGGCCGAGGGGCCAATTCTCCGGGCGGTCTGCCCGTGCTCAAGGAAGAACTCAAGAGCTGGTTGACACGCGACCCTCTCAAACGCGTGGTACTGGCCTTCTCCACCGCCCTGCCGCGCCACGGCGGCACCGGCGCCCTCTATGTCCTGCTGCGCAAGTACAAAAAGACGAAAGGAAAGGTCCGTTTCGAAAAGGATTGGCCCGACTACGGCTAGGAATCTGGCAGGATGAGGGGCCATCCGCCCGGAGCGCGCCCATGGGATGTGCCCCCCGGAGTCTCTGGAGGCTGTCACCGGGAAATCTGGCTACAGGAGAGACTCTCGTTTTCCGAAGCGGCGAGCCAAAGCGTGGCGTTGTCGAACAATCCAGGAAGCACCCACAGGGCGTTGGGCGAACCGTTCGGGCACGAACGCCTCCGCATTCACCGGCAACGGGGAGGGCTCGGTCGCCGAAGGCTGCGCTAGGCATTGTCGGCGGTTTCGACAGGGCATCCTTGGCGGGGGCACATGAAGCGCGGCCCCTCGGCAGGAGAAAAACGGGTGGATTCCATGCTGATCAAATCCACGTTTCCTTGATCGGTTTCGACCAAAGCCACGGAGGGGACCAGGGTCAGCATCACGGAAAGAAGCAGTGTCTTCATGGCGTTACCCTTTTTTCTGCGAATCCGCCGTTGGAGGGTTCATGCCCTTG
>CAZNUQ010000048.1:0-24623 GCA_964576235.1 uncultured Desulfovibrio sp.
CCCCCCTTGACGCCATGCTCTCTTGAATATATTGTTTCGACTATTAATAATTTTAGGAGAGCGCCATGCCGGACACGCTGGAGACATGCGCGGCGGAACTGCTGGACGTCATGCCCCTGGTCATGCAGGAACTCGGCCGGACGATGCGCGGCCTGGACTCGCCGGACCTGCGTGTTCCGGAATTGCGGACCCTGGCCTTTCTGCGTCGCAATCCCGGTTCGAACCTGACCGATCTGGCGGAGCACATCGGCGTTTCCTTGCCGTCCATGTCCAAGCTGGTGGATACGCTGACCTATCGGGGACTCGTCGAACGCACCCCCGACACCTCCGACCGGCGCCGGATATGCCTGGGGCTGACCGAAACCGGTTCATCCGTCCTGTCGGCGGCGCGCGAAGCGGTCAAGGCGTCCTTTGCGACGAAGCTGTCACGTCTCGGCCCGCCGGACATCGAAACGGTCGCCGCCAGCCTGCAGCTTTTGCGAGGGCTTTTCGCCGTGGCCCCGGATGGGGAGCTTGCGCCGCCCCGGGCCTGAAACGGACGCCCTCCCGCGCGAACCCGGCCCCGATAGGAGCGCTGGTTCCTGGCCGCCGGGAAGCACAGCTGGTTGTATGGAACATGCCCCCCAAACGGAGTCCGGCAAAGGCGGCAACAGCCGCCTGCCTCCTCTTGGCCTGCTTTCCCGTTCTTTTCGGCATCGCAATTTCAGGCTTTTTTTCACCGGACAGTTCATTTCGCTCGTCGGCACCTGGATGCAGTCCGTGGCCGTGTCCTGGCTGGTCTACCGTCTGACGGGATCGAGCCTGTGTCTGGGGGCGGTCGGCTTCGCCTCCCACCTGCCGGTTTTCGTGCTCGGGCTGTGGGGCGGCTACCTGGCGGACCGCCACGACAAGCGTTCCATCCTCGTGGCCACCCAGACGGCGGCCATGGCGCAGGCCCTGGCCCTGGCCGCCATCACCTTCGCCGGCGCGGCCAACGTCTGGCTGATCGGCGGGCTGGCCATGATCCTTGGCGTGATCACCGCCGTGGATATGCCGACCAGGCAGGCCTTCGTGGTGGAGATGGTCGGCAAAAAGGATCTGCACAACGCCATCGCGCTCAATTCCTCCATGTTCAACAGCGCCCGGGTGCTCGGCCCGGCCGTGGCCGGAATGCTCGTGGCGGCCATCGGCGAAGGCTGGTGTTTCGTGGCCAACGGCCTCAGTTATCTGGCCGTCATCGCGGGCCTTTTGCTCATGCGTCTGCCGCCAGCCCCCAGACGTGCCGACCGGGCTCCGCTGACGGCCCACGTGGCGCGGGGACTGGCCTATGCCTGGCGCGACAGGCCTATGCGGGCCATCCTGGCCGGAGTGGTCATCGTGAGCTTCATGAGCGCCGCGTACATGACGCTCATGCCGGTGGTGGTCGACACGGTGCTGGGGCACGGGGCCCAGGGACTCGGCTTCCTCATGGCCGCGACGGGATGCGGCAGCGTGGTGGCGGCGCTTTTCCTGGCCCTTCGCCGGGAGAGCCGGGGACTTGGCCGCCTGCGGGGGCTGGCGGGGCTGGGATTCGGCGTGGCCCTCGCGGTTTTCGCCCTTTCCCCGTTTTTCTGGCTTTCCGTGTCGCTGGCGCCCGTTTTGGGCTTTTTCCTGATCTATTTCTTCGCCGCCTCCAACACGCTGTTGCAGTTGCGAAGCCCGGACGCCATGCGCGGCAGGGTCATGGCGCTGTATTCCATCACCCTCGTCGGCATGGCCCCCTTCGGTTCGCTTTTCGCGGGAACCGCGGCGAGCCTTGTCGGCGCTCCGGAGACCCTTGGACTATCCGGGGCGATCTGCGTTATCGGTGTCGGACTCCTCTCCTGGAAACAGCCCCCGGCCGAGCCCCGCCCCGCGCCGGACGCAACCGAATCGGAGGACGCATGCGCGCGCGACAACTCGGGAAGACCGGTCTGACCGTTTCCGCCGTGGGCTTCGGCGGCATTCCCATCATCCGATTGACCACGGAAGAGGCGGTTGCCGTCCTTCGCCACGCCGTGGATCGGGGCATCACGTTTTTCGACACGGCCAACCGCTACGTGGACAGCGAGGAAAAAATGGGGCGGGCCTTCGCCGGCATCCGCGACAAGGTGGTCATCGCCACGAAGACCGGCCAGCGCGGGGCCAGGGAGGCCATGGAGGAACTGGAGCGCAGCCTTGCGCGCCTCGGCACGGACCACCTCGACCTCTACCAGCCGCACCAGGTGTCCAGGCCCGAGGAGCTCGACATCCTGCTCGGTCCCGGCGGCGCCATGGAGGCCCTCGTCCGGGCGCGGGAACAGGGCAAGATCCGCCACATCGGAATCACCTCCCACAACCTGGAAATGGCCAGGAAGCTCGTCGCCTCCGGGCTGTTCGCCACCATCCAGTTTCCCTACAACATCGTCGAAACCGAGGCCGAGAAGGCCCTTTTCCCGGAAGCCAAGGCGGCGGGGATGGGCATCCTGGTCATGAAACCCTTTGCCGGCGGCATGCTCGACGACGGCGACCTGGCCCTGCGCTTCCTGCGGCGCGATCCGGAACTGCTCGTCCTGCCGGGATGCGACACCGTGGAGCAGGTGGACCAGGCGGCCGACCTCTTCGCCCGGGACAATGTCTGGACCGGGGCCGACGAGGCCCGGGCCGAAACCTGTCGGGCGGAACTCGGCACGCGGTTCTGCCGCCGGTGCGAGTACTGCCAACCCTGTCCCCAGGGCGTCCGCATCGCCTACGCCATGATGTACCGGGTGGTGGCCAGGCGCATGTCGCCCGCCAAGGCCGTGGCTTTCGCCGCGGAAACCATGGAAACGGTGCGCGGCTGCGTCGATTGCGGCGAATGCGCGGCCCGCTGCCCGTACAACCTGCCGGTACCCGAAATGCTCCGGGAGCATCTCGCCATGTACGACAGCCATCGCGGAGCCTGCTGACATGGCGGCCGGACCAGAAGACCTGATGGAGGCGCTGTGGGCCGGCGGCGCCGTGACCGTGTCCCCCGAGGCCGTCACGCTCAAGTCGGGCCGCCAAAGCCACGTTTACGTGTCGCTGCGGCATTTCGCCTGCATGCCGGAAAACCTGTCGCTTCTGGCCGGGGTCTTCGGCGAGTGGGCCAGGGGACGACGGATGGCCCTCGGGACCGTGCCGAGTCTGCTGTCGCCGGTCCTGGCCGGGGCCTTTGCCGCGCGTTTCGGCCTGCGGCTGGTGCTTTTCCGGCCGGACGGCTCCGAAAAGGGGCTGGCCGGGCAGGTGTTCGGCCAGCCGGCCGCGCGGCCCGTCGTTCTGGTCGACGATGTCCTGACATCCGGAGGGACGGCCCTGGCGGCGGCCGAGGCCCTCGCCGCCCAGGGGGGCGCCGGGGTGTCCCTGTTCGTGTTCGTGGACAAGCGCCCGTCCGGAACGCGCCGGGCCTTTCCCCTGCCCGTGGCCGCGCCGTTACGGCTTGGGGAACTCCTGGAACACGGGATCGCCACCGGCCGCCTGTCCGGGGAGGCCGTGGCCCTGGCCCGGGAGGAAATGGCCTTCCTGGATGCCTGAAGGACACATCCGCGTTCGATGGGGGGAGAGGGGCGTGGCACGGGCCGGGAACCGGCCGGGCGGAAGGAATGCCGGGCAATAAAAAAAGCGCGAGTCACCTCGCGCTTTCAAGGGAAGCCGGACACCCGGCCGCAACCGTTACCGCTGCTTCCTTTCGGACCTGACGGGGTTGGCGGCGCAACCGCCGCCCGGCTTCCCCAAAATTCGTGGCGGAGAGGGAGGGATTTGAACCCTCGGTACCCGTTAAGGTACATACGATTTCCAATCGTACTCCTTCGGCCGCTCGGACACCTCTCCGCGAAGCACTGGTAGATAGCCCGGATCATTTTCCCTGGCAAGTAAAATCTTGCGCTCAGGACAATTTTTTCCCGGTCAGCAGCTCGTAGGCCGCGAGGTACTTTTCCTGGGTCTTGCGCACCACGTCCTCGGGCAGGCGCGGCGCCGGGGGCTTCCGGTCGAAGCCGACGGAGGTCAGCCAGTCGCGCAGGTACTGCTTGTCATAGCTCGGCTGGGAGCGGCCGGCGACGTAGCCTTCGGCCGGCCAGAAGCGCGAGGAGTCCGGGGTCAGGACCTCGTCGATGAGGATCAGCCCGTCTTCGGTCATGCCGAATTCGAACTTGGTGTCGGCGATGATGATGCCGCGTTCCCGGGCGTAATCCCGGGCCTTGGCGTACATGGCGAGGCTCGTGGCCTCGACCTTGGCGCACAGTTCCGCGCCGATCATGTCCTTGGCCTTGGCCAGGGAGATGTTCTCGTCGTGGGCGCCGAGATCGGCCTTGGTGGACGGCGTGAAGATCGGCTCGGGCAGGATCTCCGATTCCACCAGACCGGCCGGGAGGGCGTGGCCGCACACCGTGCCCGTGGCCCGATAGTCCTTGAGGCCCGAGCCGGTGATGAACCCGCGCACGATGCACTCGATGGGCAACGGCCTGGCCTTCCTGGCCACCACGGCCCGGCCGGCCAGGAGGTCGGCGTAGGGGGCCAGGACGCCGGGGAACTGGTCCGGATGGGTGGCCAGCAGATGGTTGGGGATCATCTCCTTGAACATCCCCATCCAAAACAGCGTGATCTGATTGAGGATCACGCCCTTGAGCGGGATCGGGTCCGGCATGATGACATCGTAGGCCGAGATGCGGTCGGTGGTGACGATGAGCAGGCTATCCGGGGAAAGCTCGTAGATGTCGCGGACCTTGCCCCGCGAGAGCAGGGGGAGGGCCTTGATGTCGGTTTCGGTCACGGCGTTCATGATGGCTCCTTTTCAGGCCTTGAAACGGCACTCCACGCTACGGGCGTGGGCTTCGAGATTTTCGAGCCGGGCCAGCCGGGCGATCTTGGCGCCATGCGCGGAAATGTAGCCTGGAGCTGCGGCGATGAGGCTGGTTTTCTTGGTGAAGGTGGAAACGGACAGGGCCGAGGAGAAGCGGGCCGTGCCCATGGTCGGCAGCACGTGGTTGGGGCCGGCGAAATAGTCGCCGACCGGTTCCGGGCAGTGATGGCCCATGAACACCGCCCCGGCATGGCGCACCCGGCCGACCAGGGCCCAGGGATCGGCCACCGCGAGCTCGAAGTGCTCCGGAGCGATGGCGTTGACGAGATCAAGGCCCGTATCGATGTCCCGCACGGCCACCAGCGCCCCGAACCGATCGAGCGAGGCCGAGGCGATGGAGTTACGCGGCAGGTTGGCCAGTTGTCGTGCAAGTTCCGCATGCACGGCGTCGAGAAGCGCCTCGTCCGGCGACACGCACACCGCGGCGGCCATGCGATCATGCTCGGCCTGGGAGAGCATGTCGGCGGCAAGCCAGGCCGGATTGGCCGTGGAGTCCGCCAGGATGGCGATTTCGCTCGGTCCGGCGATCATGTCGATGCCGACGGTGCCGATCAGAAGCCGCTTGGCCATGGTCACGTAAATATTGCCCGGTCCGACCACCACGTCCACCGGGGCGATGGAGGCGGTGCCGTAGGCCAGGGCGGCGATGGCCCAGGCGCTGCCGACCCGGTATATCTCGTCGATGCCGAGAATCGAGGCGGCGGCCAGGAGATAGGGATTGAGGCTGCCGTCGCTACGCGGCGGAGACACCACGACAATGCGCGGCACGCCGGCGACCCGGGCCGGCACGGCGTTCATGAGGAGGCTCGACAGAAGCGGCGTCTCGCCGCCTCGGCCGCCCGGCACGTAGCAGCCGGCCGCGTCCACCGGGGTGACCATCTGGCCGAGCATGGTGCCGTCGGAGGAGGGAATCCACCAGGACTGTTCCTTCTGCCGTTCGTGGAAAGCGCGGATGTTCTCGGCTGCCTCGGCGATGATGGCCAGATCCTCGGCCGGCACGGCCTTGCGGGCGGCCGCGATCTCCTCGGTGGAGACACGCAGGCAGTTGGAGTCGAAAGGGTTGCAGTCGAAGCGGTTGGTGAATTCCACCAGGGCCGCGTCACCGCGCTGGGAGACATCGGCCAGGATGTGACGGACTTTTTCGGCGGCGCTGTCCGCGGCTTCCTCACGGCCCGCGAGCAACGTCCGAAGCGGTCCGAAATCCTCCGGACCCTTTACGATGAAACGGGGGCAGGGCATGGGACTATCCTTGAAAAAATGACGTTGGAGGTGCGATCCGGGTTCGATCTTCTACGCCCGAACCGGGTAAAAGTCGAGCAACGCGCTTTTTCCGACGGCCACTTCCTTCCTCCATGGCCTCACGGCCCCTTGTCCGGGACTGTCGCGGACGCGGCGCCGCCTTCGTCCTGAGGGCCGGGAGGGGAGGCGAGGGATTCGCCGGCGGCCAGCCGGCGGGCCAATTCCAATTGATCGGCCCGGGAGGAGGCCTGGCCGTCGATGACGGCCGCCAGCACCCGGCGCAGGATGCCGGCGTAGCGCGGTCCGGGCTCGATGCCAAGCTCCTTGAGATCGTTGCCCGTCACTTCCACCCGCTTGGCGCGCAGGGTGGTCAGGTGCAGGGAGACGTATTTTTGCAGGGGTTCCCGTGGATTTCTGGCCATGAGGTAGAGGGCGCCCTCGACCGGCAGGGAATCCATGAGGAAATACAGTTCGGAAAGGGGGCCGTGCCGGTATTCCCAGTTGAACAGGCCCTGGGCGGTGTCGCGGATCTGCTGGCGCAACAGGCTGATGTCGCCGGCCACGCGCTTGGAGAAGTTGAGTCTTCTGGCGATGATCGAGAACTGCTCCGGGTTAAATCCGGTGCACAAGGCCAGGAAATAGACCAGCCAGACCTGGGGCATGGGCTCGATGTAGAGCAGGCGGTACCAGTTGATGACGTTTTCCACTTCCAGGAGCACCGCCTCCTTGGCCGGATTCAGGCCCAGGAGCGGATGCACGGCCGCCAGGAGCTTGTAGTCCTGCATCCGGCGCAGGCAGGCCAGCGGCGTCTTCTCCTCCAGGATCAGCCGCAGTTCATGGAAGACCCGGGCTCCGGAGAGCTTGTGGAAGAAGTTGTGGCGCACGGCGTTTTTGATCAGCCGGTCCGTCTGGCCGCCGATGCGGAAGCCGAAGCGCTCGCTGAAGCGGATCGCCCGGACGATGCGGGTCGGATCCTCGACGAAGCTCAAGGAGTGGAGCACCCGCAGCACCCGCTCCTTGATGTCGCGCTGGGCGCCGAAGAAATCGACCAGTTCGCCGAAACGGTCCGGGCCGAGATGGACGGCCAGGGCGTTGACCGTGAAGTCGCGGCGGTAGAGGTCCATCTTGATGGAGGAGAGTTCCACCGTCGGCAGCGCCGCCGGGTATTCGTAGTATTCGAGCCGGGCCGTGGCCACGTCCACGCGCTGGCCGTCCGGCAGGACGACAACGGCGGTCTTGAACTTGGGATGGGCCTTGTACCGGCCGCCGAAGGTCCGGACCATGGCCTCGGCGAAGGCGATGCCGTCGCCCTCGACCACCAGGTCCACGTCGAAGTTGGGGTGCTTGAGCAGGATGTCGCGGACGAACCCGCCGACGACGTAGACGGCGTAGCCCAGTTCGTGCCCGAGGGCGCCGGCCTTCCTGAGCAGGTCGAGGAGCTCCCGGGGCAGGCGTTCCCGCAACAGTCCCGAGATGTTGCGCTCCTTTTTGCGCTCGGGCAGCAGGGATTCCGGGATGCGGGCCGGTTCCTTGACCAGCGTGTTGACCAGATCCGTGCGGGTGACCACGCCCACCAGCCGTCCGCCCTCAACCACCGGGGCCAGCCGCTGGCGGCGGCCCAGGATGATCTCCATGAGCGGGTAGAGGTCGGTTTCCGGGGAAACCACGGCCGGGTCGCGGATCATGTACTCGGCCACCGGCACGTCGCCCAGGCCGTGGTTGATGGCCTTGTCCATGATGTCGTGCTCGATGACCCCGACGCAGCGCCGGTTGTTGCCCCGGGCCACCACCGGCAGGGCCTTGAGGCCGTAGCGCGTCATGATCTCCTCGGCCCGCCGCATGGAGGCGGTCTCCTCGATGGAGACGGCCGGCTTGCTCATGAGCTGGCGCACCAGGATCTGGGGGTTGACCTGGGAATAGAGCAGTCCGAAAAGCTCCTCGCGAACCTGGGTGAGCGTCCGGTTCTTGATGGAGGCGGAGGCCGCGTAAGGGTGTCCGCCGCCGCCGAGGGAGGCGCAGATTTTGCCCACGTCCACGTCCGGGCTGCGCGAGCGGGCGACGAGATGCACCCGGTCGTTCATGAGCCCGATGGCGAAAAGCACCCGCAGGTTCTCCATGTCCAGGAACTTGTGGACGAGCAGGGCGAAATCACCCACGTACTGGTCCGACGTGGCCTCGGCGATGACCACCTCCACGCCGTTGATGTCGTGGGTCTGGGCCGACTCGATGAGCTGGCTCATGATGGTGATCTGTTCCGAGGAGAGTTCCCTGGTCATGAGGTCGGCGATGACGCCGACGTCCATGCCCCTGGCCCGCAGCCAGGCGCAGGCGGCCAGGTCGTGCTCGGTGGTGGAGGCGAAGGTGAAGGATCCCGTGTCCTCGTAGATGCCGAGCCCGAGGATGGTGGCCTCGTCCACGGTGAGGGCCATGTCCCGGGCCATGATTTCCTTCATGAGGATGGCCGTGGTCGAGCCCCAGGGTTCGACCACCGAGGTCGCGGCCGGCACGTCCTCGTCGGTGTCGGGATGGTGGTCGTAGCAATGGACGGTCAGGCCGGGGTTGGCGAAAACCGGTTCGATGTGGGGCACGCGGGAACGTTGCCGGGTGTCCACCAGGACGAGGGTGGTGACGCTCGCCGGATCGATTTCCTTGAAGTTTTTGAAGTTGAAAAGATAGGTGGCGCTTTGGATGAAAAAATGGCGGATGTTCTTTTCCTGGCTGCCCGGAAAGATGAGCGTCGCGTCCGGATACAGCTTGCCGGCGGCGATGATGGCCGCCAGGCAGTCGAAGTCGGCGTTGGCGTGCCCGGTGACGATGACCGGCGCCGCAAGCAGGGGAGGTTTGGCTGGAAAACCCATTTTCAACGTATCGCTTTATGGTTCCCGCCGGTCGCGGGACCGGGGATGGTGGCTACGGTGCACGGCGAGCAGCCGGCTGGCCTGGACATGGGTGTAGATTTCCGTGGCGCTGATGTCGGCATGCCCGAGCAACGTCTGGACCGTGCGCAGGTCGGCCCCGCCTTCGAGCAGATGGGTGGCGAAGGAATGCCGCAGGCTGTGGGGGGAAATGCGGGTGGAGACGCCGGCCGCCAGGGCGTGGCGCTTGATGCCTTTCCAGACGGCCTGCCGGGTGAGCCCCCGGCCGGAGCGGTTCAGGAAGATGAACGGCTCCCTGGGGCCGAAGGCGCCGCGGATGGTGGCCAGATAGTTCGAGAGGAACTCCCGGGCCAGGGCATGGATGGGCGTCAGCCGTTCCTTGGCCCCCTTGCCGAAGACGCGCAGAAGGCCGGCCTGGGCGTCATAGTCGCCGAGAGCGAGCCCCACCAGTTCCGACACCCGCAGTCCGGCGGCGTACAGCAGCTCCAGCATGGTCCTGTCGCGGTAGCCCAGGGGGGTGGCCGTATCCGGCGCCGCGAGCAGCCGGGCGACATCCTCGCGCGAAAGCACGTCGGGCAGGAGGCGGGGGAGCTTGGGGTTGGCGATCAGGGCGGCCGGCGATTCCGGCAGCCAGTTCTCGTCGGCGGCGAAGGCGAAGAAGCCGCGCAGGGCCGAAAGGTGCCGGGCCAGGGACCGATTGGCCAGTCCACGGCCGCGCAGGTGCATGAGATAGAGGAACAGCGTGTCGTCGGAAACGCTTTCCATCGTTGCTTCGTGGCTGTTTAAAAAAATTAAAAAACTTGTGATGTCGGCTGAATATGCGGCAACGGAATGTTCGGAAAGCCCCTTGGACACGACAAGGTGCTCCAAATAGCGGTCCACCCAGGGGTGGGAGGGGACAGCGGTGGAAGGGGGGGGCGTTGTGGTCTTCATGCGGCGTCGCCTCGTTCCTGCCATGATTTCGGTCCGCCGTAAACGTTGGAGGCCTCCTGGGACATGCGGCTTGACACGGCGTTTTTCTCTTCATTAGTGTCACTGGCCCGCGCCGTTGCCGCGCGACGATCGACGCCCAAAGGAGCCCACCCATGTTCACTTTCCCCATGGCCGACCGTCTGGCCGCCCTTCCTCCCTACTTGTTCGCCGAAATCGACCGGGTCAAGGCCGAGGTCCGGGCCCGCGGCGTGGATATCATCTCCCTCGGCATCGGCGATCCGGACCTGCCTACGCCGGAATTCATCGTCGAGGCCCTGTGCGCCGCCGCCAAGAAGCCCGAAAACCACCAGTATCCGGACTACGTGGGGCTGCTCGCCTTCCGGACCGCCGTGGCCGACTGGTACAAGACCCGCTTCGGCGTGAGCCTCGATCCCCAAACCGAGGTGGTGAGCCTGATCGGCTCCAAGGAAGGCATCGCCCATTTCCCCCTGGCCTACGTCAATCCCGGCGACCTGGTGCTCATCTGCCCGCCCAACTATCCGGTCTATCCGGTGGCCACGGGATTTTGCGGCGGCGAGGTCAAGACCCTGCCCCTCCTCGAGGCCAACGACTTCCTGCCCGACCTCGACGCCGTGGACGACGCCACCTGGGCCAGGGCCAAGATGATCTTCATCAACTACCCCAACAACCCCACCTCGGCCACGGCCAACCGGGCGTTCTTCGAGAAACTGATCGCCAAGGCGCGCGATACGAACACCATTGTCGTGTCGGACGCGGCATATACTGAAATGTACTACGATCCCGAGGACAAGCCGCTGTCGATTCTGGAGATCGACGGCGCCCGGGACGTGGCCATCGAATTCCATTCCCTGTCCAAGACCTACAACATGACCGGTTGGCGCATCGGCATGGCCGTGGGCAACGCCGGCCTGGTCAAGGGCCTGGGCAAGATCAAGGAAAACGTGGATTCGGGCATTTTCCAGGCCGTGCAGGAAGCCGGCATCGCGGCGCTCACCAAGGGCGAGCCCCATGCCGCGAAGTTCCGGGCCATCTACAAGGAGCGCCGGGACATGGCCGTGGCCGCCCTGGCCAGGATGGGGATCGGCTGCCGCACGCCCAAGGCCTCGTTCTACCTGTGGTGCAAGGTGCCGGCCGGCCAGACCTCGGCCGCCTTCGTCACCCGGGTGCTCCAGGAGACGGGCGTGGTGCTCACGCCGGGCAACGGCTTCGGCGCGCCCGGGGAAGGGTATTTCCGCATCGCCATGACCGTGCCCGTGGCCCGCATGGAGGAGGCCCTCTCACGGATCGCCAAACTGTAACCGCGTACGTGGGCCTGGGCTCCAACCAGGGAGACAGGCACGCCTTTCTGGAGACGGCCCGGAAGCGGCTGGCTGCGCTTCCGGGCGTCGTTGTCGTCGCCGAAAGCCCCCTGTACGAAACCGAACCCTGGGGCGACCGCGACCAGCCGTATTTCCTCAACCAGGTCGTGGCCCTGTCCCTGGGCGCCGGCTGGACGCCGATTCGGCTGCTCGAAGCCCTTGCGGCCATCGAGACGGCCCTGGGCCGGCGGCGCGGGGAGCGTCGCTACGGTCCCCGGACCCTGGACCTGGACATTCTGGCCTACGGCCGGGAGCGGTTGGCGGAACCCGGCCTGACGATTCCCCATCCGAGACTCCGGGAGCGGGCCTTCGTCCTGGTTCCATTGGCGGATATCGCGCCCGATCTGGTGATCGAGGACGGGCGGGGGGGGACCGTGAAAGAGGCCTTGGCGAAAATTTCTTTCAAACGGTCGGGGAATATTCTAACAGCATGCCAGTGACCGGCCCAAACAGGGCCGGCAAGGAGCGTTATGTACCGTTGGCTCATTCTGATCGTGGCCGGCTTCGTCCTTTACAAGCTGTTCCTGGGAGACCGTGGCCGCAAGAAGGACCAGGAGGCCGAGACCAAAAAACGCATGGCCGCGACCGGTGAAATGGTCAAGGACCCCGTTTGCGGCACCTACGTGCCGGCCGACGCCGACATCCGGGTGCGCGACGGCGGCAAGGTGTATGCGTTTTGCAGCTACGAATGCCGCGATGCCTTCGTCAAGCGTCTGGAAGCCACGCGTACCGAAGCCGTGACCCAGGCCAAGACGGCCGAAAAGGTTGACGACGGCCGCGCCTAGGTCCGGAATTCCGCATTATTGAAAATGGGGCGCGCCTCGGCGATTCCGAACGTGGCCTGGTTATGACAGGCCGCCAGCTTGGCGTTCTCAAGTGACACCTCGCCGGGATGCCGCGACCGGGAAAGCCGGGCGCGGCGTCTTTTTTTTGCGCGGTTGCGCGATGGCTGCCGGATACGGTCGGCGGCCGCAATGTGGCATGCTCGTGCCATGCCGATTTTCTTTCCAGGATCCCTCCAAATCGGACGCGTCCGGGCTGTCTGCCGGGCTTGGGCGGGCGGTTTCGGCTGCGCCAGATTTGTCTCATAATGTAAATTATGTTAACTTTGGAATCGAAACAGATCTTCCAGTCGGCAATTCCTGCCTCCCTCGTGCCGCCAGCCCCGAATGCGCCACCGGCAAGGCGCACTGCAAACAACGAAACCAAATGTTCGTTTTCGATGTGTAAGCTTTTCGTAATACAGGAAGGCTTCCTGCCTGGTCGGCAACGCGTTCGGTCGAAATGGCGCTTCCTCGGGAAAGCCGCCATTTCGGGGCGATCAGACGAAAAGCGGCACCGGGGCGAAGGCCTCCACGTCGAAAAGTCCCTTGTCCGTCAGTTTGAGGCTCGGAATGACCTCCAGCGACAGGAAGGACATGGCCATGAAGGGATGGGCCTCTGTCCCCCCGGCCGGCAGTTCCGCGAGCTCGCGATAGGCGGCGGACAGGCGCCCGAGTTCCCCGGCAACGACATCCAGGGGCGCGTCGCTCATAAGCCCGGCCACGGCCAGCCGCACCTGGGCCAGCACCCTGCCGTCGCGAACCGCGGCGAAGCCGCCGCCGATCGCCATGAGCGTCCGGGCGGCCAGGACCATGTCCGCGTCATTGGCGCCGGCGACGATCAGATTGTGGGCGTCGTGGGCCACCGTGCCGGCGATGGCCCCGGACTTGAGCATGAGGCCGCGAACGAATCCCAGGGCGACGTTGCCGGTGGCCTTGTGGCGCTCGACGACCGCGAGCTTGGCCAGATCGCGCGAGGGATCGGCCACGGCCAGGCCGTCGCGGATGCAGGCTTCCATGACCAGGGACTTGGTGACGATCTGTCCCGGCACGATTCCGATGACCCGGATGCGGGACGTTGCCGCCGGCACGGCCAGCCGGGCCTCGGTCAGTGCGGCGCCGACCCGCATGTCCCGCGGCGGCGCCAGGCAGGACCGGTCGGCGAATTCCCAGTCGGCCAGCCGACGGCCGGCCAGGAGCACTTCCGATATCGTCACGGATTCGAGGTCGTCGAGCAGCATGCCGTCGGCCCGGAATCCCGGAGCCACGGCGCCGCGCCGCCGCAGGCCGAAATAGCGGGCCGGATTGAGGGACGCCATGGCCACGGCCCGCAACGGCGGCACGCCAAGCCCGATGGCCTGCCGGACCAGGGCGTTGAGGTGCCCATCCCGGCGCAGGTCCACCGGATCCCGGTCGTCGCTGACCAGGGAGAACTGTCCGGCGTTTTCCGCCGTCACCAGGCCGATGAGCGCTTCCAGGTTCCTTTCCGTGCTGCCCTGTCGGATCATGATGTGTAGGCCCCGGCGCAGTTTTTCCCGGGCCTCGTCCGGTTCCGTGCACTCGTGGTCCGAGGCGGGGCCGGCCGTGACATAGGCGTCGAGGGCCCTGCCCCCAAGGCCCGGGGCGTGTCCGTCGACGACCCGGCCCCTGGCTGCCAGGAGTTTGCGCAGCATCTCCCGGTCTCCGGCCACCACGGCCGGATAATTCATGACCTCGGCCAGCCCCAGGATACGGTCCGGGTAGCGGGCCAGCATGGCCGCCACGTCGATGGCGCCGAGGGTCGCCCCCGACGTGGCCATGTCCGTGGCCGGCACGCAGGAGGGCATCATGAAATAGCAGGTCACGGGCAGATCCCGGCTGCAGGCCAGCATGTATTCGATGCCGGCCAGGCCCAGGACGTTGGCGATCTCGTGGGGGTCGGAAACCACGGCGCAGGTGCCGTGGGGCGCCACGGCCCGGGCGAAGGCCGGCGGGGCCAGGAGCGTCGATTCGATGTGGATGTGGCCGTCGATGAATCCCGGGCACAGATAGCGTCCGGCCGCGTCGATGACCGTGGCCGCCTCCCTGCCGGAAAAACCGACATAGACGCCGTCGGCCACGGCCACGTCCGCCTCGTGGATTTCCCCGGAAAGGACATTGAGCACCCGGGCGTTCCGGATGAGCAGATCGGCCGGGCGGTCCCCACGGGCGACGGCAAGGCGGTGTTCGATGCTGTCGAGGTTGTCGGGCAGATGCATGGCGGGCTCCAAAGTTAAAGTATATCTTGAACTTTCTTGGAACAAGCCCCCGGCCGGTTGAATCACGGCTCGAAATTCCGTATATCATGGCACATGAACGCACCCGGAACCTTTCTTCACGGCCCCGGGGACGGGCGCGCCCGCACCGGCGTGCTCTCCACCGCCCACGGCGACATCGAAACCCCGGTCTTCATGCCCGTGGGCACCCAGGGCACGGTGAAAAGCCTGTGTCCCGCCGATCTTCGCGATATAAAGGCGCGGATCATCCTCGGCAACACCTATCACCTTTATTTGCGCCCCGGCGACGAACTCGTGGCCAAATTGGGGGGGCTGCACCGGTTCATGGCCTGGGACGGCCCCATCCTGACCGATTCCGGCGGCTTCCAGGTGTTCAGCCTGTCCGGGCTGCGCCACATCACCGAGGAAGGCGTCACCTTCGCCTCGCATATCGACGGATCGCGACACCTCTTCTCGCCGGAAAAGGTCATCGCCATCCAGCGCAACCTCGGCTCGGACATCATGATGGTTCTCGACGAATGCGTGCCGTACGGCGCGGACCGGGCCTACACCGAAAAATCCCTGGGACTGACCACCCGCTGGGCCCGCCGCTGCCGCGAGGCCCACGCGCCCGGCGAACGCGGCCAGCTGCTCTTTGGCATCGTCCAGGGAGGATTCTTCAAGGATCTTCGGGCCAGGAGCGCGGCGGAAATCATCGACATCGGCTTCGACGGCTACGCCCTGGGAGGGCTGTCGGTGGGCGAGAGCCGCGGCGAGATGTACGACATCCTCGACGATGCCACTCCCCTGCTCCCCGCCGACAAACCCCGCTATCTCATGGGCGTCGGCGCCCCCCGCGACCTGCTGGCCGGCATGGCCGCCGGCATCGACATGTTCGACTGCGTGTTGCCCACGAGAAACGCCCGCAACGGCACGCTTTTCACCACCAGGGGAAAAATCAACATCAAGCGCGCCGAATACCGCGAGGACGACTCGCCCCTGGATCCGGACTGTCCGTGCTATGCCTGCCGCACCTTTTCCAAGGCCTACCTGCGTCACCTCTACATCGCCAGGGAGCTCCTGTCCTATCGCCTGAACACCCTGCACAACCTGACCTTTTTCGCGCAGTTCATGGAGCGGGCCAGGCAGGCCATCCGCGACGGCCGTTTCGCCGCCTTTCGCGCCGCCATGGAAGTCCTTTATCCCGAATCGGAGGGGGCGGAGGAATAGGAATAAGACCGGGGCGCCGTCCCGGACCCCGCCGGGGGGGATCCCCCGGACCCTTTCGACGGGAGGACGTGAAGGCTCACGCCAGCGGCATCCCGCTCCAATGCCGGGGAGGGGCACAAGGCCCCTCCCCGGTGTCAACGGCCCTGGGAAAGGCCGAGCAGCAAAAAGACGTACCCCGAGGGGCGTTCGGCCAGCCGTGGCCCGGCGGAGCGCGCCAGGCGATCCGCGCTTTCCCGGAAGGCCGCGTCGCCGGTCAGGCGGGCAAGCTCCGAGAGGACATGGAAGGCCACGCTGTTGCCCGAGGGAATGGCGGCGTCGTAATAGAGCTTTTGCCGCAAAAGGAGCGTTTCCCCGTCGTCGGGCGTCAGGAAGAACCCCCCGGCCGGATCCTCGAAATGGCGCTGCATGGCCCGGGTCACGGCCACGGCCTGTTCGAGGGCGGCGGCGTCCGTGCCGCCTCGGGCGAGTTCGATCAGGCCCCAGGCCAGGAAGGCGTGGTCGTCGAGCATGCCGGCCACCCCCGCCTCGCCGAGGCGCAGGCGATGGAGCAGCCGCCCCTCGGGAAGCCCGAGCCGGTCCAGGACGCAGGCGGCTGCCGCCCCGGCCCGGGCGGCCAGTTCCGGATCGTCGAAAATCCGGGCGGCCTTGGCCAGGGAGGCGATCATCAGTCCGTTGCCATCGGTCAGGATCTTGTCGTCGCGAAGGGGACGCGCCCGTTTTTCCCGGGCGGCCAGAAGCCGGGTCCGGCAACCTTCCAGCCGCGCCTCCAGAATCTGCGGTTCAATGCCGAGACGGGCGGCGACGGCCGCGGTCGGTTCGGGCAGGAAGGGAATGTTGGCTCCGGTCGCCTGTCCGGTGGCCTCCTCGCGAAAATTGCCGTCCTCGGTCATCCCGTGGACGGAGAGATACAGCGCGGCGTCGTCACCGGGCAGGATTTCGCGGATTTCGGCCGCCGTCCAGGCGTAGAACCGCCCTTCGGCGCCTTCGCTGTCCGCATCCTCGGCGGTGTAAAAAGCCCCCTCGGGGCTGGTCAGATCCCGCCGGACATAGTCGAAGATTTCCATGGCCGTGCGTTTGTAGGCCGCTTCGCCCGTGGCCGCGAAGGCCTCGGCGTAGGCCATGGCCACCAGGGCCTGGTCGTAGAGCATCTTTTCAAAATGCGGGAGGAACCAGCCGGCATCCGTGGCATACCGGTGAAACCCGAAACCGACATGGTCGAAGATGCCTCCCCGGCGCATGGCGTCGAGGGTGGCCCGGGTCATGGCCAGACATTCCGGAGCCCTGGTACGGTCGTGCTCCCGCAGCAGGAAAAGCAGGTTGTGGGGGGAGGGAAACTTGGGCCTGCCGCCGAAACCGCCGTTGGCGGCGTCGAACATGGCGGCCAGTTGCTCCCTGGCGGCGTCCAGGTCGGCCTCGCCCGGCATCCGGAAGGACTCCGGCCGCTCCGCCTCGGCGAGTTGCTTCCTGACGGCCTCGAGAATCTGGGAGGCGTTGCCGACGACAGACTGCCGGTTGCCCCTCCAGGCCATGTACATCCGTTCCAGCAGTTCCCGTATGCCCACCCTGCCGAAACCCGATTCCTTGGGGACATAGGTGCCGGCGTAAAAGGGCACCCCTTCCGGGGTCAGCAGCAGGTTGAGCGGCCAGCCGCCTCCGCCGGTCAGGGCCTGGCAGAAGGTCATGTAGAGGGTATCCAGGTCCGGGCGTTCCTCCCGGTCCACCTTGACCGCCACCACCAGGGAGCGCATCAGCGCCGCGAGCTCTTCGTCCTCGAAGGATTCCCGCTCCATGACGTGGCACCAATGGCAGGTCGAATAGCCGATGGACAGGAAGATGGGCTTGTCCTCGGCCTTGGCCAGGGCGAACGCCTCTTCCCCCCAGGGGAACCAGTCCACCGGATTGTGGGCGTGCTGCAGCAGATAGGGGCTTTTTTCGTGGATCAGACGGTTGGGTTTGCGTTCCATGGCGGCCTCCCTTGGGCCGGTTTTGCACCAGGGGAGGGGGGATTTGCAACCTCTTGACGGCAAAGGTCTTTGCCCTGGCCCGGGGAGGCGGGGATCCCCGCGCCGAAGGAGACGGGTGAGGCCGCGTCCGAGGATGATTCCCCTTGAAGGTTTTGCGGTTCGGGGCTATGGCTGGCCAAATTGTGAAATCGGGAGCAAACGATTCATGGCGGGTAAAACGGTGCTTCTGGTTGACGACGAGGCGGGCCTGACGGCCATTTTGGCCAAACGTCTGTCCTCCCGGGGACTCGTTGTCAAAACGGCCTCCTCTGGCGAGGCCGGACTCGACGCGCTGCGCGCCGATCCCGACATCCGGCTGGCCGTGCTCGATATCAACATGCCCGGCATGGACGGCCTGGAAACCCTGCGGGAAATCAAGGCGATCCGTCCCGATGTCGAGGCGATCATTCTGACAGGCTACCCGTCGGTTGAGGGCGTCCTTGAGGGCATGCGCCTTGGGGCCTACGAATTTTTGTCCAAGCCTTGCGACATGGACGAACTCCACGGCCGGGTGATGGAGGCGCTGGCCCGAGCCGAGGGCTGACCCCTTCCTCCAAACCGACGTACGCCGCGATTCCTGCGGTCATCCCGCTTGACATCAACAACATTGCGCATGGCATTCCAGGGCGCCTCACCGGGTGCGCGACGCGCCCGGCCCCGGGGCGAAGCCGGGGATCATGTTCGGGAAACGCCGCGGCGGCCACGGGCCGGAGCGGTCAGGGAGGTCAGAGGATGAGGCAACTGCAACGCATCCTGGAAAACATCATCGCCCGGACCAACATCAACCTGCGGCGCAGCGCCATCGACGTGGGCCCCTACGTCCACGGCGCGGTGCCCCAGGAGAATTACGCCCAGTTCTACGCCTTTTACGGCATCACCACCGAACATCCCCTGTTTTTCAATTTCAAGTGTTCTTCCCTGGCTGGCTCCTATTTCTTCGGAAAATGCGACGTGGAACATTCGGTGCTCTACAAGTGCGATGTCCGTGGCGACGAACTGAAATCCGTGACCAAGGGCTTTTGCGTGGACAACGTCTCCCTGAACCTGCACAGCGACGAGATCATCAAGATCATCGACAGCTTTCTGCACAAGGCGCTCATCCACAGCTTCAGCCACGATCCGGAATTTCCAGAGGAATTCGTCATCAAGAACACCGTCGCCCTTTCCTACGCCAACATCCACGGGGCTCCGGTCATGGGATCGTTTCTGGGGCCCTTTTCCACGATCGACCTGTGCACCGTGCAAAACAGCTGCATCGGCGCCTACGCCTACATCCAGGTCTGCGATCTGGCCCCCTCCATCGTGGAGCCGGGACACATCTGGATCCGCAACAAGTCCGGAGACGAGTTCACCTACCGCCACACCCCGGAAGTGCTGGCCAAATACGTTTCCATTGTCCCGGGCGAGCGGCCCAGGGGGGTCTTCATGGACTTCGTGGAAAGCCGCAAGCGTGATTTCGAGCGCGTCTTCGGCTTCCTTTACGCCTCCCGGCCGGAAACCTACGCGCCGGGTTCCTTCGTCTCGCGCTACGCCGTGGTCAAGGGCGAGACCTGCATCGGCGAGAACGTGCTGGTGGCCCAGCGGGCCTACCTGGAGAACGCCCGTCTGGGCAAGGGCTCCAACGCCCAGGAAAACAGTTACGTGGTCGATTCCGTGCTCGAGGGATACGACGTGACGGCCCACGGCGCCAAGATTATCGGCAGCCACCTGGGCAGGAACGTTTTCGTGGGATTCAACTCCTTCCTGCGCGGCACGCCCGAGGCGCCCCTCGCCGTGGGCGAGGGGGCGGTGGTCATTCCCCACACCATCATCGATCTGGTCGAACCCGTGGTCGTGCCGGCCGGCCATGTCGTCTGGGGACATGTCACCAGACAGGCGGATCTGGACGCCCACTCCGTGTCCATCGAGGATTTCGCCAAGATCGAAGGCCAGGCCTCCGTCGGCGCCATGACCTTCACCGGTGACGGCGGCCGGTTCATCCGGGCCTTCCAAAACCGCATCCACCACATCCTCGAGGCCAACGGCGCCTACTTCGACGGCGTGCAAAACCACGGGCACGCCCAAAAGACCAAAAATATCACCTACAATCTCATACAGCCCTATGTCGAGGGCGGATTCAAGGGCGTGTACCCCAACATGCGCATCTATCCGCTGTGCTGCGACGACATGCCCATGTAGGGCGGGCCACGGACAACGGAGGCGAAGGCCTCTGGCCGGTCGTCGTTCCCGGTCCGGGGCCTTTTTTGCGACCGGCCCGGTCGTTGCCATCCGCCGGAACATGTCGCATACATCCGGCGATGGCCCCGTTCGTTCGCCAGCAACGCACGGGAGATTCGGAGGAGCCATGGCCGCCCCCAAAGCCCTTCTCCTTTCCGCCGACAATTTCGAGGACAGCGAACTCCTCTACCCTCTCTACCGGTTGCGGGAGGCCGGCTTCGCCGTGGACGTGGCCGCGCCCCGGGCCGGCACCATCACCGGCAAGCACGGCTACGCGGTGACGGCCAATCTGGGCCTGGACGCCGTGGGACCGGCCGGTGCCAGCGGTTACCGCCTTCTGGTGCTGCCCGGCGGCAAGGCCCCGGCCACCCTGCGCGCCATGCCCAAGGTCCTCGCCATCGTCTCGGATTTCGCCGCGGCCGGCCTTCCCGTCGCCGCCATCTGCCACGGCCCGCTGATCCTGGCCGCGGCCGGCCTGTTGCGCGGCCGCCATGCCACCTGCCACGCGTCCGTGTCCGGCGAACTGAGGGCCGCCGGAGCGCTGTACGAAGACCTCCCCGTGGTGGCGGACGGGCCCTGCGTCACGTCCCGCGTCCCCGCCGACCTACCGGACTTCATGCGCGTGGTCATGGGCAAGGTCGGTCTGCCGGATCCGGGTTCCGGGAAGGATTCCGGGACGGCGCCCCCGGAGGCCGCCAGGGAGGAGCGCCCGGTCGATGCCTGAAAGCGTGTGCCTGCGCCGCCTGGCCGGCTATGACGATCCCGGGCTCGACGCCGCGGTGTCCGGGCTGCTCGATGCCGCGGGGTGCCCCGCGCGCCCCGGCAGCCGCGTGCTGGTCAAGCCCAACCTGGTCGCGCCGCGAAACACCGCCCTCTCCTGCACCACGCCGGCGGTGGTGCGGGCCGTGTGCCGGCATCTGCTGGGACGCGGCGCCATGGTCACGGTGGCCGACTCCCCGGCCTTCGGCACGGGCCCCATCGTGGCCCGGCTGTCCGGGCTGGCCGAGGCCCTGTCCGGACTGCCCGTGCGCCTGGCCAACCTCGACCGCCCCCGTTCGCTCCCCCTGTCGCGCGGCGGTTCCATCGGCGTGTCCCGCCTGGCCCTGGAGGCGGAACTGATCGTCAATGTGCCCCGTCTCAAGTGTCACGACCAGATGGGCATGACCCTCGCGGTGAAAAACCTGTTCGGCTGCGTCTGCGGTTTCCGCAAATCCCTGGCGCACCAGCAGCTCGGAAAAAATCCGGCGGTCTTCGCCCGGATGATCCTCGATATCCTGGCCGCCCTGCCGCCCAGCGTGTCGCTTCTCGACGGCGTGGTGGCCATGCACAAATCCGGCCCCGTCGGCGGGGAGCCTTTCGCCCTGGGACTGCTTGCCGCCGCCCAAAATCCCGTGGCCCTGGACACGGCCGTCGCGGGTCTGCTCGGGATCGGGCCGGACCGGATACCGCTTTGGCGCGAGGCGTTGACCCAGGGCCTCGCCGGAGCGGACCCCGGCGACATCGCCTATCCCATGGAGCAGCCCGCGGCATTCGACGCCGCCGGGTTCCTGACGCAGCCGGTGGCATCGCCTCTGGCCTTCGAGCCCGGGCGATTCGTGAAAGGCCGCCTGCGAAGCCTGCTGGTCACCCTTGGCCGGGGACGTTGACACGCCGGCAAACCCCGGTACCCTGGCCCGCATGCAAACCAATGTGCGTTGCCGCCACGTGGTGGTCGGCCAGGTCCAAGGCGTCGGCTTCCGTCCCTTCGTCTACCGGCTGGCCCGGGAACTCGGGCTTGCCGGCTTCGTCCGGAACACCCCCGAAGGCGTGGTCATCGAGGTCGAGGGCCCGTCGGTTTCGGTTGCCGCGTTCGGCCGCCGGCTCCCGGCGGAAGTCCCGCCCCTGGCCCGCATCCTCGAACACGGGACGACCGAAACCCCTCCCCGGGGCGACACGGCCTTCGGCATCGCGCCCAGCGCCCCCGGCACCGGCCACGAGGTGCTCATCAGCCCCGACGTGGCCACCTGCCCGGACTGTCTGGCCGACATGGCCGACCCGGAAAATCGCCGCTATCGGTATCCCTTCACCAACTGCACCAATTGCGGCCCGCGCTACACCATCACCCGCCGCGTCCCCTACGACCGGGAAACCACCTCCATGGCCTGTTTCCCCATGTGCCCGGAGTGCGCCGCCGAGTACGCCGATCCGGCCGACCGGCGCTTCCATGCCCAGCCCAACGCCTGTCCGGCTTGCGGCCCGACCGTCTGGCTGACCGATGCCGCCGGCCATCGGTTGTCCGGGGGGGACGCGGCCCTGCGTGCCCTGGCCGACGCCCTGGCCGCGGGCGCCATCGCCGCCGTCAAGGGGCTGGGCGGCTTTCATCTGGTGTGCGACGCGACGAACCAGGAGGCCGTCTCCGCCCTGCGCCGCCGCAAGCACCGCCCCTCCAAGGCCCTGGCCGTCATGGTCCCGGACATGGCCGCCGCCGCCCGCCTCGGCCGCATCGGCCCGAGCGGGCGGGCGCTTCTGACCGGAACGGTGCGTCCCATCACCCTCGTCCCCGCCCTGCCCGACTCCGGCCTCGCCCCCGGCATCGCCCCGGATACCGGGGAAATCGGCGTCATGCTGCCGTACACGCCGCTGCACCACCTGCTCCTCGCAGACTTCGCGCGCGCGGTCGGCCCGGACCGTCTCCCCGCCCTGGTGATGACCTCGGGCAACATCGGCGGCGACCCCATCTGTCTCGGGAACCGGGAGGCGCTCGCCCGGCTGGCCGGCATCGCCGACCTTTTCCTGCTGCATGACCGCGACATCCTCATCCGTACCGACGATTCCGTGGTCCGGCCCCTGGATGCCGGCGCCACGCCCGGGAGGGCCGAACTCCCCGACCGGATGTTCTTCCGCCGGGCCAGGGGATACGTTCCGACGCCGGTGGCCCTGGCCCAGGACGGACCGTCTGTCGTGGGCCTCGGACCGCAGCTGAAGGCCACCATCTGCCTGACCAAGGGGCGGCAGGCCTTCCTGAGCCAGCACATCGGCGACCTGGAGAGCCTGGCCACCCTCGGGTTTTACCAGGAAACGCTCGACCATCTGCTCGGGGTGCTGGGGGTTTCGCCGGTGGCCTGCGCGGCCGACCTGCACCCGGATTATCCGAGCACGCGATTCGCCCTGGAACAGGACCGCTGGCCGGTTCTGCGCCTGCAGCACCACGTGGCCCATATCCACGCGGTGCTGGCCGAGCACCGGTCGCTCGAACCGGTCATCGGCCTGGCCCTCGACGGCACGGGGCTCGGGGAGGACGGCACCCTGTGGGGCGGGGAGTGCCTGCTGGTCGATCCCCGGAACCTGACCCACGCCCGGCTGGCCCACCTGTCGCCCATGGGCTTGCCCGGCGGCGACGCGGCCGCGCGCGAACCCTGGCGCATGGGAGAGGCCTGTCTCTTCGCCCTGGGAGACGCGGCGCTGTCGAACCATGTCTGGCCCTGGCTGCCTGCCCGCGCCTCCCAGGCGGCGCTTGTTTCCAGCATGCTGCGCAAAGGCCTCAACTGCCCCGTCACCACGAGTTGCGGCCGGCTTTTCGACGCCGTGGCGGCGATCGCCGGACTGTGCCTGGCCATCGACTACGAGGGACAGGCCGCCATCCTGCTGGAG
The DNA here is from genome assembly GCA_964576235.1 of uncultured Desulfovibrio sp. Taxonomy (GTDB): domain Bacteria; phylum Desulfobacterota; class Desulfovibrionia; order Desulfovibrionales; family Desulfovibrionaceae; genus Solidesulfovibrio. The sequence goes on from CAZNUQ010000048.1 coordinate 23,418, forward strand.
CACGTCCAGGACATGGCCGAGACGCGGCCCTACGCCTGCCCGGTGGATCTGACGGCGACGCCGGCCCGCCTCGACACGCTCACGCTTTTCGCCCAGGCCGCCGCCGACGCCGCGCGCGGCGAACGGGCCGGACGGATAGCCCGCCGGTTCCACCTGGGGCTAATAGACGGACTCGCCACACTCGCCCGGGCCATGGCGGACGCGACCGGCATCCGGAGGGTGGCGCTCAGCGGCGGCGTCCTGCAAAACCGCACCTTGGCCACGCAGCTTCCCGGCGCATTGCACCGTGTCGGTCTGACGCCACTTTGCCACCGCGAGGTCATGCCGAACGACGGATGCATCAGCCTTGGCCAGGCAGCGTACGCCAGTCTCCTTACAGGAAGATAAAATATGGCGTAGACCATAATTTACAATACTGATCGATATGATGGTAATCATGGGGGAAAAATATTGACAGGCGCGGATTGCCTGGCGTAGGAGCTCCCTTCCTGTTCAGGCCAGATATCCAGATAGTAATGTTGTGATTTCAGTCTCGAGGGTTTTGTTTGCCAGCTGTTTTTTGTATACGACAAGTTTGTTACGATTATATGTACGCGATTATTTTTTTGGAAAATCCTCTCCAGGTCGCGATATGCGGTATGAAGCAATATATTGAAATTTATATATCAGCCACAAGCAAAATAGATAACGCCGAATAGCGCACGGGGGGCGTCTTGGGGCATGGTTCGCGGAGTACCTTTTTTTGAGCGGTCACCCGGTACGCGGTTGACATTTTTTTTCCACAAAGGGTATATTTTGCTATAATCCTACATGTGTCGATGCTGCCCCAAAAAACATACGGGGTTCTGTCCAGACGTTTTTTGATCAATATATTGAAATAGCTATAAAATATTCGCGACCTCACGCCGGCGGTCATACGGAGGCCCGCCAGTGACAGGTTCACATAAACATTATTGTATGCAACGCCACCAGCATCGTTTGACCGTTGTTTTTCCGTAACCATGCCAGGATGTACGGCGTTTACCCCGTCTTCACGAACAACATGTACTGTCTTGGAGGTCTCATGGACGCTGACTACACACCCCAGGAATCGAGTAATCGTTTCGACGAGGCCTTCGACCGGATAAAGAAGAGTACCGGCCTGCGCACGCAGGTCGAGATCGCCAAACTCCTCGATATTCGCCAGTCGAGCATTTCCGACGCCAA
>CAZNUQ010000049.1:0-13076 GCA_964576235.1 uncultured Desulfovibrio sp.
CTACGGACGAGGCGGGGGCGGCACCCACAGGGGCGGACCCCATGCCGGGGGCGGCGGCGCCCACACCGCAGGCGGCACCACCACCACCGGCGGCGGCACCCAGGGGGGCGGCGGTTCCCAGGGCGGCGGGGGCGGCGGCGGAGGGCAGCCCATGGCCGTCAGGGAGAAGGCGAACAGGGCCAAAATGCAGAGCGTTCGTTTCATGCGGGCCTCCCGAAAGGGACAACGAAAACGTATCCCGGACGTGGCGGGACGTATGGCCTTTCTAGCCCGAACCGCCGGTCTTGCCAAGGCGGCTTTCGGGACTTCCGCTACAGCAGGGCGCGGCGGCAGAACGCCAGGAAATCCTCCTCGTCCCCCTCGGACGGCGGCGCGGCCGCCTTGTCCGTCGGGGCCTTGACGGCCTCCTCCTTCCACACGCCCTCGGCCGGCTCGAAAATACTCACGCATTCCACGTGGATGCACGCTGCGAACATGGCGACCTCCCTCGGTTCGCCTGTCCCCATGCAGATTTCGTTCCGTATGCGCCGGGCTTTGCGCCGGCGGCCCGATGGCGTAGCATGGGATCATGAAACGCCGCAGCATTCCCCTTTTCCTGTCACTGGCCCTGCTGTCGTGGCTGGCCCTGGCCCGGGCCCAGACGCCGCCCGAAGGCACGCTGTCCCTGGACGCGCCGGCTTCCGCCGAACTGCCGCGCCGGTTCCGCACCGCGGCCTCGCCCTTCGGCCCAACCGACGGCCCGCCGCCGTCGCGCCTGGGACTCGACGACCTGCGCCTGTCGGGCAGCGGCCAGTTCGCGCCCGGCGAACTGGCCGCCGTGCTGGCGAAGCTTCCGGGGAGGGTGGCCATCGTGGATCTGCGCCGGGAATCCCACGGTTTCCTTGGCGACGTGGCCGTGTCCTGGTTCGTCGCGGGCAACCAGGGCAATCCGGGCCGGGACGCCGCTGCCGTGGCCCTGGCCGAATCCGGCCTGCTGGCCGCCCTTGACGGCCGTTCGGACATCGCCGTGGAGCGGGTCCGCAAGCATCCCCGGCCGGGGGAGGCCCCCGAGCGCGAAACCCTGGTCCTCGGGCCGGGGCCGCTCCGCACCGAGGCCGAGGAGGCGGCCTCCCGGGGCGCGGGGTCGTTCAGGGTGGCCGTGCCCGACCGCCAGCGCCCGGACAACGCCGCCGTGGACCGCTTCCTGCTCTTCTGCCGGAACGTGCCCGGCGACGTGTGGCTGCATTTCCATTGCCGGGCCGGGGCCGGACGGACCACGTCCTTCATGCTCATGACCGACATGCTCAAAAACGCCGGCCGGGTTTCCTTCGAGGATCTCGTCGTCCGCCAGTGGCTGATCGGCGGGGTGGACCTGCGCGACGTTTCGGGCAAGTGGGACAAGGCCGAGGCCGCCAGGGAGCGCCTCGACTTCCTGCGCCGGTTTTACGACTACGCCAGGGAGAATCCCGGCGGCCGTCCCTTGCTGTGGAGCGAGTGGCTGGCCCGGGACGGCAGGCCATGACCCCGGCGGCGCGGTGGCGGCCGGTCCGTTTCGCCGCCGCCCTGCGCGCCGCCGCGTCCGCCTCCCTGACGGAGTTCTTCCGGGCCGGCGGGCCGACCCAGGCCGCCGCGTTGGCCTTCTACGCGCTGTTGTCCTCCATCCCGCTGTGCTTTCTCGTCCTTTCCTTTCACGAGATGGTGTCGGGAGACAGCTGGGGGGCCCAGGTGTTCCTGCGCCGGGAACTCGCCGCCATCACGCCCTTCGTGGACGAGGTGCTGGTGGGGCGGGCCCGCCGGCTGCTGTGGGCCTCGCCGGGGCTCGCCTGGGAGAGCCTGGCCTTCATCCTCTGGTCGTCCTGGCTGCTGGTGGGGGGATTGCGGCGCGCCCTGCGGCTTCCCTGGCGGGAAGTGGCCGGGGCCGCGCCCGGCGGCTGGCCCGGACGGCTGGCGGGAATCGTCCTGGGGGCCGTGACCGGGGCGCTTTTCGTCGCCGCCGTGGCCGGCGTGCTCTACCTCGCCCACCTGCCGCGCCTTTCGCCGCCGGGAAGCGCCTTCCGCCGGCTGTCCCCGTTTTGGGGCGTGTGCTGCCTGACGGGGCTTTTTTACGCGGTGTACCTGCTCTTCCTGCCGGCCCGGCGCCCGCTTCGGGCCGTGTGCGGCCTGTCGGCGGTCCTGGCCGTGGCGGCCTTCGCCGTGAGTTCGCTTTTCGTCGCCCTCGTGGCCGGTCTGCCGCGCTACCATCTGGTGTACGGCTCCCTCAGCGGCGCGGTGCTGTTCCTGTTGTGGCTCGACTACAACGCCTGGCTGCTGCTTTGGGGGGCGTGGTTTTTGCGCGTGTGGCAGCGCGAGCATCCCCCGGCCGCGCCGAGGCGGCATTTCGCCCTGGCCGGCTGGCCGCGGCGGCTCAGGCCGGGCAGGGGGGATCGGGCCGAAGGGCCTGCCGCGCGTAGGTCGCCGTCACCTCGATGGTGATGCCGCCCCGGGCCGCGAACGTCCCCGTGACCTCCATCTCCAGCGGATCGCAGGCCGCCACCAGATCGTCGAGGATGCGGTTGGTGAGCGTTTCCATGAAGGTGCCCTCGTCGCGGTAGCTGAAAAGATAGAGCTTGAGCGACTTGGATTCGATGCAGCGCGCGCCGGGCACGTAGCGGATGGCGATCCGGCCGAAGTCGGGCTGGCCGGTTTTGGGGCAAAGGCTCGTGAACTCCTCGGTGGCGAAGGTCACGGTGTAGGGCCGGCCGGGGAAGGCGTTGGGGAACGTCTCCAGCAGTCCGGGGGTGACCGTGCGGGGATAGCGCGTCGGTCCCTGGCCCAGGGCGGTGAGGGTGCTGGTGTCGTCCTTGGGGGGGGTGCGCGTTTCGGGCGCGGCCATGGGGCCTCCTTGGCGGCCGTTGCGGGCCGCGGTTTGTTGACAAGGGCAAAGGCCACCCCTACTATCTTCACCCCCGATCTTCAACGCCGAGGAATTCCGCATGGCCGGCACCCACTCCATTTCCGTCACGACGGCCTTCAGCGCCGCCCACCGTCTGCCCGGGCATCCCGGACCCTGCGCCGGGATGCACGGCCACAACTTCGAGGTCACGGCCGAACTGGCGGCCGAGACCCTCGAAGGCGGCATGGTGGCCGATTTCGTCGACGTGCGCGCCGCCCTGGACGCGGCCACGGCCGGACTCGACCACGCCTGCCTCAACGACCATCCCGAGCTTTCGCCGCCCACGGCCGAGGTGCTGGCCGCCTGGATCTTCGCCCGGCTGCGCGAGCGCCTCGCCGACGGCCGCGTCCGCGTGGCCCGGGTCACGGTGGTGGAGAGCAGGGGGCTTTCGGCCAGCTACGCGGAAACCCCATGAGCCTGCGCGTCCACGAACTTTTCTGCAGCATCCAGGGCGAGTCGGGCTTCGCCGGCTGGCCGTGCGCCTTCCTGCGCCTTTCCGGCTGCAATCTGGCCTGCGCCTGGTGCGACACCGTCCACGCCGCCGACACCTTCCGGGAGATGTCCCTGGAGGCGGCCGCCGCGGCCCTGCTCGGGACCGGACTCCCCCTGGTGGAGCTGACCGGCGGCGAGCCGCTCCTGGCGCCGGAAACCCCGGCCCTGGCGGCCCGGCTGGCCGACGCCGGGCTCACGGTCCTCGTCGAGACCAACGGCAGCCTGGACATCGCCGTGCTCGATCCCCGCGTCGTCGCCGTCATGGATGTCAAGTGCCCGGGCAGCGGCATGGAGCGTTTCAACGACTACGGCAACCTCGACCGGCTGCGGTCCCGCGACGAGGTGAAGTTCGTGCTGGCCGGCCGGGAGGACTACCTGTTCGCCCTGGAACTGGCCCGGCGGGTGTGGGACGACAACGCGGTCTCCTTCTCCCCCGTGGCCGGGGCCCTCGATCCGGCCGAACTGGCCGGCTGGATGGTGGCCGACCGGGTCCGGGCGCGCCTCGGCCTGCAACTGCACAAGTACATCTGGAGCCCCGACGCCCGGGGCGTGTGAGGAAGGACATGACGGACGCCAGGAAGGCGGTGGTGCTTTTTTCCGGGGGGCTCGACTCCACGACCTGTCTGGCCGTGGCCAAAAGCGAGGGGTTCCTGCCCTGCGCCCTCAGCTTCGAATACGGCCAGCGCCACCGCGTCGAGATCGAGGCGGCCCGGCGGGTGGCCGCCGCCATGGGCGCCCATGCCCACCTCGTTTTGCCGCTGCCCCTCGGGGCCATCGGCGGCTCGGCGCTCACCGCCGACATCGCCGTGCCCAAGGACCGGGACACGGCGGCCATGGAGGCGGAGATCCCGGTCACCTACGTGCCGGCCCGCAACACCATCTTCCTCTCCATGGCCCTGGGCTGGGCCGAGGTCCTCGGCGCCCAGGACATCTTCATCGGGGTCAACGCCCTGGATTATTCCGGCTACCCGGACTGCCGGCCGGAATTCGTGGCCGCCTTCCAGGCCATGGCCAACCTGGCCGTCAAGGAGGCCGTGGAGGGGCGGCTGCGCATCGCCATCCACACACCGCTGCTGCATCTTTCCAAGGCCGGCATCGTGCGCCTGGGCACCCGGCTCGGCGTCGACTACGGCCTCACCCACTCCTGCTACGATCCCGACCCCCGGGGGCTGGCCTGCGGCCGCTGCGACAGCTGCCTGCTGCGCCGCAAGGGCTTCGAGGAGGCCGGCCTCCCCGATCCCACCCGCTACGCGCCGGGGGCCTGAGCCCGCCTCACGCCGCGGGCAGCGCCTTGACCACCACCAGGGTGATGTCGTCGTCCCGGGGCGAGCCGGCCTGGAACGCGGCCACGTCCGCATGGACGGCGGCCACGATGGCCCCGGCCGTCTCCCCGGCGTGGCGGCGCAGCACCGCCTTGAAGCGGTCCTTGCCGTACATGGCGCCGGAGGGGGCCCGGGCCTCCCAGATGCCGTCGGTGCCGACGGCCAGGATCTGCCCCGGCCAAAGCCCCGGCCGCGACTGCTCGGCATAGGCGTAGTCCGGCAGCACCCCCAGGGGCAGCCCCGGTCCCATGAGCTCCTCGAAGGCGTCCGTGCCCGGGTCGTAGAGCAGGGCCGGATCATGGCCGGCCCTGGCCCAGGCGAGCCGGCCCTCCGGGGCGAGGCCGCCGTTCTCCAGGCGCAGGAAAAACAGGGTGATGAAGCGGCCCGAGTCCGCCGTGTCCTGGCACAGCAGGCCGTTGACCAGCGAGAGCAGGGCCCCCGGGCCGGCCTGGCAGCCCCCTCCGCCGCGCAGCAGCGCCCGGCCCGTGGCCATGAAAAGGGCCGCCGCGATGCCGTGGCCGGTGGCGTCGCCGAGGGCCACGTCGCAGCCGCGCTCCCCGTGCGGCGCGACGCGCGGGAAGTCGAAATAGTCGCCGCCGGTCTCGTCGCAAAACGAGGTGCTCCCGGCGATGTCCAGCCCCGGCAGCGCGGGCGGGGCCTTGGGCAGGAGGTTCTGCTGCACCTCCATGGCCAGCAGCATGTCCTGCTTGAGGCGCAGCCGTTCGGCCAGCTTCGGGGCCATGTCGTTGAAGGTTTCGGCCAGGGTGGCCAGTTCGTCCCGGCCGGTCACCGGCGCCCGGGCCGTGAGATCCCCCCGGGCCAGGCGTCCGGCCGCGCCGCACAGGGCCGTGACGGGCCGGACCACGGCCCGCGCCCCGAGGGAGGCCAGGACGACGGCCGCGAGCACGGCGGCCAGGGCGAAGGCCACGACCACGGCCATCATGCCGCGGGTCCGTTCGAGAATGGCCGTTTCGGTCGTGTCGGCCTGGGCGAGCACCGACTGCCGGGGCACGAGGACGAGCAGCCCCGCCGGCGTGTCCGGAAAGGGCTTGAACACCGCGAAATAGTCCGTGTCCTCAAGGCGCAGGCGGAGCTGCTCCGGCCGCTTGGCGTCGATGGCCCCGGCGAGCCGCGCAAGGGCCGCGGCATCCGGCGAGCGCAGCGGCGTCGGAGATACCGGCGCGTCCCAGCCGTGCCCGGCATCGAGGAAGTCGCGGCTGCCGACCACCACCGTCTCGGCGCCTCCGGCCCCTTCGCGCAAAAGCACGACGCAGGCCAGCACCCCGTCCCCCCATCGCTTGGAGAGGTCGCTTTCCGGGAGCATGGCCTCGATGGGCACGTCGATGCCGGCCACGCCGAGCAGGCCGCCGTCCTCGGCGCGCACGGCCATGGAAATGGTGAAGGTGAGCTTGCCCGTGGAGGCGTCGATCAGCATGGTCCAGACCGGGCCGTCGCGGTCGAGGGCCGCCCGGTACCACGGCCGGGTCCGGGCGTCGTAGCCGTCCGGCATCCGGCCATGGCCCGGGAAGGTGCACAGCAGGCCGCCTGGCCGGGCGAAGTAGGCCCACAGCATGTTCTCGCGCAGCTTCTGGCGCAACAGTTCGAAGGCGGGCAGCATCCGGGAGAGGCGCCCGGCGTCCTCGAGCACGGCCGCCGTGCGGGGCTGGCCCGGGGGGAGGCTCATGGCGGGGGCCTCGGCCGTGGCCGGAACCGGCGGCGCTCCCGGTCCGGAGAGAGGCGCGACGCCATGGGGCAGGCCGCCGCCGGCGTCGAAATCCGTGTCGAAAAGGACCGGGCCGGCGGGCTCGGGCGGTCCGGCCAGCAGCTTGCCCGCCGACCGGGCGAGCAGGGCCAGGGCCAGTTCCTGCATCTGCCGGTTGTCGTTGAGGTCCTCGCCGATGAGGTCGACCATCAGGGCCAGTTCCCGCTCGGCGGAACCCTTCATGATGTCGGCGGCGCGCCAGGCCAGTTCGTGGCCGAGGAGCCTGGCCTGGCGCAGGGCGTAGAAGCTCACGGCCACAAGCGGCGGCAGCACCAGGGCGAGCAGGACACTCAGCAGTTTGGTCCGGATGCGCATCGGTCCCTCGGGTCGGGGGGCGGCCGGCCGGGCGCGCGGGACGGTGCGTCCCGCGTTCCCCGGCCACCACGCGCCTTGGCGCGCGGGGACGCCGGTATTCCCCATGCGGACTGGGTTTTGCGAACTTTTATGCCGGTTGCCGGAGTCTTGGCAAGGCGCTCCGCCCGGTCTTGACACGGCACAAACGAGCGGGTAACCACCTCCCTTCGCCTTGCTCTTCCCGATGGGCAGCCGCCCGGGAGGAAGGGCCATGGACCACAAGGAGGAACCATGCGGAAGTACGAAGCCTTGCTGCTGCTCTCGCCGGAGCTGGCAACCGACAATCGGCAGGAGATCATCGAGAACCTCAAGGGGTTGCTCGAACGTCAGGACGCCTCGATCCTGGCCGTGGACGAATGGGGGATGCGCGATCTGGCCTATCCCGTCCAGAAGAAGACCCGCGGTCACTACACCCGCCTCGAATTCGCCGCGCCGGCCGCGGCCATCGCCGAGTTCGAGCGCATCGTGCGCATCACCGACGGCATCATGAAGTTCGTCACCGTCAAGCTCGCCGACAAGTTCGTGCCCGAGGGAGCCTAAGCCATGGCATTCAAGAAGAAGTTCACCCCGAAAAAGAAGTTCTGCCGTTTCTGCGCCAACAAGCATCTGCCCATCGACTACAAGCGTCCGGACATCCTCAAGGATTTCGTCACGGACCGGGGCAAGATCATCGCCCGGCGCATCACCGGCACCTGCGCCAAGTGCCAGCGCCGCCTGACCGTCGAGATCAAGCGCGCCCGGCAGATGGCCCTCTTGTACTACACGGCCACCCACAGCGCCGAGCATCTGAAGAAAATGTAAGGGAAGGGACGCCATGGAACTCATTTTGCGCGCGGACGTGGAAAACCTGGGCCGCCTCGGCGACAAGGTCGCCGTCAAGCCCGGCTACGGCCGCAACTACCTGATCCCCCAGGGGCTGGCCATGCTGGCCACCGAAGCCAACCTGCGCCGCTTCGAAAACGAGCGCAAGAAACTCCAGGCCAAGCGCGACGCGCTGGTTTCCGCCGCCCAGTCCCTGGTCGACCGGCTGGCCGCCGTCTCGATCGTCATCGAGGTGCGCGTGGGCGAGGGCGACAAGCTCTACGGCTCGGTCACCTCGGGCATCATCGCCGACAAGCTGGCCGAGGCCGGCGTCGAGATCGACCGCAAGAAGATCGTGCTCGCCGAGCCCATCCGCAACCTCGGTCACTACGAGATCGAGGTGAAGCTCCTGCCCGAGTTGCGCGGCAAGGTCCAGGTGTCCGTCATGCGCCAGGGCGGCGCCGAGGAGGAGGCCGTCGAGGAGGCCGCCGAAACCCAGGCCGAAGCCAGTGGAAACCCCGAGGAAGCGACCGCGTAGCTCCCGGTCTTCCGGACCTGCCGGAAGCGGCGAGCCGCTGACGGGTCAGGACCTGCAGCGGGTCTCCGCTGACGTTCTCCGAAAAGTCCCCCCCCAGAACCTGGAAGCCGAACAGTCGGTTCTGGGGGGGATTCTCCTCAAGAATTCCATCCTGTTCAACCTCGTCGACCTCATCGGCGAGGACGATTTCTATTCCCCGGCCCATCGCTTCATCTTCCAGGCCATCCTGGATCTTTCGCGAAAAAACGCCCCGGTGGACCTCGTCTCCCTGGCCGAGGCCCTGCGCGCCTCGGGACGCCTCGACGAGGTCGGCGGCCCGGCCTACCTGGCCGAACTGGCCGGAGCCACGGTGTCCGCGGCCAACGCCCTGCACCACGCCGGCATCGTCCGGGAAAAGGCCGTGCAGCGAAAGCTCATCACCGCCGCCGTGGACATCATCACCCGCTGCTACGACGGCGGCCAGGAGACCGAAACCCTGCTCGACGAATCCGAGCAGGCCATCTTTTCCATCGCCGACTCGCGCACGACCAAGGGGTTGCACTCCTCCAAGGATCTCGTCACCCGGGTTTTCGAGCAGATCGAGAAGCGCATGGAGACCAAGGAACTCGTCACCGGCGTGCCCACCGGGTACTACCAGTTCGACGAGTACACCGCCGGGCTCCAGCCTTCCGACCTCATCATCATCGCCGGCCGCCCCTCCATGGGCAAGACCGCCTTCGCCATGAACGTGGCCATGCGCGGCGCGGCCCTGCACGGCGTGCCCACGGCGATATTTTCCCTGGAAATGTCCATGGAGCAGATCATGCAGCGCATGCTGTGCTGCTGGGGCAAGGTCGACCTGGCCAAGCTGCGCCGGGGCCGCCTCGACGACGAGGACTGGTCGCGGCTCTACGACGCCGCCAACCACCTTTCCGCCGCCCCCATCTTCGTCGACGACACGCCGGCCATCACCACCATGGACCTGCGCGCCCGCTGCCGCCGCCTCAAGGCCGAGCACGGGCTGGGGCTGATCATGGTGGACTACCTCCAGCTCATGCGCGCCTCGCGCCACATCGACTCGCGCGAACAGGAAATTTCCGAAATATCCCGGAGCCTCAAGGCCCTGGCCAAGGAGCTCAACGTGCCGGTGGTGGCGCTTTCCCAGCTCAACCGCAAGGTCGAGGAACGCGCCGACAAGCGGCCCATGATGTCCGATCTCCGCGAGTCTGGGGCCATCGAGCAGGACGCCGACGTCATCATCTTCCTCTACCGGGCCGCGGCCTACAAGAAGAAAGAGGAACTCACCCCCGAGGACAACGTGGCCGAGATCATCATCGGCAAGCAGCGAAACGGCCCCACGGGCATGGTCAAGCTGATGTTCCTCAAGGAATCCACGGCGTTCGAAAACCTTTCCGACATCCCGCCCCCTTCCGAACTGGGCATGGGCTAAGGCCGGTCCGGCGCCGGATGCGGGCTTGAAGCCCCGGCGCGGCGGGGGTATAGCCTGCCTCGGCCGGAACGTCTCCCGCCGTGTCGGCCGGAGGGCGCCGGAGGCGGCGGTCGCCGTTTTCCGGGAAAATCGCGTGAGCGCGGCGCGTGTCGCGAAGGATGCGGGGAGTGGGGAGAAACCCCGCCAAGGAGTACTTGTGCAATACTACGACGAAGCGGAGAAGCTTTCGAGAACGGAGATCGAACGGCTGCAACTGGCGCGCCTGCGCCGCACCCTGGTCCAGGCGGCCAAGTCGCCATTTTACGGCGCGCGGTTTCGCGAATACGGCATCGATCCCCGCACGATAGAGTCCCTTGCCGACCTCCGGCGCCTGCCGTTCACCACCAAGCAGGACCTGCGCGACAGCTACCCCGACAAGCTGCTGGCCATGCCCGTCTCCGAGATGGCGCGGATGCACGTCTCCTCCGGCACCACGGGCACTCCCACCGTGATCTACCACACGAAAAACGACCTGGACTGGTGGGCGTCCCTGGTGGCCCGTTGCATGCACATGGTGGGCCTGCGCAAGACCGACGTGTTCCAGAACATGTCCGGCTACGGCCTTTTCACCGGCGGGCTCGGCATCCACGCCGGCGCCGAGAGGCTCGGCTGCCTGACCATCCCCGCCGGCGCCGGCAACAGCCACCGCCAGATTAAGCTGCTCATGGATTTCAAGGTCACGGGCATTCATATCATCCCGTCCTACGCCCTGTACCTGTCCACCATCTTCGCCGAGATGGGCGTCGACCCCAGGTCGCTGCCCGTGCGCATCGCCGTGGTCGGGGCCGAGCCCTACACCGAGGAGGCCCGCCAGCGCCTGGAGGCCCTCTACGACATGAAGGTCTACAACTCCTACGGCCTCTCCGAGATGAACGGGCCGGGCGTGGCCTTCGAGTGCCTGGAACAGCACGGCCTGCACGTCTGGGAGGACGCCTACATCCCCGAGATCGTGGACCCGGCCACGGGCGAACCCGTGCCCGACGGCGAACTCGGCGAACTGGTCATGACCAGCCTCGGCCGCGAGGGCATGCCGGTCATCCGCTACCGCACCCGGGACCTGACCCGCTTTCTGCCCGGGGAATGCCCCTGCGGCCGGGCCCATCGCCGCATCGACCGTCCCCAGGGCCGCAGCGACGACATGATGATCATAAAGGGCGTCAACATCTTCCCCATGCAGATCGAGCAGGTGCTCATGGCCATGCCCGAGGTGGGCCAGGACTACCAGATCATCCTCGAACGCGAGGGTTTCATCGACAGCATCCGGGTCAAGGTGGAGATCCGCGACGAGTTCTTCGCCGACGACATGCGCCAGCTCGGGGCCTTGCAGAAACGCATCGCCTCCCGGCTTCGCGACGAGATACTGGTCACGCCCAAGGTGGAGCTGGTGGAGCGCAATTCCCTGCCCAAATCCGAGGGCAAGGCCGCCCGGGTCTTCGACCGGCGCGGGGACAAGGCGTGAGCCACGTCCTGGCCTCCCTGTTCCTGCTCGCGCTGCTCGGCTGCCTGGCCCTGCACGTCCTGGGGCTGCCGGGAAACTGGCTTCTGCTCGGCCTCGTCATCCTCTGGGACCTCGCCCATCCGGAGCTCGCGCCGGGGTTCGGCTTCTACGCCGTGATCGGCGGGGCGGCCCTGGCCGGCGAGGCGGCCGAGCTGGCGGTCCAGCTCTTCGGGGCCAGGCGCTACGGGGCCACGGGCAGGGGCAATCTGGGCGGCGTTGTCGGCGCCTTTGCCGGCGCCATCTGCGGCGCGCCGTTTTTTTTCGGCCTGGGGGCCCTGGCGGGGGCCGTTGTCGGCGCGTTCGCCGGCTGCTATGTGTTCGAACGACTCCATGGACGCGGTGACGCCGAGGCCCGACGCGCCGCCAAGGGGGCCATGTACGGCAAGGTGCTCGGGCTCGCGGCCAAGGTGGCCTGCGGCGTCTTCATGTGGACGGCGGCGGCCCGGGAACTGTGGCCCGCGTAAAAAGGAAGGGGCATGATAACGGTCAGCGATTTCCCCAAATACCGGGGCAGGATGGAATATGTCTGCCTGGGCTGCCAGGCCCGGTTCGACATCCGCGAACTCCACTACACCTGCCCGCATTGCGGCGGCGTGTTCCTCCTCGAGGACACCACCTTCGACAGCCTGCTCGAATTCCCGCCGAGCTACTGGCAGGGGCTTTTCGACAAGCGCGCCGCCACCCGGGTCACCGCCCTGCGCGGCGTGCTGCGCTATTACGAACTCATGGCCCCGGTCATGGACGAGCAGGACATCGTCTACCTCGGCGAGGGGCACACCCCCCTTGTCGCGGCCAACGACGCCCTGACCGAAGCCGTCGGCGTGCCGTTCTACTACAAGAACGACGGCCAGAACCCCAGCGCCTCCTTCAAGGACCGGGGCATGGCCTGCGCCTTCAGCTACCTCAAGCATCTCTCGCGCGTGAACGACTGGGATTCGGTGCTGACCGTGTGCGCCTCCACCGGCGACACCTCGGCCTCGGCCGCGCTCTACGCGGCCTACGTCGGCGGGCCAATCAAGTCCGTGGTCATCCTGCCCAAGGGCAAGGTGACGCCGCAGCAGCTGGCCCAGCCGCTCGGCAGCGGAGCCACGGTCATCGAGGTGCCCGGGGTCTTCGACGACTGCATGAAGGTGGTCGAACACCTGGCCGACAACTACCGGGTGGCGCTTTTGAACTCGAAAAACGCCTGGCGCATCCTCGGCCAGGAGTCCTACGCCTTCGAGGTGGCCCAGTGGTTCGGCTGGGACACCTACCGCAAGTGCGTGTTCGTGCCCATCGGCAACGCCGGCAACGTCACGGCCATCATGAGCGGCTTCCTCAAGCTCAAAAGACTCGGCATCATCCGCTCCCTGCCGCGCATCTTCGGGGTGCAGTCCCACCACGCCGACCCGGTCTACCGCTATTACGACGAGGCCGATCCGGCCCTGCGGCACTACGAGCCGGTGACCGTCACCCCCAGCGTGGCCCAGGCGGCCATGATCGGCAACCCCGTGTCCTTCCCCCGGGTGGCCCATTTCGTGGAGCAATACGAGAAGATCGGCGGCCCGGGGAGCTTCCAGGTGGTGCAGGTGACCGAACAGGCCATCATCGAGGGCATGCTCGTCGCCAACCGCCACGGGCACATCAGCTGCACCCAGGGCGGCGAATGCCTGGCGGGGCTCCAAAAGGCCAGGGAACTCGGGCTGATCGAGCCGTCGGAGGTCGCCGTCCTCGACGCCACGGCCCACCACCTGAAGTTCATCGGCTTCCAGGAAATGTATTACGAGAACACCTTCCCGGCCGCCTACGGCATCGCGCCGGACGCCAAATACGTCAACCGCCCCCGGGCGGTCCTCTCCGAGGCCGACAAGGCGGCTTTGACGCCCGAGGACTACACGGCCAGGGCCGCGGCCGCCATCGTGGAAACGCTGGGGCTGGCCAGGAAGTAGGA
>CAZNUQ010000049.1:13176-22162 GCA_964576235.1 uncultured Desulfovibrio sp.
CCCGGGGCGCCGCCCCGGACCCCGCCGGGGGGAATCATTCCCCCCGGTCCCCCCGTGTCGGGGCAGGCATCGGGGCAAGGCCCGGACTCCCGGCCCCGGATGTGGCTCTAGGCCGCGTTGCCGGCCAGGATGGCCGCCGGTTGGCCCAGGCCGTGGCAGTCGATGACCAGCGGATCGCGGAAACTGTAGCCCCGGCTCTCGCCCCAGACCGTGCGGTCGGCGTAGCGGCCGTCGTAGAGCACCTCGTCCACCACCAGGTAGTCACGCACGCCGAGGATTCTGTCCCAACGCTGCACGCAGAAACGGAACTTGCCCGGATCGAAATTGATCACGCCCCGCCAGGTCCAGGTCCGGGAACAGACCTCGTCCTCGTAGCCCAGAAGACACAGGAAGGGCTCGGCTCCCGGGGACGGCGTCCGGCGCATGGTCGTGGGAGAAAGGGCGATGGCGCCGGCGTCGAAGGGCATGGGTTCGCCGCCCCAGGCCACCTGGACCCGGGCGTCGGTGTCGAAGCGCATGCCGCAGCTGTTCTGGGTGTCGCAACGCCACCACTCGATGGAGTTCGTCTTGTAGATGTCTTCGCCGAGGGCATTGATGCGGGCCGCCATGGCCTCGTCCACGGGGTGCAGGACAAAATCGCAGCAATAGCCGGAAATGGTCAGTTGCAGATCCATGAAACGTCCTCCTTCGCAAGGCCCGAGGGGGGTATCGCTGTGCTTGCGAAAAAAAGCACGTTTCATGCCTTTTTTGAAAGCTCCTTATTCCAGCAGGTTATCGCGTCAATGGCTTGACGGGGGTCGCTGGTGGACGATTTTTGCGTCCGATCCGGTTGACCGCCGGGCCGCTTCGGCGCACACTCCGGCCAGCCGATGCCCGGAGCCGTGCCATGAAGTCACCCCATCCTTTTTTTCCAGGCGACGAAACGAGCGCCTTTGTCCTGGAAAACATGGCCGACGGCGTGTTCGCCGTGGATCGCGATTTCATCGTGCGCTACTGCAACCTGGCCGCCGGCGAGATCGCCCGGATCGCCCCGGCCGACGCCGTGGGCCGCACCTGCCGCGAGGTGTTCCGCGTCAGGAACTGCCGCAACGTCTGCGTGCTGCGCCAGTGCATGGAGGAGGCCCGGCCCATCGCCAACCGCATCGTCACCCTCAAGCGCGGCGACTGCCCCGACGTGCCGGTGAGCATCAGCGCCGCGCCCGTCTGGGCCGTGGGCGGGGCCGTGATCGGTGGGGTGCAGGTGTTCCGGGACCTCTCCGGCTGCGGTTTCGTCAGCCGGCTCGACGGGTTGCGGCCTCTGGACGACTTCGGCACCCGCGACCCCCATCTTTCGGAAATCGTGCGCATGCTGCCCCAGATCGCCCAGAGCGACTCCACGGTGCTGCTGCTTGGCGAGTCCGGCACGGGCAAGGAGGTTTTCGCCCGGGCCATCCACAAGCTTTCCCAGCGCGGCGCCGGCCCCTTCGTGGCCGTCAACTGCGGCGCCCTGCCCGAACAGCTCATGGAATCGGAGCTGTTCGGCTACAAGTCCGGGGCCTTCACGGACGCCCGCAGGGACAAGCCCGGCCGGTTCGCCCTGGCCGAATCCGGGACGCTGTTGCTCGACGAGATCGGCGATCTGCCCTACGCCATGCAGGCCAAGATCCTGCGGGCGCTCCAGGAACGGTCCTTCGAGCCCCTCGGCGGCGTGGCAACCCAGTCCGCCGACGTGCGGGTCATCGCCGCCACCAACCGCGACCTCGGCCGTATGGTGGCGGAGGGAACCTTCCGCCAGGATCTCTACTACCGTCTGAGCGTCGTGGTCATCCGCATTCCGCCGTTGCGCGAACGCCGGGAGGATGTGCCGCTTTTGGTGGACCGGCTGCTCGGCCGCTGCCGCATGGCCGCCAGCAAACGCATCCAGGCCGTGAGCCCCGAGGCCATGGAACGCCTGGTGGCCCACGACTATCCCGGCAATGTCCGGGAGCTGGAAAACATCATCGAATACGCGGCGATCCTCTGTCAGGGGCCGGTCATCGAGGTCGGACACCTGCCGGAGCAGGTGCGCGCGGCCCCGGCCCGGGCGCCGCAGTCGGGCCGCACCATGGCCGCGATACGCCTCGAGGCCGCCCGCGAGGCGGTGACGCGCCATGGCGGCAACCGCAACGCCGCCTGCCGGGAATTGGGCATTTCCAAGGACACCCTGCGCCGCATTCTCGGACGGCGCGATGCGGACGAATAATGCTTCTTTGTGGGATGCCGTCGGACGCGAAATGCGTCTTGACGCGGCCGACCCCTTCGGGAAAAAATCATGGCCAAGATGAAATGCAGGGCTGACCAGCTCGTGTGCGAACAGGGGCTGGCCGAGACGCGGGAGCGGGCCAAGCGGCTGATCATGGCCGGGTTGGTGCGGTTCGTCGCGGACGGCCGGGAGACGCCCGTGGACAAGCCCGGACGGATGTTTTCCCCGGAAACGGTGTTCGCCGTGGACCAGGGGGTGCGTTACGTCAGCCGGGGCGGCGGCAAGCTCGAAACCGCCGTCGAGGCTTTCGGCCTCGATGTCGCGGGCAAGACGGCCCTGGACGCCGGGGCCTCCACCGGGGGATTCACGGATTGCCTGCTGCAGCACGGCGCGGCCAGGGTCTACGCCGTGGACGTGGGCACGGCCCAGCTCCACGAGAAGCTGCGGGCCGATCCCCGGGTGGTGTCCATGGAAAACGTCAACCTGCGCCACGCCCCCCCGGACCTGCTCCCCGAGCCCGTGGACGTGGTGGTGGCCGACGTGTCGTTCATTTCCCTGACCAAGGTGCTGCCGGCCTGCGTCCGGTTCCTGCGGCCGGGGGGGCTGGTGGTGGCCCTGGTCAAGCCCCAGTTCGAGCTGACCCCGGAGAAGGTCGGCAAGGGCGGGGTTGTGCGCGAGGAGGCTTTCCGGCTGGAGGCCGTGGAGCGGGTGACGGCCTTCGCCCGGGACGAACTGGGACTGGCGCCCGTCGGCGTCGTGCCGTCCAAGGTCAAGGGGCCCAAGGGGAACCAGGAATATCTGGCGGTCTTCGCCGCATCCGCGCCGGAATGCGGATCCGCCCAACCACGGAAAGGAGATGCCGTCATGCCCATGAGCGTCAAGGAAGCCATCGCCGCGCGCCATAGCGTGCGCGCCTTCGCCAAAACCCCGCTGACCGGGGACGAGATCGCCGAACTGCTCGATGCGGCACGCAACGCGCCGTCGAGCCTCAATTCCCAACCCTGGCGCTTCAAGGTGGTGACCGGGGCCGGGGACCTGGCCTGGTTCGCCACGGGCGAGGCCAGCCGCGGGCAGCGCTGGCTGGCCGGCGCGGCGGCGGTCATCGTGTGCTGCGTGGATATGGAGCACTACGTGAAGGACTCCCAGTCCGCCGCCTTTTTTTACCGCGACAACAAGATCATCGAGGGCGAAACCATGGACGGCATCGAGGCCTACGTGGCCCGTGAGGCCGCGGCCGCCGAATCGGCCCGCTTCGGCGCCTGCGCCATGAACATGGCCATCGCGGAATCGTTCCTCATGCTGCGGGCCGTGGAAATGGGGCTCGGCACCTGCTGGGTGGGGATGTTCGACGAGGCCAGGGTCAGGGCCCGTTTCGGCCTGCCCGACGGTTTGCGGATCGTCAACATCCTGGCGGTCGGCCGGCCCGACGAGGCCGTGGTGCCTCCGAGAAGGCGCAAGAGTCTGGACGAGATCGTCATCGAATAGCGGCCGCCGGCCGCTGGAGCGGAGGAGGGCGCACCCGGCCGTCCGTGTCCCCGGGCCTCTGGCCGTGGACATCGGCGGGTCGCTTCCGTAGGGTCGGCCGGACAGGGGAGGTGGATGTTTTGGGCACCATCGCGAGGATCGGGCTGCTGCTCCTGGCCTGCCTGCTCGTGTCGCCGTCGCCGGCGCGGCTCGACGCCTCGTCCGGGGGCGGGGAGAAGAAAAGCGAGACGAAGGGCGACAAGAAGGATGCCGGCAAGGCCGTGGACGGCGTCATCGACATCGGGCCGCTGACGGTCAACGTGCTGAGCAACAAGGGGTACAGGATCATGCGTCTGGCCATGCAGGTGCACTGCGAGAGCAACGAGGCGGCCGAGCGCCTGCTTGGGCCCGACGCCCGGGAGGACATGATCCTTTTTTTGTCCACCCGGCTGGCCGAGGATCTGCTGCAAAACTCCGGCAAGATGATCCTGCGCAAGGAGCTGCTCGACCTGTTCGGCAAGTACGCCGGGGAGGGCAAGGTGAAAAACCTCTTTTTCACCGAGATGGTCTTTCAGTAGTCTCCGGCGGTTTGGGGGGGGCGATCCGGGCCGGTCTTGGCGTCGGGCTGCGAATTGTGGTATGACGTCAAGGCGTGCCTCGCGCAGGGTCCGCCCGGTGCGCGGCACGGCAAGGGAGGTTGGCGATGCGCGGCGATGCGGCGAGATTTTTCAAGGTGACGACGCTTGCGGTCCTGTGCGCCCTCGGCGCCCATCCCTCCGGCCCGTGCCACGCCCTAACCGGCGAACCCGCCGCGACGGTCCTGCTGGCCGCGGGGCCGGCGAGGCACGTCATC
The DNA here is from genome assembly GCA_964576235.1 of uncultured Desulfovibrio sp. Taxonomy (GTDB): domain Bacteria; phylum Desulfobacterota; class Desulfovibrionia; order Desulfovibrionales; family Desulfovibrionaceae; genus Solidesulfovibrio. Next base: position 17,715 of record CAZNUQ010000049.1, read on the forward strand.
AAGGCCGGCGAGACCGTGAACCTGCTGGCCCTGCGCTACGGCGTGCCGGCCGCGGCCATCCTCAAGGCCAATCCGGGACTCAATCCGTCCCGGCTGCAACTCGGCAAGGAAATCGTCATCCCGGGCTCCGGCCGGACGCCCCACGAGGCGGCGCCGGCGCCATCGGCCGCGCCTTCCGCCCGGGGCATCGAACTGCGGCCGGAAAGCGCGCCCCAGGCCACCCCCCATCCCCAGTCTCCGGGCCTGCGTGCCCAGGACCCGCCGGATGCGTCCTCCGGGGCTTCTTCGCCCGCTTCCGTGGAACGCGCGCCGGACGCCGCCGCGCCGCCGGAAACGGCCGCCAGGGCAACGCCGGAAACGGCCGCCAGGGCCGTCCAGGCGACGCCGTCCGGTCCGGCCGCCGGCGAAGGGGCGGCCGCCGCGGTTCCGGCATCCAGCCGCGCCGCCTGGGGCCTGGCCGTCGCGCTCCTTGTCGTGGCGGTCGTGGGGCTGGCCTTGCAGGGCCTCCTGGCCAACCTCGCGGCCGGCTGCGTCCTGCGGTTGTCCAGGATCTTCCGGGTCGGCGACGAGATCTCCATGGCCGGCATCGTCGGCCGGGTGCGGCGGCTGGGCCTTCTCTACGTGGTCATCCGTTCCGGAAGCGGCGAGAAGATCCTCGTGCCCAACGCCAAGGCCACGAGCGAAATCATGGTGCTTGCCGCCCCGCGCCCCAACGCCGAGTGAGCGGCGGCCCGCCCGCCCCGCGCCTCTCTATGGCGCGGGAATGACGCCACTGTCCGGCTGGAGACGGCCCCCGGCCAGCCGGATCACCGTCCGGATTTCCGGAATGATGTCGCCCCGGCCGTGCACGGCGCACACGACCGTGACGCCGTGGCGGGCCGCCGCCGAGACCGCCTCCATGGCCGAGCGCCGGGAGGCCGCGTCCAGTCCGGAGAAGGGCTCGTCCAGCAGAAGCAGACGCGGCCGTCCGGCCATGGCCCGGGCCAGGAACAGCCGTCTGGTCTGGCCGGCCGACAGGTGCCCCAGGCGCCGGTCGGACAGGTCGGCCACGTCGAAAAATTCCATCCAGCGCCGGGCTTCCGCCAGTTCCCCGTCCGTCGGCCGGGCGTGGAGGCCGATGGTCGCCGCAACGCCGGAGACGACCAGGTCGAGGGCCGGCAGTTCCTTGTCGTAGGCCGTTTCCAATTCGAAGGACACCATGCCGATGCGCCGCCGGATGTCGCGCAGGTCGGTCAGCCCCTCGGGCGCGGCCAGTCCCGGGCGCAACGCCCGGCCGCCGAGGGCCGGATGGTATTCGCCGGCCATGAGCCGAAGCAGCGTCGACTTGCCCGCGCCGTTGGCGCCGATAAGGGCCATGTGCCCGCCCGGCCGCACGACGAGGCCGATGTCCCGCAGCACCTCCCGCCGGTCCAGGAAGACCGAGGCGTGTTCGAGGATGACGAGCGGGGCGCCCGCGGCATGGGGGACCGCCGTCGGCGGGGGGCCCGGACGGCGGGACGGTTCGTCGTCGACTTGCCGGGGCGCCCGATAGCGCCCCAGAACCTCTTCGGCCGGGCCGCTGTCGATCAGCCGGCCGCCGTGCAGGGTGACGCCCCTGGCGGGCCGCCCCGGCGGCAACGGCGCCCCCCGGTGGCTGGTGAGGACCACGCCCGCGCCAAGGGCCGCGGCCTCGGCCACGCCGGCGGCAACGGTTTCCCGGGCTTCGTTGTCCAGGCTGTCCAGAAATTCGTCCAGAAAAAGAAGAACGGGATCGCAGGCCAGGGCCCGGGCCAGGAGGACGATCCGCAACTGGCCGTTGGACAGGGCCGACACGGGCGTGTCCCGCAGGGCCGCGATGCCGAGACGTTCCAGAATCCCGTCCGCGACGGCCAGCTCCCGGCGCGAGGGGCGTCCCTGGACGTACAGGGCGTCCCGGGGGCCGGCGAGAACGACCCTGGCCGCCGGCAGATGGCCGCAAAGCCGCTTGATCGCGAGCTGGATTTCCGGCGAAACGATGCCGAGACGCTGGCGCAGCCCGATGGGCGAGGCCCGTCCCGGGCCGTCCCCGGTCTGGTAGAGCCGCCTTCCCCGGCCGTCGTCGTCCGGCCAGATGTCGCCCCGCAGAAGGCGCAGCAGCGTGGATTTGCCCGAGCCGTTGGCGCCGAGCACGAGGCAGGTCTCGCCGCCGGCCAGGGTCAGGGAAACGTCGGCCAGGGCGCGTTGGCCGGCCAGGGTGACGGAGGCGTGCTCCAGGATGATGCGCATGGGGATGTCGCTTGCGGCTTGGCGTTCGTTGCCGGGGAAAAACGGGACGGGCCTTCCGGGGAAGGCCCGTCTTGCCGGCGTTGCGGGTGTGGGGTGGCCGGGACCGTCCCGGATCGCGCGCGGGCGGGATCCGGGAGCGCGGCGCTAGATGAGCCCCGCCGTGGACAGGATCGATTTGAGCTTGGCCTCGTTGTGCGGTTCCAGGGGGACCAGGGGCAGGCGGGTCTCGAAGGGGAAACGCCCCATGAGCGCCAGCGCCGCCTTCGTGGGCACGGGGTTCGTTTCAAGGAAGGCCGCCCGGAAAAGCGGGCACAACTCGAAGTGCAGATCCCTGGCCTTGGCCATGTCGCCGGCCAGGGCCGCCTCGCACATGGCGGCCATTTTCCGGGGCGCGAAGTTGGACACCACCGAAATGACGCCCCGCCCGCCGATGGCCATGGTGGGCAGCCCCGTGAAGTCGTCGCCGGAAAGCAGCTGGAAATCCAGGCCGCAGTACTCCAGCACGCGCGAAATCTGGTTCAGGTCGCCCGTGGCCTCCTTGACGCCGACCACCTGGCGGACCTCCTTTTTGAGGATGGCCAGGGTTTCCGGCAGAAGATTGACGGCCGTGCGGCCCGGGACGTTGTAGACGATAAAGGGCATGTCCACCCGTTCCCCGATGGCCTTGAAATGGGCCACGAGGCCCGCCTGGGTGGGTTTGTTGTAGTAGGGAGTGATCAGGAGCGCCCCGTCGGCTTTGGCGTCCTTGGCCACCTGCGTCAGCTCGATGGCCTCGCGGGTGTTGTTGGAGCCCGCCCCGGCCAGGACCGGAACCCTGCCTTTGACCTGATCCACGCAGATTCGAATGACCCGTTTGTGCTCGTCGTGGGACAGGGTGGCGGATTCGCCCGTGGTGCCGCAGGGGACAAGGCCATGGATGCCTTGCTCGATCTGCCATTCGATGAAGGCGCGGTACGCCTCTTCATCGACCTCGCCGTTTCGAAATGGCGTCACTAATGCCGTGATTGCGCCTCGAAACTCCATAAGGACCTCCTTGGAAAAATAAACCCCGCCATTTCCTAGAGTGTTTTTCGCCGTCCGGCAAGCCCGGGGCTTGGGATGAGGCGTCGAGGGGCATTGTGTGACCTTTTGTCCGCCCGGACCGGGGAGGGCGGCTCCCGGCGGTTACAAAAATGGCCACGTTGGCTGGCCGGAGGCAGATTTCGTACTTTCGGGACGGGGGCGGAAGGAGGGGGGTACGGCAAGCGGCGACGGGTCGCGCCGCGTCCCCGGAGCGGGCGGGGGAGCCGGCGCGCCGCGAGGGGTCACCGATGGCGACTAATGAAACAGCAATCCACGATAAATGAATCGTTCGTACACGGAGCAGACCCGCCGGGCGTTCTCCCGCGCCAGGCCGAAGTCCATCAGCCGGCAGTACATGTGCACTGGATTGAGCCGATGTTGCAGGTAGTTGCGGATGCGTCTCATGGCGGCACCTCGGACGGGCAATGCTTGTTCTCAGCCAATATCTAGCAAGAATCGTTCCGTGTCATGCAGCCCGTCTCGCCGGGAAACGGAACCTCTTCGCAATGCTTATCGACAGGTTTTCGGAAAGGGTTAATGGCGGCCAGGGGCGCCATTAAAAAAACCCGCGCCGGAAAACCGACGCGGGTTGTTTACGAGATAACTACTGTTTTCAGGACTTGGTGATGGCTTCGGCCGGGCAGGCGTCGATGGCTTCGTCCACGCACTCGGCGTCGCAATCGGGGTCTTTCACGATGGCCTTGTCGCCGTCGGCGTTCATCTCGAACGCATCGGGGCAGGTCTCAACGCAGGCTTCGCATCCCATGCACGCGTCGTCATCGATAGCAATGGCCATGTCAGGTCCTCCTTGGATTTTCGTCTGCACCGCTTTGCCGGTTTGTTTCGTGGAGCGCACCAGCAGCGTTGCCTGACGGACGTTTGAACCTATGTTACCAGGATGTCACCACACTAAACCTCTGCCGCTCCAGGGGTGAGCGTTTACCCCGGAAAATGCCATTACAGACCGCCGTATTTTGAGTGCAACAGTGCGATAACGGCCACATGGCCCTCAAAATCTTCGGGCTAGGCACGTTGCCCGCGAGTCCGTCTATGACGGGGCGCAAACGAAAAGTCAAGAACACACGGGAACGGCCCGTTGTTGGAGGATTTGACAAGCCGGGGCCGTTTCATCAATCATACAC
>CAZNUQ010000050.1:0-14631 GCA_964576235.1 uncultured Desulfovibrio sp.
CTGGGCGGCGACGAAGAAGGGCTGCGACAGGAAGCGCTGGATCTTGCGGGCGCGGGCGACGGTGAGCTTGTCCTCGTCGGAAAGCTCGTCCATGCCCAGGATCGCGATGATGTCCTGGAGGTCCTTGTACTTCTGCAGGATCTGCTGGACTTCGCGGGCCGTGGCGTAGTGATCGCCACCGAGGACCAGGGGGTCCAGGATGCGGGACGTGGAGTCCAGCGGATCCACGGCGGGGTAGATGCCGAGCTCGGCGATCTGACGCGAAAGGACCAGCGTGCCGTCCAAGTGCGAGAACGTGGTGGCGGGCGCGGGGTCGGTCAAGTCGTCGGCGGGCACGTAGACGGCCTGCACCGAGGTGATGGAACCCTTCTTGGTGGAGGTGATGCGCTCCTGAAGGGCGCCGAGGTCGGTGCCCAGGGTCGGCTGGTAGCCGACCGCGGAGGGCATGCGGCCGAGAAGGGCCGACACTTCGGAACCGGCCTGGGTGAACCGGAAGATGTTGTCGATAAAAAGCAGCACGTCCTGGCCTTCCTCGTCGCGGAAGTACTCGGCGCAGGTCAGGGCGGTCAGGGCGACGCGGGAGCGGGCTCCGGGAGGCTCGTTCATCTGGCCGTAGACAAGTGAGGCTTTGCCCAGGATGTCGGCTTCCTTGAACTCGTTATAGAGGTCGTTGCCCTCGCGGGTGCGCTCGCCGACGCCGGCGAAGACCGAGAGGCCGCCGTGGTGCTTGGCGATGTTGTTGATCAGCTCCATCAGAACGACCGTCTTGCCGACGCCGGCGCCGCCGAACAGGCCCATCTTGCCGCCCTTGGGGAAGGGGATGAGCAGGTCGATGACCTTGATGCCGGTTTCGAGCAGTTCGATGCTCGTGGACTGGTCCACGAACTCCGGAGCCGAACGGTGGATGGGCAGGAAGGTCTTGGTCTCGACCGGGCCCATTTCGTCCACCGGGCGGCCGACGACGTTCAGGATGCGGCCGAGGGACGCCTTGCCGACCGGGACGCTGATGGGCGCTCCGGTGTCCTTGGCGGCCATGCCGCGCACGAGGCCGTCGGTGGAGTCCATGGCGATGCAGCGCACCACGTTGTCGCCCAGGTGCTGGGCGACTTCGACCACGAGGTCCTCGGCGTAGGAGTTGTTGGTGTTCTTGACTTCGAGTGCATTCAAAATGCTGGGCAGTTTGCCCTCAGGGAATTCGACGTCGATGACGGCGCCGATCACCTGCACGATTTTTCCCATGTTTCCGCTTGTCGCGCTCATTGTATGATGCCCCCTTGGTTATCCCTTGAGTGCTTCGGAACCGCCGACGATGTCCATCAGTTCCTTGGTGATGGCCGCCTGCCGGGCCTTGTTGTAGACCAGGGTCAGCGAGCTGACGAGGTCGTCGCAGTTCCTGGTGGCGTTGTCCATGGCCCGCATGCGGGCGGCGTGCTCGCTGGCCGAGGTGTCAAGCAGCCCGCGGTAGAGCTGGACGTTGACGAACCGGGGCAGCAGTTCGGCGAGCAAGCCTTCCACCGACGGTTCGTAGAGGTACTCGGCCTTGGCCCCGGCCGGCTCCTGGTCCTCGCCGGCCTCGGCGGGGGACAGGGGCAGAACGGGCAGCAGGGTGGGTTCCTGCCGGGCAAGATTGATGAACTTGCCGAAGGCCATGGTCACTTCATCATAGACGCCGCCGACGTACCCCCCGATGACCTCGGTACCGATGCGGGAGGCCAGGGAGAAGTCGAAGGTGCCCATTTCGTTGACATAGGAGGTCACGATTTCGAAGTCGGTCCGACGGAAGCTGTCGCGCGCCTTGCGGCCCACGCACAGGACCTTGACGGCCTTGCCTTCGGCGGCCTTGGCCTTGGCGACCTTCATGGCCGCCGAGACGATGTTGTGGTTGAACGCGCCGCAAAGCCCGCGATCCGAGGTGATGACGACCAAAAGGACCGTCTTGACCTCTTCCCGGGCCTCCAGGAGCGGATGGACCGAGGGATCGGCCCCCTTGGCCAGTTCGCCGAGCATCTCGTAGAACTTGTCGGCGTAGGGGCGGAACCGCTCGATGCGCGCCTGGGCGTTGCGCAGCTTGGCCGAGGCCACCATGTTCATGGCCTTGGTGATCTGCTTGGTCTTTTTGACCGCGGTGATCTTGTTCTTGACGTCTTTGAGCGCAGGCATGGCTCCCCCTTTAGGCCTGTCGTAGCGTTCCGATAACCGCCCGCCGGGCGTTCCCGACCGACGGGCTCCGGTTATCCTGCTTCAAAAACATGGTCATGTTTTTTCGGCGAACGCGTCGTTAGGCCTTGAAGCCCTTCTTGAACTCATCGATGGCCGCGCCAAGCTTGGCGGTCAGGCCGTCGTCAAGGACCTTCTTGTCCCGGATCTCGGCCAGAATGTCGCTTTTGACGTTGTGGAAGTATTCCTGCAGGCCTTCCTCGAACTTGCGCACGGCCTCGACCGGCACGTCGTCCATGTAGCCGCGGGTTCCGGCGAAAAGCGACACAACCTGCTCCTCGACGGCCATGGGCTTGTACTGGGGCTGCTTGAGCAGCTCCACCATGCGCATGCCGCGATTGAGCTTGAGCTGGGTGGCCTTGTCCAGGTCGGAGCCGAACTGGGCGAAGGCGGCCAGCTCGCGGTACTGGGCGAGGTCCAGGCGCAGCGTGCCGGCGACCTGCTTCATGGCCTTGATCTGGGCGGCGCCGCCGACGCGGGAGACCGAAAGGCCGACGTTGATGGCCGGACGGATACCGGCGTTGAACAGGTTCGGCTCGAGGTACACCTGGCCGTCGGTGATGGAGATGACGTTGGTCGGGATGTAGGCCGACACGTCGCCCGCCTGGGTCTCGATGATGGGCAGGGCGGTCAGGGAGCCGGCGCCGAGGGAGTCGGACAGCTTGGCCGCGCGCTCGAGCAGACGGGAATGCAGGTAGAAGACGTCGCCCGGGAAGGCTTCACGTCCGGGAGGACGGCGCAGCAGCAGGGACATCTGGCGGTAGCTGACGGCCTGCTTGGAAAGATCGTCATAGATGATCAGGGCGTGGCGGCCGTTGTCGCGGTGATACTCGGCCATGGTGCAGCCGGAGTAGGCGGCGATGTACTGCAGGGAGGCCGGCTCGGAAGCGGTGGCCGAAATGATGGTGGTGTATTCCATGGCGCCGTAGCGACGCAGGGTCTCGGCGACCAGGGCCACGGTGGACTTCTTCTGGCCGATGGCCACGTAGAAGCAGTACACGCCCTGCCCCTTCTGGGCCAGGATGGCGTCGATGCACACGGCCGTCTTGCCGGTCTGCCGGTCGCCGATGATCAGTTCGCGCTGACCGCGGCCGATGGGCGTCATGGCGTCGATGGCCTTGAGGCCGGTCATCATCGGCTGATGGACCGACTTGCGGGCGATGATGCCGGGAGCCTTGATTTCGACGTTACGGGTTTCCTTGGCCTCGATGGGGCCCAGGCCGTCGATGGGGTTGCCCAGGGGGTCGATGACGCGGCCGGCGACGGCGTCGCCGACGGGCACCGAGAAGATCTTGCCGGTGCGCTTGACCGGGTCGCCTTCCTTGATGTGGGTGTCCTCACCGAGAAGGGCCACACCGACGTTGTCCTCTTCCAGGTTGAGCACCAGCCCTTTGACGCCGCCCGGGAACTCCAGGAGCTCCATGGCCATGGCGTTTTGCACGCCATAAACGCGGGCGATCTGGTCGCCGACGGACAGCACCGTGCCGGTCTCGCTCATTTCTACGCGAGACTCGTAGTTTTGGATCTGCTGTTCGATGATCTGGCTGATCTCTTCCGCTTTGATTTGCATGGCCCTACTCACCCCTCTTGATTTGTTCTTTCAGTATGTCAAGTTGAGCGCGAAGGCTCGCGTCCAACACCTTGTCGCCGACCTTGAGGAGCACGCCTCCCAGGATGGAGGGATCGACGGCAAAGGACAGCACCAGCTTCTTGCCGGACTGTTTCTCGAGTTTGGCCTTGATCTGGTCCTGCCGGGCATCGGTGAGCGCGTAGGAGGTGACGAGCTGCCCGCGCATGACGCCTTCGGCCTCGTCCAGAAGCGTCCGGTAGTAGGCGGACACTTCCAGCACGGAGGACAGGCGCTCCTTGTCGGCCAGAAGCGACAGGAAGTTGGCTACCATGGGCTTAAGGGAAAGCTTGCCCACGACCCCGGCCAGGACCGCCTTCTTGTCCTCGGCGGTGATGATCGGGTTGGCAAACACCTTAAGCAGATCCGGGGACGCCTCCAGGACCTCGGCAAAGGCATCCAGGTCCTTGCCGTATTCCGCCGGGGCCTTCTTGCCGGCCTTCTTGGCCAGCGCGAAGAGCGCCTTGGCGTAACGGCGCGCGACGATGTTGCCGGTCAATTGAACACCACCTTTGTTAAGTATTCATCCACAAGCTTTTCCTGGTCCTTGGCGGTAAGCTTCTTCTCCAGGGTGGCCTTGGCGGCGGCGACCACGGAATCGGCAAGCTCGGCCCGGATCTTCTCCACGGCCTGCCGGGCCTCGACCGCGGCCGCGGCGACGGCCTGTTCCCGGATCTGGACAGCCTTGGCCTCGGCGGCGGCGACGATCGAGTCGCGCAGGGCCTCGCCCTGACGGCGGTACTCGTCCTCGATGCGGGCCTTCTCGGCGGCAAGGTTGCTGATGGAGGCCTCGATGTCCGCCAGCCGCTTGGCCGCCTCGGCCTTGCGGGCATCCAGATCGGACATCTGGTTCTCGATCTGCGTGACGCGGCCGCGGAAAAATCCCACGATCTTCTTGCCGGCGACCTTGGCGATCACGCCGACAACCAGCGCGAAGTTGACCACGCGCAGCAGGAGATCCTTCCAGTTGAGCCCGTGGGCGGCTTCCGCGCCCCCGGCGTCGCCGGAGGCGTGGGCCAGGGCGGCCACGCCGAGAACCAGGGCCACTGCGGCGATGAGGTGGAGCCTTTTCAATTGAACCCTCCCTTTCCTTGAGAAATCCACGATACCCCCCGAACCTAGGCGACGCCGAGCACCTTGGACACGGCCTTCTGCGCCAACCCGGCGACACCGGCCTTGAGGGCCTTCCTGGCCGCGTCGGACTGGGCGGCGATGTCCGCCCGGGCCGCCTGCACCCGCTCGGCCGCATCGGCGGCGGCGGCGTCCAGCAGCGCCTTTTCCTTGACCAGGCCCTCGGCCTTCATCTCCATCCGTCCGGCCGTGGCCTGCTGCCGCGCGGCGTCAAGCGCCTTCTCGTAGTCCCGGAGCTTGGTGTCGGCGGTGGCAGTGAAGGAATCGATGCCCTCCATCTGGGAGGCCACGAACTCGGCTCGCTTCTTGAGGATCCGACGGATGGGCCCGATGAGTACAACGTTGAGCAGAATCAGGATGAGCAGAAAATTGACGAATTGGACAAAAAACGTTGCGTTTAAGTCAATCATCGGCGCCCTCCGAGAGGTTGTGAAAATTTTTGCAAAGTCAGCAAGCGGCTGTAGCCAATTTAACCCGCCCTGTCCAGCCCTTTTTGCCAAAAACCGTGCATGCCGACGGCCGGGAAACGACCGGCCCACGGCATTTTTCGAAAAATCACGAAGAAGTATCGTCCCTGCCCGAAACCAGCGCCGCCGGACCGGTCGCCTCCCTCGGCGCGCCCCCCATTTCCAGGGTGCCCTCGATGCCGCCGCCCTCGTCGACCACCAGGGCCGGCGTGCGCACCGAACCGACAAGACGCCCCGTGGCGTGCACCGTCACCATGGCCGAGGCCGTCACCTCGGCGGCCACGAGACCGCCGCACACCAGGCGCCCGACGTCCACGCGGCCGGAAACCCTGGCATTTTTTCCGACGATCAAGGCCCCGGCCGAGCGGATCTCGCCCTCGAAATCGCCGTCGATGCGCACGACGCCCTCGAAGGCCAGCCGCCCCGAGAAGGACGTGCCGGCGCCCAGAAAGGCGTTGATCTCGTGTCTGCCCACGCGTCTGCCTCCGACCGCCGGCGCGACGAACCGCCCCGCGCGCCGCGAGGTCTCCGCGCGCTAGCCTTTCTTGAATATGTAGCGGCGCATGGAGACGTTGACGACGATGCCAACGAGGGTGAAGTTCACAATGGTGGCGCTCCCCCCGTAGCTGATAAAGGGAAGGGGGATGCCAACGACCGGCATGATGCCGAGCACCATACCCATATTGATGAGGATTTGCCAGAAGAAATAGAAGAAAACCCCGGCCGCCAGATAGCTGCCGAAGCGGTCCTTGGCGTTCCGGGCCGTTGCGTAGAATTGCAGCAAAAACAGGCAGAAAAGCACCAACAGCAGGATGCCCCCGACAAACCCCCACTCCTCCGCGAAGACGGCCACGGCGAAGTCCGTGTGCTTCTCCGGCAGGTAGCGCAACTGGCTCTGGGTGCCCTCCAGAAAGCCCTTGCCCCACATCTGCCCCGACCCGATGGCGATCTGGGACTGGATGATGTGGTAGCCGGCCCCGAGAGGGTCGCGCTGGGGGTCGAACAGCGTCAGGATGCGGCTTTTCTGGTAGGGTTTGAGGAAAAACCAGCCGCACGGCACGAGCAGCGGGCAGGCCACAACCAGGGTCTTGAAGACCGGGGCGGCCAGGCCGCGGAAGAGGATCAGCCCGAAGACCAGGAGCAGCAGGTTCAGTCCGGTGCCGAGGTCCGGCTCGACGATGATGAGCAGGGCCATGGGCACCGAGGCGGCCAGGATGCCGGCCAGATCCAGCCACCCCAGGCGCTCCGAACGCTTGGAGAGGAGCTTCGCGGCCAAAAGCAGCATGGCGATCTTGGCCAGTTCGCTCGGCTGGAAGGCGAAACCGCCGATGGGCAGCCACCGTCTGGCCCCGGATACGGTCTTGCCGAAAACCAGGACCAGGACGAGGAGCACCGCCACGAAAATGGCCAGGGGCCAGGCGACGGAGGCGAGGTGCTTGTAGTCGAAGAAAACCATGGCCAGCATGCAGAACAGGCCGGCCAGGCCCCATATGAGCTGCTTGTTGTAGAAGGGTTGCAGGGAAAGTTCGTCGCCCATGCGGAAGCCGCTGGCCGAGTAGAGATTGAGGACGCCGACGCCGAACAGCAGCGCGGTCAGGGCCAGAAGCGGCCAGTTGATGCACAGCACCAATCGTCGGTCAAACTGCATGGGGACATGCTTCCTTGCTTGTCGTGCGGGGCGGGCCCCTTGTTCCTAATCGCCCACGTCACCGGGGTCGGCCGCAGGCGCCTGCCCCTCGGCCGCACCGGCGGCCGCACCGGCGGCCGCGCGCGCGGGGCGCCCCGGCGCCGGGCCGAACAGCTGCTCGTAGACCTTGCGCACGATGGGCCCGGCGATCTCGCCGCCATGGCCGCCGTGCTCCACCAGACACACCACCACGTAGGACTTGCCGTCCTTTTTGCCGAAGCTCGCGAGCCAGGCGTGGTCGCGCTGCTCGTAGGGCATGGCGTGGGTCTTGCGGCGCACGTCGGGGTTGATGAGCTTGACCACCTGGGCGGTGCCGGTCTTGCCGCCCAGGACCACGTCGGAGCGCAAAAGCGACTTGGCCGTGCCGTGCTCCACGGTGGACACCATGGCGTCGAGGATGAGCTGACGGTCGGCGTCCTTGAGCGGCAAGGTGGCGTCCACGCGCGGCGCCTCGGTCTGGACCAGTTCGGGCTTCATGAGTTTGCCGCCGTTGACCAGGGCCGAAAGGTAGCGGGTCACCTGCAGGGGCGAGGTCAGGACGTAGCCCTGGCCGATGGAGGCGATGACCGTCTCGCCCTTTGACCATGCCGCCCCGAAACGCTTGCGCTTCCATTCCTTGGAGGGGACGAGGCCGGCCTTCTCGTGGGGCAGGTCGATGCCGGTGCGGGAGCCGAAACCGCTGGCCGTGGCGTATTCGTGGAGGCGGTCGATACCCATCCGGTCGCCGAGCTTGTAGAAATAGATGTCGCAGGAATGGACCAGGGCGCCGCGCAGGTCGAGGCCCCCGTGACCGCCCTTCTTCCAGTCGTGGAAATCCCGGTTGCCCACCCTGTAGCTGCCCGGACAGCCCACCACGTCGCCGGGCCGGACGTAGCCGTCGGTCAGGCCGGCGGCGGCCATGAGCAGCTTGAAGACCGACCCCGGCGGATACACGCCCTGGGTGACCCGGTTCTGGATGGGATGGCGGGGATTGTCGCGCAGCTCCCGCCACTTGTCCGCCGGAACGCCGAGCACGAACAGGTTGTTGTCGAAGCTCGGCTGGCTGACCATGGCCAGGAGCTTGCCGGAATCCGGCTCCATGACCACGATGGCCCCGGCCTGCCCCTCCAGGAGTCTGGCGCACTCGCGCTGCAAATTGAGGTCGATGGAGAGCTGGACGTCCTTGCCGGCCTGGGGCGGCTCCAGGATCTGCTCGTTGTGCTGGCGCCCGAAGGCGTCCACCTCCACCTGCTTGCGGCCCTTGGCCCCGCGCAGCGTGTCCTCGAGGGTGTATTCGAGCCCCTGCTTGCCGACCGAATCGCCCAGGGAAAGCTGGGGGTTTTTTTCCAGTTCGTCCTCGTTGGCCTCGGCCACGTAGCCGAGCACGTGGGCCATCAGTTCGCCCGTCGGGTAGAAGCGCTTCTGGCGGATGACGATGTCCAGGCCGGGATAGAGCATGGCGTTGGCCTCGATACGGGCCAGGGACTCGTAGGACAGGTCGGTGATCAGCGTCAGGGGCTCGAAGGGCTTCACCCGCTTCTTGCCGCGCCGGAAGGTTTCGGCCAGGACCGCCTTGTCCACGCCCGTCCATTCCGACACCTTGGCCAGGGTGCCGTCCACGTCGTCGCAGTCTTCCCGCACGAGCCCCAGGGCGAAGGAGGGCTCGGACACGGCCACCGGCACGCCGCCCCTGTCCAGGATGCGTCCCCGGGCCGAGTTGATGAGCACCTGGCGCAGCTGGTTGTCCCGGGCCATTTCCGCGAACTTGGCGCCCTTGTGCACCTGCAGGAACCACAGGCGCAGGGAGAACAGGCAAAAAAGGCCCAGAACCAGGGCCTGCAGGAGGATCAATCCCGAGCGGGGCGCATGATGCTGGGGGGTTTCGCTATCCAGTCGCATGGTCGGCATCCGGAAGATGGTGGTGGAAGAGGTAGACAAGGCCCCACTCCACGGGGAAGACCAACAGCTGCAACACGCTTTCCAGGGTCAGGCGCTCCAGGGGGATGCTCATGTCCTGCAGGAGGAGCATGACGCTTACGAGAAAAAAATGCATGGACCCCAGGCACGCCCCCAGGATGAACATGAAAAGGAAATTGCGGGCCTCGAACAGCCAGTGGCCGAAAAAATAAAGGGCGGCCAGGACGCCGTACCACAGGATTCCCGTTCCGAAGGGCAGGCTGCCGGTGCCCTCCTGGATGAAAAGCCAGGCGAACCCCAGCCAGACGGGCGTCGTCCACTTTTCCTCCTGCATGGCCAGGATAAGCCCCGGCGCCAGGAAGTCCACCCCCGGGACGAGGTTTTGCAGCCAAACCCCGAGGACGGTGAAAAATACCCAGAAGGTGATGTGGGCGGGTCTCATTGGGTCTCGGGCCGGGGAGGCTTCCTGCGTTTCTTGCGGTCCGTCCCGTCCGCGGGGGCGGCGTCGTGCCCGCGGGTTCCGGAGGAGCCCTGCTGGACGGAGGCGGACGGCTGGGGAGCCGGAGCCGGCGCCTGCACCTGGGGCGGCGGCATCGTCCCCTGATTGGGAGCCGGCGGAATGGCGGCCGGCGTCTTGGGATGCTTGCCCGATTTCCCGACCTGGGGACTCTGGGGGGCCGGCTCCTGGGCCGGGGCGGCCGGCGGGGCGGGCACGGGCCGGGGCTCGCCCTTGAAAAGCAGCGCCACCTCCTCGAGGTGCAGCGGGGAAAAAAGCGGCGCGGCGTAGATGAGCTGGAAAAGCGACGAACCGGAGCGCCCCACCGATGTCACCCGGGCCACGGGCAGGCCCTTGGGGAAGATCTCCTCCAACCCGGAGGTCACCAGGATCTCCCCGACCTCGATGGCCGCGCCCTGGGGCACGTATTGCAGGGACAACTCACGGCCGGACCCCTCGCCCCTGACGATGCCCTGGGTGCGATTTTTCTGGGAAATCACCGGGATGCGGCTATTGGGGTCGGTGATGAGCAAGATGGTGGCGGCGCTGGGGGAAATCCGGAAAACCCGGCCGACCACGCCGTCCGGGGAGACCACCGGCGTGTTGACGGTCACGCCGTAGGCGCTCCCCTTGTCGATGAGAAAGGTTTCCAGGGCGGCGTTGGGGCCCAGGCGATGCGATATGATGCGAGTCCCCTGGCGCGTCCAATCCACGGGCGGTGTCATGGACAGCAGCCGGCGCAGTCGCTCCACTTCCGAGGCGTTCTCCCGAAGCCCGGAAAGCTCGTCTTTCGCGGCGTCAAGCTCCTGGCGCAGCTGGTCGTTTTGCTGCCGGATGTCCACGAAATACAGATAGCGGCTCCAAAACGACGTGACCCGGTCGTGGACCCACTTCCCCGGCGTCAGAACCCACCTGGCGAACTCCAACCCGGTATGGCTCGCCAGCGTGTCGACGTAGCCTGTCCGGATGTTCCAGGTGAAAAGGCCCAGATAGAGGAAAAGGACGACGAGCAGGCCGATCGCGATCCGCTGGGGAGAAGGTTTAATCTATCGTGACCTCCTTCAGCACGTCCAGGTTGTCCAGGGCCCGGCCGGACCCGAGGACAACCGTCGAAAGGGGGTCCTCGACGACAGTGATGGGCAGCGAGGTTTCCTCGCGCAGGAGCTGGTCGAGGCCGCGCAGGAGCGCGCCGCCGCCGGTCAGCACGATACCCCGGTCCACGATGTCCGCGGCCAGTTCGGGGGGCGTCTGCTCCAGGGCGATGCGTACGGCCTGCACGATGCTCTCCACCTGCTCGGAGATGGATTTCTGCACTTCCTCGGCGGTGATGGTGATGTTTTGCGGAATACCCGTGACCAGGTCGCGGCCCTTGACCTCCATCTCCCCCTGACTGGTGGAATGGTGGGCCGAGCCGACCTGTATCTTGATCTGTTCGGCCGTGGATTCGCCGATCAGCATGTTGTACTTGCGCTTGACGTACTGCATGATGGCTTCGTCCATCTTGTCGCCGCCGACGCGCACGGACTTGGAATAGACCACGCCGGAAAGCGAAATGACGGCCACTTCCGTGGTGCCCCCGCCGATGTCCACCACCATGTTGGAGGTGGGTTCGGTGATGGGAAGGTTGGCCCCGATGGCGGCGGCCATGGGCTCCTCGATGAGGTAGACCTCGCGGGCGCCGGCGCTCTGGGCCGATTCCTTGACGGCGCGCTTCTCCACCTGGGTGATGCCGGTGGGGACGCAGATGATGATGCGCGGACGCACCAGGCGCCGGGAGTTGTGCACCTTGGAAATGAAGTGCCGCAACATGGCCTCGGTCACCTCGAAGTCGGCGATGACGCCGTCCTTCATGGGCCGGATGGCCACGATGTTGCCCGGGGTGCGGCCGAGCATACGCTTGGCCTCGAGGCCCACGGACAAAACCTTGTTGCCTCCCCTGGGGTCTTTCTTCACCGCCACAACCGACGGCTCGGACAGGACGATGCCCTTGCCCTTGACGAACACCAGGGTATTGGCCGTCCCCAGATCGATGGCCAGATCGTTGGAGAACAGCCCTAAAATCCTATCCAAAATCCTGGACATACCGCCTCGCTTGCCGCAACATCGGCTCGTGATCTCGCAAACGCGTTGTGTTTGCCGATTCGCCCCGAGTTGTCAACGGTTGATTTGCCCCCAGGGTCGAACCCGCCATGCGCCCCCGATACCGCACGCTCGCCCAGGCCTTCAGGGCCGTTTTCGGCCGCAGGGCCAAGAAAATACCTCTCGATGCGGGAAGCGCCTGTCCCAACCGCGACGGAACCATCTCCCGGGGGGGATGCCTCTTTTGCAACGCGGCTGGATCGGGGACGGGCCTTCACCATAAGGGCTTCGGCCTCCGGGCGCAATGGGATGCGCTGACCCCGGCCCCGCGCAGACGCGGCGAGGCGCTTGTGGCCTACCTCCAGTCCTTTTCCAACACCCACGGCCCGGCCTGGCGCCTGGCCGGACTGCTGGACGAACTGGCCGCCCTGCCGGATGTCGCCGGCATCTGCCTCGGCACGCGCCCGGACTGCCTGGACGCGGCGAAAATCGCCCTCCTGGCCGCCGCCCCGGTCGGCCACGTCCGCCTGGAGCTGGGGCTCCAGACCGCCAACGACGCCACCCTCGCCCGCATCAACCGGGGGCACGACGCGGCCTGCTTCGCCCGGGCCGCGACGCGGGCCGCGGCGGCGGGCCTGGCCGTCACCGCCCACCTCATGGCCGGGCTCCCGGGGGAGGACACGGCCGACTTCCTGGCCTCCGTCGATTTCGTGAGCGCCCTGCCGGTTACGGGCGTCAAATTCCACAACACCCTGGTCGTGGCCGGATCGGGGCTGGCGGCGCGCCTGGCCGCCGGCGGCTACGCGCCCATGCCCCGTGAGGAGTACGTCGCGGCCGTCGTCCGGGCCATCGCCCGGCTGCGGCCGGACATCGTGATCGAGCGCCTCAACGCCGACCCCGCCCCGGGGGAGCTGGTGGCCCCGGCCTGGGCCGCGGACAAGACCGGCATCCTGCGGGAAATCGCGGAACGGCTCGAATCCGGGGACATCGTCCAGGGCCGGGACCATCCCCGCGGGGCATAAGCCCCGTCCGGAGGGCGGCGCCCGATTTTTCTGGACGGGGAAGCCGGCGCACGCCTATAGGAAAAAAATGAGAGTCCGTCCCGGCCCCATTTTCCCGGAGGTTCCCATGCGACGCCTGATCGCCCCCCTTTTGGCCCTGCTCGTCCTGGCCGGCTTCCCGGCGCGGCTTCCGGCCATGGAGGCGTCCGACGCCCCGGACGCCCGCCCCCTGGCCGTCGGCGCCCCCTTCCCGGACCTGCCCCTGGCCGGCGCGGACGCGTCCGGCGGGGAACCGGCCCTGCCGACGACCCTGGGCGCCGTGAAAGCCGATGTCCTCATCGTGGAAATCTTCAGCATGTACTGTCCGTTTTGCCAGAAGGACGCCCCCGCGGCCAACGCCCTGCACGCCCTGATCGAAAAGCGCGGGCTGGCCGGCCGCGTGGCCATGCTCGGCATCGGCGCCGGCAATTCCGCCATGGAGGTGGACATTTTCCGGAAAAAATTCGGCGTGACCTTCCCGCTTTTCCCCGATCCCGACTTCGCCGCCCACAAGCTGGCGGGGGGCGTGGGCACGCCGTTTTACTACGTGCTGCGCCGCGGCCCCGGCGGCGGCTTCACGGTCGCCCTGGCCCATCTCGGGACCATCGGCCCGCCGGACGCCTTTCTCGACCGGATCGCCGCCCTGACCGGCCTGTGAGGAGGATGCCATGCGCCCCGCCGCCGTCTTCCTGCCGCCGCTTTTCGCGGCCCTCCTGCTCCTTGCCATCCACGGCCCGGCCCGCGCGGCCGGGGAATCCCTCGTCTATCCCGTCGGCCGGCTGCCGCCGACCGACAGCGCCCTGGCCGTGGCGGTGGGCCAGCCCATGCCCGACTTCGACCTGCCGGCCATCGACGGTTCGCGCGCGCGCCTCGCGGACTACCGCGGCCGCAAAAACCTGGTCCTGTCCTTCGTGCCCGCCGCCTGGACCCCGGTGTGCTCGGACCAGTGGCCGGGCTACAACATCGCCAGGGAGGTCTTCGAGACCCGGGACACGGCCTTGGTGGGCATCTCGGTCGACAACGTCCCGACGCTTTTCGCCTGGGCGCGCCAGATGGGAGGATTGTGGTTCCCCGTCGCCTCGGACTTCTGGCCCCACGGCGGGCTGGCGAAAAGGCTCGGCATCCTGCGCGGTGACGGCACGGCCGAACGCGCCCTTTTTCTGGTGGACAAAGAAGGCATCATACGCTTCATTGATGTGCATGATATCAACAGCCGCCCGGACCTCGGCCGACTGGTCGAAGCCATGGACCGCATCCACGCCGGACCGTAGCGGGCCGGACATGCCGCCATCCGTCCGTGCGGCGCGGCCGACGCGACACGCTCCGGCATTCCAGCCGGACGCAGGACGCATCACGCACAACGCGCGCGCGTTGACGACATAACGGAGGAACCAAGGACCATGAAATCGCTCAAGGGATCGAAGACCGAAAAGAACATCCTGACCGCCTTCGCCGGCGAGTCGCAGGCCAGGAACCGCTACACCTACTTCGCCTCGAAGGCCAAGAAGGAAGGCTACGAACAGATCGCGGCCATCTTCACCGAGACGGCGGACCAGGAGAAGGAGCACGCCAAACGGCTGTTCAAGTACCTGGAAGGCGGCGCCGTGGAAATCACGGCGGCCTTTCCCGCCGGCGTGATCGGCGACACCTTCGCCAACCTGCGCGATGCCGAGGCCGGGGAAGCCCACGAGGAAAACGAGATGTACCCCGAGTTCGCCGCCGTGGCCCGGGAGGAAGGCTACCCCGAGGTGGCCGCCACCTTCGAGCACATCGCCAAGGCCGAGGGGTTCCACAAGCGCCGCTACGCCAAACTCGCCGACAACATCGCGGCCGGCACCGTCTTCGCCCGGCCGGCCACGGTCGTGTGGCGCTGCCGCAACTGCGGCTACCCCGTGGAGGGCGACCACGCCCCGGACAAGTGCCCGGCCTGCGAACACCCCAAGGCCTACTTCGAAATCGCCCCCGAAAACTGGTAAGACGCCGGGAGGGGG
>CAZNUQ010000050.1:14731-18850 GCA_964576235.1 uncultured Desulfovibrio sp.
CGCCAGGGCCGGACGCCGGCCCCAGCCCAGGGCGAACACGAGCAGGGCCATGGCCAGCCCCAGATGGGCCCAGTCGAGAAAGCGCACGTGCAGAGGGTCGAAAAGCGGAAACCGGCCGTTTTGCAGCACCCGCAGAATTCCGGAGACGGCGACGGCCGCATACAGGCCCGCCCGCCACCCCCCGGCCCGGGAAAGGGCGGGCCGGGCGCCGCCGGCCGCGATCCAGGCGGCGGCGAAGGAGGCCAGGACGAAAAGCAGCACCGCCGCCAGGGCCAGATGCAGCAGGGCCGTCGCCCGGAAGTCGCCCAGCCAGGCCAGTCCCGGCAGGCTTGCGATGCCGTAGCGGGAAAAGATCGGCATCTGGCCCATGCCGGTAAGCCCCAGCCCGAGGGCGGCGACGAGAAGCAGGCGTTTGTGCCAGCGCGGGAAAAGCGGTCTAGCCATTGTCGTCCTCCCGGCGCGTCGCGGCCCTGGCCCGGCCGGCCAGGCGCAGCACGCCCGCCGCGATGCCGGCCAGCGGCGCGAGCAGCACGGATTTTGCCAGGTTGGCCTCGTCGCCCATGACATCGCCCGTCCCGCCAAGCCCCGGCCGTCCCGGTCCCTTTTCCAGGGCCGCGTCCAGGGCCTCGAAGGGCACGGGCGAAACATACAGGGTGTTCGTGCCGCCGTTTTCGGTTTCGCCGTAGACGAAGCCGCCGGTTTTTTCCGCCAGGGCGCGGGCGGCGGCCACGATTTCGGCGCGCGGCCCGATGGTCTGCACCCCGTGGGGACAGGCCGCCACGCAGGCGGGCTGGCCGCCGGCCGCCACGCGCTCGTGGCAGCGGTCGCACTTGTACATGACGCCGTTGCCGGCAAGGGACGGCAGCAGGTCGAGATAGAGCCCCACGCCGGTCTGGCGCTGCGGGATGCCCCAGGGGCACACGTCGCGGCACTTGGCCCCGCCGAGGCAGATGCCGGAATCGATTTCCACCGCCCCGTCGCCGTGCCGCACGGCCGCGCCCCAGGGACACAGGCCGACGCAGGGCGGATTGACGCAGTGCATGCAGCGGCGCGGGATGTTGACGGTGACTTCCCGGCCCTCCACGGCGACGGTGGCCGTCTGGACGAAGAGCCAGTTGTAGGGGGTCAGGCGGTCCTCCACGTCGCGCCTGCCGGAGAAGTCCTCCACCTTGACCCGGGCGGGGTACATCTTCGGAAACGGTTTGACCGGTTCGGGGTAATCCGCCGCGTGGGCCTCGCGGCAGGCCGCCACGCAGGCGCCGCAGCCGACGCACCGGGAAAGGTCGTAAAGCGTCGCCAGCGGCTGGTCGCCGGGTCCGCCGCCGGCCATGAGGGCGCCGGCGGGTCCCGGCGCCGCCAGGGCGGCCCCGGCCGTGCCGAGGGCCAGCAAAAACGCGCGCCTGTTCATCATGTCGTGTCACTCCTTGCGGCGGCCCTGTCCGCGGCCGCGCGACACCCTCCTACGCCGTCCCCGCCGTCCGGGCATTGATCGGGATCAACGCGGCGCATCGTTCCCGCGCGGCCGGAACCGGCCCCGCCGCCGGGAAGTTTTTCCGGGCGGCGACTTGACGCGGGCGGCCAAAGCCCCCCAGTGAAGGGGGCGCGGGGAGTCCCCCCGCGGGGTCCGGCGCGGGCGGCGCCCCCGGGCCGCTGGAGGCATCACGGTGATGGATCAGACGCAACGGCTGGTGTTGCTGCGCTCGCTGCCTTTTTTCGGCGGCCTGTCCGAGGAGCGGCTGACCCGCCTGGCGGCCGGGGCCGTGGTGACGAGCCACGGGCCGGGAGGGCTGATCGCGGCCCGGGACCAGCCCGGCGACGCCTTTTACCTGGTGGCCTCGGGGCGGGCCAAACTCTATCAGATGGGCCCGGACGGCAGGGAGCAGACGTTGTACGTGCTGGGACCGGGCGAACCGTTCTGCCTGTGCTCGCTGGTCGATTCCGGCGGGGAGTTTCCGGCCTTCGCGGCGGCCCTCGAACCGACGCGCGTGCTCGCCTTTCCGTCCCGCTCCCTGGCCGACGCGGCGCGGGAGGACCCGGAGGTGCTCTTCGACCTGCTGCGGCTCATGTGCCGCCGCCTGAAGGAGTCCATGGCCCTGGTCGAATCCCTGGCCCTGCGCGACCTGCCGGGCCGCGTGGCGGTTTTCTTGCTGCACGAGGCCTCGCGGACGCCCTCCGGCGGAGTGCTGCGCCTGTCTTTCAGCCAGCGGGAACTGGCCAAGATCGTCGGCGCCACGCCCGAGGCCCTGTCCCGGGCCCTGCGGCGCCTTAGCGAGGCCGGGCTCATCGCCGGCCGGGGACGCGAGGTGGAGATTCTCGACCGGGCCGGGCTCGCCCGGGAGGCCGGATTGCCGGTCGGGGAAACGGAGTAGGCGCCCGCATGGAACGGATCGACGGCGCCGACGCCGGAACCTTGCGCGCCATCATGCGCAAACTGCCGCTGCTGTCCGACTTCGTGGACGCGGATCTGGAGCTGCTGCTCGCAAGCGGCGCGGTGCGGCTTTGCCGGTACGCCGCCGGGGAGGCCATCGTCGAGGAAGGCAATTACGAAAAGACGTTTTTCGTGCTGCTCCGGGGGGCGGTGCGCGCGCTGCGGGGCGGCCGCGCCGTGGCGGCCATGGACGCGCCCGGCACGGTCTTCGGCGAGATGAGTTTCATCCTGGGCAAGGGAAGGACGGCGACGGTGACGGCCGACGCCCCGACCGACTGCCTGGTCGTGGACATGGGCTACGTGGACTTCCTGCCGAGCCCGGAGCGGGAGGATTTCCTGATCCGCATCTTCCGGCGCCTGGCCGGCATCGTGACCGGGAGGCTGGGTTCGGCCAACGCCCGCAAGGCGGAGCTGCTGACCGCCATCCGGGAACGACGCGAGGCGCTTCGGGAGCACATCGCCGGCGAACGCCGGACCATCGCGGCCCTGCGCCGGGAACTGGCCGGCCTCGACACCTCCGACGACGAGGCGGTGTTGCGGCAGCTCCTGGACCGGCGCTTCTAGCGCCGCCGCAGCGGCATACCCGGCTATTTTTTCTCACAACCACCGTTCCGTCAGGAACGGCGGCGAACGCGGCTAGGCGCCGGAGCCGGTCGTCCGATGCCCGGCCACGTCCCGGGCGACCGGGGGGGGCATCCCGCCGTCGGCCATCCCGGCGAGGGTCTTGGCGGTGCGGGCCAGCACCGTGACGGCGAATTCGGACTTGTTCGGATAGAGCATGACCCCGAGGAAGTCGCGCACCGCGTCAAGCCCGTCGCAGACATGGACGTACTCGTGACGGCCGACGATATCCTCGGTTTCGGGGTAGAACACGACGTAATAGACGAGAAACCGGCCGGCCTTGCTCAGGAAGACGGCCAAAAGGTCCACCCGGCCCGCCGCCGGCGGCATGAGCCCGTCCGGTTCGGCCTTGTGGCGGAAAAGCGCGAGCAGCGTGCCGGTCAAGGCCACGGTCGAATCGTTGCGGGTCAGGCGGTAGCGCTTCACCTTGCCGAGCAGTTTCTCATGCAGATCCTTTTCATTTTTCGGCCGGAAAAACGGGAACATCGGCAGGAGGCCTCCACCGCAATGAAATGCCCCCGGCCGTGGCCGGGGGCTGGTTTGGTATAGCGCGGCACCGGGCGGGCGTCAAAAGGAAAACCCCTCTCCGCCGCCGGGGCGCCCCCCCGAGGTTGCCTTGGGGTCGGCGAGCGGCTATACCGGGAGTTCACAGGTTCTCGCCAGGCGCGTCCGGCCTGGCGTTTCGCGAAAGGTACACGATGCGCATCACCTGTCCGCAATGCGGCTTTTTCCGGGAATTGCCCGACAACAAGGTTCCGGTGACCTCGACCCTGGCCACTTGTCCGAAGTGTCGCCATCGGTTCAAGTTCCGCCACGACGCCTTCGACCTCGCCACGCCGGCGCCCCGGGTCGCCGGCCAGCCGGCCGGAGGGGAAACGGCCACGTCGTCCTGGCGCCGCCACGGGCCGGATCCCGCGCCGCTCGACCGGAAGGCGCCGCCGACGGCCGTCCCCGAGCCCGCGCCCGAGGCACCGCCCGTTCCCGCGCCCGGGCCCACGGCGCCCCCTCCGGTGGAATTCGTGCCGCTCCCAGGCGAAGTGCCGGAGGAACCGGGCTTCGAGGCGCCCCCC
>CAZNUQ010000050.1:18950-22113 GCA_964576235.1 uncultured Desulfovibrio sp.
CGCCGCGAGCGGTCCGCCCGTCGCCCGCGGAAACCGCCCCTCCCGCCGGGCCCGATCCGGCCGAGGACCACGGCCCGACGATCCACTCCGACGGGGTGCGCGACATCTGGGCCCGGCTCCAGGCCATGGACGAGGAGCCCGCCCCCGGGCGAAACGCCGACCGCCACGAACCGGCCGGTGAGGACGCACGAGACGACACCCGGGACGCCCCACGGGACGACGGCCGGGACCGCGAGCCGGTCACGGACCCGATCCCCTGGGAACGCCAGGACGCCTACGGGTTTCTCCCCGGCCTGTTCCTGACGCTGCGCAAGATCCTGCTTACCCCGTTGGATTTTTTCGGGGCCATGCCCGAGGGACGCCCCAAGGGCAAGGCGCTGGTTTTCAACCTGCTGATCAGCGAATTCCTGCTGGTCCTCGATTTCCTGTGGTCCATCATGGGGCTTCGGGGCAAATTCGGCGACCCCGGGCACACCGACGCCATGGCCGCCTTCTCCGGCTCGCCGAGCCTGTCCTTCCTGCTGGCCCTGCTCCTCGTCCCCGTGGTGCTCTCCATCGGCATCTATCTCGACGCCTGGATCACCCATCTTTTGCTGCTGCTTTTCCGCAACGCGAGCAAGGGATTCAACGAGACCTTCCGCATCCTGTGCTACAGCGCCGCCCCCACCGTCCTGTCCGCCGTGCCCGTGGCCGGACAAATCCTTTCACCGGTCATTTTGATATGGTACATGGCACTCCAGGCCATCGGGCTCAAAAAGGCCCACAAGGGAGGCTACACGCAGACGCTGGCCGCCATCTTCATCAAGTGGTCACTGTATCTATTCATTCTTTTGGCCATGCTGCAAAACTTCACTCCTGGCCGCTGACCCCGCCGGCAATGTCCCCGGCCGACGGCGCGACGGTCCCGGACGACGGCCTCCGGCGGGGACAATCGCGGAGAGGGCCATGCTGACATGGCTGCGAAGCAAATTGCGGGCCCTGGCCGAGCGGCGCAGGCTGACCAGGGAAATCCATCCCGACGCCTTCCGGGAAATGGCCGGGGAGCTGGCCGAACTGGCCGAGCTGGCCTCCAAGGCGCGCCCCGAGGAACAGGCCTTCCAGCTCAAGGCCCGGCGCATCCGCCAGGAAATGCACGAACTGCGGCGCATGGCCGAACAGCCGGAATTCCGCCTGCTGCCCCAGAAAAAAAGGATCGAACTGCGCGAAAGCCTGCTTTCCTCGCGCGAGCAACTCCTAAAAACCCTCTGCGACGCCCCGGTGGTCACCACCGTCCGCCAATAACGCCGTCCCTGGAGGTCACCATGCGCCCCGCCCCCCGAAACGTCAGCCTCGCCTGCGCCCTCCTGGCCGCCGTGTTCCTGGCGGCCTGCGGCATCGAGCCCAAGCTGACCGACAAGCACACCCTCTACATCGACAGCTGGACCAAGCGGAACAATCCCGATGTCTACGTCGAGCCGCTGCAGGCCCCGCCCGTGCCCATCGCGGCCCTGGTCGTCCCCTTCCAGGTCACCCAGGACATCGCCGGCTCCCAGGAACTCGGCGAACAGCTCACCCGCGTCGTCTGGCAGACCTGGACCCGCGACCGGGTCTTCCCCAAGCTGCTCTACGAAGCCGGCCTGCGCAGCGCCACCACGCCCCAGGCCGTGGCCCAGGCCCGCAAGATGGGCTGCGACGTGGCCGTGGTCGGCAAGTTCACCTACATCCTGGCCGGCGGCACCCGGGGCGATTCCGGCGTCTCCTTCACCTTCGACGTCATCGACGTCCGCACCGGCGAACGCCTCTGGTCCATGGCCCATGCCGGCACCATGGAAACCGGCCTGACCGAGGACTACATCATCTTCGCCCGCAAAAACCGCATGCCCCTGGACCCGCTCTCGGCCATAACCGCCACCCTCGCCGCGGACATGGGCGGCCCCATCACCAAATGGAACTACGGCTACAAGGCCCCGCCCCCGGCCAACCCGAACCCCGCGCCTCCGGCGCCGGCACAGGGGGCGGCAGGCTCCTAGCCGCACAGGCCGAACGGCGGCCCCGCCGCCTAGGGCTTTCCCTTCTTCCCGAACTCGAACAGCCGGCCGCGCACGATGGCCGCGTTGCCGAATTTCCCCCGGATGGCGTCGAGGGCGGCGTCGATTCTGCCGGAGCGA
This sequence comes from uncultured Desulfovibrio sp., assembly GCA_964576235.1. GTDB lineage: Bacteria > Desulfobacterota > Desulfovibrionia > Desulfovibrionales > Desulfovibrionaceae > Solidesulfovibrio. The sequence goes on from CAZNUQ010000050.1 coordinate 21,098, forward strand.
TGCCGCTGTTGCCGGTCCGGGGTGTCGAAAAGCGTGAGTTGCCGAGGCGGTTCGCCGAAGTTGGAGACGCCGACACCCACGAGGCGCACGGGCCGGGGCAGGGGTTCGGCGTCGAGGAGTTCCCCGGCCGTGGCGAAGATGAGGGCATCGGCGTCGGTGGGCTCGGGCAGGGTGCGGCTGCGGGTGATCTGGCGGAAATCGCCGAACTTGATCTTGAGGGTGACGGTGCGTCCGCGCAGGCCTTCCCGGCGCAGTTCCCGGCCCACGCGTTCGGCCTGATGCAGGAGCCAGGCCTCCAGGCGTCGCCGGTCGGCGGTGTCGGCCTCGAAGGTGTTTTCGGCGCTGACGGACTTGGCCTCGCGGGCGGGGCTGACGACGGCGCTTCCCCGGCCCCGGGCCTTTTCGTGGAGCTCGAGGCCCCATTTGCCGCAGTGGCGTTCGAAAAATTCCGGGGGATAGGCGAGGATGTCGCCGACGCGCCGGACCCCGAGGCGGCGCAGGGCCGCTTCGGCCCGCCGGCCCACCCCGGGAATCCGGCCGACAGGCAGCGGGGCCAGGAAGTCGGCCACGAGCTCCGGGGGCACCACGGTCAGACCGTCGGGCTTGTCGTAATCCGAAGCGATCTTGGCGATGAACTTGACCGGCGCGATGCCGACCGAACAGGCCAGGCCGGTGGTTTCGCGGATGGCGTCCTTGATCCGCCGGCCCAGGGCTTCGGGCGGCCCGAAAAGGGTTTCGGTGCCGGTGATATCGACGTAGGCCTCGTCGATGGAGGCCGGCTCGACGAGGGGGGAGAAGTTGCCGAGGGTGGCCATGACGACCCGGGACACCTCGGCGTAGCGGCGGCGGTTGCCGGGCAGGAAGGCCCCTGCGGGGCAGCGGCGCCGGGCCTCGGCCACGGGCATGGCCGAACGCACCCCGAAGGCCCGGGCCTCGTAGGAGGCGGCGGAAACGACGCCGCGCGGGTCGCATCCGATGATGACCGGCCGGCCGGCGAGCGACGGATCGTCACGCTG
>CAZNUQ010000051.1:0-6371 GCA_964576235.1 uncultured Desulfovibrio sp.
TGGTCGGCCAGGGCGAAGCCGCAGGCATGGCGCAGCATGTGGGGATGCGCCGGCAGGGGCAGGCCGGCCGCCTGGCCGTAGCCGCGGATCGCCAGCCAGACCGTCTTGCGGCTGAGCGGACCGCGCCGGGCGCTCACGAAAAAGGCCTCCGCGTCCGGTTTCATCCGGGCGCGGACCGCGAGCCAGGACCTGATGGCCCGAAGCTCGTCGCCGCGCAGGGGGTGGGTCGTGGAGAGCCCCTTTTTGAGCCGGGCCACATGCAGGACGCGGCTTTCGGTGTCCACCTGGGAGAGCACCAGGCCGCAGGCTTCGGAAACCCGCAGGCCGTGCCGGAACATGAGGAGCAAAAGACAGCGGTCCCGGGCCTCGTGGCGCGCCCCTCTGGTCGCCGCCAGAAGCCGCGCGACCTCGTGACCGGTGAGATGTTTTCGGTCGTCCATCGTTTTGTCCAGTTTTCAGGCGGAAGGGAGTACGGCGGATCGGGGGTTTCCGGCCGCCGGTTCCGGCAAAACTAGACACTATGGCTTATTTTGTCCAATTTGCCGCACGACGGGACCCGTGGACAGGGAAAAGCGATTTACAGGGACACGGAAGGCCGGTACGCCTTGCGGTCACAGGGAGCCACGCCATATGGACATCCACCGCCCGCCAAGCTCGCTTCTCGTCTCCCCGGAGACGGCCGCCGACCTCAAGGCCGCCTCGGTCAACCACCGGTCCCTCACCCTGGAACCCCGCCAGCTGTGCGACCTGGAGCTGCTGCTTTCCGGGGCCTGCCCTCCCCTGGCCGGGTACATGGGACAAACCGATTTCGAAAGCGTGCTCGCCACCATGCGCCTGGCCGACGGCACGCCCTGGGCCCTGCCCGTGAGCCTCGACGTGCCCGCGGACCTGGGCGGCCGGCTCTCCCGGGGGGAAAAGCTGGCCCTGCGCGACGGCGAGGGCTTCATGCTGGCCGTGCTGACCGTGGGCAGCGTCTTTGCCGCCGATCCGCCGCACGAGGCCCGGGCCATCTTCGGCACGGACGACATCGCCGGCCATCCCGGCGCGCGGGACTATGTCCGCCAGACCCACCCCGTCCGGGTTTCCGGCCTCGTCGAGGGGCTGACCCTGCCCGGACACCCGGATTACACCGACCTGCGCCGCTCCCCGTGGCACACCCGGGAGGCCCTCGCCATGCGCGGCTGGCGCACGGTGCTCGGCTGCCAGGCCGAACCCTTCGCCCATCGCGGCGATCAGGCGGCGATCCGCCGCGCCGCCCTCGGCATCGGAGCGGGCGTCCTGCTGCTCCACCCGGCCGGAGACACCATGGCTCCGGGCGCCCTGCATTTCCACGCCGTGCGCCACGCCATGCACTTCGCCGACCAGATGCCTCCCAACTCGCTCCTGCTCGGCCTGCTCCCCTACTGGCCCCTTGGCGCCGGTCCGCGCCAGGCCCTGCACGAGGCCATCCTCCACGCCGCCCACGGCTGCACCCATTTCCTGGTGGCCAGGGACCATGCCGACCCGCTGGCCAGGACCGGCCAGCCCCCCTTCTATCCGCCGGGAGACGCCCAGCGGCTGGTCGCGGATTTCGCCGAGGAAACCGGCATCGCCATGGTCCCCAAGCCGGTGATGGTCTACGCCGAAAACCGGGCCCAGTACCTGCCGGCCGGAGAACTCGGAACCCAGGACGCGCCGGGCGCCCTGGAACCGGCCGAACTGCGCCGCCGGCTGGAATTCGGCCTGGACATCCCCGAATGGTACGCCGCCCCGGAATCCGTGGACATCCTGCGCGAGGCCTTTCCCCCGCGCTCGCGCCAGGGGTTCACGCTTTTCATGACCGGCCTTTCCGGCGCCGGAAAATCGACCCTGGCCAAGATCCTCTACGTGAAGTTCATGGAACTGCGCACGCGGCCCGTGAGCCTGCTCGACGGCGACATCGTACGCCGTCATCTCTCCAGCGAACTGACCTTTTCCAAGGCCCACCGGAACCTCAACATCGAACGCATCGGCTTCGTGGCCAGCGAGATCACCAAAAACGGCGGCATCGCCATCTGCGCCCCCATCGCGCCCTACGCCGCCTCCCGGGCCCACGCCCGGGAACTCGTCAGCCGTTTCGGCGGGTTCGTGGAAATCCACGTCTCCACGCCGCTTTCGGTCTGCAAGGCCCGGGACCACAAAGGGCTTTACGCCAAGGCCATGGCCGGGGTGGTCACCGGCGTGACCGGCATCGACGACCCCTACGAGATTCCCGAGCACCCCGAGATCGTCCTGGACACCACCTCCCTGGCTCCGGGCGAGGCGGTCCGGGAGGTGCTGCTCTACCTGGAGCGGGAAGGCTATCTGACATAGCCGGCCCGGGGTTCCAAGAGACGGCGCCCCTTGGCCGCCGCGGGGGCGTCCGCCAGCCCCCCCGCTATTCCCCGCCGCCGGCATCCCGCACGGTGCGGCGCCAGTGGCTGCGCAGCCAGGCGTCCCGGTTTCCGCCGGGAAATCCCTCCATGGCCTTCTCCAACTCCTCCCTGGAAAGCCCCGCCACGTAGGCCTCGAAACGCGCCGTCTCCAGGTTCTCGGCGGCCTCGCGACGCTTTTTCAGCTCCCGGACGGCCTCCTCGGCGGCCTGCTCCTCCCGGGAAACATAGTCCGGATGGGCGCGCAGGGCCCCGAACCGGGCCAGGGCCGTGAAAATGTAGGAGGCGACGTTGCGGACCCTGCCCTTGGTGGCCAGATCCTCGAGCATCCCCTTCTCCTCGAGTTCCCATTCGGCCCGGTCGAGACTCAAAGCCACCACCTTCCGGTCCGTCTCCTTGCCGAGTTTTTCCCTGGCGGCCAGGATCTGCCGGATCTGCTCGACGCGGAACCCTTCCTGGACGACGTGCGGCCACATGAGTTCGAGGAAGGCGTCGTCCCATCCGAAAGGGTTTTCGATAGATAGATTTTCTATCTTTTTTATCTTCTTAAGAGAGGGGTTTTGTTGGTCTGACTGACTGGCTGACGGGTTGTGTGGCGTACTGTGAGTGAAGGTTGGAGAGGGTGGGGGCGTGGCGCCGCGTGTCGGGTTTTGCGTGTGGTTTTGAGATTGGTTTTCGGACAGGCTGATTGTCTGGTCTTGCTGGTACTGGGCGATGACCTCCTGGTTGAAGGCCACCCGGATGCCCTGGATGTTGCCGTCCCGGGCCTTGTGGAAGGAGAGGAAGGACAGGGCGTCGAGGCGGCGCAGGATGGTTCTGACCGAGGCTTCGCGCATGGCGAGGGCGTCGGCGATGTCCCGGAACTTGATGATGTAGGGCTTGGTCGCGAGCAGCAGGTCGAGCACCCGGCGCTGGTTGGCGTTGAGGCGGTCGGCGACCTTGAAGCGGCCCATTGACGGGCTTTGAGACAGGCTTTGCGTCTGGCTTGCTGATGAGGCCTCTCCAAGGTTTTGTGTCTGGTTTGTTGGTTGGTTTGTTGTATGGTCCTTTGTAGGGTTGTCTTTCTGGCTGTCTGACGGACTGGCTTGGAGGCTGGGCGACGGTGTGGCTGACGCGTGGTCCGGTTGACTGACCGGGGAAGTTTCCGTCGGACTGTCGGACTGTTTGGCCGACTGAGTGGCTGGCTGACTGTTTGACTGGTTGGCTGTGCCCTTCACCAGTAGACTGGTCGCCTGTGGGACCGCTTCTTTGGCTGGCTGTGTGACTGGTTGATCGTCTGGCTGTGAGTCTGGTTTTGAGACAGGCTCCGGCGGACGCTCGGATTTGCCCGTCAAAAAGGCGATGGCCGTCTCGGGAAAGGCCGAAAGCGCCGGAAACGCCTCGAAACTCTCCCGGGGCGGTATGCTCGCGAACGGATCCTCGGGAGGGCTAGGCTTCTTTCTGGACACGGAGGATGACCTCTTGGGCCAGGGCCTGGTAGTCCTGCGCCCCGGATTTCGTGGCGTCGAACTCGAAGATCGACTTGCGGTGCGAGTGCGCCCGATCGATGTCGATGTTGACCCGGATTTCCGTGTCGAAAACCGGAATCCCCTTGGCGTCGAAAAAGGCCCGGATGCGGTCCTTGTTCTTTTTGTGGGTGGCCGCCCGGCCGTCGTACTTGGTGAGCACGACGCCCAAAAGGAGCAGCTTCTTGTTTTGCTGCTTGGCCTGGGAGAGCACCTGGATGAAGGTGGAAAAGCCGTCCAGGGCGTACTGGTCGCCGACCGGGCAGGGCACCAGCACGTAATCGGAGATGAGCAGCGAATTGCGCAGCATGGGGCCGATGTTCGGCGGCGTGTCGATCAGGACGTAGTCGTAGCGCCCGATGTCCTTGTCGTTTTGCAGGAGCCTGGAAAAGCCCAGCACCGAGTCGATGCTGGAATAGGAGCGCACCTCCCATTCCATGCACCGGATGGAATTGGGCACGATCTCCAGGTGTTCCGTCCGGGTCGGGCACGAATTCGGGCTGAACGCCCCTTCCGGATCCTCGAGCGCCTTGACCAGACTCGAATTTTCCCTCAACCCCAAATCGGGCAGAAGCGTGGATGTCGTATTGGACTGCGGGTCGCCGTCCACCACCAGGACCATATGCCCTTCGCGCGCCAAAGCTGCGGAAAGATTGACGCTTGTGGTGGATTTTCCCACGCCGCCCTTGTTGTTGCCAACAGTGATGATCAGTGGCTTGGGCATTTCTTCTCCTCCAAATTTCCCTCTATCCATTAGTTTCACCCATGGTCAAACATGTCAAGGGCAGGTTGTTGAGAACCTGAACTTTGACGGCGTGTTGGGCGTCCTCGCCATTTTGTGAAACCCGATATTCGGGCCGGCCGCCGGCCGGGCAGGGGGAGCCGCCGTCCCGGATAGAATGATTCATTCCTTGCCCGGCGGCCGGCCGCATGGCAATATGCCGGGAAATTTGGCCTTTTGCGCGATGGTCGGCGGTGGTCCCTCCGGGGCCCGGCCTGGAGTGCCCCGCGTCTTTTCAAGGGCACCAGGCGCGTTCGCGGCCCGGCGGAACCGGGCAACCACACGGCGCGGCCGATGGCCGCGCTTTCTCCCGGGGCCTTGCATGCGAAAGCGGATCCTGCTCGTTCAGGGATGGCTCGGCCGCAACCAGAGCTTTTTTCCTTTTCCCATCGGCCTGGCCGCGGTCGCGGCTTCCCTGGCCGACCGGCACGATGTCCGGGGATTCGATCCCAACGTCGTCCCGGATCCCCTGGGCGATCTGGCCGGCGTGGTTTCGGATTTCGCCCCGGACGTGGTGGGGGTGTCGCTGCGCAACGTCGATTCCACCAACTATTTCGATCCCTGTCTTTTCGTGCCGCCGTTTCTGGAGATGGTCCGGGTCATTCGCCGCCAGGCGCCCGGGGCGGTCATCATCGCCGGCGGCGCCGGGTTCTCCCTGTTTCCGGTCCAGATCATGCGCGACGCGCCGGAGATCGATTTCGGGGTGCATCTGGAAGGCGACCGGACCATGGCCGAGCTGATCGAGGGGCTGGACGCGCCGGAGGGCGTGCCGGGGATCCTCTACCGGCGGGAAGGGGGGGAGCCCGTCTTTTCCGAAAAGCGGCCCCTGGACGACTTCCGGGACGACTGGCCCATGCCGGCCTGGGATATCTTCGACCTCGCCCCGTACCGCTCCATGCCGTTCGCCATGGGCGTGGAGACCAAGCGGGGCTGCGCCTTCCGCTGCGCCTACTGCTGCTATTACGTGTTAAACGGTCCGCGCTACCGCCTCAAACCCCCGGAAAGGGTGGTGGAGGAGGTCCGGGAGCTTTACCGGCGCGGCTTCCGGCAGATCCATTTCACGGATTCGGTCTTCAACCATCCCCTGGACCACGCCATGGCGATCCTTGCCGGCATCCGGGACGAGATGCCGGACATGACCTGGGACGCCTACCTTTCGCCGCTCGGCATCACCGACGCCTTCGTGGAGCTTTCCCTGTCCATGGGACTGGGATTTTTCGTGTGTTCGCCGGACACCTGCGGCGACGCGGCCCTGGCCGCCATGGGCAAGGAGATGCGCATGGCCGATCTGCGGCGGGCCGTGGAGGTCATCCGCCGCCATCCGCCGGCGCGGTTCGCGGCCAATTTCTTCGTCAACGGCCCGGATTTTTCCTGGGGCACCTTGTGGGCCATTCTGACCTTCGCCTTTTGGGCCAAGTGGCGTCTCGGACGGCGCTACGGGATTTTGCCGCTGATCAAGTCCACCTACATCCGCATCGAGCCGGGAACCCGCATCGAGAAAATCGCCAGGAAGGAAGGGGTGATCGCCCCGGAAAACGACCTCTACCCGAAGACGGTGGAGGGTTTCCGGTCGATGTTCTACAGAAACCGCGGACTGCGCTGGTTCAACGCCGCCTACATGCCGCTTAAGCTCCTCCTGCGGCGGCTCTACGTCCTGGTTTTCCGAAAGGGGCGAAACATCTAGCGGGGAGGGGG
>CAZNUQ010000051.1:6471-21869 GCA_964576235.1 uncultured Desulfovibrio sp.
GGCGGCTCTACGTCCTGGTTTTCCGAAAGGGGCGAAACATCTAGCGGGGAGGGGGTCCGGGGGGGATGATCCCCCCCGGCGGGGTGCGGGGCGGCGCCCCGTCTTTCTTTCTTCTACGCCTGCGCCGGAAGGTCGTTTGCGGCGGCCAGGACGTCCTCCACGGCGATGTCGGCCATGCAGGCGTTGTGGCGGGAAAAGCGGCAGGTCGTCTCGTCGCAGGCCGCCCGGCAGGGGAAGGGCTTTTCCACCACCCTGGCCCGGGGGCTCCAGGGGCCGGTCTGATCCGACTTGGACGGCCCGAAAAGGGCCACCGTCGGTACGCCAAGGCCGGCCGCGATGTGCATCGGCGCGGAATCGTTGCAGATAAAAAGCGAGCAGCCCGCAAGCACCGCGCCCATCCGGCGCAGGGAAAGCCGGCCCGAGAGGTCGACGGCCCGCGTCCGCATGGCCCCGGCCACGCTGGCGGCCAGTTCCGTTTCGTCCGGGCCGCCGAGAAGGACCGGCGTCAGGCCGTGCCGGGCGCCCACGGCGTCGGCCAGGGCGGCGTAGCGCCCGGACTCCCAGCGCTTGAGCGGCACCCGCGATCCGGGGTGCAGGCAGAAATATCCTCCCGAAACCCCGGCCTCGCCCAGCATCCAGGCGCCCTCGCGGCGTTCCTCCGGAGTGAGGAAAAGCCCCCAGGCGCCGGGGGAGGCTTCGACCGTCGCGCCGAGGAAGCGGGCGATGTCCAGATGGTATTCCACGCGGTGGTTGACGGCCGGATGGGGCACCACGTGGCTCAACAGCCAGCCGCCGCCGCCCACGGCGTAGCCGACCCGGTAGCGGGCCCGAAGCGGGGCGGCGAGCAGGGCGATGTCCCGGATGTCGCCCCGGGCCTCGATGACCAGATCGAACCGCCGTTTCCGCAGCTCCCGGATACAGGACAAATAATCGCGCTTCGGCCGGGGATAGAACCAGAAGGGGTCGTACCGGATGATCTCGTCCACGTGGGGGTTGCCCTCGAGCACCGGCACGGAGGAGCCGGCGGTCAGGAAGGACAGCCGGGCCAGGGGGAAGCGGCGGCGCAGGGGGCCGAGCATGGGCGTGGCCATGACCACGTCGCCGATGTAGGCGGTGCGGATGACCAGGATGCTTTCCACCGTCGCGGGATCGACGGGGCCCGGGTGGGCGAGGAGGCGAAACGGCGCGGCCAGAACCCGCCCCAGGGTGTCGGCGGCCCGGACGGCCAGGAGCTTTTTCCGGTTGACGATGCGGTACATGGGGCGTCCTTGTGCCCGTGGCGGCGTGTCTTCGAAAAAGGTCTTTGTTATTGTTGGGAACAACGCATTTGAAGAATTATTTTTCAGGGATGTCACCCGGGGCGCCGTTTCCGGTCCGGGGGGCGCAGGGGCGAAAACGCGAAACGACGGCCCAGGCGGCTCCGGCGGCGAAGGCCAGGCCCCTTGCGGCCACCAAAAAGGGCGCGGCCAGTCCCACCGTCCGGTCGGTTACGGCCGCGAAGCGGGCGAAGGGGAGGGCGCTGGCCAGAAGGCCGAGGCCGGACACCCAGGCCAGGGCCTTGCCGGCGCCGGCCAGGGGGGAAAGCAGGACGCCCAGGCCGAAAAGGCCGGCCAGGGCCGTTTGCAGCCGCACCACCGGCGGGGTGTAGCCGTCGCGCAGCACCTTGCCCGGATGGCGGCGGCAGGCTGCCAGACGCCAATAGGCCCGCCAGAACTTGATGCGCAGGTATTTTTCCAGGGTCGCGGGGTGGCGGTGGTAGACCACGGCCGTGGGCACGAAGACCATGGCATGGCCGAGGCGGCACAGGCGGTAGGAGAGTTCCGTGTCCTCGTTGTTGGCCACGGGAAAGGAAACGTCGAAGCCGCCCTCGCGCAGGAAAACCTCCCGCCGGTAGGCCGCCGCGTAGGTGGCCACGAGGTCGATGCAGGGGAAACGCCGGACGAAGGCGTAGCGGTCCTCGAACTCCGCCTGGGCGAACCGGGCCACGATTTCGCGCTGGCGGGTGCGGTAGGCGCCCTGGGCGCCGGAAACGGCCGGATCGTCGAAGGCCTTGAGCAGTTCGGCCAAAAACTCCGGCGCCGGCTCGCAGTCGGCGTCGGTGAAGACCAGGATCTCCCCGCGCGCGGCCGCCGCGCCGGCGTTGCGGGCCACGGCCGGCCCCTGGTTGCGCTGCCGGAGGAGCTTCGCCGGAAAGCCGGCGGCCACGGCCGCCGTGGCGTCGGTGGAGCCGTCGTCCACCACCAGTATCTCGAACGTTCCGGCCGGCAGGGTCTGGCGGCCCAGGGCGGCCAGGGTTCCCCCCAGGGTGTCGGCGGCGTTGTAGGCCGGGATCACGACGGAAACGCGGATATCCATGAAATGTCCCTCAAGAGAGAGGATTTCCCCGTCCCTGGCCTTCGGAAAAGCGAGGGGCACCGGAGGGCATGATGCCCCCCGGCGGGGTCCGGGGCGGCGCCCCGGCTTGTCTTGTCACACCCTGGAGCCGCGCAGCAGGTGCTTGACGAACACCCGGCCGGCCCGAAAGTTCCGGGCCATTTCGCCGGGGGAGATCAGGGAGGCGGCGGCCCGCTTGGCCAGAAACGACGGCCGCAGGTAGAAGCGGCGCCGGGCCTGGTCGCACAGGCGCACCAGTTCGGCGGGATAGAGGGTTTCGTTTCGCACCACGCAGTTGTGCAGCCCTTCCAGGGTCACCCAGTCGCGGAAGTCGTCGGTGACGATGAAGCCCCGCCGGGCGTATTCGGCGTAGGCCTCGGTGCCGGGGTAGACCATGACCGGGTAGAACTGGGCCGTGTCCGGGCCGAGGGAAATGGCGAAGTCGACGGTGCGCCGGATGGATTCGCGGGTGTCGCCCGGGAAGCCGAAGATGAAGCAGCCGTGGACCTTGATGCCGGCCTTGCGGGCGTCGGCCATGAACCGGCGCATGCGTTCGGTGGAAAGGCCCTTTTTCATGGAACCGAGGGCGGTCGGGTCGGCGGATTCGAAGCCCACGCAGACCTGGCGGCAGCCGGCCCGGCGCATGGCGGCCAGGAGGTCGGCGTCGAGGTCGGCGCGGCTGTTGGCGGTCCATTCGAAACGCAGGCCACGTTCCCCGATGGCCTGGCAGAAGCTCAGGCAGCGGGCCTTGTCGGCGGTCAGGGTGTCGTCCTCGAAAAAGACGGTGCGCAGGCCGGGGAAGGCGTCCAGGCACCAGGCCACCTCGTCCAGGACGGCGTCGATGGAGCGGTAGCGGGCGGCGCGGCCGGTGAGCGTCTGGGGATGCAGGCAGAAGGAGCAGCGGAAGGGGCAGCCGCGCGAGGTGGCCAGGGTGACCATGGGCGGCTTGGCGTTGGGGTTGAAATAGTGGTTGATGTCGAGGTGGCGTTCGTAGACCGGGGCCACGGGCGGCAGGATGTCGAGATCCTCGATGTAGGGCCTGTCGGGGTTGTGGACCGGGATCCCGGCGGCCAGGAAGGAGAGGCCGGCGACGGTTTCCAGGCGCGTCCTGGTGGGCGGCCCGGTGTCGAGGAGCCGGGCCAGCTCCAGGATGGTGAGGTCGTATTCGCGGCGGGCCACGGCGTCGACGGCGCCCATGGCGTCCTCCAGCACCTCGTTGGGGAGCGCCGAGGCGTGGGGGCCGACCAGGACGGTGAAGAGTCCGGGCACGGCCTGCTTGAGGGCGGCGGCCGCGGCGATGTCGGCGGCGATGCTCGGGGTGGAGGTGTCGAGGACAGCCAGGACCGGGCGGGCCTTGCGGGCGCGTTCGCACACGGCCGGGGTATCGAGTCCGGCGGCGGGCGCGTCGAGGAAGAGCACGGGGAACCCTTCGCGTTCCAGGACGGCGACGGCCTGGGCGAGGAAGAGGGGAAAGTAGAGGGTTCCGCTCTTGGTGACGGCCGGCGAGCGCTGGGGCCTGGAAAACTTGGGCAGAAAGGGCGGGTTGAGGACCAGGACGGGGATCATGGGGGGCCGTTCCTCCGGGCGCGGGAATGTATAATGGTATGATAGGCCGGATGGCGGTCACCTGGCAACGTCCGGTTGCGGTCCTTTTTAGGCCACACATAAAACCATTCTATGGGACTGACAGCAAGCCAGACAGTCAGACAATCAGCCGCACAGTCAGTCAATCCGACAGCCTGTCCGGGCCGCCCTGCCCCGGCTGCGCCAGATTTTCTTTGCCAACAGCCCGAAAAGTTGTACTCTTCTCTTCAAATACCGGCCATGGGCGGGGACTGCGGACGCCGCGGCGATCCCGTCCGGGACAGAGGTTTTCGATGTCGGATGCCGGCCCATGACGGACGCCACGCAGCCATTTCGCAGACAGCCGCGTGAGGGCGGAAACGCCCTTCGTCGCCGCGTGGCCGACCTCAAGGCGCGCGCCGCCGCCCTGGTCCGGTCCGAGGCCCGCTATCGGAGCCTTTTCAGTCAATCCTGCCACGGCATTCTCGTCATCGACCAGGAAGGCGCCATCCGCGACGCCAATCCCCGGGCCCTGGCCATGCTCGGCTACAGCCTCGACGAGCTGCGGGCCAGGGGAGTCGCCGGCCTCGTCCATCCCGATGACCTGCGGGCCGTCCCCTTCCGCCAGGGCCCGGAAATCGCCCTCGCCGGGCGCTCCGTGACCGTGGAACGCCGCTACAGGCGCAAGGGCGGGGACTGGCTGCCGGTCCTGGAGCAATGCGGCGTCTTCGATGCCGAAAAGCGCCTTTTCCAGATCCTGTTCCATGACGCCACCCCGACCCGCGCCGCCGAGGCGGCCCGGGCCGCCAGCGAGGCCAAATCGGCCTTTTTGGCCAACATGAGCCATGAGATCCGCACGCCCTTAAACGGCATCATGGGCATGCTCCAGCTCGCCCTGGCCGCGACCCCCACGGACGAGCAGCGCGACTACCTGGCTACGGCCCTGTCCTCGGCCGAGGCGCTGTTGTGCATCCTCTCCGACGTGCTCGACGTGTCGCGCCTCGACGCCGGCCGCATGGAGCTTTGCGACGAGGTCTTCACCCTCGAGGACATCATCCGCCCCATGGCCGATTCCTTCGTGGTCGAAGCCAGGCTCAAGGGCGTGGAATTCACCAGCCGCGTGGACCCGGCCACGCCGGAGCGTCTGCGGGGCGATTCGGCCCGGCTGCGTCAGATCCTCTACAACCTGGTCGCCAACGCCATCAAATACACGCCCTCCGGCGGCGTCCACCTGGACGTGGCCCCCGCCGCGAAGGCGATTCCCGGCGAAGACGGCGCGGTCGCCCTCGATTTCGTGGTCGCCGACACCGGCATCGGCATCGCCCCGGAGAAGCAGGAGTCCATTTTCGACGCCTTCAGCCAGGCCGACTTCTCCCTGACCCGGCCCTACGGCGGCATGGGACTCGGGCTGGCCATCGTCAGGGGACTGACCGACCTCATGGGCGGCCAGCTCCACATCTGCAGCCAGCAAGGGCGGGGGACCACCGTCCGGGTGCGCCTGCGCCTGCCGCTCGGGCCGACGGAAGGTCCGAGGGCGGACCGGCCGCCCCTGCCGCATCTGGCCGGCGTCCGGGTGCTCGTGGTCGAGGACGAGCAGATCAACCAGATGACCATCCGGGCCATGCTGCGCCGGTTCGGCTGCCACATCGTGATGGCCGCCAACGGGCGCGAGGCCCTGGACAGACTGGCCGGGGAGGATTTCGACTGCGTGCTCATGGACATGCAGATGCCCGTTCTCGACGGGCTGGAAACCACCCGGCGCCTGCGCCGGGGCGTCGACGGCGTCCGCTCCCCGGGCCTGCCCGTCATCGCCCTGACGGCCCACGCCCTGGACGAGGATCGGGAACTGGCCGTGGCGGCCGGCGTGTCCGACTACATTTCCAAGCCCGTGGAGATGGACGGGCTGGCCCGGACCATCGGCCGCTGTCTCGGCCTTGACGGGTAGGGTAGGAACCGGGGAGGTCAGCCCCGCTCGATGCGGGCGTCCAGCGCGGCGACCAGGGCTTCCACGCTGTCGTGGGACAGGACCACCAGGATGTCCCCGGTGGCCAGGTAACGTTCCAGGGAGAAATGCGCCCGCACGTAGAGGGTCACCGTGTCGCAGGACGCGGCCACCTCCAGCAGGGGGTCGAGGGTCGTGCCCGTGGACAGGGGCTGGTAGTCCACGTGCAGTCCGAGCATGGTCCCCATGGCTCCGAGCACCCCCACCAGCACCACGTTGCCCACCTCGCGCAGGGTGTCCTCGCGCATCTGTTCCGAGGCGTCCTCGATGCCCATGGCCCGCGTCAGTCCGGTCACCAGGGCGGCCGCGTCGCCGTGGGAAAACGCCAGCGCCGTCATGCCCCGCAACATGCCCTCGAAAGGCAGATAAACCGCCGCGCAGACGCTGGGGCAGCGGTCCGAGGTGGCCGAAGTCAGGCCCGGCCGGGTCATGATCCGGATTTCCGGGGCCGAGAGCCGCACGTGGCTTTGGCACATGCGGTTGAGCGCCTCGGCCGCCCGGCCGAGGCCGATGTTGACGCATTCGCTGAGAAGATCCACGCGCGCTTCGAGGGAGATCACGACCCCGGCTCCTTGGTGTTTCGCGCCCGGCGCGCGGGGGCGCGGGGCGTCGGCTTGGATGGTTCCGTCACGGGGCCGGACGCGGCCACGGATCGGATGGGGCGGCGCGCCCCATCGGCATGGCCCGAGGGTAGCGGAATCGGCCCCGGAGCGCCAGGGCCGGCGGCGTCAGGCGGCGGGGCGGGACAGGCGGGCGGAGAGCAGGTCGGCCGCCGCGAGAAGCAGGGTTTGTTCGAACCGGGAGAAGGCGCGGGCCTCGCGGGTGTCGCCGACGGCCAGGAAGCCGTCCCAGACGCCGTTGACCCGCACGGGCGCGGCCAGGACGGCCAGGATGCCGAAATGCCGGAAGACTTCCTGCTGGGTTCTGGTGAAGTCCCCGGCCACGCCGCCGATGACCTCCCCGGCGGCCATGCGGTCGGCCCAGCCGAACCCGTCGATGGAGTAGGGGATTGTGGCCACCGCCGGGTTGCCGCCCTGGGAGGCCAGCCCCGGGGCGTTGGCCTCGGCCGAAAGCAGGCAGCAGGGCCCGATCTGCGGGTCGGTGCCGTTGACGTACCAGGCGGCCCGGTCCACCCCCAGGGCGGACAGCAGCTGGGCCAGGGCCCGGCCGATGTCCCCCCTGCCGCCGGCGAGCAGTTCCCGGCCGAAGGCGGCGATGCGTTCCTCGGCCAGAAGGCGGGCGGCCAGGGCGTTGTCGGTCCGCTTGCGGGCGGTGATGTCCGCGCCGGACGCAAGCCAGCCGTCGGGGTTCCCGGCCGCGTCGAAAAGGGGCTGGTTGGCCCAGAGCACGTGGACGCGCCGGCCGTCCCGGGTCGTCAGTTCCCCCTCGGCCGGATCGGCGCCGAGGGTTTCGGGGGCGCTCATGGCCTGGGCGAGCATTCCCTGGAAATCGATGGCCGAACGCTGCATGAAGCTGACGCGGCCGGCGAGAAGCTCTTCCCGGGAATATCCCAGGAAGCGTTCGGCGAAGGCGTTGGCGTAGATGGGCCTGCCGTTCTCGTCGAAGCGCAGGATCAGGCAGGGCGCCCGTTCCACCAGCTCCCGGTAACGGCGCGCCTCGTCGGCTTTCTCCCGCCGGGACCGGATCACGGCGGTCAGAGCCAGGGCCATGAAGCCTGATACGGCCACAAGCGCCAGGGTGCACCAGGCCATGGATAACGGCATGCCTTCAGGGGAGGGCGTCCAGGCCGCCCATCCCGGGGCGGCCGCCCACGGCGCGAGGCACGAAAGGGCCGCCAGGACCGCGGAAAACGACGCGACCCCGCCGGCCGTCCTGGGAAGCCCGGTCTTCATGTCTTCATGTCCGTCATGTCCGGCGTGGCCGCCGGTTTTCCGGCGCGTCCGTCGCGCGCCGTTGCGCTACCGGGTCAGGCCCCTGACCCGCACCATCTGGGAAGGCGTGAGGTCGGCCGGAACGCGTTCCGGCCCCACCGCCCGCCGCACCGCGCGCCTGGCGCACTTGGACTGGTTGCCGTGGCAGTATTTCTGCTTGAGCATCCAGGCCATGGGCGGCATGTTCTCCATCCGGTCATTGAAGAAGAGGCACTTTTCGCTCAGCTCGCAGGTGCTCATAAAGGCCTCCTTCACATCATACCTTTATGACATGGCTCGATGCCACGGTCAACGGCCCCGGCCGGGAAAGGCGGTTCCTCGACGGCGGCGGGCGTCGCGATCCGGTTGGAGTCGCGCCGATGTGCCAGTCATGCTTGACGATGGCCGGGCGTTCGTGTTTCCGTCTGGCCTGATCGTCAGACGCCCCGGCACGCGAGTCGCCGGGGCGGCGCGGTCGTGTCCAACCAGTCCGGTATCGCCGTTCGTTGCCTGGTGGCCGGTAGAACGAAAGGACGCCATGGCGTCGCGGGAATCCCGAATGCATTCGACGGATCGCCGGTTTTGGGCAAACGCGCGGCAAAGCCTGTCCCGCCTGGCGGGAGGACGGCCCTGGACCGTCCGGCTGATCGTGGCCGTGGCCCTGGCGCTGGCCGTGGGTCTCCCCGTCCGCACCCTGTGGCGGGTCAACCAGTATATGGAATCGGCGCGCGGCCAGAACATCGTGGCCCGGCACGAGGCCCTCATGGCCCTGGGCCGGATGGGGTCGCGGCGGGCCGTGCCGCTTCTGGAGGCCACGGCCGCCGACCGGACCCTGGACGTGTCGCTTCGCCGGGCGGCCGTCACCGCCCTGGGCGACATCGGCGCCTCCGGGTCCGTGGAGGCGCTCGCGGGCCTGCTCGACGACCCCGACCCGGGGTTGGTGGAAGCGGCCGTGGAGGCGCTCGGGCGCATGGGCGACGGCCGGGCCGTGGGGCCGCTGGTGCGGCTGGTGCGCGAAAAAAGGGCCCGGCTGACGGCCCTGTGGAGTCTCGGGGCCATCGGCGATCCCCGGGCCGTGCCGCTGCTCAACCTGGAACTTTCCGATCCCGACATCTACGTGGCCTACAACGCCAGGCAGTCCCTCAAGCGACTGGCCGCCGGACAGTGACATGGACCTCAAGGCCGTCATCGACGTGCTGCTGCGGCGCAAGGGCCTTTTCGCCCTGGGCTTCCTGCTGATCCTGGCCGGCGCCGTCCTGGGGCTGGCCTTTCTCACGCCCGTCTACGAAAGCGCCGCCAAGCTCTACTATCAGCCCCTGGCCCTGGAGAACGTGACCACGGTCATCGGCACCATCAATTCCAACCGGGGCAACAACCTCGACGACCACAGCCATCTGGAGATGCTGTCCTCGCCGGAAAACCTCCAGCTGGTCATCGAGCGGCTCCAGCTGCGCGACCGGTCCGGCCGGCTGATCCTGGCCAAGGACCTCTCCAAGTCCGTGCCCCTGACCTCGCTGCTGTTCCCGAGGCCCTATCTTTCCGCCCAGCACACCTCGGACACCTTCGTGCTGGAGATCAAGGCCACCTCGCCCGACGCCGAGCAGGCCGCCATGCTGGCCAACACCCTGGCGGCCATCTACGTCGACCGCAACCGGGCCCAGCGCCTGGCCGAACTGGACGCCGCCAGGGAGAAGCTGCGCGCGAAATTCGAGGACGCCCGCAAGCGGTTCCTGGAACTTCAGGCGAAGCTGCGTCAGGAGAAGATCGACGCCGGGATCATCTCCCTGTCCGAGGAGTATTCCCAGTCCGTCGAAAAATTCTACGACGAGGTCGCCACCAAAAGCGACGCCCTCAAGGAGCTGGCCACCACCTCCGGCAAGGTCCGCAAGCTGCGCGACCAGCTGCGAAGCGTGGGCATCGACTACGTGCCCGGCGCGGCCTTCGACAACTATCCCGCCGTCTCCACCCTCGTGCAGAAGATAAACGAGCTCCAAAACGACATGGCCGCGGCCAAGGTGGAGTTCAAGGACGGCCACCCGGAAATGGCCCGCTACCGGGAGCGCCTCAAGGAGCTCAATCGCCAGTTGGAACATTCCCTGCGGATGTTCAAGCTCACGGACACGGAACTGCAGAGCCTGGAACGCCAGGAGGAGGGCCAGCGGGCCGCCGTGGCCGCGGTGGACGCCCGCATCGCCTCCTATTCGCAGATCATGCGCGATCTGGCCGACAAGACCTTGCGGTTGTCGCCGCTCAACCTCGACGTGAGCAGCGCCGAGACGGCCATGTCCACCCTGCTCGAAAACATCTACAAGGTGATCCTCGCCGAATCGCTGACCTACGACCAGATCCGCATCGTCCAGCCGGCCGCGCCCAAGCGCCGCGACGACACGGCCCGGCCCAAGACCGTGGTCTTCCTCGTGGTGGGGACGATTCTCGGCGTGGTGTCGGGCTGTTCCCTGGCCTTTCTGGTGGACTACCTCGACGAGTCCGTGCGCGGCGTGGCCGACGCCAAAAAACACGGCCTGACGGTCCTTGGCGTCCTGCCCCGGGAGGGGGCGCCGGACATCCGGGCCCTGCGCGATCTGAAAACCCGCCTGCGGCTGGCCGCCGGCGATCCGCCGCCGCGCCTGATCGTGGTCGCCGGCCTGCGGGCGGGCGACCTGCCCGCCGTCGCGGCCTACGGCCTCGGCCGGGTGCTGGCCGGCGGCGGCCGGGTGCTGGTGGCCGAGGCCGATCTTCTCCGGCCTTCCCTGGCCTCCCTGACCGGCCACGGGGACGCCGTCGGGCTGGCCTCCGTCCTGGAGGGCGGCATGGACGCCGCGGCCGCCTGCCGTCCCGTGGGCCCGCTGTGGGTGCTGCCCGCCGGCCCCGCGCCGGCCGACGATCCGGGCCGCCTGCTCCACCTGCCGCGGCTCTCCGAGGTCCTCGCCGGGCTGCGCCGGGATTTCGACACCGTGCTCCTGGTGGCCCCGGCCCTGGAGGATTCCACCGACGGACTGATCCTGGCGGCCCGGGCCGACGCGGTCCTTCTGGCCACGCGAAGCGGCGCGGCCACGGGGCGGGCCCTGGTGGACGCCCGGGACGCCCTGGCCGCCACGGGGACGCCTGTTTTGGGGCTGGTGTTGGCCGGATGTCCGGCCACGGAAGGCAGGGGCTTGGTGTAGCTTGCTTTTTTTTGGGAACCCAGGCGGTTGTCGCCCGGTCTGATCGCCAGCGGCGGACCGGGGGCGCCGCGCGACCATCCGAGGAGGCAGGACATGACCGTGTTGCGCGTGTTGCTGTTTTGCGTCCCCATGCTGTTGGCGGCGGGCCTGTTCCCGGCCGTCGCCCCGGCCCAGCCGCCCGGCGCCGCGCCGGACCCCGCCCTGCACGAGCGGGTCATGCGCATGCGCGGGCTTCTCGAATCGGCCCGGGGCGGCGTCCCGGCCAAGACCTACGAAGAGGCCGTGCGCTACGACCGCATGTCCCTGGAGGCCCTCGGACGCGGCGACCGGGAGCAGGCCTTGCGCTGCCTGGACGCGGGCATCGCCCTCCTGGCTCCGGCGGCCGGCGCGGCCAAGGGGGCCCCCGCTCCGGCCATGGCCCCGCCCGCGCCGCCCGCTTCTCCCCCGGCCGGCGCCCCGGGGCCCGGCGGACCGCCGCCGTCCCAGGCCCTGTTGTCCATCCCGGACATCCCGCCGCGTCCGGCCGATCCGGCCACGCTTCTCGCCTCGCCCTTCGGTCTCCATCCGGCCTCGACCGGCCCCGGGCCCAATGCCTTCGCCCTGGCCAACGACCTCGGCGCCCGCTGGAGCCGCGAGCCGCTCTACATCCTGTGGGAGGCCGTGCAGCCAGACCCCGCCAAGGCCGTCTACGACTTCGCCCCCATCGACCGGATCATGGCCGCGGCGCCCCCGGGCATGCAGTTCATGTGGAACCTGTCCACGGCCCTGCCGGACACCATGAAGCGGGGTTCGGCCCACGTGGCCAAGGGGTCGTACACCCCGACCAAACCCGAGGCCTACGCCGCCTTCGTGCGGGCCGCCGTGGCCCGCTACGGCCGGGCCGGCAGGGAGGGCCGGGCGCCGGTCCGGTACTGGCAGGTGGACAACGAGCCGGCGCCTTTCAAGGGCGCGCGCTACGCCGAGCTGGTGCGCCTCACGGCCAAGGCCGTCCGGGAGGCCGATCCCGCGGCCAGGGTGGTGCTCGGCGGCGTGGCCGGGTTCGCCCCGGCGGCGGAATACATCAAGGGTTTCGACTCGGTCTTCCGGCCCTACCTGAAGGAGCTGCGCGGCAAGGATTTCGACGTGTTCGACCTGCACTGGTTCGGCAACGCCACCGGCGATTACCGGGACCTCGGGGCCGTGGTGGCCCATGTGCGGGCCGCCCTGGCCGAGGCGGGCTTCCCCCCGGACATGGAGCTGTGGATCACCGAGATGGGCACCTATTCCGGCCGGCCGGCCCCGGTGGCCGAACTCGGCAACCGGACCTTCGCGCCCCAGACCGAGGAGCAGCAGGCGGCGGACCTCCTGCGCCGCTACGTCTACGCCCTGCGCCTGGGCGTGCGGAAGATCTTCTGGGCCTACGGGCTGGTGGAGGGCTTCCGGCACGACGGCGGCTTCTTCGACCTGACCGGCATCGTGCGCCGGGACGGGGTCAAAAAGGCCGCCTTCAACACCTACCGGCTCATGACCAGGATGCTCGAAGGGGCGGCGCTGCCGCCGCGCGTGGTCCTGGAGGAGCCCGGCGGCACCCATGCCTACGCCTTCGCCCGGCCGGACGGCAAAAATGTCATCGTGGCCTGGAGCGACGCTCCGGCTCCGGGACAGGCGACCGTTCCCTTCGCCGGGGTTTCGGCCAGGGTCACGGG
Source organism: uncultured Desulfovibrio sp. (assembly GCA_964576235.1). Lineage (GTDB taxonomy): Bacteria > Desulfobacterota > Desulfovibrionia > Desulfovibrionales > Desulfovibrionaceae > Solidesulfovibrio. Next base: position 19,130 of record CAZNUQ010000051.1, read on the forward strand.
AGCCGTCGGCGACGCCGGGGGCGCGCCCCAGGCGGTCACGGCGCCGGCCTCGGCCGGGGCCGTCCGGGTGGATCTGGGCCGGGGGCCGGTCTTTATCGAGGACAACTAGGGTGCGACGCGTCCTTCTTCTTCCGGGGACGGCCCGGCGATGACCGGGGCCCTGGCCCGTTTCGACGCGCGCCAACGTCTGGTGCTGCTTCTGGCCATGCCGCTTTTCGTGGGCAGCGGCATGGTCCTGGCCGCCGCGCCCTGGCAGGCGGCGCTGGCCTTCGCCCTGGCGGCGGGCGCGGCGGCGGCGGTGGCCTGCTACCGGCCGGTTCTGTACCCCTTGATCTTCCTGGCTCCCTTCGAGTCCAACTTCCTGGGGCTGGCCTTCTACTATCCCTGGTCGGTGCGGGAGATCGACCTGTTCCCCCTGCACCCCTTCCTGCTGGCCCTGCCGCTGTGCGGGCTGGGCCTGTCGCGGCTGGCCAAGGCCAGCCGGCCGCCCTTTCGCGACGCGCTGCGGCCGCTTCTGGCGGTCTTCGCCGCCTGGGCCGTGGTCTCCATGGCCTGGGCGCCGCTTTTCGCCCATTCCCTGCTCCACTGTTCGGTGGTGGTGGCCAACATCCTGCTGTATTTCTACGTCGTCGGCATCGTGGACCGGGAGGTCGTCCTGCGCCGGGCCATGCTGTGCCTGGTCGCCTACGGCCTGCTCGTGGCCCTGGCCAACCTGCTCGTGCGCTATTCCCCGGAGGTCGCCTACAAGGTGCGGCTTTTGGACTTCGTCAACTTCGAATTCTACGTTCGCGGCATGGAGATCAATTTCCGTTCCCGCTCCATCGCCAGCGACAACATGACGGCCTACACGCAAAACCTCTTCATGGCCGCGACGGCGGCGCACCTGCTGTGGGCCAAAACCCTTCGCGGCCGTCTCTTCTTCGGCCTGTGCCTGCTTTTCATGGTCTGGGGCATGCTCCTTTGCCAGTCCAAGGCCGGCACCATTTCGTTCATCGTCATGGTGGGCTACTTCCTGCTGGTCTTTAAGCGGCTGCGGCGGCACTTCTTCCTGTGGGCGCCGGTGTGCGTCGCCTCTTTCGTGGGGGTTTTCTTCCTCCACACCCTCTACCTGGACGATCCGAAAACGCCGCGCCTGCTCTACGAGATCGGCACCCAGAGCCTGTCCTGGCGCTGGCGCCTGGACCTCTGGTCGCGCTACTGGGACAGGCTGGCCTCGGGCCGGCTCTTCGAGGGGCTGGGCGCCGGCGGGTTCATCTTCGACGCCCACGTGCCCCACGCCCACAGCATCTATCTTTCCGTGTTCTTCGATTTCGGGCTGGTGGGGTTGCTGCTCCTGCTGGCCGGCATGGCCGTGATGATCGGGCGTTTTTTCGAGTTGTCCGGCCGCCAGGAAACCTATCCCCAGATCGTTTTCCTGAGCCTGTGCGGCGGATTGGTGACCATGGCCGTGCAGGGCGTTTTCGATTCGAGCTACCTGATGCCGGTGATCACGCTGTTCACGGGTCTCGGTTCGGCCGCCTGCGCCCTGGCCCGGCGGGACGCGGCGGCGGGGAGGGGCGGCCGTGACCCCCGTTAGGCGGTTTTCCGGCGCGCTGATGTGCCTCGCGGCCGTGCTGCTCGCCCTGGCGCTGCTCGAAGGCCTGTGCCGTCTGGCGCTGCCGGGCGGCGGCACTTCCTCCATCGTCCCCGATCCGGTCCTGGGCTACCGCCGGGCGGCCCGGGCGCGCTTCGTGGAGCCGGGGGAGAACCCCCGGCCCGTGGCCGTGGTCACCAATGCCGACGGCTGGCGCGGTCCGGACCGCCCCCTGGAAAAGCCGGCCGGGACGGCGCGCGTGGCCCTGATCGGCGACAGCTACGTGGAAGCGACGGCCGTGGAGGAGGAAAAGAGCTTTCGCGCCCTGACCGAGGCGGATCTGGTCCGGGCCCTGGGAAGGCCGGTCGAGGTGTGCAACTTCGGGGTGTCCGGCTATTCGCCGGTCCAGTACCTGCTCGTCCTTCGCGACCACGTGCTGCGCACCCGGCCGGACGTGGTGGCCATGTTTATTTTTCCGACCAACGACCTGGAGGCCATGACCGCCGACACCGCGCCGAGCCGCCTCGCCCCCTTCGCCGCGACGACCCCGGACGGCCGGCTGGCCATCGACACGACCTTCGCGTCCACCCCGGCCTTCGCGGCCAAGCGGGCGGGACTTTTCCTGCGCCGCAACCTCGCCCTGGCCAACCTCGTCATGGAGCGCCTGCAACGCCTGCGCCTGGCCCGCCACGGGGAGGGCTTCCACGCCGGGAACGCCGTGCCGCCGTACCTGTCGCCGTGCACGGCCTCGCCCGATCCGCGTTTCGTCCGCGACCTGGAACTCCTCGAACTGGTGCTGGCCGAGGCGGACCGGCTGTGCCGGGAGGCCGGGGCGCGGCTGGTGGTGGTCGACGTGGACCACGACGGCGGCACGCCGGACGACGCGGCGCGGCTGCTCGCCCTGGACCCGAGCTTCGACCCCTTCTGCCTGGAGGACCGGATCGGCCGTTTCGCGGCCGCCCGCGACCTGCCCTTTGTCGGCCTGCAACGCCACTTTTACGGGCTGACCGGCCGCACCGGGCAAGCCTACCATTGGCAGCACTGGAACTACGCGGGCCACGCGGAGGTGGCCCGGGTACTGGCCGGGACCCTCGCGCCGCTGCTCGGCGGCTCGGGCGGGTAGGGGGCCGGCTTCCGGGCCCGGTGGAGGACAAGGCATGCTCGCGC
>CAZNUQ010000052.1:0-3349 GCA_964576235.1 uncultured Desulfovibrio sp.
CGGCGCCACGGCCGTGGTCTCCGGCGCGCGCCAGGGCCCCGACGGCGGCCGGGAGCTCGTGGTCTACGACCGCGACGGCGCCCGGTCCGGCTCCCCCTTCGTCTTCGTGCCCGAGGCCGGCATCCGGGAACGGTTCACCGGCGAGGTGGCCTTTTTCAGGAAACGGAAGGTGGAGGAGGGGGACGCCAGGCGGTTCAGCCTGGGCTGGTTCCTCCCCCAGGTGGCCCGGGAGCGGCGCATCTTTCTGGAAATCGGCGCCATCGCCTTTTTCATGCACGGCCTGGCCTTCGCCGTGCCCCTTTATTTCCAGAACGTGGTGGACAAGGTGCTGGCCCACCACACCATCGCCACGCTCAACGTCCTCGGCGTCGGCGTGGTGGCGGCCATCCTGTTCGAGGGCGCCCTGCGCTACCTGCGCGAATACCTCCTGCGTTTCGCCACCACCCGGATCGACCTGCGGCTGGCCATGGAGACCTTCGCCCACATGATCAAGCTGCCGCTGCCCTTTTTCGAGCGCAGCTTCGCGGGCGTGATCATCAAGCACATGCAGCAGACCGACCAGGTGCGGGAGTTTCTGACCGGAAACCTCCTCAACACCCTGCTCGACGCCTCTTCCCTGGTCGTCTTCCTGCCGGTCCTGTATCTCTACAGCCCCCGGCTCACCATGCTCGTCCTGGCCTTCGCCTGCGTCACGGCCGGGGCCATCGGGCTTCTGGTCGGCCCCTTCCACCGCCGGCTGACGGCCCTCTACGCCGCCGAGGGCGAGCGGCAGGCCCTGCTCGTCGAGACCATCCACGGCGTCGGCACCATCAAGAGCCTGGCCCTGGAGGGCGGCCGGCAGCGCCGCTGGGAGGAGGGCTCGGCCGGGGCCGTGACCCGCAACTTCGACGTGCGCAGGATGTCCGCCGCCGGCAACGCCCTCGTGAAGACCCTGGAACGGCTCATGACCGTGGCCGTCATCTGGGTGGGCGCCCTGGCCGTGTTCGACAACACGCTTTCCATGGGCGAGCTGATCGCCTTCCAGATGCTTTCCCAGTCCGTGACCATGCCGCTGATCCGCATGGTGGAGCTCGTCCACGAATACCAGAAGGTCCATCTGGCCGTGGCCATGCTCGGCGAGGTCATGAACCGCAAACCCGAGCCCGGACTGGTGCGCGGCGGGCTGCGTCCGGCCCTGGCCGGCGGGCTGGTCGTGGAGGACGCCCGGTTCGCCTACAATCCCGGCGATCCCCCGGCCCTGGACGGCGTGTCCCTCTCCCTGCACCCCGGCGAGGTGCTGGGCGTAGTCGGCCGCAGCGGTTCGGGCAAGACGACCCTCACGCGCCTGATCCAGGGCCTCTATCCCCTGGGCGGCGGGCGCATCCTGTTCGACGGCGTGCCCCTGTCCGACCTGGACGTGGTGCACCTGCGCCAGAACATCGGGGTGGTGCTGCAGGAGAACTTCATTTTCCACGGCACGGTGCGCGACAACATCGCCATCACCCGGCCGGGGGCCGATCCGGAGGCGGTGCGCCGGGCCGCCGGGCTGGCCGGCGCCGACGAATTCATCGAACGGCTGCCCGGGGGCTACGACACCATGCTCGAGGAAAACGGCGCCAACCTCTCCGGTGGCCAGAAGCAGCGTCTGGCCATCGCCCGGGCCCTGCTCAAGGACCCCCGCATCATGATCTTCGACGAGGCGACATCCGCCCTCGACCCGGAAAGCGAGGCCCGCATCCAGGAGAACCTCGACGGCATCGCCCGGGGCCGCACCACCATCATCGTGGCCCACCGCCTGTCCACCCTGCGCAACGCCGACCGCATCATGGTCCTCGACCGGGGGCGGGTGGCCGACGTGGGGAGCCACGGCGAGCTGCTCGGGCGTTGCGACATCTACCGCAACCTCTGGGAACGCCAGACCAGGGGGATGCGCTGATGGCCCGCGCCGCGCGGGCCGCGCCCGGAAACCGTACGGTCCGGGAGAGGGGGGCGTAGGCATGGCCGTGTCGTCCCCGGATATGCGCCGGCGCCGGATCCGCCGCGAGGCCATGGAGTTCCAGCCCGACGCCGTGGCCGTGGGCGACGGCGCTCCGCCGCCCCAGGCCCGGCTGGCCCTCTACGTGATCTTCGCGGCCCTGGTCTTCGGCGCGGTCTGGGCCTGGTTCTCCGAGCTCGACCGGGTGGTTTCGGCCCGGGGCATGCTCGTCACCAAGGTCCCCCCCATCCTGGTCCAGCCCCTGGAAACCGCCGTGGTCCGTTCCATCGCCGTGCGTCCCGGCGACGTGGTGCGCAAGGGCGCGGTCCTGGCCACCCTGGACCCGACCTTCGCCAGCGCGGACATGGGCCAGCTCCTGGCCCGGCGCCGGTTCCTGGCCGCCTTCGTGGAGCGCCTCCAGGCCGAGCTCGACGGCAGGCCCCAGCCGGAAACGGACCTGGCCACGGCGGGGCCCGAGGAACGGGTGCGGCTGGCGCTTTTCGCCATGCGCAAGGAGGAGTTCAAGGCCAAGGTCCAGGCCAACGACCTGGAGGTGGCGGCCCTGGAGGAGGCCCTGGCCGCCAACGCCAACGAGGAGGCGCGGCTGGCCGAGCAGGCCGGGCTGGCCCGCCAGATCGAGACCATGTACGCCAGGCTCTACCCCGGCGGCAGCGCCAGCAAGCTCGAATACCTGGGCGCCCTGCGCGAGAAGCTGCGGGTCGAGGACCTCGTGCTGAAGATCGTGGAGAAGCGGGATCAGCTGAAGGAACGCCTGAACCAGGCCAGGATGGAGCGGCAGGCCTTCATCAGCAACTGGTTCGGCCAGGCCGCCACCCAGCTTCTCGAATCGCGCCAGCAGCTCGACGAGGTGGAGCATACGTTGGCCAAGGCCTCCCGGCGCAGCGAACTGGTGGAGCTCACCGCCGTGGCCGACGCCGTGGTCAAGGACGTGGCGCCCCTGTCCGAGGGCTCGGTGGCCAAGGCCGCCGAGACCTTCTGCACATTGATCCCCCTCGGCGAGGCCGGCGGTCCCCTGGAGGCCGAGGTGGCCATCCCCGCCCGGGACATCGGCCACATCCGGGTGGGCAACGCCGCGCGCCTCAAGCTGGCCGCCTATCCCTTCCAGCGTCACGGCTTCCTGGACGGCGAGGTGCGCATGGTCAGTCCGGACGCCTTTGTCGAGGAAAACGCCCCGCTCGGGGCCGACGACGAGGGCGGGGTGCACTACAAGGCGCGCATCCGGCTCGTCTCCACGACCCTTCGGGACGTGGGGCCGGCGTTCCGGCTCTTGCCGGGCATGACGCTTTCGGCCGAGGTTCTGGTCGGCCGGCGGCGGGTGGCGAGCTACCTGCTCGATCCCCTGCTCAAGGGGCTGCACGAATCCATGACCGAGCC
>CAZNUQ010000052.1:3449-21643 GCA_964576235.1 uncultured Desulfovibrio sp.
CGCGCGTCCGTGTCTTTACGGCATCATGGGCGCCAGATGGAGCCCGGCGTCCACGGGCAGGCCGCACATGAGGTTGGCGCAGGCGACGGCCTGTCCCGAGGCCCCCCGGCACAGGTTGTCGATGGCCGAGACGACGATCAGCCGGCCGGTGCGCGGATCGACCACGAGGCCGATGTCGCAGAACATCGTGCCCCGCACGAAGCGCGTCTCCGGGAGCCGGCCCAGGGGCAGCACGCGCACCCAGGGCTTGTCGGCGTACTGCTCGGCGTAGAGGGCGTGGACCTCTTCCACGGGCATCTGGCGGGTCAGCCGGGTGTAGATGGTGGAGAGGATGCCCCGGTCGATGGGGAGCAGGTGGGGATTGAACGACACGGTGATAGCCGCGCCGGCGACCTTGGAGAGTTCCTGCTCGATCTCCGGGGTGTGGCGGTGCTTGCCCAGGTTGTAGGCCCGAAACGAGTCGTGGACCTCGCAGAAAAGGGTGGGCACGGCGGCCTTGCGGCCGGCGCCGGAGGCGCCGGATTTGCTGTCGGCCACGATGCCGTCGGTTTCGACGATGCCCGCGGCCAGGGCCGGGGCCAGCCCCAGGATGATCGAGGTGGGGTAGCAGCCGGGGTTGGCCGTGAGCCGGGTTTCCTTGATCCGCGCGGCGTAGAGTTCCGGCAGGCCGTAGACCGCCTGGGACAGAAGGCCGGGATGGCGGTGGTCGAGGCCGTACCAGGCGGCGTAGACCCCGGCGTCGGCCAGCCGGAAGTCGGCCGAAAGGTCCACGACCGAAAGGCCGGCGGTCAGCAGTTCCGCGGCATAGTCCATGGCCGCGCCGTGGGGGACGGCCAGGAAGACCAGCCGGCAGGCCGAGGCCAGGTCGGCCGCGTCGGGCGCGCTGATGACCACGTCCCCGGCGGGAAATCCCTGCAGGAAGGGATAGAGGGTCCGAAGCGGTTTTCCGGCCTCGGCCCGGGAGGTGGCCCGCGCGAGGCGCAGCACCGGGTGGACGGCCAGGATGCGGGCCAGTTCCATGCCGGTGTAGCCGGTCACCCCGACAAGGCCAACGGGAATCGTTTCCATTTCCTCTCCGAAACTACTGTTTTTTGACGTAGGCGAGACGCAGTTCGCACAGGATGCCGGAAAGCACGCTGTTTTCCTCGGGCGTCAGGTTGCCGCGCGTCTTGCAATCGAGCATGGCCAGGATGTCGATGGTGTGCTTGGCCTGGGGGAGGTTTGTCATATAGGTCCCCGTTTCGGGGTCAGGGGCCTCGCCCATGAGCACCATGGCCGACTGGGCCAGGGACAACACGAACGTGATGAACGACACGGGCGGGAAGCAGGGTTCCTTGCCCGGCCGGGCCTCCTTGCGGGCCTCCGTTTCGCCGGTGGCCGCGTTGCCGCCTGCGGCTGTCTCGAAATCCGACTCGGTTCCCATGGAACGTCTTCCTCCTGGCGCGATGCCTTTTGGCCTTGTCCTCTCGCAATGTCCCTATTACATAGGGATACGTCGCAAAACGACATTCAGCCCGGGGGGAATCGTACCCCAAACCCGTCCGGCATGCATCCGCTTTTTCCCGGCAAGGCCGGGGCGGAGCGTCCGGAAACGCCCGGAGGCAACCATGCAGACCAAGATCGTCGCCACCCTCGGCCCCGCCTCGCTCTCCCCCGACACCATGCGCGCCATGGTGCGGCACGGCGTGCGCATCTTCCGGCTCAATTTCTCCCATGCCGACGCGGCATATTTCGAGCCCATCGTGAAGACCATCCGGTCGCTCGAGGGCGAGTTCGGCGTGCCGCTGACGGCCCTGGCCGACCTGTGCGGCCCCAAGACCCGAATCGGCGAGGTGGCCGGCTCCCCGCGCACGGTGGGCAAGGGCGAGTTCCTGCTGCTCGGCCTCCCGGACGAACGGCCCGACCCGAACCTCGACGATCGGATCTTCGTGTCCCTGGACGTGCCGGAGCTTCTGGCCGGGCTGCGGGTGGGCATGCCCGTGAACCTGAGCGACGGGCTGCTCCAGTTCCACGTGACCCGGGAGATCAAGGCCGACCGGCTCTACGAGATCGAGGCCCAGAACGCGGGGCTGCTCTCCTCCAACAAGGGCATCGCCTTTCCGGGCAAGCACCACCCCATGCCGGCGCTCACCCCCAAGGACGTGAAGGACCTCCACGAGGGCCTCGATGTCGGGGTGGACGCCGTGGCCATCTCCTTCGTCCAGGGCCCCTCGGACGTGGCCCAGACCAAGGAGGAGATCCGGAAGCACGGCGTGTGGGCGCCGGTGGTTTCCAAGCTCGAGCGCCAGAACGCCGTGGACAACCTCGAGGACATCCTGAAGATCACCGACGCGGTCATGGTGGCGCGCGGCGACCTCGGCCTGGAGTGCCCCATCCCGGAGCTGCCCATCATCCAGAAAAAGATCATCCGGGCCTGCCGCCACGCCCAGCGGCCGGTCATCGTGGCCACCCAGATGCTGCTTTCCATGGTCAAAAACCCCATCCCGACCCGGGCCGAGTCCACGGACGTGGCCAACGCCATCCTGGACGGCGCCGACTGCGTCATGCTCTCCGAGGAGACGGCCGTGGGCGACCACCCCGTGGAGACGGTCAAGGTGATGCGGGAGATCTCCGACAACGCCCTGGAGTACTACCTGGAGCGCATCCAGGCCCCCTACGCGCCCAAGCGCGAGAAAAACCCGCGCAAGTTCGTGGCCTATTCGGCCTGCCTGATCGCCGACAACCTGGAGGGCCGGTCCCTGGTGTGCCACACCGTCAGCGGCACCAACGCCCGGCTCACCTCGTCGCGGCGGCCGCGCCAGGCCATCTACGCCCTGACGCCGGATCCCCGCGTCATGCGGTTTCTCAATTTCGCCTGGGGGGTCAAGCCCCGGCTCATCGAGGCCGGCGACGCCGACCACATGGAGCGGGTGGAGACCTTCGTGCGGGAGTGTCCGGATTTCGCCCCGGGCGAGCCGGTGGTCATCACGGCCGGCCGGCCGACGCCCGGAAACGACATGCCCGGCACCAACGAGATCAAGATCTATTACAAATAGCGAGGGGGACCGGGAGGAATGATTCCCCCCGGCGGGGTCCGGGGCGGCGCCCCGGTACACGCTCCGGGTATCCGGGGGAAACGCTTTTCAAAGGCGTTTCCCCCTCCTCCCTTCGAAACGGCGATGTCTCCGGGATTATTCCTTGGAGCAGGTCCGACCCTGGCCCGCGACCGGCGCGGGCCGCCCCCGCCAAAACGACAGGATCACCCCCAGGCAGGAGAACACGGCGAAGGCCGAGAGTCCCAGGCGCATGCTGGTCAGGAACTCCGGCAGGGTCGCGGCCGTGATCGTCGCGTCGCCCATCAGAAGCGAGAAAACGAGGGTGACGCAGGTCATGGACACGGCCATGCCGAGGGTGCGCATGCTGGCGATCATGCCCGAGGCCAGCCCGAACTGGCGTTTTTGCACGCTGCCCATGATGGCCGTGGAGTTGGGGGTTATGAAGATGCCAAATCCCGCGCCGATGAACGCCAGTTCGCCGCCGAGGAGCCAGATGGGGGTGTCGGCGGCGATGGTGGCGGCGGCGGCGAGCAGCCCGGCGGAACTGACGAGCATGCCGATGGTGGCCAGTCTGGCCGGGGCGAAGCGCTCGGAGAGCCGCCCGGCCACCGGCGAGGCGACCACCTGCAAAACCGGCTGGCACAGCAGGACGAAGCCGGCCAGACGCGGCGGCAGCCCCTTGGCGTATTGCAGGTAAAGGCTCATGAGGAAGGTGATGCCGAAAGTGGCGGCGTAGTTGCCGAGGGCCGCCAGACAGCTCAGGGTGAAAAAGCGGTTGCGCGTGAGCAGGGTCACGTCCAGGAGCGGGCAGCGGGTCCGGGTCTGGTGGCGCAGGAAGACGGCCAGCCCGAGCAGGCCGCCGGCGAGCATGGCCGGCCCGAGGGGGATTTCCCGGGCATGGGCCGCCCCGAGCATGAAAAGGGCCACGCTTCCGGCGTAATACGCGCCGCCGCGCCAGTCCATGCGCTCGCCCGAGGCGTTTCGCGGCCCTTCCTTCATGCCGAAAAGGCACATGCCGGTGGCCGCGAGCCCGAGGGGCGCGGCCATGAGGAACACGCAGCGCCAGCCGAAGTGCCCGGTGACGTAGCCGCCGACGACCGGGCCGAGGGAGAGCCCGGCGTAGGTCGCGGCCGAGACGAGGCCGATCTTGCGGCCGCGAAGTTCCGGCGGGTAGGCGGCGGCCACCAGGGCGAGGCTCCCGGAAAGCACCATGGAAGCCCCGATGCCCTGGAGGAAACGCTGGACCATGACCATTTCCACGCTGCCGGCGACGCCGAGGGCGCAGGTCAGGGCGGTGAAGAAGGCCAGCCCGGGCAAAAGCACCCGCCGCTGGCCCACGATGTCGCCGAAACGGCCGAAGGCCAGCATGCCCATGGCCAGGGACACGACGTAGAGCTGCTCCACGAGGCCGAGCTGCATGGCCGTGGCCCCCAGGTCGCGGCCGAGGGACGGCAGGGCGATGCCCACGGCCGTCAGCATGAACGGGGCCATGAACTGGGCGATGCAGACGGTGGCGAGCACCAGGGCCGGAGAGCCGGAGGTGGCTCCGTGCATGGGACGCTCCAGGGGGTTCGGGTCGAGCCGTTATGTTGCCCGGGAGGCCCGCCGCGTCAAGGGACGCGGGCGGGCGCGGCGGGGAATGTGACATTTCCGCGCGGCCCTTGCCAAGAATGGCGCGCCGAGGCTAGCCTTGCGCCATGCTCGCGGCATGCCGTTTTGGGGGGACCATGGAACACCAGCGCCTGATCGAAAACGAACTGGAGAAACTCAAGGCCGAGACGCTGCGGGCCTTTCGCATGGCCCAGGCCGCCGTGGACAAGGCCCTGCGGTCCGTGTTCGAGCGCGACCCGGCCCTGGCCGACGCCGTCATCGCCGGCGACGCCGGCATCGACGGGCTGGAATGCGTCATCGACGCCGAGATCCTGCGCCTCCTGGCCCTGTACCAGCCCGTGGCCGGCGACCTGCGCTACGTCCTCGGCTGCATGCGCGCCGTGGGCGACATCGAGCGCATCGGCGACCAGGCCGTCAACATCGCCGAGAGGGGGCTGCTCCTGCTCGAACTGGACCCCGCCCCCCTGCCGGCCTCCCTGGAAGACCTGGCCGAGGCCTGCCGCGACATCCTGGCCCGGACGGCGGCCTGCTTCGCGGACCTGGACATCGAGGCCGCCCGGACCCTGGGCGCCGCCTCGCGGAACATGCTGGAGCGCAACGAGGCCCTTTTCAAGGAGATGCGGGAGTTCGTCCGTGACAAGTCCCGCCCGGTGGAACGGTCCGTGCAGATCTGCTTCATCGCCCACGGCCTCAAGCGCGTCTGCGACCAGTGCGAAAACGTGGCGGAATCCGTGGAATTCATTTGCCGGGGGGCCTGCATCCGCCACCCCGTGGCGCCGGAGGCACCCGACGCCTAGTGCGGCGTCCCGTAAAAAACACGGCGGCCGGGGCGCATCGCTCCCGGAAGGCCCTGGAAGGAAACCTCCCGGCCGGGTCGTTGCCGGCCGGGAGGTGCGGGGGACGGGCGGCGGCCGCCCGTCAGCGCCCGGGGCTCTCAGGCCCTCCAGCGGCGCATGAATTCGGCGGCCGTGCCGCCGCCGTTGATGTGGGCGATCAGCGCCGAGCCGAAGACCACGCCGTCGATCAGGTCGCCGAAGGCCCCGAGCTGCTCCGGCGACTTGATGCCGAAGCCAAGGGCCACGGGCACGTCGAAGAGGCGGCGCACCACGGCCAGCCGGTCCTTGACCTCGGCCGGCAGGGTTTCGCGCATGCCGGTGGTGCCGAGCACCGAGACGAAGTAGACGTAGCCCCGGGCGATCTTGGCGTAGGCGGCCAGCCGGTCCTCGGGGGTGTTGATCCCGACCAGGGGGATGAGGTCCAGGCCGTGCTTCGCCAGGGCCGCGGCCATGGGGCCGGATTCCTCCAGCGGCACGTCCGGCACGATGCAGCCGGCCACGCCGGCCTTGGCCGCGTCCTCGGCAAGCCTGTCCAGGCCGTATTGCAGAAAGGGATTGTAGTAGCCCATGAGCACCAGCCCGGCCCGGTAGCGTCCCTTGCGGCCGGCGAGCTCCCCGAGCAGCCAGGACAGGCACGACCCCCGCGCCAGGCATTCGAGGGTGGCCTTCTCCACCACCGGGCCGTCGGCCACGGGGTCGGAAAAGGGCACGCCGATCTCGATCACGTCCGCGCCGCCGGCGTCGAGGGCGTCCAGTTCGTCGAAGAAGCGGTCCTTGTCCGGGAAGCCGGCGGGCAGGAACGGAATGAGGGCCTTGCGGCCGGCGCCGAGCGCCTCCATGATGCGGGTGGTCAGGATCGAGTGGCTCATGACGCCGCCCCTTTGCGTTTTTTTTCGTACGCCTCGATGATGTCGAGGTCCTTGTCGCCCCGGCCGGACAGGCACACCACCACCTGCGCCCCTTTGGGAATCTCCGGGGCGTGCTTGATGACCCAGGCCACGGCGTGGCAGCTCTCCAGGGCCGGGATGATGCCCTCCCGGCGGCACAGGGCCTCGAAGGCCCCCAGGGCCTCCGCGTCCACGACGATGTCGTAGCGCGCCCGGCCGATGGCGTGGAGATGGGCGTGTTCGGGGCCGACGCCGGGGTAGTCCAGACCGGCGGAAATGGAATGGGACGGCTCGATCTGCCCGTCCTTGGTCTGGAGCAGCATGGTGTGCATGCCGTGGAGGACTCCCGGGGTGCCGAGGTTGATGGGCGCGGAATTGTGGCAGCCCGGTTCGCCTGTGCCGCCGGCCTCCACGCCGACGAGCCGCACGGACGCGTCCGGCACGAAGTGGTGGAACATGCCGATGGCGTTGGAACCGCCGCCGACGCAGGCCACCACGTAGTCCGGCAGCCGTCCCATCTTCTCCAGGCATTGGGCCCTGGCCTCGAGGGAGATCACCGACTGCAACGCGCGCACCAGCGTCGGGAAGGGGTGCGGCCCGGCGGCCGTGCCGAAACAGTAGTGCGTGGTGCGCTGTTCGGCGATCCAGTAGCGCAGGGCCGCGTTGATGGCGTCCTTGAGGGTTTTGGTGCCGGATTCGATGGGCACGATCTCCGCGCCGAGCAGACGCATGCGCCTGACGTTGTGGGCCTGGCGCGCCATGTCCTCGGCGCCCATGTAGATGATGCAGCCAAGGCCCAGCATGGCCGCGGCCGTGGCCGTGGCCACGCCGTGCTGGCCGGCGCCGGTCTCGGCCAGGAGCACGGACTTGCCCATGTGCTTGGCGAGCAGGCCCTGTCCCATGGTGCTGTTGATCTTGTGGGCGCCGGTATGGTTGAGGTCCTCGCGCTTGAGCCACAAGTCGAATCCCAGCTCCCGCGAGAGATTGGGACACCGGTACAGCGGCGAGGGCCGGCCCACGTAGTCGGCCAGAAGCGCGCCGAGCTCCTTCTGGAAGGCCTCGCTCGGCATGATGGTCTTCATGGCCTCTTCCAGTTCCAAAAGCGGCGGCATGAGGAGTTCGGGAACGAACTGTCCCCCGAAATCGCCGAAATAGCCTTTGTGCATGATCGGTTGCCTCCGAAATCCGGGAACGCCTTGTGCAAAAAAGGTGTCCCGGACTCCCTTCCAAAAAAACTTTTCACGGTTTTCGCGTCGCGCGCGATGCTTCTGCCGGTGCCGCCGCGTGGTTTGCCGCCGGCGGCGGGCCGGGGAGACTCAGGTCCCCGGGCGGGGTTCGGGGCGCGGCCCCGATGTTCCCTTCAGGGCCCAAAGGGACCTCCGGACTTTTGCCAACTCCTTGAGTCCCGGGGACGACTCGACGCCGGAGTTGAGATCCACGCCATGGGGCCGGGCGACGCGCACGGCTTCGGCCACGTTGTCGGGCCCGAGACCACCGGCCAGGAGCCAGGGCATGGGCGGGGAAAAACCGGCCAGGGACCGGAAATCCAGGCTGACGCCATGCCCGCCTCCAAAGGCGCCGGCGTCGAGCAGGGCGTAGCGGATGGAGCCGGAGAAGCGGGCCGTTTCCCCGGCGAGGGCGGCCGTGTCCGGGTGTTTTTTGGGCCAGAAGGTCCGGATGACGCGATCCGCGCCCACGGCGCGGCAGAAATCGGGGTCCTGGCCGCCGTGGAGCTGGGCCATGTCCAGGCCGGCCGCGTCCATGACCGCCAGAACCTCCTCCAGGGACTGCTCGACGAAGACGCCGACGCGTCTGGCCCTGGCGCGGGGCATGGCGGCGACCTGTTCCGGGGTGACGCGGCGCGGGCTTTTGGCGGCGAAGATGAAGCCGAGGAGGTCCGCGCCGGCCGCGTCGCAGCCGGCGACGTCGTCGGCGCGGGTCAGACCGCAGATTTTGACGATCAAGGTGTTCACGAGGCCTCCCTGCCGCACAGGACGGCCAGGGCCGCGCCGGGGTCGGGTCGGGACATGATGGAGGTGCCGACGAGCACGGCGTCGTAGCCCAGGCCGGCCATGGCCAGCACGTCGGCGCGGGTTTTGATGCCGCTGGCCGAGATCCAGATGCGCCCGGCGCGTTTGAGCGGGGCCAGGCGGCGGGAAACGGCCAGATCGGTTTGGAGGGTGTCGAGGTCGCGGTTGTTGACCTGGATGATGTGGGCGCCGGCGGCCTCGGCCCGGCCGAGGTCTGCCTCGTCGAAGATCTCGACCACGGCCTCGAGGCCGAGGTCGTAGGTCAGCCCCAGCATCTCGGAGAGTTCGTCGTCCGTGAGCATGCGCACGATCAGCAGCAGGGCCGAGGCCCTGGTGGCCGCCGTCTCGACCACCTGGAGCGGATGGAGCAGGAAGTCCTTGCGCAGCAGGGGGAGCCCGGCGTGGCTCGCGGCTTCGAGGTGTTCGATGGAGCCCTTGAAATACGTCTCCTCGGTCAGCACCGAGATGGCGGCCGCGCCCGAGGCGGCGTACATGGCCGCGACCGTCTCGGGGGAAAGCCCGGGGTTGATGTCGCCGGCCGAGGGCGAGGCCCGCTTGTACTCGGCGATGACGGCCCCGGGGCCGGCCGCCAGCAGGGCGTCGGAAAAGGACGGGCGCGGGCCGGCATGGGGCGCGGGCAGGGTTTCCGAAGCCTCGAGGGCCTTGAGACGGCGGATCGGGGCCGCCTGGGCGGCCCGGAACTTCTCAAGCATGGAGCACGTCCTTGAAGGTGGCGCCGGCGACGCCCGCGGCCACGGCGTCCCGGGCCTTGTCCATGGCCTTGTCCAGGGGAAGGTCCGCCTCGAGCAGGTGCAGGGCGCAGCCGAGGTTGAGGGCCACCATGTCCAGCATGGCCCGGGGGCCCTTGCCGGAGAGCACCTCGCGCAGGGCGGCCACGGCCTCGTCGCGACCCGATACCACCACGTCGCCCGGCTTGGTGGCCTGGAAGCCGAAGTCGCGGGGATCGATGCGGTCCTTCTTGATCCAGCCGTCGCGCAGCCAGCACACGTCGGCCGGGCCGAAGGGGGTGAGCTCGTCGAAACCGCCGGCTCCGTGGACCACGGCGCCGCGGGGAAGGCCGGTCAGGGCCAGCACCTCGGCCATCAGCGGCACGTGGCGGGAGGTGGGCACGCCGAGAATCTGGTGGGTCGGCCGGGCGGGGTTCAGAAGCGGCCCCATCAGGTTGAAAAGGGAACGCACCCCCAGTTCCTTGCGGATGGGGCCGATGCGCTTGAAGGCCGGATGGTAGTTGGGGGCGAACAGGAAGACGAAGTTGCGCCGGGACAGTTCCTCGGCCACGGCGTCGGGCTCGACCACGAGGGGGAAGCCGAGGGCTTCCACGGCGTCGGCGCTGCCGCAGGAGCTCGACACGGCCCGGTTGCCGTGCTTGACGACCTTGTGCCCGAGGGCGGCCAGGCACAGGGCCACGGCGGTGGAACAGTTGAACGAGCAGGTGTTGTCGCCGCCAGTGCCGCAGGTGTCGATGCGGTCGCCGGAAAGCCCCTGGACGATCCGGGCCTGCTCCAGGGCGGTGGTGACGCCGGCGGCGATCTCCACGGCGCATTCGCCCTTGGTCTTGAGCCCCATGAGGAAGGCCCCGACGCAGGACGCGGGCATCTCGCCGGTGTACATGGCCCGGAAGGCGTGGGTGGCGAGATCCTTGGGCAGGTTCTTGCCGACGGCTAAGAGTTCCAGGCATTCTACATGTTTGTCCACGATGGACTCCTTTCTGGCTAGGCGGTTGGCGTTATTCCGGCGCGTCCGGGAGTTCCTCGCGGCCAAGCGAGACGAAGGCCCTGGCCCGTTCGAGCTGTTCGGCCACGGTCGCGGCGGTGATGCCGGTGTCGGTTTCGCGTTCGGCCGTCGTCCGCAGCCGGGCGGCGTCGATGAGCCAGCGGTGGAAGATGCCGGGCAGCTGGCCGGTGTGGCCGAACCGCTGGCCGAAGGCCTCGACCACGTCACCGGGCTCGAGCACGGCGAGCTTTTCCGAGAGCAGGAAGGCCTCGGCCACGTAGAGCATGGCGAAAAAGGCCCGGCCCACGGCGATGTCCAGGAGGCCCTCCGAGGCCAGGAGGCGCGCGCCGTGCAGGTTGTCCTTGGCCTTGCGGAGCAAACCGGAAATGGTATTCAACATCTTGTCCTTACAGGATTTTATCCGGAAAATTCCCGATCAGCTTCATGCCGTCCGGCGTGAAGACCGATTCCGGATGGAACTGCACCCCCACCCATGGCCGGTCGCGGTAGGCGATCCCCATCACCTCGTTCTGCTCGGTCCAGGCCGTGATTTCGAGCTTGTCCGGCACCCTGGCCGCCAGCACCAGCAGCGAGTGGTAGCGGCAGCACTCCATGGGATTGGGCAGGCCCGCGAAAAGCCCGGTCTCGCGGTGGAACACGTCCGAGGTCTTGCCGTGCATGATGCGGTCGGCCACGACCACCGGCGCGCCGGCGAAATGCCCCAGGATCTGGTGCCCCAGGCATACCCCGAGGACCGGCGTCTCCCGGGGCAGGAGCCCGAGGAATTCCAGGCACAGCCCGGCGTTTTCCGGCCTGCTCGGGCCGGGGGAGATGCACACCATGTCCAACCGGCCCGAGGACGCCAGCTCCAGGATGTCCCTGTCGTCGTTTTTTTTCACCACCGGGTCGTGGCCGAGCTGCTGGAAGGCCTGGACCACGTTGAAGGTGAAGGAGTCGAAGTTATCAATAAGTAAAAACATCACCATTCTCCTTGGCGGCCAGGACCTCGGCGATGACGCGGGCCTTGTTTTGGCACTCCGTCCATTCCCTGGCCGGGTCGGAATCGAAGACGATGCCGGCCCCGGCCTGCCAGGTGGCCATGCCGTCGCGTATCCAGAGGCTGCGGATGGTGATGCCCGTGTCCAGGTGCACGTGGCCGGCGTCGAGGCCGATCCAGCCGATGCAGCCGGCGTACGGCCCGCGCGGCAGGTGGTGTTCCAGTTCGGCGATCATTTCCATGGCCCGGACCTTGGGCGCGCCGGAAAGCGTGCCGGCCGGGAAGGCGCACTGGAGCACGTCCAGGGCGTCGAGTCCTTTTCTGAGTTTCGCCGTGACGTAGGAGACGATGTGCATGACGTGGGAAAACCGCTCCACGGCCATGAACTTCTCGACCCGCACCGTCCCCTTTTCGGCCATGCGGCCGAGGTCGTTGCGGCCGAGGTCCACCAGCATGACATGCTCGGCCCGCTCCTTGGGGTCGGCCAGGAGCTCCTCGCCGAGCCGGTCGTCCTGCTCGGGCGTCGCGCCGCGGGGCCGGGTGCCGGCGATGGGGCAGGTGGTCAGCTCGCCGTCGCGGCAGCGGACGAGCAGTTCCGGCGAGGACCCGAGCAGGGTCACCCGGGGCAGGCGCATGAAAAACATGTACGGCGAGGGGTTCACCTGCCGCAGCCGGCGGTAGACCACGAAGGGATCGCCGGTGAAGGGCGCCGAGAACCGGGTCGAAAGCACCGTCTGGATGCACTCGCCGGCCCGGATCATCTCCTTGCACCGGGACACGGCCTCCATGTAGCCGGCGGCGTCCGGGGTGTTGACCACCTTGCCGATTTCCGGCCGTTCCATGGCGGCGAAGATGTTGGAATGGTCGATCCGGGCCTTTTTCCCCGCGTCGAGGGTGAGGTGCAGGCAGCAGTGCCGGACGTGGTCGAAAAGAACCAGCTGGCCCGGCAGGACCAGGCAGAATTCGGCCTCCTCGGGAGGCAGCGCCCCGGCCAGCCTGGGTTCGAGGACGCCGGCCAGCCCGTAGCCGAAATAGCCCACCAGCGACCGGGTGATGGGCGGGACATCCTTGAAGTTGTCCGGGGCGCGCACGTCGAGGTCGGCGAGGATTCCCCGCAGGCCCTCGAAAAATCCCTGGCCCGTGTAGGCTTCGAGAGGCGCCAGGCGGGCGTCGCGGGCGTTCACGTCGAGCCTGCCGTCCTTGAGGCGCAGCCGCAGGCGGAAATCCCAGGCGATGAGGCTGTAGCGGCCGAGCCGGCCGTCCACCTCGGCGCTTTCGAGCAGAATGCCCGGCCGTTCCCCCACCAGCCCCAGAAAAAGGCTGATGGGCGTCTGCACGTCGGCCGGCAGCCACGTCCCTTCCTGCGGAAGCGTTATCGCGCTCATGGATTGTCCTTTTTCTCCGTCTTGGCGGCCCACCAGGCCTCGGCGCGGCGCACGAGCAGGTCCACGTCGCCGCCGGCGGCGATATTGAGCAGGTTCCGGTAGTTGCGCACGGCCTCGTGGCTGTACGGATTGGCCTCGAAAAGGGCGGCGAAAAGCGCCGCGTCCTGGGTGACGAGCTTTTCGGCGGCGGCCAGCCGGCGGGTGAACGACGGCGTCAGGTACTTGGAGACGTCGCCCCCGGCGGCCTGGGCCGCGAAATAGGCCACCGTGGTGACGAAGTTGAGCCCCTGGACGAAGGCCGCCGCCCGGTCGTGCTCCTCGGCCGAGGAGGCGAAGGGCGAAAACCCCAGGCGTTGGCACCATGCGGCCACGGCCCGGGTGGCCCAGGCGTCGCGTCCCGGCCGGCCGTCCATGACCGCCACCCGGAGGGCGTCGTCCGGACCGGGCGCCGGACCGAAGAGGGGATGCGTGCCGACCACCGGGCCGGCGTAGCGTTCCGTCATGGCGGCGATGGGCAGGGTCTTGACCGACCCCACGTCGGCCAGGATCTGGCGCCCGTCCATGTGCCCGGCCACGATGCCGGCCACCTCGTCCGTGGCGAACACCGGCACGGACAGAAGCACCATGTCCGCGCCGGCCACGGCCTTGGCCACGGCCTCGGGCGTCAGCGGCCGGTCGAGTTCGCGCACCGCGACCCCGGCCGCCCGGGCGCGGGCCGCGATCAGGCGCCCCATGCCCCCGCGCGCGCCCACCAGGGCGAAGGCGGCGATGGAGCGCGGGGGGGAGGCCGGGGAAGGAACCTCTTTTTTGGAAAAAGGGGGTTCCTCCCCCGGCCCCCCCTCTCCCCCCAAAAATCCTTCCGGGGGCCGGGCGGCGTCCTTCCTGTCGTTTCTGTGCGTCATAGGATGCGATTCCATGGGTTTTCGTGACGGCTCCGATTCATCCCCGGCGCACGGCCGCCCACCGCTCCCAGAAGTCCGGGAACGACTTGGCCACGCAGCCGGGATTGTCGAGGACGACCTCGATGCCGGCCAGTTCGAACAGCGCGGCGGACATGGCCAGCCTGTGGTCGCCGAAGGCGGAAAACGCGACGCGTCCGCCCCGGGGCAGGGGTCTCGGCCGGATGCGCAGGCCGTCCGGGAGGGTGGTGACCACGGCCCCGGCCTGGGCGCAGTTCTCGGCCACGGCCTCGATGCGGTCGGACTCCTTGAGGCGCAGGTGGGCGACGTTGGTGATGACCGTCTCCCCTGCGGCGAAGCAGGCGGCCGCGGCCACGGTGGGCACGAGGTCCGGGCAGCGGCCCATGTCCAGGGTCCGGCCGGAAAGCGGGCCGGGGAGGACGGTCACGCCCTCCGGCCCGGTCTCGACGCGCGCGCCCATGCGGCCGAGGATGTCGAGGATGGCCCGGTCGCCCTGGAGGGAATCGGCCCGCAGGCCGGCCACGGTGACCGGCCGCGCGCCCAGGGCGCCGGCGGCCAGGAAATAGGAGGCGTTCGACCAGTCGCCTTCCACGGCGTAGTCGCGGGGGACGTAGCTTGCCGGCGTCATGGCGAAGCGGACCTCCCCCGGCGTCACGGCGTCGAGGGCCTTCCAGTCCGCGGCGGCCCAGGCGCCGTCCTGCATGGTTTCCACGGCGAACGGCACGCCGAAGTCGGCCAGGATGGAGAGGGTGATGGCGACGTAGGGCCAGGAGACGGTCTTTTGTCCGGTGATTTCGACGGTCATCGGGCCGGAGGCCAGGGGCGCGGCCAGCAGGAGGCCGGAAAGGTACTGGGAGCTGTCCTCCAGGGAAATGGCCGCGGTCCCGCCGGAAAGGCCCCTGGCCTCCATGTGCAGGGGCGGGCAGCCGGACCTGCCGAGGTAGAGGGCCTCCAGGCCGAGCGGCAGCAGGGCGTTGACGAGTTCGCCGATGGGGCGGTCGTGCATGCGGCCGTGGCCGCGCACCTCGAAGGCGCCCCGGCCGGCGGCGGCCACGGCCACGAGCAGCCGGCAGGTCGTGCCGGATTCCCCCACGTCGAGAAGGACGGCGTCCTCCCCGGCTTCGGGGTCGCCGCCCCGGGGGCGGCCGGCGCAGCCCGACACGATGCAGGAGCCGTCGGACTGGGGATGGAAGTCCGCGCCCATGGCGGCCAGGCAATCCCGGGTGCGGGCGATGTCCTGGCTGTCGAGGAGGCCCGTGAGGCGGCTCGTGCCCCGGGCCAGGCCGGCGGCGATGAGGGCCCGGTGCGAGACGGACTTGGACGGCGGCGCGGTGATGGTCGGCATGTTCGGCCTCTTGGTTCGGGTGGTCGGGGGGAGGGGGCCCCGGTCATTTCTCCACGGCCAGCGCTTCCGCGGCCCAGTCGTCGGCGTCGGCCAGATCCACCTGGGGGCCGGCCGGATAGCAGCCGAGGATGCGCAGGCTGTGGGTGTGTTCGTTGAGGGTGGACAGCAGCGCCTTGTATTCCTCGCGGGACAGGTCGCACTGGAGGTCGGCGAAAAAGACGTACTGCCACTTTTCCCCGCGAATGGGCCGCGATTCGAGCTTGGTCATGTTGATGCCCTCGCCGGCCAGATGGGAGAGCACCTGGTGCAGGGCGCCGGGACGGTTGGGCACGGTGAAAAGGATCGAGGTCTTGTCGCGGTTGCGTTGCTTGGTGTCCTCGGGGCCGATGATGAAAAACCGCGTCCAGTTGTCCGGCAGATCCTCGATGGGGCCGGCCAGGACGCGCAGGCCGTGCATGGCCGCCAGGCGCGGGTGCCCGATGGAGGCGGCGGTCGGCTCCCCGGCCACCCGGGCGGCGGCCGCCGCCGTGGAGTCGGTGGGGATGATCCGGGCCCGCGGCAGGTGGGCCTTGAGCCAGGCGGCGCACTGGGCCAGGGGCTGGGGGTGCGAGTAGACGGTGTCGACGGCCTCGACGCCTTGGGCCGTGGAGAGCAGCGAATGGCTCACGCGGCAGGATATCTCGGCCTGGATGAAGACCTCGTGGCGCTGGAAGTTGTCGAGGCTCTGGCCGACGGTGCCTTGCAGGGAGTTCTCCAGGGGGACGATGCCGAGGTCCGCCCGCCGGCCGGCCACGGCGGCGAACACGTCGCCGATGGTGGCCTGGGGCAGGAAGTCCGGGGAATGGCCCAGGGCGGCCATGGCCGCGAAATGGGAGAAGGTGCCTTCCGGTCCGAGGTAGGCCACGCGCTCGGGGCGCTGGAGCCGGCGCGAGGAGGAGAGGATCTCCCGGTAGATGGAAAGGAGGTGGGCGGCGGGGAGCGGTCCGGGGTTTCGGGCCACGAGCCGGGCCAGGACCTCCTGTTCCCGGAAGGGCTTGAACACCGCGCTCGCGTGGCCGGCCTTCCTCCGGCCGACCTCGATGCTGAGGGAGGCCCGCTTGTTGAGCAGGGCCAGGATGGCTTCGTCCGTGGCGTCGATGCCCCCGCGCAGCTCCCGCAACTCCTCCTCGAGGGTCCCGGGCGCGATGGCCGTGCGTTCGGTTTCTCCCGGAGCCATGTCAGCCTTCCTTGATGTCTTCGGCGATGCGCATGCCGAAATGGCGGCCGGCCTGATCCGTGGCCACGAGCACCGTGTCGCCGACGGAAAGGGACACCACGCTGACGGGACGGCCTTCCGGGGTCACGAGGCGGATGGTTTCGGCGTTTTGCAAAAACACCTTGCCTTCCCTGCCGTCGACCTCGGCCGTGATCAGGAGCATGGGCCGGATTTCGGTCTTGACCCGGCCGACCACGGCGGTGCGGGTGGCCCCGGCGTGGGTGACCACCAGGACTTCCGAGCCGGCGGCCAGTTCCTCGAGGTAGCGGGTCCTGTCGTGGGGCATGCGGCAGTAGGCGTGGACCGCGCCGGCGTTGATCCGGAAGGGGCGGGCGGCGACGTAGGGGTTGGACTCGGTCTCGGCGTTGACCAGGAAGGTGAAGGCCGAGGAGTTGCCGACGAGCATTCCCTCGCCGGTCTTGAGGATGCTCGTGGTGTCCACGCAGACCCGGTGCCCCAGGCCGGCGTGCTCGATCCTGGTGACGGTGGCGGCGGCGAGGTCCATGTTCCCCTGGGAGAGCTTCAGTTCGTTGACGATGGTCTTGAGGTCGCGGGCCGCCTCGGGCGCAACGAGAATCCGGTCGGCGCCGCGCTGCAGGACGCCGGCGGCCAGCCGCGCCCGGTCGAGGCTTTCGCATTCGAGGCCGAGGCCCTCGGAACAGGCCAGGATGTTCTCCACGGGGATGATCTCCCAGCCCTTGGCCAGAAAGACCGGCCGGCCCGCCCGCAGGGATTGCACGGCCCTCTCCTCGTCGTCCTTGCAGGCGATGGGCAGCAGTTCGAATTCCTCGGGGGTCATGACCGTGGTGCGGCCGAGTGCCAGGATCTTGTCCCGGTCGGCGGCCTCGGCCACGAAACCGTCCACGCCGGATTCGAGGCCGAGGGTCACCAGGGTTTTGTCGAACGGCACGGTTTTGAGCCAGATTTCCTTTGGCATGGCGGCTAGTCCTTCAGGAGTTCGAGGGCCTGGTCCACTTCCCAGTCGAGGTGCACGATGCCGTGCAGGGCCTGGACGATGCGGGCGGGCTGCTTGTGCTGGAAGATGTTGCGTCCGATGGAAAGCCCCGAGCCGCCGCCCTGGATGGAGTCGTGGGCCATCTGGAGCAGGTCGCGGTCGTTGTCCATCTTCGGGCCGCCGGCGATGACCACCGGGACGCAGCAGGCGTCGGTGACCCGGGAGAAGGACTCGATGTCGCCGGTGTAGGGGACCTTGACCACGTCCGCCCCGATCTCGGTGCCGACCCGGGCGCAGTGGGCCACCACCTCGGGGTCGTACTCGTCTTTTACCTTCGGGCCCCGGGCGTAGACCATGGCCAGGACGGGCATGCCCCATTCGGCGGCGCGGGAGGTGGTTTCGCCGAGGTGCCCGAGCATGTCGCGTTCGGTCTCGTCGCCGAGGTTGATGTGCAGGGAGACGCCGTCGGCGCCGAGCTTGATGGCGTCCTCGACCGTGGCCACCAGGGCCTTGGCGTTGGGGTAGGGCGACAGGCTCGTCGAGGCGGACAGGTGGATGATGAGCCCGACATCGCGCCCCCGGCCGCGATGGGAGCAACGCGGCAGTCCCTTGTGCATGAGCACCGCGTTGGCGCCGCCCTCGGCCACCTGGTTGACCGCGTCGCGCATGTCGATCAGGCCGGAGATGGGGCCCACGGTGACGCCGTGGTCCATGGGCACGATGATGGCGCGGTGGGTGTTGCGGTTGAAAATGCGTTCGAGGCGGACGGCTTTTCCAAGCAACATGGGGGTCTCCTTGTGGTTTGGCCCATCCCGGGAGCGGACACCGGCGACACGAAAAACAAAAAGGGCCGCCGGCGTGATGCCCGCGGCCCTGGAGTGGCTCGTTGCGGTTCCTTTAAAGAGACCGCACCCCTCCCTGACCACGGGCGTGGCTAAACCAGAACCAAAAATAGAAACCGGCGGTCAGGTTGATGCGAGTCTGCATGGGCAACACAGCTAGCCCCTCGTTCGTAACCCTGTCAAGATTTTTTTTCCATGCCGTTCCCGGCGCGCATCATCCTTTGAATGGCCGCGCCGGAACGTTCACCGCGCCCGTTTTCCGGCGATTTCCTGTCCCGCGCCGTCTCCGACCCCCAGCCGGGCCCGCGCCCGCCTGGCCGCCTCCACGAGGTTGGCCAGGGCGGCCGTCGTCTCGGGCCAGT
>CAZNUQ010000053.1:0-21572 GCA_964576235.1 uncultured Desulfovibrio sp.
AGGCCGAGCGGGACGCGCTGTGCAAGAGCCGGGGCTTCGATGTCTTCGAGCACAACGAGTAGCCGCCCTTGACACGGCCTTGCGCCGTATCTAGCTCATGGTCCGGCGCGACGCGCCGGCAATCATCCAAGGAGAAACCATCAATGGCTTACGACATCCGCCTCGTGAAACTCATAAACGGCGAAACCGTGCTCGGGAAATGGGACGAGGCCGGCGGCAAACTGACGGACGTGGCCCTGCTGCAGACCATTCCCTCCCAGCAGGGCGTGCAGATGCTGCTTTTGCCCTTCGGCTATCCCTTCGAGACCGAGATCGGCGGCGAGGTCGCCCTGACCCACGTGCTCTACGAGTTCAAGAAGTTCCCCGACGAACTGAAGACCCGTTATCTCGAGGCCACGAGCAACCTGACGCTGTCCACCGCCGGCGACCTCAAGACCCTGTCCGGCCTGGCCGGCAAGGGCAACATCTCGAGCATCCTGAAAAAATAACCAGGACCCGCGTCCCCGTCCGGCTCCGCGCCGGGCGGGGACCATCCGGCGCAAGCGGCGCCCAACGTTCCGCTCCGGCCCGCAAGCGGCCAAAGACTTCCATGCGTGATCTCGTTGCCCGGGTGCAAAAGCCCACTCAGTATCTCGGCGCCGAATGGGGCCGCGTCGCCAAGGACCCCGCTTCCGTGCGCGTCCGCGCCGCCCTGGCCTTTCCCGACTTCTACGAGGTCGGCATGTCCTATGTCGGCGGCCGCATCCTCTACGAGGCCGTCAACCGCGTGGAGGGGCTGGCCGCGGAGCGGGTCTTCACCCCGTCCGACGAGGCCGCGGCCTTGCTGCGCGAGCGCGGCGCGCCGCTTTGCACCCTGGAATCGGACACGCCGCTGGCGGCGTGCGACGTGTTGGCCTTCCACCTGACCCACGAGCTGTGTTACACCAACGTGCTCTACATGCTCGACCTGGCCGGCCTGCCGTTTCGGGCGGCGCAAAGGGGCGAGGACGCCCCGCTGGTCATCGCCGGCGGGGGCTGCGCCTTCAACGCCGAGCCCGTGGCCCCCTTTTTCGACGCCATGGTCATCGGCGACGGCGAGGAAGCCCTGGTCGCCGTCATGGAAGCCGTGGCCGCACGCAAGGCCGGACGCTTCTCCCGCCGGGAACTGCTTTCCCGCCTGACCGCCATTCCCGGCGTCTACATCCCGGAATTTTTCGAGACAGGCCCGGACGGAGGGCCGCGTCCCCTCGTTCCCGGCTACGAACGCGTGACCAAGGCCGTGGTCGCCGATCTCGACGCCGCGCCCTTCCCCGCCTGCCAGGTGGTGCCCTTCGCCCAGGCCATCCACGACCGGCTCTCCGTGGAGATCGCCCGGGGATGCACGCGCGGCTGCCGGTTCTGCCACGCCGGCATGATCTACCGCCCGGTGCGGGAGCGCGGTCTGGACACCCTCGAAACCCTCGTGGCCGAGGGGCTCAACCGCACCGGCTACGAGGAACTGTCCTTCCTGTCGCTTTCCACAGGTGATTTTTCCGCTCTGGAAAGCCTTTTCGCCCAAAGCATCGACCGTTGCCGCCGGGAGCAGGTGGCCGTGTCCCTGCCGTCGCTTCGGGCCGGGACGCTGTCCGATTCGATCCTGTCCATGATGGCCGGCATCCGCCGCACCGGGGCGACCCTGGCCCCGGAAGCCGCGACCCAGCGTCTGCGCGATGTCATCAACAAGGGCATCACCGAGGAGGATATCCTCGGACATGTCCGGCGGCTTTTCGAGCACGGCTGGCAGCAGGTCAAGCTCTACTTCATGATCGGTCTGCCCACCGAAACCGAGGAAGACATCCGGGGCATCTTCGAATTGGCGAAAAAGGTGCTGGCCCAGGCTCCTCCGGGTACCAGGCGCCTGCAGGTCACGGCGGCCATTTCCCCCTTCGTCCCCAAGCCCCACACGCCGTTCCAGTGGGAGGCCCAGATCACCCTGGAACAGATCCGGGAACGGGTGGGGTGGTTGCGCGAACTGTTCGCCACCGACCGGCGGCTGACCCTGCGGTGGCACGAGCCGGACATGAGTTTTCTCGAAGGCGTCTTTTCCCGGGGCGGCCGGGAACTGGCCCCCATCGTGGAGGCCGCCTACCGGGAAGGCGCGCTGTTCTGTTCCTGGGTGGACCGCTTCGACCTCTCCCTCTGGAGCAAGGTCTTCGCCGAAGCCGGACTCGATCCGGCCGGCTGGCTGGCCGCCAGGGAGCCCGGGGCGCCGCTGCCCTGGGACCATCTTTCCTGTGGCGTCACGGACGGTTATCTTCGCCGGGAACGCGACCGGGCCATGGCCGGCCGGATCACCGGCGACTGCCGCTTCGGCGAATGCACGGGGTGCGGGGTGTGCAACCACGAAGGCCGCAGGTCCGAACTCGACGCGGCGGGCGCGACGATCCGGCCGAGGCTCAACCGCCCCCGGCCCGAGCGCGAGGCCGTGGCCGCGCCGGTTCCTCCGCCCAGGGAAGACCTGACGCGGAAGGAAACCCATCTGTGGGTGTGGTTCGCCAAGACCGGCAGCGCCGTGTATCTGAGCCAGTTGGAACTCGGCCGGGTTTTCGAGCGGGCCTTGCGCCGGGCCGGGCTCAAGCCCACCTTCTCGGCCGGCTACCATCCGCTCCCCCAGCTGTCCTTCGGCCGGGCCCTGCCTGTCGGCGTGGCCAGCCGGGCGGAATGGCTGGCCATCTTTCTGCGTCAGGCGGTGACCCCCGGGGACTTCGCCGCCAGGCTCAATCCGAACCTGCCCGAAGGGCTGGCCGTCGTCGGCGTCGAAGTCCTGCCGCCGGGGCGTAAAATCGCCCAGCCGGTGATCGAAACCTTCGAGCTGACCGTGCCGCCGCAGGCCGTCCGGGATTGTCTCGACCGCTGGGACGCCTTCTCCCGGGCCGCCTCCTTCCCGGTCACCTGGATGTCCAAGAAGGGGGAGAGGACCATCGAGGCCCGCGAGTTCGTGACCGGCCTTGCCGTGGCCGGACCGGCCACGGTCCGTTTCACCTGCTGCTTCGAGAAGGGCTACGTGAGTCCTCTGCGCCTGACGGAAGCTGTCTGTCCGGGGCTTGCGCGGGGCGCCTACGAGCTGGTCAAGACGGGCGTGGCCTTTGCCGGAGGCGCGCATCCGTTTCCCGCCGTTCCCTGAACGGGGCCCGCGCTTGCGTATCGTTTGCATCCGGCGATTCAGGGGAGGCTTCCTGCCGGGACGCGTGATCCGGCCGGAACCTCGCCGCAGCGACAAAGGAGAGTCCGTTATGTGTTGGCGCGCTCTCGCGTGCATGGCCGTCATGCTGCTTTTGACCGTCTCCTCTGTCTTCGGGGCGGAAGGCTCCCGGGTGGTGAGGCTTGCCAACGGCCTGACCGTGATGACGGTCGAGGACAACCGTTTTCCCCTGGTCGCCGTTCGCCTGTTCGTCCACGCCGGTTCCGGCTACGAGACCCGCAAGCAGGCGGGACTCAGCCATGTGCTGGAACACATGGTCTTCAAGTCCACCGTCAAACGGCCGGCCGGCCAGGTGGCGTCGGACATCGAGAGCGCCGGGGGGGAACTCAACGCCGCGACCAGCTTCGACAGCACCGTCTACCGCGTGGATCTGCCCGCCGAACGCTGGCGGCTCGGTCTCGATGTCATCAAGGACATGATTTTCGGCGCCAAATTCGCGCCCGAGGAACTCGACGCCGAGCGCCAGGTGGTGCTTTCGGAACTGGCCCGGGGCCGGGACAACCCCGACAACCGGCTGTTCCAGATCACCCAGTCCATGGCCTGGCCCGGTCTGGCCTACGGCTGGCCCATCATCGGCTTTCCGGAAACCGTATCCGCGTTTTCCCCCGAGGATCTGCGCCAGTACGTGCGGGATCGCTACCAGCCCCAGTCCATGCTCTTGGTGGTGGTCGGCAAGGTGCGGGCCGCCGAGGTGGAAAAGGAGGCCGAGGCCCTTTTCGGCGCCATGAGCAACGACCGCCCCGTGACGCCGCCGGTGCCGTACGTCCTGCCGGCCGCCGCGCCCGAGACGAACATCAAGGTGGAATACGGGCCGTGGAAAAAGGTGCGCCTCCAGGTGGCCTTCCCCACGGCGGGAATCCGGGGGGCCGACGAAGCCGCCCTGGAGGTTCTGGCCAGGCTGCTGGCCGGCGACGAGACGAGCCGGCTGTACCGCACCTTCAAGTATCAGAAAAAACTCGTCGACGACATTTCCTGCTCCTCCCTCACCCTGGAGCGGGGGGGGCTTTTCCTGGTGGACGCCACGCTGGACGCCAGGAACGTGGCCGCCTTCTGGCAGGGGCTTGTCGCCGAGATGGCCGCGCTCAAGGGGGGGGCGTTCTCGGACCAGGAAATCGAGCGGGCGCGCCTCAATATCGAGGACGGCCTCTACCAGGCCAAGGAAACCCTGGCCGGTCTGGCCATGAAGGCCGGGTACTTCCGTTTCAACGGCTACGATCCCGACGGCGAGGCGAATTATCTGCGTTCCGTGCGTCTGGTGGACCAGAAGACCCTGCAGGCGGTCATCGAGGCGACCGTGCGGCCGGAACGCCTGCTGGCCGCGGTCCTGGCCCCCAAGGCCGACGAGGCCGCCGTCACCGCCAAGGGATTGGCCGAGACGGCGGCCAGGCTCTGGCCCGCGCCCAAGGCCGGCCCTGCGGCCGGCGTCGCGGCCGAGGGCGGCGTGACCGCTCCCGAGGTGAGCGATCTTGGCGGCGGCCATTCCCTGGTGCTCATGCCGGACAAGACCCTGCCCTATGTCGCCGTCTCCCTGGTCTACAACGGCGGCGACGCCCTCCTGGAGAAAAACCGGCAAGGGCTGGCCGAGCTTGCCGCGAGTTGTCTGACCACGGGCACGGCCAGGCTTTCGGCCAACGCCCTGGAGGATTTCCTGGCCGACCGGGCCGCCTCCCTGGCCGCCATGTCGGGGCGCGACTCTTTCGGCGTCAGCGCCAAGTTCCCGAGCCGCTTTCAAAAGGACATGTACGGCCTGTTCGCCGAAGTGCTCCAGTCTCCGGCCTTCCTCAAGGCGGAAGTGGAGCGGGAAGTGCAGGACCAGCTCGCCTCCATCCGGGACAAGGAGGACCAGCCCGTGGCCCTGGCCTTCCGCAAGCTCTACCCCTTTCTCTTCGCCGACACCTCATACGCCTACATGCGCCTTGGCGAACCCGACACCGTGAAAACCTTCACCTCCAAGGACGTGTCCGCTTTCTGGGCGGCCCAGCGTGCCATGCCCTGGGTCCTGGCCGTGTGCGGCGATTTCGACCCGGCGGCCGTGCGCCAGTTGGCCGAAACCCTGGCCAAGGCCACTGGGCCGGCCAAGCCTTTCGCCTTCGCCACGCCGACATGGGGCCAGAAACGCGAGGAAGCGGTCCGGCTCGCCGAGCGCAACCAGACGCACCTGCTCATGGTTTTTCCCGTGCCGGGGCTGACCGCGCCGGAAACGCCGGGGCTGACCCTTCTCAACGAAGTGCTCTCCGGCCAAAGCGGCCTGCTTTTCTCCCGGCTGCGCGACGGGGAAAGCCTGGGCTATTCCGTGACCTCGTTTTTGTGGCAGGCGGAGAAGGCCGGCTTCCTGGCCTTTTACATCGGCACCTCGCCGGAGAAGGCCTCGGCGGCCCTCGACGGCTTCGCGCGGGTGGCCGGCCAGTTGCGGGAGACGGCTTTGCCCGACGAACTCATGCTTCGGGCCAAGAACGTGCTGTCCGGGGACTATTACCGGGAGCGGCAGGGCCTCAGGGCGCGCGGCGACGAGGCGGCCCGTTCCCTGGCCGCCGGCCTGCCCCTCGACCACGAGCGTCGGGTGATCGAGGCCGCCCAGTCCCTGCGGCCGGAAAACCTGAAGGATCTGGCCGCCCGGTATCTGCGGCCGGAGGCGGCCTACGTGCTGACGATCAAGCCATGACCGGGCCGCGCGTTGCGGCGCCCCGAAGCCCTTTCGCCGGGGTCTCCCTGCCTCCGTATGCCCCGGCCCGTTGGCGCGATGCCCCTCCGGACGGCGGGGCGCGCCGGGAGGAGGCCCGATGATCCGCTGCCAAAGCCTGGAGACGCCGTATCAGGTGCGTTTTTCCAACGGGACGGTTTCGGCCATAAGCGACCCGGCCGTCGAGAGCGGCGGCGGGGGGCAGGGGTTCCGCCCCCACCAATTACTGGAGGCGGCTGTGGGATCCTGCACCGCCATGGTCATCGGCAAGTACGCGAAGGCCCATGGCATTCCTTTGGCGGGCGTCTCCGTGACCGTCACCCTCGACGCCGGGGAGGGGGACAGTGCGACCTTCGTCTGCGCCATCGAATTTTCCGGGGAACTGACCGACGAACAACGCAGGCGCATGCTCAGGGCGGCCAGGGTCTGCCCTGTGCGCAAGACCTTGGGAAAGCGCTTGTCGTTCGTCGATCGGACCTGACGCGTTCCGGCGTCGGGGACTGGAGCACGCAAGACACGACGCCTCGGCCGCAATGGCCGGGACAGAACGCGAGGATGGATTACGAAATGAAGCTTTCGCAACATTGCATAAGCGCCGGACCGCTGGCCGTGGCGGCCTACGCCGCCACGGGAGGGAGCTTCGCGGCGGCGTTTTGGGCCGCCGTGGGGAGCGTGCTGATCGACTGCGACCACATCGCGGACTATGTGCTCTGGAACCGCGGCTGGGGAGGAATGGGGCACTTTTTCGCCAGTTGCGAGGACGGCCGGCTCGGCCGGCTCTATCTCCTCCTGCATTCCGTGGAGTGGCTCATTTTCCTGTGGGTGCTCGTCGGGACGGGGATCGCCGCCCCCTGGGGCGTGGGCCTGACCATCGGGCTGTCCGGCCATCTGCTTTTGGACTGGATCGGCAACCGGCACCTCGTGCAGCCGTCGTTTTACTGGCTGTGGTACAGGGCCTCCAACGGCTTCGACGGCAATGCCCTGTACCGCATGCCGCCCGGTTCCCTCGCCGCCGCGCGCAAGGGGTGAGGCGGCCGGGAAGGCGACGAGCGTCGTCTCCTCTTTCCCGGGGCAACGCATTTGAACAAGTATTGTTTTTAAAAGACGGTCGCGTTTTCTAAGGGGCGCCGCACGAGCGTCTGGCCTGACGCGCCGTCAGGCATTGGGATTTTGCCGGGGCGTACACCTCGAGGCGCAGATGCGGATCCAGGCCGATCCCGACGCACCCGGCCAGGAAACAGGACGGGGATTCCTCCAGGGCCGCCAAATCCTCGGCGCGCGCCAAGTGGAAGAACTCTCCCCAGCTCGTGGCGTAGAGCACGTCCACGGCGACGGTCCTGCGTTCCTCGCGGGGCGCGAGCAGGTTGACGATGACGAGCGCCGCGGTGACCCGTTCCGGCGCCAGCCCCTGGGAAAGAGGCGGGGCGAAGGTTTCCCGGACCGGAAACTGGGCGTGGACGGCGTTGAGAAGTCCGGTCACGTCGGGCAGGGTCAGGGGCGCGGGCAGCGTCTGGGCCTGGATGTGCAGGCCGGGGCGGTAGAGTTCGTTGGCGCAAAGCCAGGCGGCAAGGCGTACGATGGAGCTGTCCTGGCGCAGGAGTTCCTTCTTTCTGGCCTTGCGGTCTCCGCCGGCCGGTTCGCCGTGCGCGACGAAGGCCGTCTCCCGCGTTTTTTGCTCCTCGAAGCCGATTTCGAGCGTGGCGAAAAGATTTCGCCCCGGCCGGATGAACGGCATGCGCATGATCTTGCCGACCCGGCGGGAAAAGCTGGCCGCGATGCGCCGCGACAACATGGTCTGGTCGCGTTCGGTCAACCCGCCGCCGCTTTCCAGCGTGGCGCCCCGGGCCTTGAGACGTTCGTAGGCGCGCAGGAAATAGCTGGTGACCGCGTCCCCCAGGGCCACGGCGGCGGCGAAGCCGTCCTGCTCGTCGGCCGGCCGGCGCTTGGGTGGCGGCGGGCAGGCGCCCGCCGCCGGCGGGGCGTAGGGGAAAAAATGGTCCAGGATCGTTTCTCCCGACCGGCCGACATATTCGTCGCACGGATCGAACCCTGTCTTTTGCAGGAAGGCCTGCCGCAGGAGTTCCACGGCCCCGGTGCGGCCCCGTTCCTGGTGATGGCGGCTCACCTCCCGGAAGAGCAGGGCGTAGGGGTCGCACCGCCACAACCCTCCCTGGTTGGCGAAGACGGATTCCTTGAGGGTTTCGCACAAAAGCGACGGCTCGTCGGGGTTCTCGGCGTATTTCTCCAATAATCCGAATTTGATGATGGACTTGAACGGACTCGTCAGGGACTTGACGATCATCCACAGCGACGCCCCGAAGTATTCGTCGGCGGCGATTTCGCTCACGCAGCCGAAATCCAGGCTGTCGGCGGCGATTTCCGGTTCCGCGCGGGATATGCCCGCCAGGGCCTTGTCGTACGCCTCGCGGCCGGCACGGGGGGGGACGCACCACCAGACCGGCTTTTTGCCGGCCACGACCAGCGCGGTGCGGTAGAACTCCTCCTTGAGCAGGCATCCCTGGGCCGATCCGTAGCCCTCGTCCTCGGAATAGCCGAAGACGTTGTCGCGGATGTCCTTGCCCGTCATGCAGAAGAAGTGGACCTCGAGCCCGAGTTCCCGGTCGGCGAAGGCGCTTATGGTTTCGAGCTTCCTTTGGAATTTCCCGAAATCCGGGCGGGCGGGGGCGTTGTCTCCCACGCAGACCCACACGTCGAGATCCGAGTCGGCGGTCTGGGCCACGGTGCCCACGCTGCCGATGGTGTAGACCGCTTCCACGCGGACGGCATCCGTCCGGGGCGCGTCGTGACCGAATTGGACGCCTTTCCCGAAATGGCGGGACAGATGCCGCAGGGTCTGGAGATCGGGGTGGTAGCCGGCGATGTCCGCCGCCGGGGCGGGGCGCGGGCCGGCCTCGCCGCGCACCATGTCGGCGGCGATCAGGCCAGGCAGCATGTCGAGCAGGGCGGCGCCGCTTTCTCCCAGCCTCCACCGGGCCCAGGCCAGACGCCGCTTGTTGTTGGCCAGAAGGGACAGGCGGCGGCGGCGGATGTCGCGGGAAAAAAGGAAGGCGTCGCAACTCGCGGCCACCAGCCGCAATCCCGGGCCGTCAGACAGGGCCTGGGGCAGGGGCGGCCCCTCGGCGGGGGCGTTGAGGGCGGCCGCCTCGTCCTTGAACATGGCCCCGAGAATGTCCGGTTCCTCAGTGACGCCGGAGAAGCGGGAACCGGCGAAGTAGCAGCCTTCGGTGCGCGTGCCGCCGAGATCCGCCCCGGGAAAGGCCGCCATTTCGAAAAGGCAGTCGGAGAAAAGCACGCCCCGCGCCGTGAGTCCATGGATGTCGGCCCGCACCAGGCTCACGGCCTGAAAGCGGCATTGGTCGAGGGTCAGGCGCGCCAGGAAGGCACTGTAGAAATCGCACTCGGCGACGTCGACCGAAGTGAGGGCCATATCCTGGCCCGTGGCAGTTTCGAAGGCGCAAAGTCGCAGTTCGCAGTCGGTCAGACGGACCGTATCGAGGGCGGCCCGGGAAAAACGGCAGTGGAGGAAACGGCAGCCCGTGAAGTCGATCCGGGAGAGCGAGGCCTCGTCGAAGACGACATCGGAGAACTGGCAACCGGCGAAGACGACATCCGCGAGCACGGCCTTGGCGAACCCCACGCCCTTGAAGGTGCACTGCCGGAAGGTGACGTTGGCTACGGTTTCCCCGTCAAGGCTGGTCCAGAGTATCTGGCGCCGGTGGAGTTCGCCCCCTTGGGCCAGTTCCCGCCGCAGGGCGGCGGAATGTTCGCCGTCCTCCCCGCTTCCGCCGGGAGCCGCCACCAGGGTTTTGACCCGCTGCCACAGTCCCTTGCCCCCTTCCCGGGGAGGCTCCGGGCCGGACAGCGGGGCGCGGGGCGGCAAGGGCCGGGAGGCGGCGCGTCCCCTGACCGCGAGATCGGCCGTGAAGGTTCGGAGTACCTCACCGGGCCAGGCCGAGGCCGCGCATACGGCCCGGGCGGCGGTCTGGAATTCCCCGGGCACGGCGGCAGCCAGATGGGCGTAGGCGGCGAGCAGGGCCTGCCGGCGTGGTGCCGGCGGCAGATCCCGCAGGCATTGGCCGAATGCGGCCAGGGAAAATCCCGTCAGGGAGGGCAGCAGTTCCGGCAGGCTGTCGGGGCGTCCGGACAGGCGGGCGGCCAGGGGCGCCGCAGCTTTGGCCGGGTCGCAACGGGCCAGGGCCGCCAGGGCCGCCGTCGCGAGGGAGGATTCGCTGCCCGCCAGCAGCGCCTCGACCGGGCCGGCCACCGTTGCCGCGTCGAGGCCCGGGGTCTCGGCCAGGGCGTGGCACACGGCCTCGGCGGACAGTTCGTCCATATCCCCTAGCCGCAGGGCCAGCTTTTCCACCAGGGACGGCTCCCGCAGCCGGCCGATCACTCTGGCCATGTACCGGGTCTGTTCGGCCGAGAGGTCCATCTGGAGGAGTCTGGCCAGCCACATGCCGAGCCTGCCCCGCACCAGGGCGTTGCGTAGCGGCAGGGCCGGGTACTCGTGGCGGTTGGCGAGCAGGTCGAGAAGGATAAGCAGTTCGTCCGGGTTGCGCTCCACCACGTCGGCCACCACGGCCATCCCCCAGGCGGCCGTCTTGGGCCGTCCCGGCCGGGGGCGGCGGAAATGGGCGTTGACGAAGAGGAGTTTTTCCTCGTCTTCAAGGCAATTCAATAGGCCGAGCGCCTGGTCCTCGGGTTTTTTCTCCAGGTGGATGACGGAAAGCACCTCGCCCTCGACGCCGAGACGGAACAGCAATCCGAAGGCCTGCCGGCCGAAGTCCTCGTCGCCGGCTTCCAGCAGGGCGGCCAGCAGGAAGGCCAGCTCGGAGGCGTCGGCTGCCGTGGCCGGATCATTGACCGACCCCCGGTCAATGAAGGCGAGGGTCTGGCGGATCAGGGGAACGAGGGGCGTGAGGTCGGACCCGGGAGGCTGGGAAAGCCCGGTGCGCAGGGTCCGCATGAGGGACCGGGCCGGGGAGCCCGGCCTGGTCACCGCCTGCTCCGGACGACCGCCGGCGCGGCGTCACGGCCGGGGTGCGGCGTCCACATAATAGGAAACCTGCTTTCCGGGGTTCAGATATTGGATCACGTCCGGGGCGAGTTCCTCGGGTTTCACGGCCTTGGCCACGGAAAGCTCCGTTTCGATGCACAAATCGATGATCAGGGCCTCGCGTCTTGGGATGTCGGGATGATAGATCTTGACGCTTGGCCGCATGGAGTCGCGCATGTTGGCCGAAACCACCATGCCCTGCATGCCGTTGGAAAGTTCGACCAGCGAACCGGGAGGATAGACGCCGAGCTTGCGGATGAAAAGGATCACGGCCTTGGGGTCGAGCAGGTCGCGTCGCTTGTAGAGCGCTTTCATGGCCTCGTGGGGGGTAGTGCTTTCCGTGCCGCTCCTGGTGTTGCAGAACCTGTCGTAGACGTTGGCCACGGCTGCGATGCGGGCGCCCAGGGAAATGTTGTCGCCCCGCAGGCGGGCGGGAAATCCCGTGCCGTCGAGTTGCTCATGGTGTTGCAGGACGAGAAGCTGTGCCACCGATGGGAATCCCGGTACTGCCGAGAGCATCTTGGCGCCGATCCGTGGATGCTCCATATAGTATTCCTTGAGCACCCTGTTCATGGTCACCATATTGCCCTTGGAAAAACGCTGTATCGGCACTCTTCCTTTGCCGATATCGTGAAAAAGCGAACCGAGACCGACCTCCTCGATGTCTTTTTTGGCGAGCCCCATTTCCTTGGCCAGCATCATGGAGAGGACGGCCACGTTGAGGGCGTGGTAATGCTTGGCTTCCTCGCGCATCTTGGCGGTCATGACGTTTATGAGCACGTCGAGGTCCGAAAGGAATGTTTCGGCCATGGGGCCGACCACCTCCCCGGCCGCCTGCAACACTTCGGCGTTCGGGGAACTGACCCGCTTGATCGCCTCGACGACCTGGCTCATGGCTTTTTCGTAACGGCGCTCGCAGGCGGCGAAACGTTCGAGGCGGTCCTTGTTGCGTTCGATGGTTTCCCGTTTGAGGCTCGAGAGTTCGGCCGACACCGGGGTGCGCGCGGCCGTCCATGGTCCCTTCTGGCGTTTGCCCGCCTGGCCGTCGATTTCCTCGATGGAGGCGGGCAGGCGGTCGGACTTGTCCGGAACGAAAAGGACGTGGGCCACGCCGAGCGCCCGGATCTTGGCAACGTCGGCATCGTTTTTGATCTTGAACCCCTTTGGGGGGAACGGATGCTTCAGGCCGGGATCGTCGATGCGGACGAAAAGGCCCGGGCACAGTTGTTCCACCAAAATGGGGTATTCGTCGATTTCCATGAGCGCTTCCTGGGGCCGTCGATGCCGGCGCCGTCCGCCCGGCGGAATGGACGGCCGGCTTTTGTCCGCGGCACCCACGGGTATATGCGGCAGGAAAAATTCCTGTCAACTCGGGACAGGAGCGGGCGCGGGCCATGTCTTGCCGAAGTATCCCCGTCCGGGGTATCATGTTGTTGATCCGATACTGAACGCCATGCCCCAGCCAGTCCCTCCCCATACCAGGTCCGACTTCGGGACCAAGCCTGTCAAGGGCGTTTTTTCCATTGATTCCGCTAGCTTTCTTGGTAACGCTCCCACGCGGCTCTCCCAGCGCCTGTTCGTTTACGCCGAGCAACGGGAGGACGGCCGCGTGGTCCTCCAGCGCCTCAGCCGCAACTTCATACCCTCCGGTGCCAAGCGGGTCATTTCCCGGGAGCGCCTCCTGGCCGATTATCTTCCCGAGCCTTCCATCTATATCAACAAGGTGGTGCCGGTCATGCGCCGCCTGGAGGATGCCGTGCAGACGGCGGACCGCCACCGGCAGCGCCAGGAACTCTTTTCCGCCGAATTCGAATACAAGAATGTGCTGCGCCTGGACGAGGAGCACGTCAAGGCCACCTTCGGTCTTGGCTTGACCTACCTGGAGCGCCAGGAGAAACAGAGCGCCGACATCGTATTCAGGAAGATCATGCGGATCGAGGCGGCCTTCACGCCGGAGCACAAGCACCTTTTTAACGATTTCGGCATCCAGATGCGCAAGCTCGGCATGTACGACGAGGCCATGCAGTATTATACAAGAGCGTATCGCCTCTGTCGCACCGACGAAAACCTTCTCTACAACATGGCCAGGACCCTGTACGAGAAGGGGAGGGTCAAAAGCTCCCGCATGATGCTTTCCCGTGCCTTGCGGCTCAATCCGGACTTCCCTGAAGCCAAGGCTTTCTGGGCCTATCTCGAATCCCGGGGGCGGGGAGAGACTCCTCCGGAACCACCTCTGGAATCCGCCGAGGGGACGGCTGACGACGCCGGGTGACGGAGAGCGTCGTCCAGAAGGTCGGGCGCCTTGACCCCGGATTCCAAACCGCCTAAACTACCACGTTTAGGTTTTCAATCATTGTCGCGCGTTGTGACGCCAGAATCGGGTCTTGCCCGAAAAACGTTCCGAGCAACGGGGGTTGGATCATGGGGTTACGGACTGATTTCATCTGGATGGACGGCACGATGACGCCTTGGGATGAGGCCAACGTGCATGTCCTGACCCATACTTTGCACTACGGTCTGGGCGTTTTCGAAGGCATCCGGGCCTACGAATGCGCCGACGGCTCCTCGGCGGTCTATCGCCTTGAGGAACATGTGGACCGTTTGTTCGGCTCGGCCAAAATTTTGGGGCTCACCGTGCCCTTCACCACGGAAGGCATCGTGGACGCCTGCGTGGAAACCCTCAAGGCCAACAAGATGACCGCCGGCTACATCCGCCCTCTCGTCTTCGTCGGTTCCGGCAAGTCCATGGGCGTCAACCCCGGGCTGAACCCGGTCCGTCTGGCCATCGCCGTCTGGCCGTGGGGCGCCTATCTCGGGGCCGAGGCCCTGGACAAGGGCATTCGCATCCGGACCTCGAGCTATACGCGTTTCCAGGGCAATACCATGATGGCCAAGTCCAAGGCCGTGGGAAATTACCTCAATTCCGTGCTGGCCAAGACCGAAGCCCTGGCCGACGGCTACGACGAGGCCATGATGCTCGATACCTGCGGCTACGTGGCCGAGGGGTCGGGGGAAAACATTTTCATCGTCAAAAACGGCGTCATCAAGACGACCCCCATGACCACGGTGCTCGGCGGCATCACCCGTGACAGCCTGATCACCGTGGCGCGGGATCTCGGCTACACCGTGGTGGAGCAGTTTTTCACCCGCGACGAGGTGTACGTGGCCGACGAGGTTTTCTTTTCCGGAACGGCCGCCGAGCTGACCCCGATTCGCGAGGTCGACCGCCGGGTCATCGGCGAGGGGCATGCCGGTCCTGTGGCCAAGGCCCTGCAGACCGCCTTCTTCAAGGTGGTCAAGGGTGAAAACCCCAAGTATGCCCACTGGCTGCACAAGTACAGCCTGTAACCGTATCCGGGCGGCCCCGGCCAACCATTCCCAGGGGCCGCCCGGTCCATTCGCATGAGCACCACAAGCCTTACCGCCAAATACCGGCCCCAGCGGTTCGCCGACGTGGCCGGCCAGGAGGCCGTCAAGCGCATCCTTTCCCGGGCGGCGGCCGAGGACAAGATCGCGCCGGCCTACCTTTTCAGCGGCACGCGCGGCGTCGGAAAGACCACCCTCGCCCGCGTCCTGGCCAAGGCGCTCAACTGCGAAACCGCGCCCACGGCCGAACCCTGCAACGTCTGCTCCCAGTGCCGCCAGATCACGGCCGGCGTCTCGCCGGACGTCATCGAGATCGACGCCGCCACCCACGGCAAGGTGGACGACGCCCGGCGCCTCAAGGAGGATGTCGGCTACGCCCCGCTCAACAGCCGCTACAAGGTCTTCATCATCGACGAGGCCCACATGCTCACCGTGCAGGCCTTCAACGCCCTCTTGAAGACCCTGGAGGAGCCGCCGGCGCGCGTGACCTTCATTCTGGCCACCACCGAACCGCACAAATTTCCGGCCACCATCATCAGCCGCTGCCAGCATTTCCTGTTCAAACGGCTGACCCAGCACGAACTCGAGGACCATTTGTCCGGCGTGCTCGCCCGCGAGGCCGTCGTCTTCGAGCCCAAGGCCGTCAGCCTCATCGCCCGGCGCGGGGCGGGCAGCGTGCGCGACTCCATGTCGCTTCTGGCCCAGGTGCTGGCCCTTGGCGGCACGGAACTGACCGAGGCCGATACCCGGGGCGTCCTGGGCCTTGCCGGCCAGGACATCTTTTTCGGGCTCATCGAGGCCATCCACGCCGAGGACGGCCCCGCCGTGGTCGGCGTGCTGCGCCAGATCCTGGACAAGGGCCTCGATATCGGCTTTTTCTTGCGCGAACTGGCCGCCATGTGGCGCAACCTCTTTCTCCTGCGCCAGGCCGGCGAGAAGGGACTGTCCGTGGTCGACCTGCCGGACGAGGAAGCCGGGCGCTGGCTCGAATGGGCCGGCCGGTTCGACCCGGCCCACGTGCACGCCTGCTGGCAGATGACCCTCGAGGGGCAGCGCCGGGTGCTGACCAGCCTCGAACCGGCCCTTTCCCTGGAGCTTCTGCTCCTCAACATGGCCTACCTGCCGCGTCTGCTTCCTCTGCAAAATCTCGCCTCGTGCGCCGCGCCGGCCGCTGCGCCGTCCGGGCCGTCCGGATCGCCCGGCGGCGCCCGGGCCGTCGCGCCGCCGTCCAGGGGCACGGCGTATCGTCCCGGGGCGTCGGTTGCGCGCCCGGCGGCCGGCCCGGCCTCCCCCGCGCCGCCGGTCCGGCCGGATTCCCGGCCCTCCGCCGAAACGGGAGGGCGCGGCGCGCCTGCCCCCGCCGGTCCCCGGACATGGGAGGGCTTCCAGCGCTTCGCCGCCAAGGGGGCGGAAATCGCCGGTCTCAGGAAGGCCCGCGGCGTGTTCGAGGCTTCGACTGAACCGGGTGAGCTCCGCATCCTGTGCGAAAACGCCTTCCATCGCGGCCAGCTCACCCAGACCGAAAAATTTCGCCAGCTCCAGGCGCTGGTCGCCGAATACTTCGGCCCGGGCGTTTCGGTGCGCGTGGAGGCCGCCGGCGGTCATGACCGCATGTCGCCGGACGCCCTCAAGGAATATGTCGACGGCAGGCCCGAGGTGCGCCAGGCCGTTTCGACCTTTGACGCCGAAATCATCGAACGAAAGCCCCGCTAGAAGCGGGTCGCGGAGGGACTTCCGTCATGAAGGGAATGAACGAATTGGTGCGTCAGGCCCAGGTCATGCAAAAAAAGATGGCCAAGCTCCAGGAGGAGCTCGAAACCCGCACCGTCGAGGGCTCGGCCGGCGGCGGCATGGTCACGGCCGTGGTTTCCGGCGCCAACGAGCTTCGGGGACTCACCATCGACAAGGCCGCCGTGGACCCCAATGACGTGGAAATGCTTCAGGATCTGATCATGGCCGCCGTCAATGACGGCATCAAGAAGGCCAAGGCCATGATGGAGGCGGAAATGGGCCAGATCACCGGCGGCATCAAGGTTCCCGGACTGTTCTAGATCCTGCCTTTTCGAGCCGCATCCGGCTCGGCGTCCGCGCGGTGTCGGCCCGGACATCGCGCGGACGCGGCCTGTGCCCCCGTTTGCGTTCGCGCGTTCCCGCGCGGGGGCGGAAGGAATAGCGCGCCCGGTCGTCTCGCGGCCTTCGGGCATCGCGGGAACAACCTCAACGGATACGCGATAGAGAGCATGGCCGCCCAAACCTCCCTGCCCGTCCCCCTGGTCGAACTGGTCGAACAGCTGGCCAGACTGCCGGGGCTCGGCCCCAAATCGGCCCTCAAGGTGGCCATGACCCTCCTCGAGTGGCCGCGTGACCGCGCCGAGGCCCTGGGCGACGGCATCCTGCGCCTGCGGGAGCGGCTTTGCCTGTGCTCCCGGTGCGGCGGACTGTCCGAAACCCCCGTGTGCCCGGTGTGCGCCGATCCGACCCGCAATGACGACCAGCTGTGCCTGGTCGCCCAGTGGGATTCGGTCATGCTCATCGAGGAAACGGCCCAGTTCACCGGCTATTACCTGGTTCTCGGAGGGCTGCTCGATCCTTTGGAGGGGGTGACCCCGGGCCAGTTGCGCCTCGACGCCCTGCGCGCCAGACTGGCCGAGGGAGGGGTGCGGGAGTGCATCCTGGCCCTCGGGGCGACCCTGGCCGCCGAGGCGACGGCCTCCCACATCAAAAATTTGCTCGCCAGGGAGTATCCCGGCGTACGACTGACACGACTGGCCCAGGGCATCCCCCTCGGGGCCGAGGTCAAATACGTGGACAAGGAAACCCTGTCCCAATCCATGCGCTACCGGCAGGATCTCTAGGGCTTCTGGCGCGGCGCGGCGCGGCCATGGCAACCGAACTTTCGGTCGAAGTACAGACCGTCACCTTCTTCAACGAAGGCAACAACTACCTGATCGCCCGGGTCCGTTCCAAGGACGAGCCCGGGACTTTTCCCATTGTCGGCTATCTGGACAAGGTCACGCCTGGCGAAATGCTGCGGCTGACCGGCTCCTGGGTGACGCATCCGAAATACGGTCGCCAGTTCCAGGTCGAGATGTATACCCGTGAAATGCCGGCCACGGTCAACGGCATCCGCCGCTATCTCGCCTCGGGCATGATCAAGGGTGTGGGGGGGGTGCTGGCCGGGCGCATGGTGGACGCCTTCGGCGAGAAGGTCCTGGATATCCTCGACACCGATCCGGACAAGCTCCTGGCCGTCGAGGGGGTGGGGCGCAAGAAGCTCCAGGAGATCAAGGCGTCGTGGGACGCGCAGCACGAGGT
The DNA here is from genome assembly GCA_964576235.1 of uncultured Desulfovibrio sp. Lineage (GTDB taxonomy): Bacteria > Desulfobacterota > Desulfovibrionia > Desulfovibrionales > Desulfovibrionaceae > Solidesulfovibrio. The sequence continues at coordinate 17,659 of CAZNUQ010000053.1, forward strand.
GCGCTCGCTGATGCTTTTTTTGCAGACCCACGAGATCGCCACCACCCATGCCGGCAAGATCCACAAACTCTACGGCAAGGATGCCGAGGCGCGCATCCGGGCCAATCCCTACGAACTGGCCTACGAGATCCGGGGCATCGCCTTCAAGACCGCCGACAACATGGCCCTGCGCCTCGGGTTCGCGCCAGACAGCCCCGAACGCATCCAGGCCGCCCTTGTCTACGTCCTTTTCTCCATGGGCGACCAGGGCCATCTGTTCGCCCCGCGCGACACCCTTTTCGAAAAGACCGCCTCCATGGTGGGCGACGTGCCGTTCGAGCGTCTGGAGGAGGCCCTGGTGAGCCTCGAGGAGCTCAAACGCATCAAGGTCGAGGCCCTTCCGGCCCAGAACATCGAATCCGCCGTCTACCTGCGTCATTTCTACGCCCTGGAGGTGGAAATCGCCCGGCGGATCCACGAATTGGCCATCCATCCGGGGGCGGAGCTTCGCGGCAAGGTGGAAAAACTCCTGCCGGCCCTCGAGTCCGAGGCCCGTCTCCAGTTGTCCCCGGAGCAGCGTCAGGCGGTGGTGGATGCCTGCGCCTGCAAGGTGTTCGTCATCACCGGCGGCCCGGGGACCGGCAAGACCACCATCACCCGCATGGTGGTCGCGGCTCTTGACAAGTTGGCGTTAAAAGTCAAACTTGCCGCGCCCACGGGCAGGGCCGCCAAGCGTCTGGCCGAGGCGACCGGGCATCCGGCCGCCACCTTGCACAGGCTTCTCCAGTCGACCCCGGACGGGGCGTTCGCCCTGGGCGAGGACAACAAGCTCAAGACCGACGCCTTGCTGGTCGACGAGGCCAGCATGCTCGACGCCAGGCTTTGCGCCCACATGCTGCGGGCATTGCCCTTCACGGCCCGGCTGATCCTGGTCGGCGACGCGGATCAGCTGCCTTCGGTGGGGGCGGGCAACGTCCTGGAGGACATCCTGGAGAGCGAGGCCGTGGGCAGCGCCCGGCTGACCCATATTTTCCGCCAGGCGCAGCAGAGCATGATCGTGGTCAACGCCCACCGCGTCAACCAGGGGCGGATGCCCCTGCCGGCGGCCAGTCCGGCTCCGGAGGCGGATTTTTTCTGGGTGGAGCAGGATGATCCCGCGGTGGTCCGGGACATGATCGCCATGCTGGTCGGCGAGCGCATACCGCGCACCTACGGCCTCGACCCCATGCGCGACATCCAGGTGCTCTCGCCCATGCACAAGGGCGAGGCCGGAACGCAGTCCCTCAACGAGGTGCTGCGCGACCGGCTCAACCCCAAGGGGCCGGAGGTGGTCCGGGGCATGGTCCGCTTCCGCCGGGGCGACCGGGTGCTCCAGACCAGGAACGATTACGAGAAGGACGTGTTCAACGGTGATCTGGGGCATATCGTGGAGGTCGACGCCGGGGAGGGGGAGGTGCTCGTCTCCTTCGACGGCCGCACGGTGGCCTATGATCGCACCGAACTCGACGAACTGGCTCCGGCCTACGCCGTGAGCATCCACAAGTCCCAGGGCAGCGAGTATCCGGCCGTGGTCGTCCCGATTTTGACCCAGCATTACGTCATGTTGCGCCGCAACCTCATCTATACGGCCCTGACCCGGGCCAGACGGCTGGCCATGCTCATCGGCAGCCGCCGGGCGCTTGCCCTCGGCCTGCGCAACGCCGGGGGCGACCGGCGCCACACCCATCTCAACTACCGTCTTCGGGAGCTTTTCAATGCTGCAGGATAGCCAGGGGGCCCGCCCCGTCACCACAAGGAGCGGAGGCTGCGCGCGATGCTCATGAGAAAGGCCGCGAGCCTCATTGTGCGGCTGCTGCTGGTGTGCGGCTGCCTGGTCTACGCCTTCTGGGGCATCGATTTCTCGCAGTTGTGGCGGACGGTGCTGCGCTACAACGACGTGGCCCTGGCTTGGACCGTCGCCTTTACATTCATAGGCTACGCCGTCATGGCCCTGCGGCTCAATTTCCTGTCCGGCTTCATCGCTGGCAACTGGCTGTGCTTCAAGGCCTTTCTCATGTCCATGGCCGTCAACAACATCGTGCCGGCCAAACTCGGCGAACTGGCCAAAGCCTTCTATCTGCGCCGCGAATGCCACTTTTCCCTGTCGCGCAGCATCACCATGGTGTTCTGGGAGCGTTTCTTCGACCTGAACGCCATCCTGGCCATGGGGCTGGTGGTGGCCTACCATCTCAACCTCAAGATGGCCTTCGTTCCCCTGGCCTTGGCCGTCGGCGGAATATGGGTCGCCCTGTGGGTGGTTCGGGCCTACCCGGAGTTCGTCGGCCGCATCATCGTCAAGATGCCCTCGAACCGGCTGGCCCAGTTCCTGGCCGAGTTGAAGCTGCAGGTGCTTCATGGCGTGACGCCGGGGTTCCTGCTGCTGCTCGGGCTCTACACGGTCTTTTGCTGGCTGCTGTATGCCGGTTCCACCTTTCTGGTCATCTTGTGGGTGGCCGGTCTTTCCATGTCGTGGGGGCATGTGGCGGCTGTTTTCGTCATATCCTCGCTTGGCATGGCCATGCCGTCCTCGCCGGGAGCCCTTGGCGTTTTCGAGGCGGCCGTGGTTTTTTCCCTGGGGCTTTTCGGGGTGGACAGATCCCAGGCGTTGGCCGCCGGCCTCGTGTTGCACATGGTGCAGTACATACCGGTGACTGTCGCGGGCATGCTCGTCCTGGCCAAAAGCGGGCTCAATCTGCGCAAGATCCGTGAAACCGACGAGGCGCTGGACTAGCGCATCAGGGCTGTCCGCCCTGTCGGGGTTCGGAAGTCCTTGTCAGCAACCATTGCGGGTTCCCTTGTGACGCCTTCCCTTCGGGAGGCGCTGGGGGGCTTTTCCGGGAGGCGCCCATGCGGCCACCATGCGTCCTGACCGTGGCCGGGTCCGATTCCGGCGGCGGCGCCGGCATCCAGGCGGACCTGAAGACTTTCATGATGCAGGGATGTTACGGCCTGTCGGCCATTACCGCCCTGACCGCCCAGAACACGCGTTCCGTCACCGCCATCGAGGCGCCGACTCCCGGTTTCGTGGCCGAGCAGTTGCGCGTGGTCATGGCCGATTTCCCCATCGGGGCGGGCAAGACCGGGATGCTCTTTTCCGCTCCCATCATCGAGGCCGTGGCCGGGGAACTGGCGAAGCGCGATTTTCCCCTGGTGGTGGATCCGGTCTGCGTCGCCCAGTCCGGGGCGCGGCTCCTCTTGCCCGAGGCGGTCGAGGCCCTGGTCAAACGCATGCTCCCCCTGGCCGACGTGCTGACGCCCAATCGCCACGAGGCCGCGCTGCTGGCCGGCATGCCCGTGGCCACCCCGGGGGAGGCCCTCGCGGCGGGAAGACGGCTGCTGGAGCTTGGCGCCAGGGCCGTGCTGCTCAAGGGAGGGCATTTCGAGGCCACGCCGCACGAGGATGGCGTGGCCACGGTGACGGACCTTCTTGTCACGGCCGACGGCCGCATCCGGGAATACTCCCGGCCCCATGTCGCGACGCGCAACACCCACGGCACGGGCTGCACCCTCTCGGCCGCCATCGCCGCCCACCTGGCTCTCGGCAAGCCTCTGGAGGCGGCCGTGGAAGCCGCGCGGGATTATCTGCAACTGGCCCTTGCCACGGCCTGGGGACTGGGAGGCGGCGACGGGCCGGTCAATCATCTGGCCCCGTATTTGCGGCTGCTCGAAGGGGAGGGCGCCTTGGGAAGGAAAGAGGCCGCCGGCTGCGGTCCGGATTTTTCCAAGGGCGGCATCGGCTCCCCGGTTGTGCAACAGAAACGTTTCGAGTAAGAAAATTCGCCCGCCTTTGCGGGGGATCGTGCGAGAGTGGCGGAACTGGGAGACGCACCAGACTTAGGATCTGGCGGCTTCGGCCTTGGGGGTTCGAGCCCCCCCTCTCGCACCAAACTGATTTT